>NZ_JAWJBV010000002.1:0-573362 GCF_046536015.1 Bacillus sp. SIMBA_154
CACCGTACAACAGATATGAAATACAATATCATCACTGATGCCCATGTCACGCCCGGTAATGTCCATGATTCTGTTCCCTATCTTGATCGATTGGATCTCCAAATCGCACGATTTGGTTTTCAAGTAGAAGCTGTTGCCCTTGATTCTGGTTATTTAACAACACCAATCTGTAAAGGTTTATCTGATCGACATATTTTTGGTGTTATTGCCCATAGACGTTTTCATCCAACAAGAGGATTATTTGAGAAGTGGAAATTTCAGTATGATTCTAAACATGATCATTACATATGTCCAAATGGTGAGAAGCTTTTATATACGACAACTGATCGAAAAGGTTATAGGTTCTACAAATCAGATCCTAAAAAATGTGCATCGTGTCCTTTCCTTGAAAGCTGTACAAGATCTAAAAATCATCAAAAAGTGATCTCAAGACACGTGTGGGAAGAACATAAAGAAAAGATCAGACAAAATCGTCTATCTGTCTCTGGAAAAGAGCTATATAAAAAAAGAAAAGAAAAAATAGAGCGAAGCTTTGCAGATTCAAAACAACTGCACGGGCTTCGCTACTGCCGGTTGAGGGGAAAACAGAATGTGAGTGAGCAAGTTCTTCTCACAGCTGCGTGCCAGAACATGAAGAAGATTGCCACACACCTAGCGAAGCTAGGCTAGGTGTGTGGCAGGCCTTTTTCAATACATTTCATTCTTCATACATACGTTAAAAATAAAAAAGATTGTAGAAAAACATGAGTTTCTCTACAATCTGAGCGCTCTAAGAGCGCTTTTTCTCATTGGTCACATGACCCGTTTAAACATTTTCTCCATTTCATATGTCGAATTATTTGCAGGAAATCACACAAGAACATACGTTCTCTCGTTGTTGTGTTTCCTGCGTTTTATATTATTCTTACATCATACCACTTTATAGTTTGTCATCAATTAGTGGGCATTTAGTGGGCAAGCCCACATAACTCTATATTAATGAAGAAAGTAGGTGCATACCTCATGAATATAAACAAAATAAGATCATTCCTTTATAAAACATCAAAATACCTGGGTGACGTCAATGCTGTTCAAAAGGGTACTATAGGCAAACGTATCATGAGCGTCGGGGAAATTGATGAGAAGGATATTCAAATAAAAAAGAAGCCCCTGAAAAGGGCTTTTTTAATTAAGCAAAATAACCGATACTTGTTGTGTGTCCTCGTTGGGCTTCATTATGGATATCGTTTGATGAAACATAACTAAAAGCACCTAACATACTGACAATTATTAATACGGCTGCTACTGACTTAAATTTCATAAAGACAGTCCCCTCTCTTAATTTGGTGTTGGAAATAAAGAATCTTCTCATAAAATTCGTTTGCGTGTTCTTTATCTCCTGCTTTATTATAATGCTTCGCTGCATCTTTCGATAAATCTTCAAGATTCGCATAAAAAGATTTTGATTCCAAATAAGCCATTGCTTCTTTTAAACGACTAACATTGTTTTCTAAATACAATGATCTCAATAGAGTGAATGTATTTAGAAATATATCGTCTTTTAATTTTTCAGCCAATTCCATCCCCTCGTTTAAGGCGTATAACCCTAAATCATTTTGATCAGTTTTAAAGTATGACTTTGTCAACATAACCATGGGATCAAGAATTTTATTTAAATGTTCGTATCCTTGTTCTTTAAATGAATGGATTGATTCGTTAAAGTATTTTATAGCCATTAATAGTTCATCATTGTGGAAATAACTTAATCCTATATTATAAAGCGCCGATCCTTTTAATCTTTTTGTTGAGTTGTCAGAAGATTTTTCTAGTGCGTATTCAAAATGAGGCATTGCTTTTTCGGGGCAACCCATATCAATATAATTTAATCCAATAACAAAAGAACACTGTATCTGCCTAACAGTATAATTATTCTTTTCTTTGTAACAATCTATTGCTTGGGCTATATGATGCATAGACATGTGGTTTTGCTTCATGTGGTAATAGATTTCTGCTATCTTGAAATTAAACTCGGCACGTTCAATATCATCACTTACTAAGGATAACTTCTTTTCTGCTCGTTTGTAGAAGGTAATGGCGTTGAGGTATTCATAGTTTTCAAATTCATACATTCCATAGAAAAAATTAAAATAATAATCAAGCAATCCTGTCAATTTCTCTTGATCTTTTTTAATCTTCATTGCTAATTCTCTAAAGTTGGCACGCTCTTTTCCATTTTCTAAAGGATTTAAGTAATCAAGCATTAATTTATGTCGGAATTCCATGAGTGAGAAATATAATAATAAATCTTGGTTTTCCTCCATATTATCGAGCAAAGATTTAATTTCTTCTTTATACGCTTCGGCATCCGGTACATTAAATCTTTGAATATGATAATACCATTCATTGATTTTCAACCCGACATGAGAAGAAAGCACTTTCTCCATAAGACCCTACCCCTTTCTTGCTATTCCCTATAATGACATATATTATCATTTTCAGAATAATTCCACACCGAAAAGAAACCGCAAAAGTTAGGGTGTTTTGATATGGTAAAGCCTTATTGGGGAGCAATATTGACTAGTTAATATAAAAAAAGAGCCGAATTAATATGAACGGCTCTTTTTAAAGTCATCAACTATTAGATGTTTTGGTGTTCTTTCTTTTAATAAAGTAAACTACTGCTGTGATAATGACTACAGGTATCACAACAAATAGACCGGCAGTGATAATTGTATTCCAAGGCATATTTACTATCTCCTTTCATTAAGGATTAATGCCATCTAGTCCAAGTTTTAGAAGCTACATCATAGGCATTTCCTGACTTTGTTTTCACAGCTGCCTTTGTCCACATAGTGGTGTAGACAGGCAAAACGGAATTGTAACGATGTGTTTTATCCATTGCATATGTTTTGGCATTGGCAACTTTTTTATTACTGACTTTTCCACCATATACTTTACCAACAGATGGCCACCCTCCGTTCCATCCTACGACACCGAATGAATCATGGTAAGTAAGTAGGGTAATCTGCTTGAGCTTCCCACTGTTTCGTGTTGCTTTAATATTTCCACGAAACGATGATGATCCTGCAACGAACGCAATATTTTGATACATTGTGCCTTTTAAAGTTACTTTTGTTCCATATTTCTTTCTTGATGTACTAAAACTTCTTGATGATTTACCAGCTAGAGTTGAAAGCTCTCCGTTTTGATCTTGACGTTCAACAATTGATTCAGTTAGTAAAAATAAGGTATCTTCTTTTGATAAAACATCACCTTCAGCATAACCCTCACTAATCGCTGTCTTTCGATCAATAATCTCTTCTTCACTTAAAGCCTTGTAGTTTTCTATGTCTTCATTTGTTACAATATCCGTTGCTTTTTCAAACGTTAAATCCTGATCGTTAGTTTCTTCTGCGGTTGCTACAATGGGTGTGATCGCAAACAATAATAGGACAACAACAAAGACTTTCAAACTTGTTATAAATCTCTTCATTTTGTTTCCCCTTTGAATTGTATTATTAAAAAATTACGACCCGGACTCGTAATTTTATAATCAACACTTTAACGATCTTGTATGTATATATTATACAATTATAGAATATTATGGTATAAGATACAATATATTCATTAGGTCAAATTAATCAAAAGGGATTTAAACAAATGGATTTTCAACTTTTTCCGGCAAACATCCATTTTATTTCATTATCGCAGGCGAAGAGAACATTTTAAATATTTTTGTTAAAAACAAGTAATTTCACAAGGTTATTGCTTATTAAACCTTATTTTAACAATAAAGATCATGAATATATATAGGAATATGTATGTTTTTTTATTGGTGAAAATGCTTTAGATATTTAACAATATTTTAGAAAGTTTACTTGTTCGATGTTACTAATCAACAAACAAAACAGCCCCCATCCTACAACGGACAGGGGTTTTACTTATTTCATGGCTTTTTCTAATGCCGCTTTCGTCTTTGGTCCGTAAATCCCGTCTGCCGCTAAGCCGTTCATGAGCTGGAACCGCTTGACCGCATTCGCCGTTTTCGGTCCATAATAGCCATCAACCCCGTTGTTTTTCGCCCCTTTGTCCGGGTAGTAGTAAGCCGCCGCTAGGGCTTGCTGTACGGCTTTTACTCCTGCCCCTTTGTAAGAGGCTTTGTTACTTTTAAAATGCCTGTTGGCAGATATGACTTTTTAGCAGGCTTGGAAGCCGCTGTTTTGGATGGTGTTGCTTTTGTTGATTTCACAGTCGGTTTTTTACTTGTGTGAGCAACGACGATACCGCCTTTGAAGCTGTCCCAACGATTTAGCAACCTGCGGGGACATTCTTTCCCACTCCAATGCTTATGCGGTACAACGTTTGAAAGTGAAATGCCTTGTTCCTGCATTAACTGTCTAATAAGCCATTGAGCGTTCTCGATTGCCTTTTCAAAGTTTCCGTCAGCATTTTCACAAATTTCAATTCCAATTGATTTCATATTGCCGGTTCCTCTGCCAGCTCCTGCGTGCCAGCCGTTTTCGTTTAGTGGTAAATGTTGATAGATACAATTTTCGTCCACAGTGTAATGCCAGCTCACCGCCGTGCTTGAACGTTTCACAAAACTAGCGTGACCTGCTGCGTTTGCGCCTTTGGCTGTATTTGCGGTGTTATGGACCGTGATATATAAAGGTTTCATATAGTTGCCTGGTCTGTTGCGGTTACTCTTTGAAATATAATCTTGAATGATTTTTACCATTGTTCATCGTCTCCTTAAAATTGCTTTTTTATTTAAAAAAACCGCCTGGGACAGCTCTTATTTTGTTAATCCTTTTTGTTTTAGAACTTCTTTTTGTTTCTTTCCTATATCAGTCACATAGTTGTTTTTGTACCATGCGACAAGGGTTGTTACTAACGTAAAGACCATTGAGAAGGCAAGGTATAAAGTTTCTGTTAATGTGTTTACTTGGTCCTCGCTGATCGGCAAAACAGGTTTGCCAAACATGATAAGTCCTTGGTTGATTAGTGCAATAAAAAGAAGCACCGTGCGAACGACCGTGCCTTTGTCAAAGTTTTTCATATTAAATACCTCTTTTCTTATTTTTGGTTTCTTTCGATTCTATCTAATTTCTCGATTACAACGTCATATTTCTCACTGAATTTTGCTAGAACATCATTTTGTGCGTCAATTTGTTCGTTCAGCTTGTTCTCACGCTCTTTTGTCGTGTTCAATACATAAAACAGTACCCAACAAAAAAGCACCGCAAAGGGTCCTTGTGTCATTTAATACTGTGCCAAATCCATCTCCATTTTGCTCACCTTCTCCCGCCATAAAAAATAAGCCTATACTTCGTACGGCTCACCTGTGATCTGCTCATATTGTTCGGGTGTGATTCTCCCCGCTGCTACGGTGTTATACTAATTAAAGCAGTAGAACTTGAAATGTTAACACATAATAAGTATTCAAATATTTCTATAAAAAAAGATAGTAATGTAAATGATGACAAGATAAATTACCTTACAATAGATGAAGTAAATATATTTATTAATGCCGCAAAAAAGTCCCGTTTCCATCACTACATCATTGCATTAATTTTACTAAGAACAGGGATAAGAAAAGGAGAGTTAATTGCACTTCAATGGGATGACATTGATTTTAACCAAAAGACGATACGGGTTAATAAATCAAGAAATGAGTATGGTGTAAAGATACCTAAAACAAAGTCTAGCATTCGTACAATCGCAATTGATGACACATTAATAACTGAACTTAAAAAGTATCGTACATGGCAAAAGAAAAACAAAATTAAATATGGGGTTACATATCAAGAACCTAATTTTTTGATAGCATCACCCAATGGGAAAGATATAGGAACGTTTGGAATTAATAAAGCTATTGACTCAATCCTGTCAAAAACAAATTTACATCACATTACACCTCATGGGCTACGACATACTCATGCAATTATGCTCCTTGAAAGCGGAGTCGATATAAAAACAGTAAGTGATCGACTTGGGCATGCTACCATTAACATGACAGCAGATGTTTATCTTCACGTTACAAAAAAGCACGAAACAGAAAGCGTTTTGCGTTTTGAAAAGTACCTTGAAAATTAATTGGTGGGCAAACCAATTCACCCACCATCTAAAATACTGCTACATCACCCGTTTAAACATTTTCTCCATTTCATACGTGGAGTGATGAATGATGATCGGCCGGCCGTGCGGACATGTGAATGGGTCCTTCGTTTGCCGGAGTTCATCTAATAAGGCTTTGATTTCATCATGACGCAAATGGCGATTTGCTTTAATAGAGCCTTTGCAGCTCATCATGATCGCCGCTTCTTCTCTTAATTTCTTGATATCTACACGCTTCTCATCCAGCACTTGTTGAATAATCTCTTCGATTAGTTCAGCCTCTTCCCCTTTTGGAAACCACTGCGGATGCGACCGAACAATGTAGCTTCCTGAACCGAAAGGCTCTAAGAAGACACCCACTTTCGTTAGTATCTCTTTATGCTCTTCAATAATCAGCATATCGTTTTTCGAGTAGTGGAATGTTAATGGGACGAGCATTTCTTGAACTTCCTGTTCGATCTCTCCTACTTTTTCACGATAATACTCATACTTGATTCGCTCCTGAGCCGCATGCTGATCGATAATATAAAGCCCTCGTTCATTTTGAGCCAAAATATATGTGCCGTGCATTTGACCGATGGGATACATGACAGGGACGCGTTCATTTTCTGAAATGGTTTCTGCAGCATCTTCTCTCAGTACCGACTCTTCATATTCAAGTGAAGCTGCGGATTCCTCTAAATGAACACTCTCAGATGGATCATCTTCATTAAATACGGCTGATGACGCCACTGTCATTTCCTGCTCAGGCGTCCCGTATGTGCCAATCTGATTTGTCTCGTATACAACCGATTCGAGAGGCTCCGGCTGATAGCGTAGCGGCGTTTCCGCCTCGCTTGTATTTACTTTTTTCGCATCAAAGGTTAAGGATTGCTGCTCATTTTTCACAGCTGGCATTGGTGCTTTTTTTGGCACTGAAGCACTTGGAATGAGCTGCTGCTTTTGAAACACTTCCTTAATTCCTTGTTTGATCAGCTCATGAAGTTCCTGTTCTTTACTAAGTCTCACTTCAAGTTTTGACGGGTGCACGTTCACATCCACTAGAATGGGGTCCATCTTCATCTCAATAAATGTAATCGGATGGCGACCGATCGGAAGCAGCGTGTGATACCCTTCATGGATGGCTTTCACGAGCGGGAAATGCTTGACATATCTGCCGTTTACAACAGAAGACATATAATTCCGCGATGCTCTCGTCACTTCTGGTAAGGAAATATACCCTTTCACTTCAAAATCAAGTGATTGTACGTGAAGTGGCAGCATTTTTTTCGCCACAGCCGTTCCATAAATGGCCGCAAGCACATGCCGTACATCTCCGTTTCCATTTGTCTGAAGCAAGACTTTCCCTTGATGACGCAAGCGAATCGATACTTCTGGATGAGCAAGTGCAATTCGGTTAACGACATCCGATATATTGCCAAGCTCTGTATGAACGGTTTTCATGTATTTTAATCGGGCTGGCGTATTATAAAATAAGTTGGTGACCACAATTTCGGTGCCGCGACGGCCAGAGGTTTTTTTCTCTGAAATGATCTTCCCGCCTTGGAGGGCTAAGTGCGTTCCAGCTCCTTCACCGGTACTTGTTTTCATTTCTAGGTGAGAGACGGACGCGATACTTGGCAGCGCCTCTCCCCTAAAGCCTAGTGTTCTGACACGGAACAAATCATTTTCATCTTTGATTTTACTCGTTGCATGGCGCTGGAAGGCGAGCCTACAATCTTCAGCATCGATTCCAACACCATTATCAATGATTCTAATAGAAGAAAGACCTGCTTCTTCTACATCGATTTCAATGACTGTACTACTTGCATCGATCGCATTTTCCACAAGCTCCTTTACGACAGAAGCCGGCCGTTCGACCACTTCACCAGCAGCAATTTTATTTGATAGGTCATCGGATAACTGAATAATCTTTGCCATTTCTGCTCACCTCACCTTACATTATAATTTCTTTTGCAATTCATATAGCTTTGTCATGGCTTCCAGTGGTGTCATATCCATTACATTAAATGACTTTAATTCGTCGATCACCGCTTGATCTTTGTTTTTGAGGACGGCTTTTGTTTGCGGTTTTTCTTCCACTTCAAAGAAAGAAAGCTGCTGCTTCTCCTCGGGCTTTTCTGTTTTTGGAGCTGGAGCCACGTGCGGAATCACTTCATGTGATCCGCTCTCAAGCTCCGTTAAGATCGTCTGGGCTCTATCAATGATGGCATCAGGCAATTCAGCAAGCTGCGCTACATGAATGCCATAGCTTTTGTCAGCTGCACCTTCTTTGATTTGATGTAAGAAAACGACCGTTCCTTCATGCTCTTCAGCTCGTACATGGACATTCTTCAGCTCACTTAATTGAGACTCAAGTACCGTGAGCTCATGGTAATGTGTGGAGAAGAGGGTTTTGGCACCAATATGATCATGAACAAATTCAATGATCGCCTGTGCAAGAGCCATTCCATCATAGGTGCTTGTCCCGCGTCCAATCTCATCAAATAAAATCAAACTGTTTTTCGTTGCATGCACCATCGCATTTTTTGCTTCGAGCATTTCTACCATAAAAGTACTTTGACCTGAAATCAAATCATCTGCCGCACCAATACGTGTAAAGATTTGATCAAAAATCGGAAGGGTCGCCTTTGATGCCGGCACAAAACACCCAATTTGCGCAAGAATCGAGATGAGCGCCATTTGTCTCATATACGTGCTTTTCCCTGACATATTCGGTCCCGTAATAAGCAAGGTTTGTCTGCCTCTTCCCATATGGCAGTCATTCGGCACATACTCCTGGTGATCCATCACTTTTTCAACGACAGGGTGACGGCCATCAATGACATCCACCTCATCCTCTGAGAATTCCGGACGGACATAACGGCGTTTTTCACTGACAGTCGCAAAGCATTGCAGCGCATCCAGCTCACTCATTTGTTTTGCGAGCAGCTGTAATCTAGGAATATATGTTTTCACTTGTTCCCTAAGAGCTGAAAATAGTTCATATTCCAATTCGCTAATATTTGATTCTGCCTCAAGAATAAGGGCTTCTTTTTCTTTCAATTCAGGTGTGATATACCGCTCTGCATTGGCAAGGGTTTGTTTTCTTTCATAACGACCCTCTTCCAGCAGATGTGTATTCGCCCGGGTCACTTCGATATAATAACCAAATACTTTATTAAAACCGACTTTTAAGGAACGAATGCCAGTATATTCTCTTTCTTGCTGTTCAAGCCGTGCAATCCAGTCCTTACCGTTTCGGCTGGCATCACGATATTCATCTAATTTTGCATTGTAGCCATCTTTAATCAAATTGCCTTCTTTTAACGTCATCGGCGGATTCTCATAAAGAGCATCTTCTAATAAATCAAGCAAGTCACCACAAGGGTCAATATCATTCGCTCTTGATCTCGCCATTTCCTCTGGCAGTGAATGGACGAGCTCTTTAATGGCCGGTACTTGTTTTAAGGATTCCTTCAGCTGAATGAGATCGCGGGCATTCACATTTCCAAATGCCACGCGGCCTGCTAGACGCTCAAGATCATATACTTGCTTTAATCGTTCACGCAGATCCTCTCGTTCAAAGAAATGATCCATGAGAATTTGCACCATTTCCTGGCGTTCCTCAATTTGCGAAAGGCGAATGAGCGGCCGATCGATCCATTGCTTGAGCAGTCTTCCGCCCATCGCTGTTTTTGTTTCATCTAGCAGCCATAATAAAGAGCCCTTTTTGCTTTTTGAACGGATCGTTTCTGTTAATTCAAGATTTCGCTTTGAGTAAAGATCAATTTTCATCGTTTGTTCAAGCTCAAACACTTGAACTTGCTGAAGGTGATCAAGACTTCTTTTTTGCGTTCTTCTTAAGTAGGCATATAGCGTTAAAAATGCTGATCTCAGATTTTCGTCAAGGTGGGAAACGAGCGGTTCAGCTTCATCCATTAATTGGCCGCTATCTTCGTATGAAATCGTTGCATGACAGCGCTCTTTAAGGGTCTTCACTGTTTCCTCATTCAGCTGCTTTGAAACCACAATTTCCTTTGCACCGACAGAATAAATTTCAGACACAACCTCATCTAATCGATCGATGAAAGCAGCCATGTTTTCTCCTGTTGATAAATCGGAAAGCGCAAGGCCGTACCCATTTTGAAAGCTGGAAACAGAGGCAATGAAGTTGTTCTCATTTTCACTCAGCCCTTTGCCATCCATGACCGTCCCTGGTGTAATGAGTTGAACAACTTCTCTTTTGACCACACCTTTTGCCGTTTTAGGATCTTCCACCTGTTCACAAATGGCGACTTTGTAGCCCTTTGAAATCAACTGTTCTATGTATGCAGAAGCAGAATGGTAAGGGACGCCGCACATTGGAATCGTCCCGCCGTCTCTGCTTGTTAACGTAATTTCTAGCTCTTGTGCCGCTTCTTTTGCGTCATCAAAAAACATCTCATAAAAATCGCCTAAGCGAAAAAATAAAAAGGCATCTTGATAATCTGCCTTGATCTTTAAATATTGCTGTATCATGGGCGTATAACTTGCCATATTTCTAATCCCTCACTATATCACTTTCGAATTCATACCATCTTCCATTATAGCATAAAAAAGCACCTTTTTTCCCTAGATCGAGGCACAAAAAAACTAGGGAGATATGCGCCCTAGTCATCTATTACTCTTCTGGATCACCTGCTAGGAATTCTGGATGAATATCCTCTAACTCCTCATCCACTTCTTCTTCCCACTCGTGATCATCTTTTTCTTTCCAGCTTGAATTGACCTCTACGACAATTTTTGTTTCTCCTACCACTTCAGCAATGAATTCACGCTCTGCCTGAACGACAATTTTATTGCCATTAGGAGAAATGGTCACCTCTAAGCAGTTGGGCTGCTGCAACACTTTCGCAATCACTTCGTGTTCATCATCAAGGAAATTTTTATCTTTATATCTCAGTTTGATGATGTCTACATATTTCACACGTTCTGTGACCACTTCTGTTTTCGTGTTATCAGCATATGAATACCACACGTTAATATCAAATGTTCCTTCAATCTCAACAGTTTTACCGACCTTTTCAGCATCATACTTATGATTAATGATCCAACCACCTAGGATGCTGGTTGGTTTTTGCGATGGAGAAATGGTGTGTGTGCTTTGGGTGAATTTCCTCCCTTTTGCAACCACCGCTTTTGTAATAATCTCTCTGTATTCAGACATTCCGGCATGCCTCCTTGTTCTTGATCGTTTTATCTTATGCTGGGCATTCGTCTAGTGTGTCACGATTTTGAGCTTCATGTTCAATTAAATTCATTTCTGTTTCAGTGTATGCATGGTCGCCCATAAACTTGCCTTGAAAATTGGAAAAGTTGGAGTGTGAGAGATTAAGGTTGATGGAGCTTTGAAGTAGAGCGGGGAATTCCATTCTTAAATTGTTTCAAAAAAAGGTAACAAAAAACCCCGCAGATGCGGGGTTTTCTCATTTAATGGAGCAACTTGGTGATGAGTTTTTCACTTTTGAACCGGTTTCTCCTAATAATAGGTCTCCGCCGGTTGAAAGAATGATTTCATCCGTTACTTGATTAGAAATCGTGTGCGCTACAAGCTGAAGCAGAGAATTGACCTCAATTTGTGATTCTTTGAATTCTTGAATCACTGGGATTTCATCCAGTTCTTCTTGCAGGGCATCGATTTTTTCTTCGACTTGCTTTAAGGCTTCGTGTTTGCCGTAATGCTTTAAATTTACTGCTTGTTTTTGAAGCGCCTTAATTTGATTAATGATCGTCGAAATTTTTGTATTTTCATTGATTTGTGCTTCTGCTTTCTTGAAGAAATCAACTTCTTCTGTTTCAGAAATCATTTTAGCGAGCTCTCTTGCGCGCTCGACAATCTCTTTCTTTGAATAAAGCGTCATTTTAATTCACCTCGATAGCTTCTCCAACCATTTCTCCGTCAAGAGACCAAGTTTTCGCTTGTGTGATTTTCACTTTGACGATGTTGCCAATCGCTTCTTTTGGTGCTTTAAAATTCACAAGCTTACTTTTACTTGTATATCCGGCTAGGATCTCAGGATTATTTTTACTTTCACCCTCTACTAATACTTCGACAGTCTGCCCTTCATATTCCTTCATTTTTTTCGCGGAAATTTCATTCACGAGTGCATTCAGGCGCTGAAGGCGTTCTTTTTTCACACGCATTGGGACATTGTCTTTCATATTGGCTGCTGGAGTTCCTTCTCTTGGAGAGTAAATGAACGTATAAGCCGCATCAAACTCCACCTCACGATAGAGGGAAAGGGTTTCTTCGAACTGCTCATCTGTTTCATTTGGGAACCCAACGATAATGTCTGTTGTCAGGGAAGCATTTGGCATCGCTTCTTTGATTTTACGCACAAGATCAAGGTAACGTTCACGGTCATATTTTCTCGCCATGAGTTTCAGCACAGAAGAACTTCCTGATTGAACTGGCAAGTGAATATGATCGAGCAGGTTGCCGCCCTTTGCAAGCACCTCAATTAAATGGTCATCAAAGTCACGCGGATGACTTGTTGTAAAACGGATACGCGGAATATCGATTTTACGCAGCTCATCCATGAGATGGCCAAGACCATATTCCATGTCTTCAAAATCTTTTCCATACGCATTCACGTTTTGACCAAGAAGGGTAATTTCCTTATATCCTTCTGCCGCTAAACGTCTTACCTCTTGAATAATTTCATCTGGCCGGCGGCTTCTTTCCTTGCCGCGTGTGTAAGGTACGATACAGTATGTACAGAACTTATCACAGCCGTACATAATATTCACCCAGCCTTTGATTTTACCTTGGCGGGCTCTTGGAAGGTTTTCAATGACATCCCCTTCCTTCGACCAAACCTCGATGACCATTTCTTTTGAAAGGTAACATTCAGATAAAAGCTCCGGTAAGCGGTGAATGTTGTGCGTTCCGAAAATCAAGTCAACAAATGGGTGTTTTTTCAAAATACGGTTGACGACAGACTCTTCTTGTGACATACATCCACAGACACCTAAGATCAAATCTGGCTTTTCGCGTTTTAATGCTTTTAAATGACCAAGCTCTCCAAACACTTTGTTTTCAGCATTCTCACGAATGGCGCAGGTGTTTAATAGGATGACATTCGCATCTTCAGTAGAGTTTGTTGGTTCATAGCCAAGCGCCATAAAAATACCAGCCATCACCTCTGTGTCATGCTCATTCATTTGACAGCCATAAGTGCGAATATAAAACTTGCGGCCGTTCCCTAACCCTTGAAACCGCTCGTCAATTTGAAATTGATTGTATTCGACTTCTTCTTTACCCCGTTTTTTTGCATCTTTTAAGGAAGGCGGAATGTAAACAGCTTCAAAATATTGGCTGTAGTCCTTCTCGGATTTTTTGTCCGATGAACTTACTTGTCCGCTTGCTTTTCTCTGCTTTTCATTCATGAATTTGTACTCCTTTCAAACCAAGCTCCACCCTACAGTATAGACTATTTTGTTATGAATTGAAAATAAATTCATACGAGGTTTTTCTATGAAAAATGCCTATTTAACAGGACAGTCATAACCATTCTCTTTATAAAAAGAAAAAGAGAGCCCACGCTCTCTCAATCAAGAATGTTCAGTTTTTTCGCTTCTTCTTCAATGATTGTCAGTGCACGGTCAAGTTCTTCTTTTGTGTGCTCTGCTGTGATGATGGCTCTAATTCTCGCTTTTCCTTTGGCCACAGTTGGGAAGGCTATGCCCTGAGCAAAGACACCTCGCTCTATTAATGCCTTTGAAAAACGGAAAGTAAGTGACTCGTCTCCAATCATCATCGGAATAATCGGTGTCTCTGTTGGTGCAACCTGAAATCCCAGATTGATGACCTTTTCTTTAAAATAGGCAGCGTTTTCCCAAAGCGTATCAATTCGCTCTGGTTCGTCTAACAGTACTTCAATTGCTTCTTCACACGCTCTTGTCACAGCTGGTGGATGTGAGGTGCTGAATAAAAACGGTCTTGCTTTATGCTTTAAGTAGTCGATTAAAACCGCAGAACCAGCCACGTAGCCGCCTAGCACACCGACAGCCTTACTAAGTGTCCCAACCTGAATGTGCACTCTGCCGTCGAGTTTAAAATGGTTGACTGTCCCGCGTCCATTTTCGCCAAGTACTCCTGACGCATGCGCATCGTCAACCATTACAAATGCGTCATATGCTTCTGCAAGTCTCACAATCTCAGGAAGCGGTGCAATATCTCCATCCATCGAGAACACACCATCTGTTACGATAAGCCGGGCGCGGTAATTCATAGATTTTTTTAAAATTTTCTCAAGCTCTTCCATATTGGAATGGGCGTATACTTTTTTATCTGCCTTTGTTAATCGAATGCCATCGATGATCGAGGCATGATTGAGCTCATCTGAAATCACAATATCATCTTTTGTTAAGATACTTGATAAGACCCCTTGGTTGGTCGTAAAACCTGACTGAAACACAAGGGCTGCCTCTGTCTTCTTAAATGCAGCGATCTTTTTTTCAAGACGTTCATGCATCGTCATTGTACCGGCAATGGTTCGTACGGATCCTGTCCCAGCACCAAATTCATCAATCGCCTCTTTCGCTGCTTTCATCAGCCGTGGATGCGAGGTGAGGCCTAAGTAATTATTTGAGGAGAGTTGTATAACGGATTGGTCATTTAATGTGACCACGGATGATTGTTTTGAGTCAATCTCTTTGAGCGTTTGGTGGGTGCCTTGCTGCTTCATTGTTTCTAATTCATCTTGTAAATACGTGAATTCTTTCATCATTTCTTCCCCCTTTGATATGATGGCATCATAAGCACGACCTTTCCGCATGTACCATTTCTCATGAGTTCAAACCCCTTTTCGAAATCTTCAAATGGCAGCGTATGGGTGACAACCGGCTGTACATCAATTGTATTCGTTCTTAAAAGCTCAGATACTTGACGCCACGTTTCAAACATTTTTCTCCCCGTGATCCCTTGAACGGTTAATCCCCTAAAAACAATTTGATTCGTAATGTCAATTGTCACTGGCCTTTCTGGCAAACTCAGTATATTGACTTTCCCTCCATTTGCACAAGCTTCGAGTGCTTGATGAATCGCCACTGGGTGTCCTGACATCTCACACATCACGTCTGCCCCTTCCATTCGCGTGAGCTGCTTAATCATCGCAACAGGATCATCTTTTCCGATATCCACGATATGGTCTGCGCCCATTTTCCTTGCAAGCTCAAGCCTGTATTCATTTTTATCAACGGCAAACACTTGGACAGCCCCAGAGGCTTTTGCGACTGCGATGGCCATTAAACCAATGGGTCCGCAGCCAAAAATCGCCACTGCTTTACCTGAAACAGGTGTGTGCAAAACCGTATGAACTGCATTTCCAAGCGGCTCTTGAATGGATGCAAGCTCTACTGGCATTTGAGCTGGATTGTGCCACAGATTTTGTGCAGGTACTTTGACATATTCAGCAAAACAGCCATCAATGTCCACCCCTAAAATTTTCGTTTCACTGCACAAATGCTGCTGTCCTGTTAAACACATATAGCACTGATTACATACAATATGCGTCTCAGCCGATACAAAATCCCCTACTTTTGCACGTGAGACTTGTTTACCCACTTTAACAACTTCCCCTGTAAATTCGTGTCCGAAAATGTAAGGTGCTTTGACCCTTCCCTTTGCCCAATCATCCCAATTATAAATATGCACATCTGTTCCGCATATCGATGTGGCTTTCACCTGGATCAATACTTCATGATCATTGATTTCTGGAATCGGCATGTCTATCAACACCGCTCCGTAAGCGCTTTCTTTTTTAACAATCGCTTTCATCGTTCCACACATGACGTACAACCCCTTTGTTAAAAAACTTCTCCCAATCAGATTTTAACACGTCTTATTTTAGTCGTAAATACCACTGTCTACTCAGTAGAGACAAATGAACACTCCACATAATTTTTTAGATATTTTTCTAAAAAAAAGCAAATCTCCGAATAGAAGGAGATTTGCTTTAACTGTCAGCGTTTTTTTGAAACGGCAACAACATATAGGGCCGGTACAATTAATAGTGTCAGAATCGTTGAGAAAAAGACACCTGATACAATGCAGATTGCAAGCGGCTTAAAGAGTGGGTCATTACTTAACGCAACAGGCATTAGGGCAACTAGTGCTGTAAATGCCGTTAATAAAATTGGTCTAATCCTTGCTCTTCCCGCTTCAATCACGGCTGTTCGTTGATCAAGACCTAGCTTGCGCCGCTGTTCAATAAATTCGAATAAGACAACCGCATTTCGAACCACGATGCCAGCTAATGATACAATCCCCATTGTCGCCATAAAGCTGAACGGCGTTTGCGTGACAAACAGTCCGATAACGGCTCCTGATATCGCTAAGTAAACAGTTCCTATCACTAAAAGCGGAAGCATCAATGAATTGAACTGGAAGGCGATCGTCACATAAATGAGCAGCAAGACAACTCCAAATAAAAGACTAATTTCAATAAAAAATTGGGTCTGATCTTCATTTTCTCCACCTTGAGAAATGGTCAAATCCTTCGCTGCATCACTTTTTTCGACTTGATTGACAACTTCTTTCATATCGTCTTTAAATGTATCTGACGTTCCAGGGTACGCCTTTAACGTGATGGTCGGAATACCATTTTCATGTGGAATGCTCTCGTACTGCTCTGTTTCTTTTTCTTTCACATATCGGCTAAGTGGCTCCAGTGAAGGCACACCACCCTCATTTGTATTCACAGGCACTTTGATTTCGTTTAGCTTCAGGCTATTTTGATGTGTACCCATGTCCTGTTTGACCACGAGATCAATGTCCTCTGTTCCTTGTTTAAAGGTGCCTAATGGGAGTCCTTCTGTCACAAGACCAAGCTGTCTGCTGACAAACTGAGCACTGAGCCCATCCTGTGCCATACGATCACGGTTTAATTCAAATGAGATGGTTTTCACCGGCTGATTGACATCGTCCGTGATCAAGCTTGCTCCATTTTCTTTCATTTCTTTTGTAAGCGTTCCTTTGATATCAATCAGCTTTGAAAAAGAGTCACCCGCAATGGTTACAGTCACAGGCGCTCCGGTTGGCGGCCCTTGAACAATGGTTTTCATAAAGATATCAGCATCTTTAAATTTCTCTCGCAAAGGCTCTGTCATACGGTCAATCAATGCTTTACTTGTCATCTGTTCATTGTCTACTCTCACGACAACCTGACCAGTATGGTCACTTGCGTTTGAGATGCTTTCATTAAACAAGTTCGGCACACCGCCACCTGCAAAAATGGCCGTCTCTTCAATGCCTTTTTGCTGTTTGATCTCTTGTTCTATTTTCTCTAATGTTTCATTTGTTTTGTCTAATGTCGTTTCACTTGGAAGTGTGACAGTGACAACAACTTCTTTCTTATTCGCCGCAGGGAAAAATTCAAACGGTGTGACGAAGATAAGTAAAAAGGCAAGTGTGGCAACAAGCAAACCACTTAGTCCAATGAGAAGTGGACGCCTCACGATTTTTGTCAGCACGCGGTCTGCATAAAAATCTGCTAATTTCTTTAATGGTTTGCCTAAGAATCCCGGCTCCTTTTGAATCTTCTTGTTCTTTCTTTTCCGGTTCGCTGTATATTGATAGACTGGGACAAGTGTCAATGAAATGACCATAGACGCAAGCACAGTCGTCACTAAAACAGACGGTAATGCTCGAATAAATGAACCGTTCGCACCAGATAGGAAAACAAGTGGCAAGAAGGCAAACACAACCGCAAGTGTTGATGTCAAAATGGAGCCTGCGACCTCTTTCACCCCTGCAATCGTTCCTTTAAGCGGGTTTTCGTATTTTTTCATCTGCCTTAAAATATTATCGTTAACGACAATGGCATCATCCACAAGTATCCCTAGGGCAATGATAAAGCCAATGATTGAAATTTGATTAAGGTCCACTTGTAAAAATGGCAGCGGAATGGTCCCAATCGTGATCGATAATGGGATCGCTAGTGAAACGATAAAGGCACCGCCAATGGTGAGACCAAGTGTGGTGACGATAATGACAGCGATGACTGCAACGATGGCTTCTTTGATTAAATCATTAAAAATGGCATCTACTTCACTTTTTTGAGAATAATAGTCTACCCACTCTACACCATTTGGCAGCTGTTTCTCTTTTTCAATGACAGCACTGACTTTGTCATACATTTTAGGAATATCAAGCCCTGGTTTTATATTGACTGTAAACGAATAGGCGGGCTTTCCGTTATACGAAACAATATCACTTTTCTCTTTTTCTACTTCTTTTAAGCTGCCAAGCTGACTAATTGTGACTGGCTCTCGATTCGTTTTTGAGAAAAGCTCAATTTTTTCGACTTGATCTAAGCGGTCATAGGCATCAATGGACAGCTTGACCTTCTCTCCGTCTGCCCGAATGTCACCTAGTGGAGAAGTGTCAAATTCCTGATTGATGGCATTTGTGACATCGGTCACATTTAACCCCTCATCCTCAAGCTTACTTGAATCTAAGTTCAATATCGCTTGTTTATCATTGAAGCCTTTGATGACGACACCGTCAACACCTTTGATGTCCTCTACTTTTTCCTTCAACGCACGAAGCGATTCCTGACTTTTCGCTAAGTCAGATGACTTACTCGACACAATCATGTAAGAACCAACCGGCACGTTGCCAAACTCATCCTTTACATCTGGCTCCATCACACCGTCAGGAAAGGAAGATGCGGCACTCGTGGTTTCATTTTTAATTTGACCTGCCACCTTTTGAAAATCGGCTTGATCATCAATTTCAAGCACAATATTTGAAAAACCAATGGCAGAAACAGAGCTCGTTTTCTCTACACCATTGATATCAGTTATGGCTGATTCCAGCTTATTGGTTACATCACTTTCCACCTGTTTTGCATCAGCACCAGGAAAAACAGTGGAGATGGTCACGATATTTGCTTGGAATTCTGGCAGTTCTCGTTTAGGAAGCTGCGTAAATAGATAGCCCCCGGCAATGAGAACGATAAAAAACAAAATAAAAACAAGCTTTCCTCTTTTCAAAAAAGCTTCAATCATTATTTCACCTACTTAAATATTTATTTTTGATGAAGTATTTTCAACTTAATCTTAATTTATCATCATGGTGAAAAAATGCAAGCTCTAATATGTAGTTTTTTTATCTATTTCATGAACTGAATATGTTATATAAGAAATGTATAGCAGTAAACAAAAACAACCTGCTTACATGATGTAAGCAGGTTGAAAATAATAAAATTAGAATTATCGTGGCTCAACAATCAGTTTGATTGCTGTTCTTTCTTCTCCATCGATAAGAATGTCAGTAAAGGCTGGAATGCATATCAAATCCACTCCGCTAGGCGCAACAAATCCCCTTGCAATGGCCACTGCCTTGACTGCCTGATTCAGCGCTCCAGCACCGATTGCTTGTATTTCTGCTGCACCGCGTTCACGTAAAACGCCGGCTAATGCTCCTGCTACTGAATTCGGATTTGACTTTGCTGAAACTTTTAAAATTTCCATTTCTGCTCCCCCTTAAATTTACAATGGATAAGTGAGTGTTCATTAGAACAATCTTTGTTAGATGATGCTATTTTTTTGAAAATCCATCCCCAAAATGTTTTTCAAAAATAGCAGGCTACCTACCATTTTTACTATATTCACGATAGAGGGCGCATATTCCTTCTTTCTGATTAATATTTTTCTGAAATAAATATGTGAACATTTATTCAAAGAAAATATGGTCATCATTTATCAAAATTCGATCAATTTTGACAGCTTTTTTCGACTGTTCGTCAATTTCTACGATCACTGCACTTAATGTAGTACGTCCTTCCGCAATGTCAAAGCGGACAGGAAGGCTCGTTTTGAATCGCTTAATGATCGTTTCCCGGTCAACACCTAAAATGCCATCATAAGGACCTGTCATGCCAACATCCGAAATATATGCAGTTCCTTTTGGCAATACGCGGTTATCAGCTGTTTGAACATGTGTATGCGTTCCAACAACACATGATGCACGACCATCTGTATACCAGCCCATTGCTAGCTTTTCACTTGTGGCTTCACCATGAAAATCAATAAAAATAAATGGTGTACGTTTGGATGCTTCTGCAATTAATTCATCTACTTTTTGAAACGGGCAGTCAATTGGAGGTAAAAAAGTACGTCCTTGTAAGTTGATGACAGCCAATTCTTTTCCTTGCTTTTTAATGAAGGTGAGTCCTTTTCCAGGCGTACCTTGCGGGAAGTTGGCAGGACGAACAATATTGGCTGCATCATCGATGAAATCGAAAATGTCTCTTTTATCCCATGTATGGTTGCCCATTGTGAGCACGTCAGCTCCTGCTTGCAGCAGCTCGTGATAGATTTTTTCAGTGAGACCTTTCCCGTGAGCCGCGTTTTCTCCATTGACAATTGTAAAGTGCGGCTGATATTTTTTCTTAAGTTTCGGCAAGTATTCTTTCAGTGTATCTCTGCCAGGTGAACCGACGATATCTCCAACAAATAATATTTTCATGCGTTTTGTACCCTTTCTCTTATAAATTGATCTTCCTATCAGTGTTGCATATTTACACAAAAAAATAAAGCGGCGCTAAGCGCACCGCTCTATTTTGCATACTCTACTGCGCGAGTTTCTCGAATGACCGTCACTTTAATGTGACCAGGATAATCGAGCTCGTCCTCGATTCGCTTACGAATATCCCTTGCTAGACGGTGAGCTTCAAGATCATTAATTGAATCTGGCTTCACCATAATACGTACTTCACGTCCAGCCTGTATCGCAAACGATTTTTCAACACCTTCATAAGATTCAGAGATATCTTCTAATTTTTCAAGTCTCCGAATGTAATTTTCAAGCGTCTCACTTCTTGCACCAGGGCGTGCTGCAGATAATGCATCAGCTGCCGCAACAAGAACAGCGATAATAGATGTCGGTTCTTGGTCACCGTGGTGAGAGGCAATACTGTTGATGACAACAGGATGCTCTTTATATTTCGTCGCAAGCTCAACGCCAATTTCTACGTGGCTTCCTTCTACTTCATGATCAATGGCTTTTCCAATGTCATGCAGAAGACCTGCTCGTTTTGCAAGCTTTGCATCTTCTCCAAGCTCTGAAGCCATGAGACCTGCAAGATGTGCAACCTCAATTGAATGCTTCAGGACATTTTGTCCATAACTTGTACGGAATTTTAAGCGACCGAGAATTTTGATGAGATCCGGATGCAGACCGTGAACACCGACTTCAAATGTCGTTTGCTCACCCATCTCGCGGATATAATCATCGACTTCACGGCGTGATTTTTCCACCATTTCTTCAATTCGTGCAGGATGAATGCGGCCATCCTGGACTAGCTTGTCCAGAGCTATCCTCGCTGTTTCACGTCTAATCGGATCAAAGCCCGATAATATGACAGCTTCAGGTGTATCATCTATGATCAGGTCAATACCTGTTAACGTTTCTAACGTACGGATATTTCGTCCTTCACGTCCGATAATACGACCTTTCATCTCATCATTTGGAAGATTGACTACAGATACCGTTGTTTCAGCTACATGATCAGCTGCACAGCGCTGTAACGCAAGTGAAAGAATGTTTTTCGCCTTTTTATCAGCCTCTTCTTTCGCCCGGTTTTCAGATTCTTTCGTCATGACTGCAATGTCGTGGGAAAGCTCATTTTCAACTTGATCCAGAATGATTTGTTTCGCTTCATCTCGAGTTAAACTAGAAATGCGTTCCAACTCGGCTTTCTGCAAACGAATCATATCATCCACTTTGCTTTCCATCTCTTCAATATGTTGTTGTCGTTCATTCAGAGAATGATCTCTCTTCTCCAACAGGGACTCCCGTTTATCTAAAGTTTCATCTTTGCGATCAAGATTTTCTTCTTTTTGAAGTAAACGGTTTTCTTGTCTTTGAAGCTCATTACGTCTTTCACGAACTTCTTGCTCCGCCTCTACACGAAACGAATGAATTTCATCTTTCGCTTCCAAGAGCGCTTCTTTCTTCAATGCTTCCGCATCACGCTTTGCATCCTCAACAATTTGTTCGGCCATGTTTCTTGCGCCGGATATTTTTGCTTCTGCAATGGTTTTACGAACAAAGTAGCCAACAACTAAACAGATTAGGCTCAGCAAAATGGAGATGATCGTAAACATCGTAGGCGACATATTTTCACCTCCTCTTGCTATGAACTTGGTTTTACAAATAAAGTGTCGGCATGTACATTGTTTTGTACCTCAACATACAGGGCCTTCACAGGGAATGAGATCCTCACTGCCCTTGTCAAGTTTAAATTAGTTATCAATCATGTTAAGAAAAACAAGTGATACATTTCCATTGTAATTGTGTCGGAAATACTTGTCAAGCTAGTCAGACTGAGGCGTAAGTCGTTATTTCAAGCGAAGACAGAACTTTTGACCGCTATCTGTCATGTAAATGTAAAAAAAGACGCTTTTCAGTGTGTAGACAAACCTTCGCATTCGGTGTCAGTCCTGCGTGCCGGTGCTCACGAATGTCACATTCACTCCGCTCCGGTACTCGTCCTTCCTAGACTTCAAAGGTTTTCTATCACGCTGAAGCTGAAAAAGAAGACAAAGGGCTAAAAGATCAATTTTAGCCCTTTGTCAACAATCTAAAAAGACGCTTTTCAGCGTCTTTTTAGTCTTTAAATTCCAATTCTTCTTGTCCCTCTTCTTCGGTTGCTTTCACTCCGTTTGTATCCAAACCGTAGTGTTCTCTGATTTGTTCTTGAATCATGAGAAGGATATCTTTGTTTTCTTTAAGGAACTGTTTCGCATTTTCACGGCCTTGTCCAAGACGTTCCTCTTGGTAAGAATACCAAGCTCCGCTCTTTTGTACGATATCTAGTTCGCTTCCAAGGTCGATGATTTCTCCCTCTTTTGAGATCCCTTCACCATACATGATGTCTACTTCCGCAATACGGAATGGCGGTGCAACCTTGTTTTTCACAACTTTAATTCTTGTTTTATTTCCCATAATGTCATTGCCTTGTTTCAGCTGTTCAGCACGGCGCACTTCTAAACGAACAGATGAATAGAACTTCAGAGCACGTCCACCAGGCGTTGTTTCAGGGTTACCGAACATGACCCCTACTTTTTCACGAATTTGGTTAATAAAGATGGCAATTGTTTTCGATTTGTTGATAGCACCTGATAGTTTACGAAGTGCTTGAGACATCAAACGGGCTTGAAGACCAACGTGTGAATCACCCATGTCTCCTTCAATCTCTGCTTTTGGTACAAGAGCAGCTACTGAGTCAATGACAACAATATCAACTGCACCACTGCGGACAAGTGCCTCTGCAATTTCAAGTGCTTGTTCTCCTGTATCCGGCTGAGAAAGCAACAGCTCATCAATATTGACACCTAGTTTTTGAGCATAAACTGGATCTAGTGCATGCTCTGCATCGATGAATGCTGCTTGTCCTCCCTGCTGCTGAACCTCAGCAATTGCATGAAGTGCCACTGTCGTTTTACCAGAACTCTCTGGACCGTATACTTCAATAATACGACCGCGAGGATATCCACCTATTCCAAGCGCAGTATCAAGTGCTAACGAACCACTAGGTACTGTTGAAATACGTGTATCTGTTTGCTCTCCTAGTTTCATAATAGAGCCTTTACCAAACTGTTTTTCTATTTGTTTAAGAGCCATATCTAAGGCTGCTTGACGATCACTCATTCTATTGTTTCCTCCTTTATCAATTCCACTATCTATACTATACCTTGTTTCACGTCATTTGCCAAGAAAAAAACGAACACATATTCGATTTTTTCTTGGCAGATCTTTTAAGAAAAGAGCTGTTTCTATTAGAAAAAACAGTCTTTTATAAAGGAGTAAACCTAACAAAAAACAAAATTAACTCTCTTTTAATAATTTGAGCAAGTGATGCAGACCATATTTCACAGCGCGTTTTCGAATGCTTGATCGACTGCCTGTAAACATCCATTCAAACACGTCTTTCTGATCTTTAGTGGATAGCCCAATGAACACTTTTCCGACAGGCTGTCCTTCTTGGCTAGCAGGTCCTGCCACACCAGTGAAGCTAATACCGATATCGCTTCCTGTCAGCTTTCTAATGCCCTCAGCGAGCTCTAAAGCGCACTCTTTGCTGACAGCGCCATGAGAAGACAACGTTGCCTCCCGGCAGCCAAGCACCTGCTGCTTCACTTGATTGGTATAACAAACCACACTTCCGTTAAAAACCGATGATGCCCCTTCGAGATCTGTCAGCCATTCGGAGAACATGCCGCCAGTCAGACTTTCAGCGGCTGCTACTGTTTTCCCGTGTTCGTGCAAGGCCTTGGAAACTTCACGGACAAGAGATGTATCTCCATATCCGTAGAAGTACTCGCCTACCCGATCTAAAATTTGCGCTTCCGTTTCTTTTAACAGACGCTCCGTTTCTTTTTCATCCTCGTGCTTGGCTGTGAGCCTTAGTGTCACTTCACCGTCAGCTGCAAGCGGTGCAATCGTCGGATTGGTCTGAGCATCGATTAAATCTTCAAGGTCTGTTTCAAGCTGTGATTCACCGATTCCGAAGAAACGCAACACAACAGACACGATTTTTTCTTTTAAGCCAAGTTTCTCAGAAATCAGCGGCTTCGCCTCGTTTTCAAACATCGGGTGCAGTTCACTTGGTGGTCCAGGAAGCAGAATATAAAACGTATCTTCTTCTTGAATAAACATACCTGGTGCCATCCCGAACCGGTTCACCAGCACATCAGATCCTTCTAGAACGAGTGCCTGCTTACGGTTGTTCGGTGACATGTCACGTCCGGTCTTTCGAAAGTAGTCTTGAATCGATTCAAATGCTTCTTCATTTAGCACAAGCTCTTTTCCGAGCGTATTTGCAATGGTTTCTTTTGTTAAATCATCTTTTGTTGGTCCAAGACCGCCTGAGAATATAATAAAATTAGATCTTTCCTGCGCTACTTGAATGGCTTGTTTTAAACGCTCTGGATTGTCACCAACTGCTGTGTGGTAATAAACGTTCACACCAATTTCAGCTAGCTGTTTGCTGATGAATTGTGCATTCGTATTCGTAATTTGCCCTAGCAAAAGTTCGGAACCGACTGCAATAATTTCTGCTTTTCTCTCTGACTTCAAAGCGTACACGTCCTTTGTTAGTTAGAATTCTTTAAAGCTTCCCAGTTTTTCGCAAAGTAATCCCAGCCTGAGACAACAGTGAAGAACACCGCTACCCACATCGCAAGATCACCGAACGGGAATGATACAAGTTCAAACGGCAGGTTATGCAATAGAAGTGCCGAAATCGCAATGATTTGCGCCCATGTTTTCACTTTTCCAAGCATATTGGCCGCTACCACTTCACCGCCTCCGGCTAATACGAGCCTTAGACCTGTTACAGCAAATTCACGGCTAATGATGACAATGGCCATCCATGCCGGCGTGAGGTGATATTGAACAAGTATAATTAAAGCAGCTGAAACAAGCAATTTATCTGCAAGCGGATCTAAAAATTTACCAAAATTCGTCACTAAATTGAACTTACGTGCGTAGTAACCATCAATCCAATCGGTTGTCGAAGCCACAATAAACAAGATCGCTCCGACAAGGTGAGTCACTTCAATGCTGACATCACCAAAGCGTGCAACACCCCAGTCAAAAGGTGCAAGCATAATGATCATAAAAACAGGGATCAAGGCGATCCGAGAAAGAGTAATTTTATTCGGTAAGTTAAACATGAAATCCAATCCTCCAATAAAGCAATTTTTTATGTATATAATAGTAGGAACAAAAGAAAAGTCATCTACTTGCTTAAGATGACTTTTCCTTTCCTTTATTCACAATCACAATGTTTTGTGTCATCGTGTCTTTAGGGTCTAATTCGTACTTAAGTGTCTCGTCATTGACCTTGATGTCAATTCCAGTCGCATTCCCGAGACGGATATCGATCTTGGAGAGCTCCGACAGGTCTGTTTTAAACGATTCGCCATCTTTCAGTTCACCCATCTTCAGCACTTTTCCAGATTCGTCTCTCACGCGCAGCCATGAAGCTTGCGAGGCAGAAATGGTTAACTCCATCTCATCTGCACCTGACACTTCATATGTTGTCGTGGATCCTTCTGTATTCGTGGCCTTCAAAGAAACAGCTTCATCGTCTTTTGATGAATCATCCTTTGATGAATCGTCTTTTTTAGATGTATTTTCTTTATCATCTGACGAGGCTTTTTCTTTTTTCTTTTGATCCTTTGCGAGTGATGAATCCTCAGACACTTCGTATTTTGATTCTGATTTCTGAGGAGCTGTCTGATTATTCTTCTGTCCGCTATCCTGATTGACCGCTTGCACGATCACATATATAATGGCGATCACCACAAGGATGCCTCCAATGATTAAGATCGTCGGCAATAGCTCCAGCACCTTCGAGGCAGGCTTTGGCAGCTCTCTCTGCGGTTTAATATTTGATAATTTATCAGATACTTCATCGTTATACGTGCTTGGTACATCTTTACGAAATTCTTCGAACAATTGTTCAGGATTTAGTCCAACGGCTTCGGCATATTGTTTAATAAACGCTCTGACGTAAAATTTACCTGGAATAATATCATAGTTTCCTTGTTCGATTGCTAGCAAGTAGCGCTTTTGGATTTTGGTCACCGCCTGAAGGTCCTCCAGCGACATCCCTTTTTCCTCTCTGGCCTCAACGAGCCGTTTTCCCAATTCAGTCAAAACAAACACCTACCATTACCATATTAAAAATCGAAGCCGGAAAAACCAGAATGATCAAATACTTGTGGTTCTTCAGCGTGCTCGTATGTAATTTCTTCGTCTGCACTATTGCGCAGTTCAATGATATAGTCGAAATCATCCATTGTATATTCTGAATTTTGAATAAAGATGTCTGGATGCTCGACCACTTTTGTTGCAGGCAGTCTCATAATTTCTCTTAAAAGCTGTAAGTGTTTCTCAGAACCTCTTCTTGTCGACACAATTCCATCAATAATAAAGACGTTATCTGGGCTGTATTCATCAGCAATCAGCTGACTGCGGATGGTCTGTTTCAAAAGAGTAGACGATACAAACAGCCATCTTTTGCTTGCACATACACTTGAAGCAACAATTGATTCTGTTTTTCCAACACGCGGCATTCCGCGAATCCCAATCAATTTATGTCCTTCTTTTTTAAATAGTTCAGCCATAAAATCAACAAGAAGACCGAGCTCGTCCCTTTCGAAACGGAACGTCTTTTTGTCATCAGCATCCCGCTGGATGTATCGTCCATGACGAACAGCTAAACGGTCACGAAGTTTTGGCTGCCTTAATTTTGTTACTTTTATCGTTTCCATTGTATTTAAAATTGATTCAAGGCGCTTAATTTGATCTGTGTGGTCACAGCGCAAAAGCATTCCGCGTCTTGATACATCAACACCATTAATTGTCACAATATTAATTGAAAGCATCCCCATTAGAGAAGAAATGTCTCCTAAAAGTCCGGGACGGTTTACATGTATCTCATATTCAAAATACCATTCGAGCTTTGCCAAATGATATTACCCCCTTCATTGTGGCAAAATTTTACCTTCCTTTATCATAAAGCATTTTCACATTTTTAGAAAGCACAATGTTGCTAAACGGTTAAAATAAAAAGAGAGGCACAAACGACCCCTCTTTTTGTTTAGTGCGAGCTATTATTTTCTACTAGCTTGACCATCATGTTTGCAATGGCGCGCTGCTCATCTTCTGATGCAACGCTCCAAAGGTCAGCAAGCACTCTTTCCTGCTCGTTCTTTGCATCCACTTCGTTCGCTAGATATCCGCCAATTTCATACGCAAGGTTGTTGATTGTATCATCTGATAAACCTTTATCCTGCGCATGATTTAAACGGTCACCTAAAAAATTTTTCCAATGGTCCCAGCTCTCAAGTACAGACATGTCGATTCCTCCATTCGAAAAGATGAATTACAGCCATAGCTTTTGTCATGGAGAGACGAATTATACACGTTTTTTAACAGTACCAGCCGCCATTCACGGATAAAATTTGACCCGTCATATAACTTGACTGCTTTGAGGCGAGAAACCAAATGACATCTGCGATCTCCTCGGGTGCTGCAAGCCGGCCGAGTGGAATCTCTTCTTCAAGCATCTCAATGTCTTCTTGTGTGAAGCTTTGCATCATGTCAGTCTGAACAGCACCGGGCGAGACGGCATTTGCTCTAATTCCACTTGGGGCAAGCTCTTTTGCGAGTCCCTTAATGAAGGCATTTTGTGCACCCTTGACCATGCTGTACAGCACTTCACACGATGCGCCCGTTTCTCCCCAGATGGAGCTAACCGCAATGATATGACCTGCTTTTTTTTGAATCATTGCAGGCAAAAGGGATTGGGTGAGCTCATATGGACTTGTGACATGAAGCTGCACCATGCTGGCTAGAACTTCCTTTTCTGTATCTGTCACTAAACCGGCATGGCTCTTACCGCTATTCAAAACAAGTATATCTGGAAATAACGGCAGACACCTGACAAGCTCATCTGCTCCGCCTGTTTTAGCTAAATCTGCACGAACGATGTGCGTCTCTATTTCATATGTCTCTTCCAGATGAGCGGAGAGACGCATGGCTGCCTGTTCATTTTGGTGATAATGGAGCATCAAGTGGCAGCCTTCTTGGGCAAGCTTTTTGGCTGCCGCCTGCCCAATCCCTCCACTGGCACCAGTAATAAGCGCCCAACGACTCATACATTGTTCCTACTTTCTTTATGAAATACCTATTCTTTTCGTTTAAATGGGAACCAGTTTGCGGCTCCGAACAATTTGACCATAACAGGTACGAACAATGGTAGCACAACGAGTGCATACAGTAAAAGTCCTGTTAGGACAAGTGTTGCAATCTGTAAAAGTGACAGCACACCAGAAGGCAGCATCGCTGCAAATGTTCCTGCCAAAATAACGGCAGCAGACATGATGACAGATCCCATATTCTTCATTGATTCGGTCATTGCAAACTGAATGTCTTTTGTTTTGTATTCATTGAACCGTTCCATTAAGAAAATCGAATAATCGACTCCCAGCGCCATCAATATGACAAAGCCAAAGAATGGAACAGCCCAGTTGATGCCCGGATATCCGAAGAATTGGGTGAAAATAAATTCCGTTACACCTATTGCTGTAAAGTAAGTCAAAATGAGTGAACCAACCAAGTAAAGCGGCATGACAATCGACCGGAACAGGATCACCAGGATGAGGAAAATACCGATCATCATGTAAAGAACTGTTTTATTGAAATCTTGGTCTGACAGCTGTTTTAAATCAGCGTTCATACTTGATACACCTGAAACGCCGAATGATGCATCTTTTAGGTTCGTTTCAGGAAGTGCCCGCTCGACAGAAGCTTCTACTTGTTTGATCGTCGACAAGGCTTCATTGCCATATGGATTTTTTTCTAAAATGACATCAATTTTTGTCATCTTGCGGTCATCCGACATGTATGAATCAAATACTTGCTTGAATGCTTTATTTTTCAGCACGTCTTTTGGGATAAACCAGCCGGCCATGTCTTGATCTGGTGCATTTTTCAGTTCGTCTAAGTAGTCACCTGCACCCATTAACCCGCTTGAAATTTTCTCCAAGCCACTTGCGCTTTTGTTCAGTCCATCTGTCAGCTTGGTCAGGTTATCACCAAAGCCGCCAATCTTTTCTTTCATTTGTTTTTGACCATCAATCACTTGCCCAGCTCCATTTACAAGCTTTGGCATATTATCAGCTAACTGTCCTTGACCTTTAGATGTTTGATCCAGTCCAGTTTCAATTGCGTCTAAGCCAGCAATGAGCTCATCGATTTGACTCGTCAAGACTTTCTGCTGCTCTGAAGCTTTTGCGATAAAGGCATCCGCTGCTTCAAGCTGTTTTTTGGCTTCTTTTGCTTGTTTGGCATAGCTGTCTGCCTGTTTCGCCCCTTCTTGCAAGGTCGTAGAAAGTTCATTATATGAAGCTTTGATGGCTTGATACGATTGATTTTCTTTTACCTGCGGAATTTGTTTTTCGAGTGTACTAAATTGTTTATTTGCTTGTGTGATTAATGCTTTTACATCCGCTGCGGCAGAGGATGACGTATCCACTTGCGCTAATGCTGCCTTTAATTCTTTGGAAATGCTTTTGTATAGCGATACTTGTTGATTCACTTGTGCGACTTGAGCCGTTAATTCCTTTTTCGCACCTTTGATTTTCTCTTTAATGGCCGCTACACCTTTTTTGTTTTGATCGATTCCGCTTTGCAAATCTTTTAACGATTTTTCGACGTTTTGAATGCCTGTTTGCACTGATTCTGTACCAGAAATCAATTTGTTAATGCCTTTTCCAGATGATTTGATTTGCGGCGTTTGATCCTCAATGGATTTACTCATTGTCGTCAGTGCATCTTGGATTTTTTTCAAGCCTTCATTACTTTTATCAAGTCCGGTATTCAGCTCTTTGGCTTGTGATTTCACGTATAGATCACTCAGCCCTTTACCGACAGGACGTGTCGCACTTCTCACTTTACTTACGCCATCTGTTTGTTCAATTGCACGGCTGAGCTTTTCAACGGCAATCAGCCCTTTATTGTTGTCTAACAGATCAGATGATTTCACCACAATCGTTGCCGGGAGTGCTTCCCCTGGTCCAAACTTGTCAGAAATCGTATTGAACGCATTGACGGATTCATATTTATTACCGATTTCATCAAGATTGTTATAGGAAAGAGTTCCTTTATACATAAGAATTGGCGGAAGTGTGATGATCCCTACGATTAATAAACTAAAAAGCGGTTTCTTAAATGAAAAACGACCTGCTGTTTCCCATATTTTCGATTGCGGGTGGGCAATATCACCTTTAATCGGCCAAAACAACACTTTCCCTAAAACAGCCATGAAAAATGGAACAACGGTAAGTAGTGCCAAGATTAACACGGCGACCCCAACAGCGACTGCAACAGCTGATTTATAAAGCTGGAATTGCGCTAAACCAATACAAGTGAAGCCAATCAGCACAGCAATACCACTGAATAAAACCGTCTTCCCTGCTGTTTTATACGTTGTAATAATCGCTTCAATTTTATCTTTTCCATGTGACAGCTCTTCTTTAAACCGGCTTAGGAGTAAAATACAATAGTCCGTTCCAATCCCAAACATGATCGCGACCATAAAGATCTGGGTAAAGGTTGAAAGCGGAAAGTCTAGATATTTGACTAAGTAAGCTACGATCGATTGACTGACTAAGTAAGAAAGTGCCACTGAGACTAACGGAACGAGTGGTGCCACCGCTGACCTAAAGACAAGTACAAGAACGACTAAAATAAACCCGATCGTAATGAACTCCGTTTTTTTCAGGCCCTCCTGGGAGCTTGTGAGAACATCATCATCGATTAACGGCTGCCCTGTCATTTCAAATTTTAGGTTCAGGCTCTTTAGCTTTTCATTGACTCTTTCTTTAAAATCGGATGCTTTGATTTTACTTGAGTCGTATGTAACTGGAACAAGGAGCGTCGTTTGATCTTTAGAGAGCATTTGTTTTTTGATATCTTTGTTCGCTTCAAAATAAGAAGTGATGTCTTCTACGTGGAGATCTTTATCCTTTTCTAAAATCTCCATTGCCTTTTTTAAAGATGTTTCTCTTTCTTTGACAATGTTCTTTTCTTGAAAAACAATGACGATTGATTTTTCCGTATCTCCGCTATCAGACATTTTCTTTAATAGCCGATCGGCATATGAGGACGGATACCCATCCGGAACAGAAATTTGCCCTTTTTCTTTTGTTAATTGCGCCATATTAGGAGCGGTGATAAGTAACACTGCCGCTAATGCGACCCAAAGGATCGTGATAAGCCATCTACCCTTTATGATTGCTCTCATTATTACTTTGTGCCTCCTCTTCGATGATAATCTGATAAATCTTTTCATATGTTTGAATAAATGATTCCATTTCTTTTTCTTCCAGCTTTTCAAAATAAGATCGAACTAGATCCTGAAGCTGCTTTTCCATTCGGCTGACGACATCTTTGCCCTCTGGCGTGACGTACAGGTGCACACTTCTTCTATCAGCTTGATCGTGCTCACGAACAATATAGTTCTTTGTAAATAGACGGTTCGTCATTGATGTCACAGCACTTTTATTCACATTACATACATAAGCTAGGTCCGTTGATGTACACCCTGGATGTAAATTGATGTATCGAAGCGAGTAATACTGATCAAGGGTAAGCTCTTTATCAAGCTTTTCTGTGATCATACTCGATACTTTTTTCTCCATCATGAGATAAACGTCTGCATACCTCTGAATGAGCTGTGCAATTTTATTTTGTTCCATACGCTGCTCCTTTTAGTTTAAGTGTTTAACTATTAAAGAGTTTAACTAATGACCAAAACAATTGTCAATCATTATCCTCACAAATCAAGCGCTTTCTTCGATTAGATATAAAAAAGACAAACTCCTTTGACCTGAGTTTGTCTTTTTTCATTTATTTTGTTTTCGGGACGACTTTGAAAACAGACATCCGCTCTTCATCAATTTCTTCCTCTAATATCTGCTGAATATCTGTTAATTGGATTTGCTCGAGCACTGGCACGACATCAAATAAGCTCATATCCAAGAACGCATATCTCGTGAATTGATTGGCAATGTATTCTGGAGAGTTCATGGCTTTTAAAAAGCTGCCAATTTTTTTCTTACGCGCGAGCTCGATTTTTTCTTCTGTGATCAGGCTCTTTGCTTGAAGAAGGGTTTCTTTTAATTGTTTTGCCAGTTGATCAGGATCGTTTGTATCCCCGCCAACTGAAGTAAAACCAAAGCCGCCCTCTTCTGTATAATCGTAGCTGAATGTCTCATCAATCAAGCCTTTTTCGTACATCCGCTCATATTGTAAGGAGCTTTTGCCAAACAATGTCTCTAAAATTAGATTCATTCCAAGCTCATGCTTTAGAAGCTGTTCGCCTTTTTTATGCGGGTTTTTTGTTTTCAAACCGAACATACATTTAGAGCCTTGTACGTTCATTTTAAGTTCGTATTCTTTTCGATACACGCTTTCAGGCTCATTGATTTCTTTTCTCTTGATCTCAGGCTGGTCTGTAAACGGTTTTTTCGCCTGATTCGCTCTTACTTGATCTAATATTTGCTTCGGATCAACAGGACCGACAACAAAAAGGAGCATATTGCTTGGGTGATAGAACGTTTCGTAGCATTCATACAAATGATCTTTTGTAATAGGAGCAATGCTCTCTACTGTTCCAGCAATATCAATTCTCACCGGATGTTCTTGATAAAGATTTTCAATCAGGCCAAAGAATAAACGCCAGTCCGGATTGTCATCATACATATTAATTTCTTGACCAATGATGCCCTTTTCTTTTTCGACCGTTTTTTCGGTAAAATAAGGCTCTTGCACAAAATCAATGAGTGTCTCAAGGTTTTGTTCGACATTTGCGGTACTTGAAAATAAATAGGCCGTTCTCGTAAACGTTGTAAAAGCGTTTGCGGCTGCTCCTTGTTTACTAAATGTATGAAACACATCCCCATCTTCTTTTTCAAACAGTTTATGCTCTAAGAAATGGGCAATTCCGTCAGGCACACGGATCATGTCTTCTTTGCCAAGCGGCACAAATTCGTTATCGACAGAGCCATACTTTGTTGTAAAGGTCGCATATGTTTTATTAAACCCTTGCTTCGGCAGCACATAGACGTCTAGTCCGCTGTCCATTTTTTCATGATACACCGTCTCTTGCAGCTGATCGAATTGAATTGTTTTCACCGTCATGAAGCACCCTCCGTTCCTTTAAGAAAATAGGTCGTATCCCATTCGATTTTCTGCCCTACTTTAATGATGTCCTCTTTGGTCACTCGGTCTAACGCTTCTAAAAAGGAATCAAGGGTCTCACCTGTTGGCACGACTGCATGCTGATACAAATATTCCGCTGTCCCATAAGACGTATCAATTGTTTCCAGCAGCTGATTTTTGACGACAGCCTTTGTTTGATCAATCGCTTCATCTGAAAAATCGCCTTTTTGCATCGCATCAAATTGTTCTTTAATGATGTCTACTGCCTGCTGGTAGTTGCCGACTTCAATACCTGACATGACCATCATCAAGCCTTTAAAGCTCTCAAGTCTAGACACAGCGTAGTACGCAAGACTTGCTTTTTCCCGAACATTGATGAATAGCTTGGAATGCGAAAAGCCGCCGAATATGCCATTAAACAAATGCAACGCGGGATAATCTTCATCTGCAATCGTTGTATGCGTGCGAAAGCCAATATTCAGCTTTCCTTGTTTTACGTCTTCTTCATCAATGACTTCGTTTGGTTCTTTTTGTGACCTTGATGATGCGGCGTTTTGTTTGACCGGCTCTCTCTCACTTGTTTTGAAGTATTGCGAGACCATTCGATTGATGTCTTGTTCGTCAACATCTCCCACAACATAGAGATCAAGCTGATTTGATTGAAGCGCATGCTCGTATGCTTCAAAGAGCGTGTTTGCTGTAATATTCTCGATATCTTCCATTTCACCATTGACGTGCAGTGCATATGGTTCACCTTTACACATTTCCTGCACAAGTCTTAAGTTCGAATAACGCATTTTGTCATCATACACTGCCTGGATTCGCTGTTTTAATGTACGTTTTTCTTGCTCTACATATAAATGACTAAACACTCCATTTTCAACGTGCGGGTGAAATAATAGGTCAGACAGCAATGCAATCCCTTTTTCTAGTAAAGGTGTTTGATCTTTTAAATATTTTTCATTCGCCATTTCGAGGCGGAATGTAATGATGTGATTCTCTCCTTTTTTCGCCATGTCAGCCGAAACTGTTGCACCATAGAGCTCATCAAAATAAGCGCGCAATTCTCCTGTTTTCTGCATTTTTTCTGTTCCTCTTAACAGCACATGCGGGAAAAGGGATCGCATGGTGACGTCATCTTTTGATAGAGGCGCAAGCATTTTAAAAAGGATCGTCACTGTTTTAAATTTTTCTGTTTTGACAATATGAGTATGAAGACCGGGTGTACCAAATGTCTTCTCTTGTAAGTACGTCATGAGAAACCTCCTTTGTTCATCCTATTTATTATGTATTAGAACATAGCTGATATATACGTGAAACAGCCATTTAATAGTCATTATATCAATCAGAGGAAAGGATAGGAAATAAAAACGCCTCTGCTATTAGCAGAGACGCTTGTCGTTATTTCATTCTAAAAGGCCACCAATTCCATTTACCAAAAATACGAACCATGACCGGTATAAAGAGCGGTAGAACAACAAAAGCATATAATAATAGTCCAATGAGTACGACCGTTGCAATTTCAACAAGTGATAACACACCCGATGGCAGCATAGCGGCAAAGGTCCCCGCTAAAATGGCAACTGCTGAAATAATGACTGAGCCCATATTTCTCATCGCTGAGATCATTGATGCTTGAACATGCTCTCCCTTCCATTCATTAAAACGATCCATGAGGAAGATCGAATAATCAATGCCGAGTGTGACAAGAATGACAAAGCTGAAAAATGGAACAGCCCAGCTTACACCGTCGTAGCCAAAGAATGTTTTAAAGATCCATTCTGTTAAACCGATGGATGTAAAATACGTTAAAATAAGTGAAAGTGTTAAGTATATCGGCATGACGATTGACCGTAATAATAAAATTAAAATAAAGAAGATGCCAATTAACATGAAAATCACCGTTCTGATAAAGTCACCGTCAGACGTTTCCTTTAAGTCAACATTTAAGCTTGAGATACCGGATACACCGTAATTGGCATTTTTCAGTCCACTTACAGGTAAATATTGATCAAGGGTGTCCTCGATTTTGGCTACACCTTTCATCGCTTCATTACTGTATGGATTCACGTTTAAAATGACTTCAAAGGTCGTTAATTTACGATCTGGAGACATATACGTATCGAATATTCTCTTAAACTCTTGGCGTTTTAATATTTCTTTCGGGATAAACCAGCCCGTTACTTCTTCATCTGGCGCTTGCTGAAGCTGCTTTAAGTAGCTGTCAGCCTCGGTGAAGCCGCTTTTGACTTGCTCAAGCCCTGAAATACTTTCATCTAAACCATCTGTTAATAATGTCAGTTTTGATGATAGCTGGTTAAAGCCTTTTTTGATGGCTTTTTGGCCACCTGTCAGCTGATCTGCGCCATCTTCGATTTTAGGCATTTCTTTGATTAATTGTTTTTGCCCTTCATTTGTTTGATCAAGACCATCATAAATTTCATCCAGCCCTGTCATTAGCGCTTGTACTTGACGCTTTACTTGTTTTTGCTTGCTTGATAAGGTTTGAATCACTTGATCTGCTTTCTTGATCTTTTGTTTAAAGGCAGATGCTTCATCTTCATATAAGCTCATTTGATCTCCAGCTTGATCAAGCATTCCTTTCGTGTCTTTGAATATTTTTTTGATTTCCTTATATTCATCCATATCTTTTACTTCTGGAAGCCGATTTTCAAGCGCTTCAAATGATAGATTCTCATAGGATTGTTTTACTTTCTTAATGGTTGTCATCAGCTGCTGATTCGATTTCGCATGACGTTCCAGCGTACTCACCACTCGTTCAAGCTCTTGAATCATGACTTCACTGCTGCGATATTCTTGTTCTAATTCTTTTTTCGCTTCTTTGATTTTACTTCGAATGGTGCCTACGCCATCTTTACTGCGCCTGACCCCATCTTCTAAAGAAATCAGGGATTTCCTTACTTCTACGATACCGTTTTTGATGGCTTTTGTACCATCAATCAGCTGGTCAATACCTTTAGCAGATTCTTCAATTTTTGGTTTTTGTTTGAGAAGGGCTAGGTTTGTTTCGGTCAAGCCATCAGAAATTTTCCCGATTCCTTCATGACCTTTCCCAAGTTCTCCTCCCAGCTCTTTCGCTTGAGAGGTGACGTACAGCTGACTTAACCCGTCTCCAACAGGACGAGTGACACTGCGAACTGCTTTTACTTCCTCAATGTCATATAATTTACGGGTCAGTTTTTCAATCAAGACAATATTTTCTTGATTATCTAGCTTATTGTCACTTTCGACTAGTACATTCAGCGGCAGCGCTTCGCCAAAGCCAAATTGCTCTGATATCGTATTAAATGCAGACACTGACTCATACTTTGTCCCAATCTCATTTAAACTGTTGTAAGAAAGGGTGCCGTCATACATCAGGATAGGAGGTACAGTGATAAGTGCGACTAAACCTAAGCTAATCAGCGGCCTTTTGAATGAAAAGCGCCCAGCCCATTCCCACAGCTTACTTTGGGGATGCCGGATGTTTTCTCTTTTAGATGGCCAGAAAAGGGATTTTCCAAAGACGGTCATAAAAAAAGGAACAATCGTGACAAGGGCAATTAGCAGGATGCCAACCCCTACGGCAACACTGACGGCTGATTGATACAATTGGAATTTAGCAAAACCAATACTTGAGAAGCCGACTAACACAGCTAAGCCACTGAAAAATACCGTTTTCCCTGCACATTGATACGTGATGATAATCGACTCTTTGACATCACGTCCCTGACCAATCTCCTCTTTAAAACGGCTTAAAAGCAATATACAGTAATCCGTTCCTATACCGAACATAATGGCTACCATAAAAATCTGAGTAAAATTAGATAGAGGAAATTGCGTATATTCTACTAGAAAAGCCACAATACACCGACTGACGGCGTAAGAAATGCCGATCGTAATGAGCGGAACAACAGGTGCCAATATTGATCTGAATACAATGATTAAAATAAAGAAAATAAAAATCATCGTAATAAGTTCAGTTTTCTTCAGACCTTGTTGAGAGCTTTTAATAACATCTGAATCCACAAATTTTTGACCCGTCATTTCATATGAGACGTCGTAGGGCTTTAAAACTTCCTTAATTTGTTCTTTAATCTTCACAGCTTTTGTTTCGTAGTGGTCGAATTTGAATGGAACAAGAAGTGTACTTTTATCCTTTGATAAAAGTTGTTTTTGAATGTCCGGATCTACATGAAAGTATGAAGTAATTCCGTCAATGTGGAGTTCTGGGGCATGTGTCATGAGTGCAGCTAAAGCCTTTTTTAATTCCTGCTCTTTCGCAGGGAACAGATGTTGTTCGGAGAATACAATCACACCAGTATCTTTTTTCCCGTTATGATCTGATAGCTTATCCAATAAGTGAAGTGCCTCAGCTGTTGGTGTCCCCTCCGGAACCTTTAATTGCCCTTTTTCTCTTGTTAATTCCTCTAAATCGGGCGCAGTAATAAACAGAATAACAGCTGTTATCATCCACACCATTAATACAATCCATCTTGCTTTAATAATTTGCAACATAGCTGCTTCAAGCTCCTTCTAGTTCATCAATCAATTTGCTGTATTTGAGCGTGTCTGAAGTGCTGACTTCGTCTCCTTCAACGTGCTAATGGCAGGATGACCTATTCAATTGTCCTTTCGTGTTGAAGAAACACATATCCATCATCAGCCACGAGCTCAATTTCTGCCTAAAGAAAGACAGAAAATGAATGTTTTCCACACCTCCTATTTAGGATAATTTAAAAGATATTACTATACATTAGTTTAACTATCAAAATTTTACATGTCAATTTATAAAAAAGAAAAAAGATGGCAAAATAGCATCTTTTTTCTACGTTTAAACCGTTTTCAATTGTTCACTTTCATCCTTTTCATCTGGCTGGATAAAAAAGAGCACCAAAAATAATGAAATGAGACTGCAAATAGTCGAGAGAATAAAAACGATTGAGTCTCCTTTATCCATGAGATAGGCGTAAATCGGAGGTCCTAAAGCGACACCGATAAACCGCATGCTGCTATAAAATGACGTAATGGTCCCGCACTGCTCTTTTTCAATTCCTTCTGTAATCAGCGCATCTAGTGCAGGAAGAACAATACCAATCCCCACTCCGCCAATGCTTAAACAGATAAATAAGACGTAAAAACTGTGATTCCACCATAAAAAAAGATAGGAAATTGATAAAAGGGCCATGCCTACGATTAGAAAGATTCTCATTTTCCCCTTTTCTTTTCCGATCGTTTTCCCAGCAATGTAGGAACTTATCGATAAAAAAAGGAGCGGTATACTAAGCAGCAGCCCTTTTTTGACCCCCTTTATTTGATACGCCGCCTCTAGGTTATCGGATAAGTAAAAGAGCACACCAAAAAGAAGAAACATAATAAAACCGCCAATAGCAAAAATGGCATAGAGCCAGCGTCCCTCATGCTTGAAAATGGTCTTTGTTGATTTTAAAAATTCTTTAAAAGTAGGCGGGTCCTCCTCTTTCTTCGCAGTCTCGACCATAAACAGTACCATGAGAAAGCTTATGATCGAAAAGAACGGAATGAACCAAAACGGCACAAACCAAAACCATAAAGCAAGAAGTGCCCCAATAATAGGACTTAGTACCTTTCCAGCTGTATTAGAGGTTTCAATGGCTCCAAGCCCCGCACTGACCTCTTCATCATCATGAAACAAATCTCCTATAAACGGCATGACGACAGGTGCCGCTCCAGCTGAGCCAACTCCTTGAAGGACCCTGCCAAACAGAATCCACATGTAGGGTTCTTTCATGATGGTTGAGGCAACAGCTGCCACAGCTCCCCCAAGTCCTGCAATTAAGAGGCACGGCAGGAGCACCTTTTTCCGCCCAATCCGGTCAGATAAATAACCGGCAATAGGAATACATAAGATTGCCACAACGGAGTATACCGTAATAATGAGTGAGACTTGAAAGGAAGTGATCGAGAGTTTCTTTTCTATCTCAGGCAATACTGGTATCAACATCGAATTCCCAAGCGTCATGATTAGAGGCACTGATGATAATGCAATAATATTCTTTTTACTGACTGTTTTCTCGCCCAACATCATTCACCCAATTCTATATACTGTTACATATTAGTGTGGCAAGTTTTATGGGTTTTATGTATGGACAAACAAAAAGCAACCGCCTATGGAAGAGCGACCGCTTAGTTAAAATCGTTTACGTATGACATGAAAGCTGAATTTATCCGCTCGAAAGTAATTGAGTGAGTATAAGACCGGCTGATCATCCTGATCATAGTGCATTTGTTTCAGTAATAGTAACGCCGTTTCAGGATCACATTCTAGTATCGGTGAGACCTGATCGTGATAGCCAATCGGTTCGATGTCAGCAACTGCATATTTAATCCCGCTGTGTGGTTCTCTTCCAAACAGCTCAAAAAGTGACTCTTCTTCATGAGTAAAAGAAGCAGGGAGATGCTTGACCGGAATCTTATCTAAACAATAGACGACTGGCTGTCCATCTGCCGTTCGAACCCGTTCCATTGAAAAAATCTCATCAGATTCATCACACTGAAAACGAATGACATCATTCTCTGCCGGCTCCCCTTCTTGCGAAGATAAAAAGATGGTACCTGGCGTCATATTGACCTGCTCAATCATTTTCGTGACACTTGTCAGCTGTTCAATACCTGTTGAAAAGAGCGGCCTTGAATTGACAAAAGTCCCCACACCATGCCTTCTAATTAAATACTTCTCTTCTTCTAATATACGAAGGGCTTCACGCAGTGTCGCTCTGCTCACGCCTAAAAGCTTTGAGAGCTCAAACTCTGAAGGCAGCTTTTCTTTTTCCGCATATACGCCTGTTTGAATATCTTCTTTAATACGGTCAATCACTTTCAAATATAAATGGCGATTGTCTGTTTTGGTCGACATGTTTTCCCTCCGTCTAATCAATGCAAATGATAAGATGAGAAATCTCTATTCCGAGATAAGATGAACATAACTATATCATGTTTTTGTAAATAAATAAATAGTCTGACATCCAGTTAACATAATCATTATACCGTTGACTTTGTTTTAGGAAAGCTCTCTTCTATTTATGAAGAGAGCTCGTCATATTGTTCTTTTGAGAGCAGAACTTCTCTCGGTTTACTTCCTTCATATGGGCCTACAACCCCTCGCTCTTCCATTGCGTCAATCAGACGTGCCGCTCGTGTATAACCGATGCGGAATCTTCTTTGAAGCATAGAGACAGAAGCTGTCTGCATGCCGATGATGAGTTCCACTGCTTCATCATATAGATCATCTTCGACAGCTGCAAGCTGATCCTGCGTTTCTTCAGTTGGAATCATTTCTTCTTGATATTGCGCTTTTTGCTGGGTGATGACATGATCAACGACATGTTCCACTTCTTCATCTGATAAAAAGGCGCCTTGCACACGAACCGGCTTATTTGCTCCAACAGGTAAAAACAGCATATCCCCTCTGCCGAGCAGTTTTTCTGCGCCTCCCATATCAAGGATCGTCCTTGAATCTGTTTGGGAGGATACACTAAAGGCGATACGGGATGGGATATTGGCTTTAATGACACCTGTAATGACATCAACAGAAGGTCTTTGTGTGGCGATAATTAAATGAATCCCGGCAGCACGAGCCATTTGAGAAAGTCTTGTAATGGAATCTTCCACATCAGAGGAAGCAACCATCATTAAATCTGCAAGCTCGTCTACAATGACGACAATATAAGGAAGTTCTGGCTGCTTTGCCTCTTCTGATTGATTCATTCGTTTAATGTAATCATTGTATCCTTCAATATTCCTTGTCCCTGTATGAGAAAACAATTCATAGCGGCGCTCCATTTCACTGACTACTTTTTTGAGTGCCTGTGAGGCTTTCTTTGGATCCGTTACAACTGGAGCCAAAAGATGCGGAATGCCATTATAAACATTTAATTCAACCATTTTAGGATCAATCATCATCATCTTCACTTCATGAGGTTTCGCTCTCATGAGAATACTTGTGATAATGCCATTGATACATACACTTTTTCCGCTTCCAGTCGAGCCTGCTACAAGCAAATGCGGCATTTTGTTCATTTCAGCGAGCACGGCTTCACCTGAAATATTTCGACCAAGTCCAATGAGCAGTTTTGCATTTGGACGGTCATTTTGCTTCGATTCTAAGACCTCTTTTAAAGAAACCATGGCAATTTCTGCATTAGGAACTTCTATCCCGATGGCTGATTTTCCAGGAATCGGCGCTTCAATCCGAATGTCTTTTGCTGCTAGGGCAAGGGCTAAATCATCACTTAAGTTCACAATCTTACTTACCTTGACGCCGACATCTGGGTATACTTCATATTTGGTCACAGCCGGCCCTAAATGAACCTGAGTGACTTTCGCCTTTACACCAAAGCTTTGAAACGTTTTTTCAAGCTTCCTTGCATTTTCGTAAATATTTTTCTTATCTGTTTGCTGGCCTGAATGCTGCGGCTCTGCCAAAATATCAAGAGACGGCAATTCGTAATCTTTGTTTTCCAGTTCAGTAAACGTCATAGGCGGAGCTTCTTTTGGTTCATCAGCCGTACCTTGAGATGGTGCACTTTGCACGGACTCTTGAAGCGGTTCTGAGTCTTTTATTACCTGCTCTTTTTGAACCGGCGGGGTGAGAATGTCATCCCTGTCTGCAAAGCTTGAAATAATGGGCTGACTATTGTCAGAAGCCGGTGTTTCCTCCTCGATCAAGATATGATCATCTTCGTCATCTTCTTGAATGCGTGAACGCTTTTTCTTTTCACCTGTTTTCTGAGCGGGTGCGCTCTTTTTCGCCTGCCTGATCCCCTTCATATCTTGAACAAACGCCTTCCACTGCTTCACCATAAATTGTGATACAGGGAGTGTCACTTTTTTGACCATTTCTTGCAGTGATCGATTTGTGATCAGAACAATTCCAATCAGCATGAGAACAATCGCCATGATTTGAGAGCCTGCTTGTGCAAATAAGAAATACGAAGCAGCAAATAATACGGCACCGATCATGCCGCCTCCTAAATCAGGTGACCCAGTCTCACCTTTCATGTCCATTAAGAAAAGTTCAAACGTATTTCTGATCACACTTTGAGAGCCTATGACTCCTGCAGATGACAGGTGCTGAAAAAGCTTCACATGTGACAAAAGCAAGATACTTGCAATGATGCAGTATAGACCTACTTTTCTTCTTGTCAACATATCTGGGATTTGTTTTTTCCAAAAGATCGTCACACCAAAAAGAAATAATCCGATAAGGCAGAGAATAAACCATTCACCTGCAAAGAATCGGAATAGATGTACAAAGGTTTGTCCAACAACACCTAGCTGTAAAATGGCAATGATCGCTATGGCAATAAAGACTAACCCATTTAATTCATATTTCAGTTTTAGCTGTTTATTTTGTTTTTTTCTCGTTTTACGTTTCCTCTTTTTAGCCATACTCATCACCTTACTACGAAAGAAAATATAACCTACCGAAAGATCAGAAAGAAAGCAGCCTGGTTTTGGCTGCATCTTGTTGTAAGTTTTCCCTTTATTATAGCATAGAATCATTCATATGAGTCGGTTTGATTGGTGCCTAAATGTAACTTCAATCGCTTGCCTGGTGCAAGCTCTTGATTCAAAAAGTCCATTGGATTGGTGCTCATCACTTGAACAATTTCTGCTTCATCTTCTTTCATTTCAACCATCACTGGCACGCCTTGAATGTTCACCTGCTGTAGTTTGCGGTCTCCTTGATCCTCAGCGTAAATGGCTTCATAGGGCATAGGTGTATATAAAATCATTGGATCAGCCCCTCATTTTGAGCTGTCCTGTCTCCAATGAGTTCGTTCAACTTTTTAATCGCCTGTCCAACGCCGCCTACTTCATTCATGAGTCCATATTCTGCTGCCTCATGACCAACAACATTTGTTCCAATGTCTCTTGTCAAATTGCCTTTTGAAAACATGAGTTCTTTAAACTTCTCTTCTGTAATGTCTGAGTGGCTTGTGACAAAATTAATGACTCTTTCCTGCATTTTATCTAAGTATTCAAAGGTTTGCGGGACACCAATCACAAGACCGGTTAAACGCACAGGATGAATGGTCATAGTGGCTGTTTCTGCAATATAGGAATAGTCACACGATACAGCGATTGGGACACCAATTGAGTGGCCGCCGCCGAGCACAATCGATACAGTCGGTTTCGATAGTGACGCCAGCATTTCTGCAATGGCTAGACCCGCTTCTACATCGCCGCCCACTGTGTTTAAGATGATTAAAAGCCCTTCGATTTTTGGGTTTTGTTCAACTGCTACGATTTGCGGAATGACATGTTCGTATTTGGTTGTTTTATTTTGTGGAGGAAGCTGCATGTGACCTTCAATTTGTCCAATAATGGTGAGGCAATGTATATTTGTATCCTGTGGCAACTGCGGTACTGCTGTTTCACCAAGCTGCTGTATTTTGCTCATAATGCTATCTTTTTCTTCTGGCTTTCGCTCAGGCTGCTGTTCATTCTTTTCGTCCATTTGTCTCCATCCTTTCCTAAAAACTCTCCTCCTATTATGAACAAGAAGGTCGTATTCCATCCGCATTCCTAACGCCACATCAAAAAAGCCCAAAGAGCTTGGGCTCCTTGGGCTTTCTCATCACACTTCCATAATAATTGGAATGATCATCGGCTTACGTTTTGTTTTTTCATATAGGAATTGATTTAATACATCGCGCATGGATTGTTTCAGTGTTGACCATTCAACAATAGAGTTTTCCGTTTGCTCTTTGACAATTCCTTTTACCATCTCTGTTGCTTTCACAATCAGCTCTTCGGATTCTCTTACATAAACAAATCCTCTTGTGATGATTTCAGGTCCAGAAATTAATTGTTTCTTTTGTTTATCGAGCGTAATGACCACAATTAAGATCCCATCTTGAGACAGTAGGCGTCTATCGCGTAAAACAATGTTACCGATATCTCCAACGCCAAGACCATCAATCAAAATGTTACCTTGGTGAACTTTTTCGCCGATCTTTACGTTCTGTCCTCTGAATTCAACAACATCCCCTTTATCAATCAAGAAAATGTCACTGCGTTTCATTCCCACTTCTTCAGCAATACGAGAATGTGCTTTTTGCATACGATATTCGCCATTCACTGGAATTAAATACTTTGGCTTTAGTAAGTTCAGCATCAGTTTTAACTCTTCTTGACAGCCATGTCCAGATACATGTACACGCTTTTGAGCAAAAATGACCTGTGCTCCGCTTCTTGTGAGGAAATCAACAGTTTTTGAATACGTGAGTTCTTGTCCAGGAAGAGGTGTAGACGCAATCACAACGGTATCACCTTTTTCAATATGAAGCTGTTTGTGATTTTGTTTGGCCATTTTTGTTAAAGCAGCAAGAGGCTCTCCATGGCTTCCAGCCGTCAGAATGACCACATCGTTTTTCGCCATTTTCTTCACTTCTTGAACTGGCACAAATAATTCTTCGTCTGCTGTGACATAACCAAGCTTGATTGCCAGCTGAAGAGTTGTCATCATATTCTTTCCTGCTACTGCAAGCTTACGGCCATTTTGAATGGTTGCATTAATGATCTGCTGTACACGGTTAATATTTGATGAAGATACAGCGACTATCACACGATTCTCAGCATTGTACATCGCATTTGAGATTTCATCTTGGACGATCGCCTCAGACGGTGTATAGCCTGGTTTTTCAGCATTCACACTATCTGAAAGAAGTGCTAAAACGCCATTGTTTCCAATTTTCGCAATCTCTCCGATGTCACAGGCTTGGTTAAGCGCTGGGGTTTGATCAAATTTAAAATCACCTGTGCATACGATTGAACCAAGAGAGGTTTTGAAGCTGATCCCGACCGAATCAGGAATACTATGATTCGTTCTAAAGAATGATACTTTTGTTGTTTCAAATGTAATGACCGATTTCGCATGTACCTCGCGCAAATCAGCTTTTTGATTGAAGCCATATTGCTTTAATTTTTCTCGAAGTAACGCAAGGGTCAGCTTCGTTCCGTAGACTGGTACAGACAATTTACTCAAGGCATGGAATACGCCTCCGATTGCCTCATCATGTCCGTGGGTAAGAAAAATTGCTTTCACCCGATCAGCTCGTTCAGTTAAATAAGAGATATCAGGAATAACCACGTCAATGCCCAGCATTTCGTTTTCTGGATGCATTAAACCTGCATCTACAACATATATGTCTGAATCAATTTCAATGACATATAAGTTTTTGCCGATTTCTCCAACGCCTCCCAGTGCAATAATTCTTACGTTCTCTGTATTTTTCTTTTTCAAAATTCTTATCCTCCTAGTCTCAAGCCCGTCCATCATCGCTTAATGCTATTATAACTGAATCTAATTTTAGAAAACAAGATGAAGTCACATTTTAAGAAAGTGTTTATGTATAAAAAACGGTCATACTCAGGGGCATCTGAGAATGACCGCTTACGAAATTATTTGTTTTGATCAGCTATTTAATACGCCGCTCAAATCCAGTCTCTCTTCTTCTGACAAAGGCAAAAGCGGGAGACGAACAGATCCGACATCTAGTCCTTTCAGCTGAAGGGCTGTTTTGACAGGCGTTGGATTTGGCGCTGAGAAAAGCTGTTTCATGATTGGAAGCAGCTTTTGATGGATCAATGCTGCATTGGCTGTTTGACCTGAAGCATAGCTTTTAAGCATTTGCTGCATATCAAGTCCTACGATATGAGACGCCACAGAGACGACTCCTGTTGCACCAACAGCTACAGCAGGAAGTGTTAAGCTGTCGTCACCTGAATATACGTCGAAGTCTTCTGGCGTCTCTGCAATGATTTTTGTCATGGCATCTAGATCGCCGCTTGCTTCTTTGATCGCAACAATATTTGGTATTTGTGCTAGCTTAATCGTTGTTTCTGGTGCTAATGAAGCAACCGTTCTTCCTGGTACATTGTAAAGCATGACAGGAAGAGATGTAGACTCGGCAATTGCTTTAAAGTGTGCATACATGCCTTCCTGTGATGGCTTGTTGTAGTAAGGTACGACAAGCATCACTGCATCAACGCCCGCTTCTTCTGCTTTTTTTGTTAGTTTAATAGACGCATTTGTGTTATTACTGCCTGTTCCTGCAATGATTTTACAACGACCATTTGCTAATTTCACCGATTGCTGAAAAAGAGCGACCTTTTCTTCAGTCGATAAAGTTGGAGATTCGCCTGTTGTACCTGCAACGACTAAAGAGTCACTGCCGTTTTTTAACAAGTAATCAATGAGAATTGATAACTTTTGGAAATCAATGTTGCCCTTTTTATCAAAAGGTGTAATCATAGCTGTTGCGATATTTCCGAAATTCATTTTTTTCACCTCATCATGATTCAATCACATTTATCTTGAAAGTTCAAACACTTCATGCAGGGCATTGACAGCCGCTCTCATGTTTTCTTCGTGCACTAGCACCCAAATGGTCGTATGACTGTCTGCTGATTGTAAAATCGGAATGTTTTGCTCTGATAGAGCCGATACAATTTTAGATGTGACACCTGGTACACCCATGATGCCTGCTCCAACAGCTGATACTTTCGCGCAATTTGTTGTCACAACAGGTGTATAGCCGAGGTCTTTTAGGATCGACGTTGCCTTTTCAGTCATTCCACCTGTCACTGTATACACAATTTCACTCGGTGTAATGTTGAAGAAATCGACACTGATTTGTGCGTTTGCCATTGCTTTGAAGACCTCTGTTTGTACGCTGTATTGCCCTTCTTTCGCCGGGACTTTGATTTGCGTCACATCATTGACATGTGCAATACCCGTAATGAGGCGGTCATACACATCATGACTCATTTTATCTGAGTAGTGTGACGTCACAAGTGTGCCCTCATCATCAGAGTATGTTGAGCGGACCCTCATTGGTACTTTTGCTTGCATGGCAATTTCAACAGCCCTCGGGTGAATAACTTTCGCCCCTTGATATGCGAGGTTGCAAATTTCAGTATATGTCACGACTCTCAGTGGTTTTGCATTTTTTACGATGCGGGGATCTGCTGTCATAACCCCTTCTACATCTGTAAAGATATCGATAAAGTCTGCCTGCAATGCAGCGCCTAAAGCAGCTGCTGACGTATCACTGCCGCCTCGTCCAATCGTTGTCACGTCTCCATTTTTCGCGGCTCCCTGGAACCCAGCGACAACGACAACATCATGCTCAGAAAGTGCCGCTTCAAGACGTTCACACTTCATGTCAATAATTTTCGCACTCGTATGCTCTTGATCTGTCACAAAGCCTGCCTGTGCACCTGTCATCGCTACAGCCTTTATCCCGTTTTCATTCAGCATACTTGAAAACACAACAGCTGAAATATTTTCTCCGCAAGAAACGAGCAGGTCTTTTTCTCTGTTTGTCATGTGCTGCACGCTGCCATAAAGCAATCCAAGCAGCGTATCTGTCGCATAAGGATCGCCTTTTCGTCCCATTGCAGAAACGACTACAACCGATTTATAGCCTTTCTCTTTCGCAGATAAGATATGTGCAAGTGCCCTTTTTCTACCTTGATCATCTTTGACAGATGTACCGCCAAATTTTTGGACAATTATTTTCACTGTTTTCACTCCAAGTTCATTCTGACGTAACAGAAGAGAGCAGGCGAAAGATGCCTAACTCTCTTCTGTTCGTCCTCATCATCCATTGAATGTTAAACTAATTTTAATACTTTTAAGCTTTCTGCAATTTGAACTGAGTTCCATGCAGCGCCTTTCAGCAGGTTATCAGATACAATCCACAAATGGAACCCGTTTGGACGGTCCAAATCTTTCCGAATGCGGCCGACAAATACGTCATTTTTTCCAACAGCATCTGCAGGCATTGGATAAATTTGCTGAGATGGATCATCTTGCAATGTAATACCTGGTGCATCTTTTAGACTTGACTTGATGTCATCAACCGTTGCGTCATTTGATTCTAGTTCAACGTAAACAGATTCTGAATGTCCCGTTTCAATTGGAAGTCTCACACATGTTGCCGCTACTTCTAGCTCTGGCATATGCATAATTTTTTTCGTTTCGTTGATCATTTTCATTTCTTCAAATGTATAGCCATTGTCTTGGAATTTATCAATTTGCGGAATCGCATTAAATGCAATTTGATAAGGCATGACTTCTGGTGTTACATCTTCTTTATTTAAAATGGCTTGCGTCTGGCTGTATAGTTCGTCAATTGCTTCATGTCCTGCACCTGATACTGCCTGGTATGTGGACACAATGACTTTTTTCATTCCATACGCCTGACGAAGCGGTTCTAATGCCGCCACCATTTGAATAGTTGAACAGTTAGGGTTTGCAATGATCCCTTGATGGTCATGCAAATCTTTTTCGTTTACCTCTGGTACGACAAGAGGGATATTTTCGTCCATACGAAAAGCACTTGTGTTGTCTACAACAATCGCACCTCGTTTGACTGCTTCAGGAGCTAGCGCCTTGGAAACATTTCCTCCAGCACTGAATAGTGCAATGTTGACCCCTTCAAAGCTTTCAGGTGTTGCTTCTTGAACGGTATACTCTTGACCTCTGAATGTCACTTTTGTTCCCGCGGAACGTTTTGAGGATAGTAGAGTAAGTGTATCCATTTCAAAATCTCTGTCAGCTAGTGTTTTTAACATTTGTTGACCGACAGCTCCAGTCGCTCCAACTACAGCTACATGCAATCCTCTTCCCATCAGTAAAACTCCTTCCGACCCATCCATGATTCTTTTCTTTCGGATGGCCATCCTATGACTTTTTACATTTTATTTTACCATAGAAAAGCAAGGCTTGAAGCATCTTTTTTGAATCTTTCATGATTTTCTAGTGAATCTATTAATCGTTTGGTCCAATTAAAATCGGCTGAATTTGTCTATGCTGAAGCGCCTCTTCTACTGTTTGAGAAAGAAGGTCCATATTCGCTACCATAGATGTCGGTTTTTTGAATGGATCATCTTGGCCAAATGGAATAAAGAAAATGTTCTTTGTCGACATCAGCCTCATGAGATTTGTACCATTTAAGCCTAATGCATCGTTTGTCGAGATGCCTAGAACGACGGGACGATGATTTCGAATGGTTGCTTTTGCAGCCATTAAAACAGGACTGTCTGTCATGGCATTTGCGAATTTCGCCATGGAGTTTCCTGTTAAAGGTGCAATGACCATACAATCGAGTGGAAGCTTAGGTCCGAGCGGCTCTGCTTTTACGATAGAGTCAATCGCTTGAAATCCCGTCAGTTTCTCAATCCGCTCAATCCAGTCGGCTCCTTCTCCAAATCTTGTATTCGTGCTTTGCACCGTATACGACACCACAGGACGCACCTCTGCCCCTTCTTTCACAAGTGCTTCAATTTGCGGAAAAACGGCTTCATACGTACAGTGGGAACCTGTTAAACCAAAGCCGATTCTTTTCCCTCTTAATGTTGTCATGATTCCATCCCCCTTTTTTCCTCCGCAAGTTCACATAAGAGCCCGGAAAGCACTTTTGCAATGATTTGCCCTGCGGTCTTTGGTGCTACAATCCCTGGAAGACCTGGTGCAAGAAGCGCCTTCACTCCGTGCTTTTGCGCAAAGTCAAAATCTGTTCCGCCTGGGCGGGAGGCGATATCCAAAATGAGTGTCTTCGGTGTCATACTGACGATAACAGATGAATCTAATACTAAGCTCGGAATCGTATTGATGATGATATCAACATCTGTTACTTCTTCTTTTAAACGATCCATTGAAAACGGATCAAGTCCCATTTCAAAGGCTCGAGCTAAATGGGCTGTATCTGCAGCACCTACTTTCACATCCGCACCTAGTGCCCGAAATGTGCGGGCAATTGTGAGCCCTGTTCTCCCAAGCCCGAGGACAGCGACATGTGATCCATGAATCGTATAGTCCGTTTGCTGAATGGCCATCATGATAATCCCTTCAACTGTTGGAATAGAGTTATATATGGCAATATCATCGCGCTCAAACAGCTTCACAAGCTTCCGGTTCACCTGCTTTGCCAGATTGTCTAAGTACGTATTAGAAATACCTGAGTACAAGGTACAATGTGCTGGAGTTCTTTCTAAATATTCTGCTTCCAGCACGACCTGCTCATTTGAGAAAACTGTGGCGACGACGCCTTCATCTGTTGCACCTGATACCGGCAGAATCATACTGTCTACCTGTTCAAATGGAAGTTCTGACATTTTAAGCTTTTCAGCACCGATAAACCCATGATCCAGCTGATCAAATCCGACCAAAAACACTTTGGCATGCTGCTGTGACAGCTTGCGAATGATTTCAAGCTGCCTTGCATCTCCCCCGATCACCGCAACCGTTAAACCGCTCAACATACTGACCGTTCACCTTCTTTATTTAAAAAAGTCTGTAATATTTTCTGAATCTCCCTTTCAGCATATGAGGAGAGGATTCAGCCTGTGAACAAATCGGGAAGAGAAAAGAAAAAGAGCACCCTTTTATGATGGGTGCTCTTTTTCCCCGTGCGGCTGCAGTTCTTCAGGCACATCGAGAATGATCATATCTGATCCTATTTTTTGAATGTGATTCCACGGAACGCGGATGTCATTTCCTTGTTTTCGAAAGCCAAACCACTTGACGGAAGGTATGATGAGTGCTGTAATCTGACCGTCCTGTTCATTTATTTCAAGGTCGGTTTGTCCCAGCACGCCAAGCCGCTCCGCTCTTTTGATATCGACGATCTCTTTTCCTGACAGCTCACTTAGCCTCAAAATCGCATCACTTCCCTTCCATATCATATATGCAGCAGACAGGGGGAATAGACCGGATGTATTTAACGGCCAGATGGCAGAGGAAGACGCGCCGACTTGATATAGTGATCATGCCATAGCTCCAAATTGTAGAGCATCCAAACTTTTTGGTCAGCTCCATTTTTGTTTTTCTGATTCGGGTCATTTCTTAAGAATTGTTCTAGCGGCTTTCTTTGAAATAATTCAGTTGCAAAGCTTTGTTCATCAAGAAGCTTCTCTTCGATTTCTCCCATCCTTTTGCTCATCCAATGATACACAGGAACCGGAAAGCCCATTTTTCTTCTATATAATATACGCTTATCCACCGTTTGCTCCATTGTCTTTTTTAACATATATTTCGGAATATCTTGTACCTCGCTTGTTTTAAGACTCGATTGAAAAAATGCTTGCAGCCTGCTAGGTAATCCCTTGTAAGGAAGTTTATATTTAAAAGGCATGTCATTGACAAATTGGATGATTCGATGATCAAGAAACGGAACGCGCGCTTCAAGACCGTGTGACATGGTCATGATATCAAGCCGGTCTAACAGATTCGGCAGATGGATCTGCTGAAATAAATAGAGCAATTTGTTTTCATACGACTGTCCTTCCATTTTTTGAAAGCACTGCGCGATAAACTGATCCATGTGCGAATTGGAAGAATCGAATGAGGCAGCTTGATGATCTAAAAGCTGCCCTTTTTCTCCTGCAGTAAACCACGCATACCTTCTTTTGTAATGATCCATTTCATCTTCAAGGTGGATAAATTGATGCAATTGCTGCTGAAAGGATGGATCAAATAATAATCTTGAAAGCATTGGTGACAGCTTTCGGCTTTTTTGAAGCAGCAAAATTTTTCGCCAATCTGCCGGACTTCTAAACACCCGTCCATACCCTGCAAACAATTCATCTGCTCCTTCACCGCATAAAACAACCGTCACATGCTTTTTTGCTTCCTGTGACATGCGGTAAAAAGCGACTTCATGAGGAATGGAGAGAGGGTGATCTCTACGCTTTACAACTTCAGGCAATAATTGAAAATACTCTTCTTCACTCATTCGATGTGAGTGGAGCTTGACATTGTATTGGTCTGCTGCCAGCTTGGCATAACTTTCTTCAGAAAATCCTTTCTCTTCAAAACTGGTCGAAAAACAATGAATATCATCGTTAGCATACTTGGACATGAAAGCAACAATAGAAGTCGAATCCACCCCGCCGCTCAAAAAAGCTCCAACTGGCACATCTGACATCATCTGTTTTTGTACAGAATCTTGAAGTAATTCAAATAAGGCTTTTTGATAATAGTGTTCTCCTCGATCGATCCCATCCGACGGGAGAGGATATTGCCAATAGGCCTCTTTTGTTATTCCTGTTTCATCCATTTTCAAAAAGACGCCTGGAGGTAATTTATGAATTCCTTGAAAGAAAGTCTGTTCCCCGATGGAATAACGGAATGATAAATAACTGATGACAGCCTCAGGCTGAACGACAGTTTGTATGTCTGGATGCTGAAGAAGTGACTTCATTTCTGACCCAAAAACAAGCCCTCCCCGGCATTCTGAAAAATAAAGCGGCTTAATCCCAGACCGATCTCTAAATAAATAAAATACTTTCTTCTTTCGATCCCATATAGCAGCTGAAAACATTCCATTTAATTGCTCAATAAATGAAATCCCGTATTCTTCATAGCCATGAACCAGTACCTCTGTATCTGTCTGCGTACGAAACGTATGACCTTTATTCCATAGGTCTTCTCTCAATTCTTGAAAATTATAGATCTCTCCATTTAGAATCACAAATATAGAATCGTCTTCATTCGTCATTGGCTGAGGGCCAGAATGAATATCGATAATTGAAAGCCGCGTATGAACCAAACCAACTGATTCGTCTTGATATACACCACTATCATCAGGTCCACGCACAGCAAGTGCGTTTTTCATATTTAGTAAGATGTGATGGTCAAGTGGTGCTTGGTTAAAATGACAATAACCTGCAATGCCGCACATAGACACGTCTCCCTTCCATCAATTGTCTGACTGCTGGATCGTCATTGCGAAAATATGCATAAAAGGATTATCTTGAAAGCGAATTTCATCAAAAACTACCTTGTGTGATAAGGAGAGCGAATTAAGCCATAGCCTTGATGTCAAATGATGATTGATGCCTGCTACCGTATGAATATAATCAAATGCATATGCAGCGCGATCATTAAATGCAGGTTCTTGTTCAATGACATCGGTTAAGGAAAGCCGAGATTCATAAACAACTTTCCCCTCTCGTAAAAATGAAATATTTTCGTATAGATTGCCATTAGAAGAACAGCCAATAACATGTAGCGCTTCTGCTTCCAATAGCGGAAGGTGAATAGATTGACCCTCTAATTCAATATTGTCTCCTTGATCTTTATAAATGAATTGAAAAGGGATTCCTTCGACAAGATGATGTTGCAGGTTCATGACTAACTCAGCCGGTAAAGAAGCTCCGCCAATGGTTAACTGGCCTTTGTCATATTCATTTTGATGCGTGATGCCTCTGTTATTCACATAATCATCAAGAGAGATGGTTTGATAGGTCTTCATTTTGAATCACCTCTTTTAGTTGTGAGAGCAGGCCTGTCTCAATGTCTAATGTTTTCTGAAAGCGATTTGACGTCCGTTCAATCATGCTGCGGGGATTCTTACTGAGACCTACTCTAGCCGTAAAATTTGCGAGAACTGTCCAGCTTTGATATGCATCTTCAAAAGCTTGGATGAGAGGCTGTAAATGCCCATTTTCATAAGAGGATAAGAATGTCACCATATGTTTTCTCGAGTTGGCGACATCCTTTAATCCTTCAAAATAAACATTGTCTAATAAGTTTCCGTTTTCGTTGTCTTTGATACTATCAATATAATCTCTTTCAATGATTGAAATAGCCTTCAAGCCTGTGACGACCCCGGGCAATTCAAAATGTGGCGGTGCTCCTTCTAAAATGGCAACATGCTCTTTTAAAATCGTCAGCACATCTGGTTGTTGCTGACGATCTACATATTTAATCCATTTATATCGATTTTCAGTTCGAGGCGTATGATCATATATAGAGCGGGCAGCTTTCATCAAATGGTCTTTACTTAAGGTGCCATGATATGAATATGCATGATCACTAACTACCACATGATCACCTTTTACCTCAAGTACTTCCAATGTGTGATACCCATGTTCCCTTTCATAAAATGGACAGTATGGTAATTCAAAAATATCCAGTGAAACAGACACTGTCCCATTGCTCGGATGCTGTTTGAACACCCTGTTGATATAAAGGTCTAATTCCTCTTCAGTGTAAAAAATTTCTTCTAAATGGATTCCATTATGTTGTAGAATATCCTCACGAAAATGCTTAAAGGAACCCATTAAAATAAACCCTTGGTCTTGAGATCTATAAACAATGCCAGCTTGCCTCCAAATCCTGTCGATTTTAATCCCTTTTCTAAGAAGCATGGCAGCAATCGTTAATTGAGAGCAGTTCAAATAATTGTTTCGAAAGATGGGCGTTGTAATCGTCAAATAAGTCTCCTCCCTTTTTTCTTGCCATCATACCCAGCGATTTTTTAATGGGATAATGCCAAGCTCTTTTTTCGCAATCACTTCTTTTAATAAGTCTTCAGACGGTGGATGGAATTTTGCCGCTTTGACATCTCGGCTAAGACGTTCCAAAAAAGATCCTTGTTGTAATGAAGAAAAACCCTCTACTTGAGAGGCCAGCTGCACGATCTCTTCTGCAGCCTGCGTCACAAAATGTTTTGTAATAAGCGTCTTCGTATACAACTCACTTGTGTAATGATTTTGTGCCTTTTCATTATCTGCTTGCTGGGCACAGGCCATGAGCTGAGAGTGTGCAACATCTAGCTTCATTTTCATATCAGCTATACGAAATTGTTGACCCGGTAAAAAAGCCGTTTTCTTTTTGGAGATTCGATCATTTTTTTGATAAGTCATATCGAGGGCGTGTTCATATGCTGCTTTTGCAATGCCGTAATAAACTGCTGTAACAGCTAAACGAAACCAATAGATCAAATTTTCAGTATCTTCTATTGCGTATCCTTCCCGCCCGATGAGATGATCATCGGGTATAAATACTTGATCAAAATGAATGTGATGACTCATAGATGCTCTCATTCCAGAATAATTCCACGACTCCTCAATTGCAGCACCTTCACTCGGTAACGTCATTAAGAGTGCAGTCATTCCATATTGAGATGTGCATGATGACGGGGCATACTCACAATAAATTGGTAAATACTTAATGCGCGGTGCACCTGTCACTGTAAACTTTGTTCCACTTACAAGATATCCGCCATCTGTTTTTTCAGCTGTAATGGTGGGGATTCCGTCCATTTGCTTTCGCTGATAAATAAAAATTACATTCGGATCACTAACAGAAGCGATTAACTCTCCTGAACGCCGGATATCATCAAAAACCGAGGACTGCTGCTCACTTGAAAGCACTTCAGAAAAGGCGCCAAGTGAATAGTAATGCATCGCCATAATTAAACCTGTCGATGCACAGCCTTTAGCTATTTGTGACAAGAGGGTCACCGTTTTTTCAAAACCATATCCAAGGCCTCCATCTTCTTTCGGCATATTGGCGACATGTAATCCACATTCAATTAGTTCGTCAACATTTTGATGCGGGAATTGACATTCGGCATCAAGCTGCCTGGCTCTTTCAGAAAAATGGAGAACGAGACGATCAATCGTTTCTTGACGAAGCTCAGTCAGTTTCACATTCAACCCTCCTTTGTTTAAAAAGCGGCATGTTCTGTTTTAATAAGAGATCTTCCGGGTCGCCTCTATCTCGAATAATATAATCGTCTCCTTCAAATAAAAGCAGCTCTAGCGGAGAAGAATGGCCTAAAAATAAGGTAGGGCTGTAGCAAAGACCATATGCGCCTGATTTCTCTATACAAAGTAGATCACCTGGTTCACCTTGCGGGAGTTCCACCTGCCTGCCAATTAAGTCTTCTGGGGTGCAAAGTGGACCAACAATCGTTTGTTTCACTACAGCAGCGGGTTTATTGGAATGTTTGATGAGCCGCATTGGATAATTATTGCGCAGCAGCCTGCCTCTAAATGTCATCGCTTGATGATGATGCATTCCGCCATCTGCAATTAAAAATGGTTCCCCTTTTGAATTTTTCACATATTGGATGGATGTTAAGTAAACACCACATTCTGCTAAAAGGAAACGCCCCATTTCGATAATAAACCTCGGAAACGCCAGCTCAGATTCATACGCTCTAATCAATTCTGCTACTTTTTGAAATAGCCTTTCAGCATTGAGGGGTGTTTCATGCTGAAAATATGGAACCCCAAATCCTCCGCCTAAATCAACCATTTCGCATGTCAATCCATAGTCATTCTTTATTCGAACAGCTGTGTTGAGAGTATATTCAAACGATGATAACAGCGACGTTTCATCAAGAACTTGAGTGCCCAAATAAATATGAATCCCTTTAAACAAAAGAGTGTCTTCATACGCCTGAAAAAGATCAAATACATCTCCAAGTTTCGATTCATCTATCCCAAATGGACTTGGAACACCGCCCATTTTTATTTTTGCTCGTGACTCAATTGATTCAGGATTGATACGAATGCCTGCTGCTACTTGCTTGCCTTGATGTTTTGCAGACTCAGCGATATAAATCAGTTCTTCCTTTGATTCTGCGATAATGCAGTATATTTGGTGTTCAATGGCTGTATCTATTTCTTCTTTCCGCTTACCAGGTCCAGAAAAAATGATGTGCTGCGGAGAATATCCTGCTTTTACAGCCATTAAAAGCTCGCCTACAGAAGCCACTTCTATCCCCGCTCCAAAAGACCGTAACAAGGATGCAATCGAAAGATTTCCATTGGACTTAAATGAAAAGAACACCTCTGCTGATTGATGGAGCCATGATGTAATGCGATCATAATGATCTTTCAATTCATCTCCATCGTATACATACATCGGCGTCCCATAACGATTCGCTTTCTCCAAGAGTGACGTGTCATTTTTCGGCAAATCCCCTCCTCCTTTCTTAAGAAAATTCCATTTCATCAAAAATTGTCAGCATCTTGTCCTGCTTCTCCTTTTTCATATGATAAAACAATATGAACAATCGATAGTGCCACATATCGTCAGCTCTCTTCTTACCAAATGTATAAATAAAAAACCCACCATCTTCTCCTGGGTTGAGTGCTTTAGTGATGGCCTTTAAAATATCTTCAAATGGCAAATCAGCGCTGCATGAGAATCTTTTCAAGCGGCTCTCGATATATTCGTACGTTGAAAAAAAACGGCAAATGATCGGGAGTAAATAAGTAACCTGCGTGAAACGAGCATTTATTTCAATAATCGGTATGAGCTGTTCATCTTCATCAATAATCGAATCGACTCCAACCACACCTCTATATCCTTCTTCATAGAGAAGCTCTATAATTCGATGCATGCTTTCTTCGTATTCACGTTTTTTGTCCATTTCATAAACAGGAGCAAAATCGGTCCCTAAATAGATGCCGTCTTCATTGATTTTCTGCTCTGTAATTGAAAGTAAGTGTGACTCTTTATCTTGAATAAGCAGTTGGGCATTTAATGATCTTTTAATCGGATGCCATCCCTCTAATATCAGGTCTGTTTGAATTTTTCTTCTTTCAATAAAGGTCAAAAGCTGCATGAAATCTCGTTCATTTTTTAAAATACGAAGCCCCTTCCCAGATGATCCATAAGGTATTTTGAGAACCATTTTTGAGAAGTTCTTCTCCCTTAATTCTTCATACGTCCGTTTTAACTCGTCCGCATTTTGACAAATAGCACCGCAAGTGACTTTAAATTGATGCTTTTCCGCCCATCTTCTAGTGAAAACTTTATGATTGAACCGCTTAACGAGTTTTGGATTTGATCCATAGATCCTTCTATTTTCAATAAATGCTTCTTGTTCAAGGGACTCATCAAAAAGATAGGGGACAATGAAGCCCTTAAGTTTAAACGCATCTTCTTTTTGAGTGATCTGTGGCAGCTGGACACCTCTTTTTTTCAAATAGGCTAAAAAAGCCGCTTCAGGCTGATGGTGAAAGATGACATGATGATCCTTAGATGCAATCAAAAGCAGTTGTTGTTCTTGCTGAAGTACCAGTTCATTTTGAACATGGTCTGTCATCACAGGTAAAGCCCTTGTTTGATCCCAGCTTTGTTCTTGATTCATATTCCCAAACCATATCACGTCGTTTCTTCCCTCAAAATCAAATAGCGTTGCCGGATCTTTCATCACACTACTCCTTATGAACAGAATGCTTTTTAATATCTAAAGACCGATTAATATGAAAGAAGCGTTTACGAATCGGCTGATCCCAAGTATGAATGACATCATTTGCATCAAGCACTTCCGATAAATAAGTAAGCGATTCGGGTTGAAGTGCATCCATTATGATATCCGAAATGGTATGCGGGAAGACTTCATTCACATAATGAAAAGCGAAATAGACCATCTTTTCAAATCCATATGTTTTCGTTCGATTGACAAATAGATCTACATCAACAAGGTCTTCCCTCATAAACATCCCATATATATCAAGCAGTTTATAAAGAAGTAAGTCTTTCATTGATTCGACTTCATTTAAATAAATGGCCTCTTTGTAAAAATGAATACATAAGAAAAGCAGCATATCCTCTTCTTTTAATGACCATACAAGGTGTTGATCAACAGATGTCTGAATTCGTCTAGACAGCATCTCTTGGACAATTGAATCCGTCCGGTTTCCTGTCATGAGGTCTACAGAAAACTGAACATCAATTTTATGACAATCAATAAAACGGCATTCTGGAGAAGGTTTCATATAGGTGTAGGTTTGATGTGAGTTCATGATGAGGTAAAGAATTTCACTTCGTTTGGCAGGTGTGACAGCCTCGGTTTCATAGTTCCAAGAACCTTGAATATAACCTAAGTCTTTTAATACATGTCCAGTTTCTTGCAGCTGATCTTGTGAGATAAAGAGATCATTGTCTCCAAATAACCTAAGTCCTACATCTCCATACGCCCACTGGCCAATCACACTTCCTTTTACAATGGCATATTCAATTCCCTTTTGATCAAGTGCTTGAAATAATCGATCGTTTAACGTGATATTGTCTCGTGCCGTTTCTAACTGACCCTTGTACATAATCTCTAAAGACTTTAAAAAATAAGTCGCTTTAAAATCTTTTCTTAAATGAATGGCATATTGTTTAATATTCTTCCACGCAATACCTGCTGTCCGGTGAACATGTAACATTCCGAGAATGACATTCCAGTCTTGTTGCTGATACAGAAGCTTCTGCATCTCCTTAATCTGGTTGTCTTTTAAAAAAGGAGTCGATAAGATGAGGGCTGTGTGCTCTTCTTGAGTGAGATTACTTTGCAGCATAGCTACCCTCCTTTAAATGAAGCATTTCTTCAGGCCAATTCTTTCGATTTCGACCGTACGTTTGTAAAAATACTTGAACCCATCGATCGATACCAAATGCGGCGCAACCTGAATAAAGCGGCAAACCATTTTCTCCTTTGATCTGGAACCTGTCACAAAGCATCTCTCCACAATCATTAAAAGAAGCGATCGATACGTCTTTCTTTTCTGTAACAGCTACCAATTCATATTTGCTGTTAGCCATTAATTGATAATTCGCTTTATCCATATCATCATAAAAGAAAAAGGGATCATTTGCTGTCGTCACCTTTCCACTAAGGCCAAGCTGATGAAAGCATTGCCATGTGTTTTCAAGGAGTGTTTTTCTTGTTTCATTGATATATTCGCTGTCACCAATAAACACAATTTCACGCATACTAAATTCTAGTTTCCTTAGTGGATCAACTTTCCAAGAAATTTCATGTCTAAAGCATTGACCCGCAGCTGTCATGATCTGATAGTCTGCATACGTCTTCCCTTCCCATTCCTCGTAACAGTGATAACAAATACACGGTTGTAAAAAACGGCCTGCCTGCTGAAAGTGTTCAGGAAGAAAACCATGATGCTTTTCTCGAATATCATCAATAATTTGATAATCATGCGGTATTTCAAAAACAGAATAAATATTTTGCGGAAAATTCGTATGATATTTACATTTCTCCATTAACTCTTTACTGATCGTAGAAGGATATCGTCTTTGTTTGGCTCCTAGTGAAGCCCCCATATTTAAAAACAATTGGTCAAAGTAGTGGGAGAGTTCCATTTCAATTTCATCATAAAAGGTTCGCATTTGGTCATCCCCGCTTAATTTGGAATGAACAGGCTCACTGATTAAATGAATATTTGATTTCATTTCTTTTTCACGAAACCTGCGCAATTGAGCCGCGTTCGACGATAACTTCAAAAACGCCGTTGAGATTGCATCCGCATCTCCCTTTTGATCTACTGTTACTTCAATGACAGACTCCTCTTCACGAAGGGCAACATGCAGAATGTGGGCAGATAGAAATGAAACTCTTTCCATAAAATCCGGTATCATTGTTTCTTTTAGTGTGTCTGGTAAAGGCAGCTTAAGGGTCCTCAACTAAATACCTCCCTTTTCATTGATTACGTGTGGTGCTTCAGGCGTTTGTAAAGCTTTAAGAAGATAGTTATAAATAGGCTCTTTTAAATGAACATCACATAACTCAATCGCTGACGGATGACTATCTTGAACTGCCACCCCCCACTTGGCCTTCTTCAGCAGAAGCCTGTCATTATGACCATTTCCAAAAGCCATCACGCGGCCTAAATCACTTTCCCCAAAACAGTCTAATAAATGGTGCCCCAGCATATCTGCCTTACAAATTCCTTTCGGAGAAATCACTTGAGCATTTAAAAACTGGGCATCTGCTACCTCACAATAGCAATCTCTTAATTGATGTGCGATATCTATTGTTTCTTTTGGTAAAATAAATAATTTCGTCACACGGTCAAAGTGGAATTCTTTCTTGTGACCAACCTCTATTTTTTCTCGTGGAAATGTGTAAAGCATGCAGTATTTCAACTTAGCGCTTTTACTTGACGCCACGTGCTTCCCATTTGATTCCATGACAAATTCAGCTTTTCTATCAAATAATGAGATGATTTGTTTGCATAAAGCGGAATCTAGATATTGTTTGACGTCAAATGTTTTCTTTTGATGATGGCAAACGACATTTCCATCATTCAATAGAACATCGTGGTGAAACAAATGAAGTAGAGAAGGATCTAAGTTCAGAGAAAAGAAAGAATCATAGGTTCTACCTGTCACGATCATTGGAATAATGCCTCTTTGGCGCAGTATGTTCACTGCGCCATGGACATCACCAATGAGTTGACCTCGATCGTCAATTAATGTTCCATCCAAGTCAAAAGCGGCAAATTTTATCTCACGAAGGTTAAGTTCCGCTTCCACTTATTACACCTTTTTCAGCTCAGCATTTGCTACATAATCATTGAACAAACGCAATGATTCTGAATCTACTTGTCCAATTGGAGGACTTTTAAATAAGAATGGGCAGACGTCATGAATGACACCACTGTGATTCAAGTCTTTAGCTGCTTTTGCTACACGCATCGCATTCGCAATAACACCAGCTGAATTTGGACTATCTTCTACTTGTAAGCGGATTTCAAGTGAAATCTCAGAATCTAAAACAGAATTTCCTTCTAATCGAAGAAAGCAGACTTTATGATCACCTAGATAGCTGACATATCCATTTGGACCTGCTGCGACTTCACTGGCATCAATACCAGATGCAAATAATGCTTTTCTCTTCGATTTTTGCTTACTCGTTGATCTCATTGGATTGGCAAGGTTTAAAAAGTCTGTGTTGCCTCCGACATTCAATTGGTACGTATTGGTGATATCAATGCCGCGGGATTTCAATAGTTCAATCAACGCTGTATGCAGTGTCGTTGCACCTAAATGACTTCTTAAATCGTCTCCAAGAAGCGGGGTACCTGAGTCTTCAAACATTTTGACAAATTCAGGGTCATTTGCCACTGGCTCTGGTGTTGCATTAATAAAGGCGGTATGAGCGTGTGCACATGCCTCTGCGTATACTCGAACAGCTTCGAACGAGCCTGTCGGTAAGAAGCAGACAAGTACATCTGCCTGTACGTCCTTCAGTCTTTGCGTCACGTCATGTGTGTTGATTTTCAGGGAATCTTCATGCGGTTGAATACAGTTGGACAAATCTCCTTCAAGCCCATCACATAAAGGGCCTGCTTCAACCGGCACTTGGAAAAAAGGAACTTCTATATGTTTAATGGCAGCCGTTGGTTTAGTAAAAATCGCCTCTGATAAATCTTTTCCTACTTTATTTTGATCCACTTCAAAAGCTGCAACAAATTCCACGTCAGATAATTGATAGCCTCCAATGACTTCATGCATAACACCAGAGGGCGTATCCATTTTTTCCTTTGCCATTTCTACAAATTGAACGATACTTGATGCACATGAACCTACTCCAGCAATTGCTACACGAACTTTTGTCATTTTCATAACCCCTTTTTTATAAATTTATAGAGCCAATTTGCGCTTTTGACGAGATTGAAAAATGCACCATTCTTGATACCCCAGTTCCTTCAACGTATGTTTCACTTCCAGCCAATCATCTGCCACGCGGCCTGGCTCATGTGCGTCAGAGCCAAACGTGACATCAATGCCATAAAACTTGGCGCGTTCTAATAGATCAATTGATGGATACCATCCTCCGCAGTCTTTTGTTTTACCAGATGTATTGACTTCAATGACAGAACCACTCTCCGCAATCGCTTTCAGTGCATCATCGACAGCTTCTGTTTTGATATGAGCAATCTCTGGGTAAAATCCTTTTAAGGCGTCAATATGACCTAAAATATCAAACATACGACTCTCTGCGGACATTTGAATCAGCTGGTAATACGCTTCTTTTTCGATCATGGCTTGCTGCTCTGTGATACGTTCCCAGCGCTTTCGGTTAAATAGGTCATATCCATTACTGACATGGACTGAGCCGATGATATAATCAAATGGATAATGTCGATACACGTCTCGGTAGAGGGCCTCGTGTTCTGGAAAATAGTCAGATTCAACGCCTAACAGCACATGAATTTTCCCGTCATATTCCTTCTTCAATTGCAGGACTTCCTCTACATATGAATGAAATTCACTTTTAGCCATTGCCACCCAGGGTTTAAAGTGATCGACCTCTTCACCAAAAAACGGGGAATGATCTGATATTCCAATAAACTCCAGACCTAATTTGACAGCCTCATCGATATATTCTCTGATCTTTCCCTTCGCATGACCGCAGCGTTGGTGATGTGTGTGCAGATCAAATTTCATGAGATTTTTGCTCCTCTACATGGCAGTATAGCCGCCGTCAACCATTAAATTTTCTCCTGTAATAAAGCTCGCTTCATCTGAAAGAAGGAAGATGACAGCCGATGCGATCTCCTCTGGATCAGCTGTTCGTTTCAGCATGTGCATTCCTCCAATATCAGGGTGCTGATTCGCTTGTTCTCTTGTCAGACCAAGTTCTTCTAAATGAAACCGTTCGTTATTTTTATTCCATACCGTACCTGGATTGACTGCATTTACACGAATACCTGCATCAGCTAAATCCATTGCCATACATCTCGTCATATTCACAACGGCTGCTTTCGTTGCGTTATATGTTAAATATTTCGGCTGGGCAATGTGACCTGAGATTGATGCAATATTGACAATGGAGCCTTTTCCTGTCTTCTCCATATGCGGTGCAGTATGTTTGACGCAAAGAGCTTGTCCCATAATATTCAAATCCATGATGCGCCGCCATTCTTCAACGGTTGCTTCAAGGCCTCGCATAATAAAAACCGCTGCACAATTAACCAGCATGTCAATCCGCCTAAAATGATTGGCTGTTTTTTCTACCATTGAAATGATTGCTGCTTCCTCTGCAATATCAGCCTCTATAAACAAAACCTCATATCCTTTTGCTTTGAGCAGTCTTTCTGCTTCTTTCCCGTATTCCACATGGTGATCAGCAATCACGACTTGTGCGCCTTCTTGTGCTGCTCGTTCTGCGACCGCAAATCCAATTCCTTGTGCTCCGCCTGTGACAATGACTGTCTTTTCTTTCATACCTCGCATGTAGTTGCCTCCTCTACCACTGAAGTCTATTTCCATCTCTCAATAATTCTCCTGTTGGTCCATCTCGAGGTAGCTTCGCTGCCCAGACAATCCCTGATGCACCTTCCTGCACAGTTTTAACAGCCTCTGATGACCCCATGTCCGTTTGCACCCAGCCCGGGCATACAGCATTCGCAAGGATAGAATAGGGCGCTCCCTCTAAAGCTGTGACCTTTGTGAGAACGTGCAAAGCAGCTTTTGACATCCGATAATATGGGCCGCTTTTTCCGTCACGCCTGACATCATCTGAAGCGTGGATGGCAGAGAGCCTTCCCATACCACTAGACACATTGACGATACGTCCATACCTAGCCTCTTTCATGTAAGGAAAAACGGCCTTCGTCATTCTGACTGCACCATATAGATTGACATCCATCGTTTCTTGGAGTGTCGATACAGAAAGGTCTAGAAAAGATGGAAATGTGTCATCCCTCCTATTGTCATGAAAGACACCAGCATTATTAATCAAGACGTCCACTCTTCCGTACGATTCCTTAATAAATGCCGACAATCGATCAACCGTTTCTGCATTTGTGACATCCAGTTGAAACGGAACAACCTGCTCATTCATTTCAGAAGCAGCTAATTGGGCGCTTTCAAGCTGCCGAGCTGTTAAAATCACAATCATGCCATCTTGAGCAAGCTGTCTGCACACTTCTTTTCCTATGCCTCTATTTCCACCTGTGACAACAGCCACTTTCATATCCTCATCTCCTTTTGGAGATACCAATTTTCCATCAGCTGGTGCGATGCAGATTGTAGTGCTTGAAAAGACCAATCAATATACCAGTTAAGGAAGTGAGGCGTATGCTTTTGCAGGAGCGTTAAATATCGGCCTGTTGGAATATATAACAGTCTGATAAAAGCAGATATAGAGCGCCATTCATTTTCCGATAAATCTTCGGCATAGGTCTTTAAAAATTGAATTGTTTTAAAAATATCTAGTTGAAACGTCCCACGCTTGATTCTCGTTAACAAAAAAGCGGATATGGCTGCATCATATATTCGCGGTCTATAACCTGCTGTATCGAAATCAAGAACCATGGCGAGCTTCTTGTTACGGATCAGCAGGTTGCCAGAATGAAAGTCACCATGTGTGACAGCATGAGGTAACGTCTCATAAATACTTGGATTTAGCATCACGAGGACATTCATTAGCTCCCGCTCATAGACTTTGAGTAAAGCAGCAGCCTTTTTCGAAGAAACCATCTTTTTAAGTGCACAAGCCGTCTCGTTCAGCGTGTCATCAGGATACGTAATCCAGTTTTTCAGTTCACAATTTGGATTCACAGGACCTTTCGGCAAATTTTTCAATGAATGAAGCTTTTTTAACACCCGAATGGCTTCTTGTTCATCTGAACGATTTCCCATTTCATATGGTCTTCCTTCAAAATATGGCCGTAGCTGCCAGTAGCTCTCTCTGTATAAAATGGTTTTATGCTGGTTCTTTGCCTCAATCATAGGTTGAATCGGAAACCCATGGTCAAGCAACGCATCTGTTAAATCCTCTAAATAATGAAGCCATTCAGCATTATGATTCCTGACACATTTTTTTAATACAAATCGGTTTTTAGTGTATTCTACAAGCCATCCTGCATTAGGACTTCTTCCATTTAAAGGTGTTACACGGTGAGGCTGTTCCGAAAACCAACATTTCAGGACATTGTAAACAACATCTAAATTCGTCATGTCCTCACCCCTTTTCTTCAAGACGTTGGATTTTCTTGAGCACCTGTTCTACCTCTTCTCGCTTATTGACTCGCAGACATGTCACATGTGATGCTTCCTTTAATTGATGAAAAAGCTTTTCGTTATGATGGAGGACCTCTGGATACACATGAAAGGCATATGAGAAAAATTGCAGTGCATTGCCAATCCTCTCCCTATTTCCATTCCAAAGCTTCTCTTTTGTGATAAGACGTTTAAGCGTCCTTTTGATGAGACTAGGAAACGTCTGTCTTCTCTTCACATCGAGCCAAATGATTGTATCAGCATATTCAGCCAATATGTGATGAACAGATGAATATTGTCCATCGATGATCCATTTCCTTTGTTTGACAATTTCATGAACGTTTTCAATAAACAGCTTTTTATCTGTCTTGTTCCAGTCTGCTTGCCAGAAAAGGGCATCGAGCTCATAGTGAGGTAAGGATAAGTCCTGTTTCAATCGGCTTGCGAGTGTCGTTTTCCCAGATCCAGGTGGGCCAACAATCCAGATGCGCTGGCTAACTCCTTCTTTACTCAAGTTGTTCCCTCCGTTACAGAACACGTTCATGCTTTTGGATGTCGTTTTTTACTTTTAATAGTAAAGTGAGCGCTTCATCCCAGTTTAGGTTTTCAGTTAATTCAAATACAGGTGTTTCTCTTGTACCACTTGAACTGATGGACACATCTTCACATAATAAATCTAATTCCTCAGCTGAAAAGCCATTTTCCCTTAACAACTGGCCAAAAAGTGTATGTGAAGGTGACAGCCTTTTTCCAGATGTACTAAAATAACGAATCATTCCGGCCATTGCCTCTATAGGACCTGGCGAAAGATGTATGCCGTTAAACCGTGTACACACGTTTGTTATGCTGAACCTTTTTTGCTCTGTGAGCAGCATGTGTTTAAAAGAGCCTTCTCTCGCTTCGTGAGGATCAGTTGCACCAATAAAGTGTTCTCTCATCACCCTCATTGGCTTTTGGGTAAAGCATTCAATGACGATAACAGACCGCCTCGGAGCAGTGAACCAATCAATTTGACAAGGATGGAATGAATTGAGCAGGAGCATCTTTTCTCCGTCCACCTCGGCCTCAATTGCATATGTCCCTGCACCTAACTTATCCACCTTGACATTTCTTGTTAAAAGCTCTAAACCATATGGCGTGAGCTCTTGATACTTTTGTAAAAATTGATGTCCTCCATAAATCAAATGTTCCTTCGTTCTATACTCCGGGTATTTTGTTGACAGCACCTTTTTTGCTGCTTCTGACAATTCGCTCAAACCGTTTCTAGAAATCCGATTGAGCATCCCATATTGATTTTCTAATATTTTCTCTTCTTTCAAATATAAGGATGACAAAACGCGGACGGCCCCTATTTCTACATCATCATTAGCTAATCGGTTCAGTAATTCATCTAGTATTCGATCCAGCTGAACCCCCTGATTGATGTTGGTTAATTCAGGCTTGAGCATGATGAGAACATGATGTTGATTCACATCCTGATGTTTTTTGACTTCGTACGGTTGAATTGTCACTGTCAAAGGCTCTTGTGTATTCACACATGCATGGACTGCATCAATGACTTTTTTTTTCATCTTTTTTACCACATTGTAACGCCTTTAAAAATTAAATCCTTTGTGACATCGCCCATTGAATGAACAGCCTTCATGACGAGATTTTCAATTTGCTTTCTTTCATCCTCATCTCCATCCCATTGTTGAATACGGACGGAAATTTCATCAGGGTTATGGAGAGGTGCCTCTTTTGAAGTAAAGATATGCACTTCTGTCGGCTTTTGAATGGTCTCAAAAATTTGATCTGCCAACCTTTGAGCCAGCACTCCGTACAATTTCCCTGTATGATCAAGTGGGTTTTTTCCAGCTGGAGCTTCAATACTCATCGACCGCATTGGCGTGATGAGTCCATTTAGTCTATTCCCCCTGCCAACTACTCCCACATCCCCAGTATCAGCAACAGATCCAAGTGCTGTTAAATATGGACGACCGTTGCGATCGGTTGCGTTTAGCATGAGATCCGGTTTAAGTCCTAACGTTTCATCAATATACTGTGCGATTTGATCCTGGCATTCTTTTTTACGGGAAAAATACTCTTCAAGGCTATGAATATCTTTTGCTAAAAAAGGCATATTCACAATGAGTTTGAAGTCTTCATGCCGCCTGCTTCCAAATATTTTCACGTCCCAGCCGGTATCTGGGTTTACCCTTTTGAAATCTGGCCCATTCACATAACGCTCTGTATAAAGAACCAACTTTTCAAGACGGCTTAATGGTGCATGAGCATGTAATAGGTTACAGTCATTTGAAACTAGCTTTGGATCGCCGATCTCAATCATGTCTGTTTCAATCATCGGACGATATCTCGAGTTTTTACGACCAGCCCCTTGATGATCGACGATTCGGCAGTCAATGACGAGATGCTCGTCAGGATCGAATCCTGTTGTCACTTCTGATAACACATCCTTGGCCGCATCAAATAGGATTTTCTTCAGAGGGATTGGCTCTTCGCCGTATGCATACGCTCCTTTTCCAGCAAATACAACTTGATAAGGCTTGACCATCGTTCCTTTCCCATACTGTACATCAGCATCTCCCCCAAGAAGCATCACTTTGTCAAACCAATGATGTGCTACTCTTCCGAAATGCTCCATGCAATATTGAGAATAGTATTGAGAAGCTCTTTCTGCTATGGCATCACACATGGTATCTGGATGCCCTACCCCTTTGCGTTCCACAAGCTCATATGGAATTTGTTCAATATCTTGGCCATCACCTTTTAAAATATCAAGAATTGTTTTTTGAATTGTTTTCATCATCTATCGCCCGCTCTCATTTAAAATATGAAAAGTAATGATAGATCACCTTAATTCCACACGAAATATTTGGTAATATATATATATTCTGTATGAAAGAGGTGTCTATTTTGATCAATGAATTGACCCTGCAACGTTTGCAAGATACAACCACTGACATTAAGAAGTTATTGAATCAACATCAAATTCCCGGCTGCTCCATTTGCATTTCTCATGAAGCTGAACAAATTTGGTCATGGCATGAGGGCCTAGCTGATATGGATAGTGGCACTCCAGTCACAAAAGACACAACCTTTCGAATTGGTTCTGTGACGAAACCTTTTACTGCAATGGTCATGATGAAACTGCGAGATGAAGGGTTGATTCAACTCGATGAACCCATTCATACTTACGAACCTTTACTATCTTTATTAAAAAGTCATGTGTCTGAACCAGTTCCTCTCACTTTTCGTATGATTGCCTCTCATATATCGGGCCTGCCCAAAACACTCGATAAAGCGAGCCATATAAGAGAAATAACATTAGCTGAGTGTATTGACTTGCTCACCATATTCACACCACCTTGGTCTATCATCAATTATTCTAGCCTTGGCTATTCTATTTTAAGTAAAGTACTAGAGAAAGTGAGTGGCCAACCATTTAGAAAGTTAATGCAATCCCGCATTCTAGATCCGCTCCATTTGAAGCAAACTGGGTTTATTGAAACAGCATTCACAGCAAAAGGGTATACAGTTTCTTCATCTGGCTTATCTGATATATCCTATCCAAGTGCTGAAACACCATCTTGGGAAGACGGTTCAAGTGGACTATTCTCTACCGCAGATGATTTGATTCAACTCATCCAAGCTCAATATGGCGGAAGCCGCCTGCTTCATCAGCATTCGTTAAAGGAAATGCAAAGCCCCGTTATGGTTGAAGAAGATTTCAGCAGAGGCGTTGGCCTTTCATGGTTTTTAAGACCTTTCAACGGATTCACCTTAGCTGAACATAGCGGAGAAATTAAAGGATTCACCTCCTATATCGGATTCATCCCAAAACAAAAATTAGGCATTTGCATTCTATTAAACTCTGACGAACGGATCGCAAGGCCGATTGCCGATAGGCTCTTTCAGCTCATGCTGCCAGCAGATAACGAACAGATAAAAAAGCGTGAAGACCGGCTCAAGCGAATGTTTAGACAATCGTCTCTTTAAATTGAACTTGCTTTTTTGTTTAATAAATCTGGAATCGCTTCCTGCAGCTTCCGGGGATCGCCCTCTAAATAAAAACATGGCATATTAAACAAGTGATGGATGAGCTCAGATGCCTTTTGTTCAAGAAAGGTATCTGAAACACTTCGAAGTCCGAGCCAGCCTTTTAAATAATCAGGATCTTCTGGCTCTCTTATATTTGCTAACATAATGTCTTTCGCTTTTTGATCATCTTTTTTTACTGGCACCAGCCTAATCTCACCTGACCCTATTTTGAGTGAGGGGAAAATCACCATATCTACTTTAGTTGAGCTTCGAATGGTTGCTCCCGTCATTTCAGCAGCTTCTTTTGGCGTGATTTCAAACTTACAGCCGCTCGCCCATTTTTCTTTCGCTTCTTCTTCTGTTGAAATGGTTTCATCCCATATTCTTTCATCTTGAGACCTGCTAAATGTTCTATTTTTTAATTCCTGTATGTTCGTTGTTGCCTGGACAGTTCCTACTCCAAGCGCCAAGCACATCGGCCATCCATAAACAGTGAGCTCCTGACCTTCAAGCATAGAAATAGAACGATCATTTGTGATAAAATCTGCTCCTCCATTATGCAAAAACTGCCACATAGTGGTAGACTTCCCTGCACCTTTATCCCCTATAATTAACGCTCCTTTTTTACCTTCTTCAAAAGAGACCGCTGCTGCATGCGTAAAACATCCCCCCTGATTTTCTAGCGTTCTAAGCGCAATTTCTCGAACGATTCGCAGTGGACAGCGTATGGCAGACTCATTTTTGCTTTTTCCGATCACAGCATAGCGCCCTTTATCAACCGCCACACTGTGCGGCTCGTCACCTTCATGTGATGCAAATAAGATGAGATCGTCTGACTTCAATCGTTTGTAAGTAAACTTCCTTTTTGCTGTAATGGTTTCACCTGTTTCGAAGCAATCGCTGCGAATGGATTGTTCGAGCACCGGATCAATGATAAATCGTATGTCAATCTGGGAAGATAGATCGCCCATATGGCTGACTGGCTCTTTCGGTATATAATGTTCAATATCTTCAATAGCAAGCGATTCGGTTGATAGAATTTGAAAATGAATACCTGCAAACACAAACGATTTTTTATATGGAAACGCTTCCTCGGGTTTTTTAAAGAGCGCCTTTAAATCCATTTAGATTCCTCCTCTTCAATTGACTATTGCCTTTCAGGAAACAGCTGTATAACTGGTTCCTCTTCAAGCTCATCGCGATTATCCAGACTAAAAAAACGATCGACAAAGGATTTTTTCCAGGTTTTCAAAGAGCCGAAATCATTTTCACCATAGGCTTCCAAGAACGATTGATCACTCATGTCTAGCTGCGGCATTTGGTCAATATAATTCGTTTGATACAATAAGTCTAAAAAAGTAAACGTGTAAAAAAGTGCTTTTTCAGCCCCTAGTTCTTTCGCTCTTTCTTGCAAGGCATGCCACTCAAGCTGGTTTTGTTCTTCAGCGTACATGACATACTCCCTTACATCACAAAACTTGATCAAATTAAGATCTGCATGTAAGTAGACATACTGTACATTTGTTGCCTCCTTGTATAGGTGGAAAGCAAGATGGATGAGAAAATCTAAAGGTTGAAGCAAATAGGTGTCCGTTTGAAAAAATACTTTTTCTTCTGAAGCATCCAGCAAGGCACTTGTTGCCTGATAGTTTTTTTTGAGCTCAACATCATAAGAAAAATCGACGCGGTGTACCTTCAAAAAGTCTTCTCCGCTACGTTTAACATGAGAATAGAGATTCCCCGCATTGATTCTCCACATCATTTCTTCTTCACGAGAAATCGGAATTTCCTGATCTGTTGTCCAATCATATTTCCCAATAATAAAACCTTCATTCTTGAGCAATAAAGAAGCACTCTTTCGATCATCTGGATGAATCAAGAAGTCAAGGTCCGACATCATTCGCAGTCCATAATCTTTGTATACAAGCGGTGTTAATATGGCTCCTTTGAGGGGGACCGCTTTCAGCTTTGCCTCTCGAAATATTTGTAAAAGACGCTGGAATTCTTGAAATCTCACCATATTCTTTTGACGATTACCTATATATTGATAGTGAAGCAAAAACTTGTACGTCGTCGTTATGCTTTTTTCGACATCAAGGCGAATCAAATGAGGTGTAATGAGCTGAAGCACCTTATGTCTAGATGCAAGTCCGATAAACTTCGGCATATCTATGCCATCTTTCAATAAGTCTCTAATGGACTCTTCTTCTTGTTCATTTAATTGAATACGTGAGCCAAGTAATAACAGCCTCTGCTCATTTGAGAGAGTCGATTGATCCAAAACAGCCCGCATGCTTGACTACTCCTTCCCGTATAACGATTTAAATCTTGTGATAAATCGAGAACGTTTCCCTTTTCGATTAGCTGGCATGTCCAAATCACCAGTTAGTGTATAAAAGCATTTATCTGCCTCATACGCCTTTTCACTGTCATATTCAATTTCTAATTCATAATCTGTGATCCCAAGATAGCTGCTTTGATCCAAGTCCACTTTTACGCCTGTCTCAATGTAAAAGGTTGTGCGTTCAGTTACTAATAACCCTAATAATTCTGGATGTTGAGTGAATGTAAAAGGCAGAGACGTTAATAGGTTCTTTAAATCTAACTTTTGCGGTAAATCATCAATAGGAAATGAAGTTTCTTCTCTTATTCTTTTATATCCAGAGGTTTGACTGGGACTTTTTATCTCAAGTGTTAGTTTATCGCCGATTTGACGGATACGTATCGTATAGCCAAATCGCTTAAATAAAAAATCTGGGGTGTCGTAGTAGTAATTGAAGTTAAGTATATGAGTAGGTTGATGACTTCGACTTAACATGTCGTGTATGTGTTGAAAATCTATCCGTGACAGCAAATATTTATACTCCTGCTCAACCATGATTCACCTCCAAAAAGACTCAAACCACAATGTCAGATTGTTCAAGAAGCTCTTGAAGTAAGGCCGTTCCTTTCTCTAAAGAAGTAAATGCCTGCTTTAATGAATAACAAGGGATCTTTTTCGCAAGTGTGTCAAGAAATGGTTCTAACTCTTGAGCTGTCGGCAATGTGAAATAAGGTAGTAAGAACTCGTTATGTCTTCCAGGATTGATGACCGCATGCTGCTTCAGGCGCTCAGCTGCCTCTTGTGGAGTGATTTTAGAAAGCGCTGCACCAGTTTGTCCGTGAGGTAAAAATTCAGGAAACACGATCACATCGATTTTCCCCTTTGTTTTCACTTCACGTGCAAACCATTTTTCTAATTCCTCTGGATATACAAAATGATATTTCTTATCATCTTGATTAAATGGATGACTCGATGTTTGAAGCCTGTATTGAGTATCGAGCGCTTCGATTGCTTCAAATGAATCTTTCCGAATACTCATTGATCTCGGCCATCCAGTTCCTGTGTACTGATTGTCCTTGTATTCAATACCTATGTCATCGTTTGTTATATAACGGGCATCGGTTAAGGCTAACAAGGATAAAATTGTGGACGTTTTCCCCGCTCTAGACCCACCTATCAGTGCAACACCTTTATGATTCATCTCCATTATGCCGCCGTGCAAATAGATGAGTCCCTTTTGATAACACATAAGACGAAGCAGAACTCTTATTAGCCGTAATGCGTGTTGCGTCACCCACCGCACATCCTTTGGCTCGTCAATGACGATCACTTTTTTCTCTCCGTCATAAAGGTAGCGGCAGCGTGGTTCCATCTTGGTTTCGTAAAATACTTCATCAAGTGTCATTTCTTTTTGAATTTTTTGTGCGTATTCACCTGTTAAAATCGTCCAAATTCCTTCATGTGTCCCTGTTGTTTTGTTGCAATCAATATAGGGATGAACTTTACTTATGACTAGATTCTGTATTGATTCATCTGCGCCTAATACTACACGAACACCTTTTTTCTGATAGCTTACATATGACAATGAATGCAACCCCTTATCATAGATTTGTAAAAACAATTGCATTTTTTTCCTGAATCAACCAAAATGTAGAGTATATCGATCTCTTAGAAAGGAGCCACGACATGAATGAACAGACATTAACAGCAGTTGAAGAAAAGATTGTCGAGCTGGTGATGAATAAGTTGTCACTCACTGAGCAGCCAAGTCGAGATGATAGTTTAAAAGCTTTAGGATTAAATTCTGTACAAATCGTCTCTTTTGTTATTTCACTTGAGGATACCTTTCATGTTGCGTTTGAAGACGAAGAACTACACCCAGACCACTTCCGCACCTTAGATCGACTCTTTACTTTGGTTAAAAACAAACTAACTAAGACGCTGTAATGACTTGCGCCATAAATAAAGAGCGGTAATGCGAGGAGGCTTCCATCAGCTCCTCGTGGGTGCCGCAGCTTTGAACAACACCGTTCTCCAGTACATAGATCATATCTGCATTTTGTATGGTCGATAACCTGTGCGCAATGACCAGCATGGTGTTTCCCCCTTGAGCATCGTCGATTCCTTTTTGCACCATCCTTTCTGTCTGCCGATCAAGTGCGGATGTCGCTTCATCTAATATCAGTAAATCAGCTTGTTTTAGAAGAGCTCTTGCGATAGCTAAACGCTGTCTTTGTCCGCCTGATAGGGAAATCCCTCTCTCTCCAATCACTGTATCAAACCCTTTTTCAAGCCCTTTTATGAAGGAAAGAATTTGCGCAATCTCACAAACTTGTTCAAGTTGCTCATTAGTAATATCTGTTAATCCCATGATTAAGTTCATACGTATAGAATCCGGAAAAAAATAGGGCTCTTGAGGCACAACTGCTACTCGTTTTAAAAAATGGGATGCCTCGATGTCTGTTAGATCGACTCCATTCACTAGAACCTTCCCACTATCTGGTCTATAGAGTCCTACAGCCAACTTTGAAATGGTCGATTTCCCGCTGCCGCTCGCACCAACAATGGCGACTTTCTTCCCCTTTGGAATATGAAGATTCAGCCTGTCTAAAGCTCCCTTTGCTGTCTGTTCATAAGAGAAACAAACCTCTTCAAACAGTATATCTTCAACATCATCTATACGTTTTGTTCCTTTTGATTCACTTTCCACATGCAACACTTCTCTGATTCGATGAATCGATGCACGCTGGTGAAAAAATTCAAAAACATACTGAAATAATTCCTGATAACTCTTCATTAATTGAGATGCATATTGATAAATGACGACAAATAAACCGATTGACATTTTTCCTGCTGCTACTTGATACGTTCCAAACAAAAGCACAGACAATATGCCTAACCATTTCAATGGTTCTGTCAAAAAAAGAAGCTTATTTTGAAACTTACCTTCTTTCATCACGCTATCCATCATTTTGTTGAATAGCTTTTCATACAAACCGATCTCCCATTTGCGCCTGTCAAATGCCACAATTTCTCTTGTAGAAGAAATACCTTCTTCAACATGCACAAATAAATCTGACTTTCTCTCCTGCACATCTTTTGCTATGATTGTTGCCTTATTCGCCATTGTTTTACCAACAATGAAATAACAAGTGCTTGCAAAAAGAAGCAGGAAAAATAATATAGGACTCACAGATAGTAAAATGAGTGATAAAACAACAGCCATGAAAATGGTTTGGACGATTTTCGGTATATGTAAAGCAGCAGTGACAGCGACTGTCTTTACATCTTGATTGAGCTTGTGTAAATAAAAACTAACAGGATGTTTTTTATAGCTTCTCATCGATACTTGCTGAAGCTGATCCATCATCTTTTTTTGCAATGAATGGTGAATAGAAAGGTAGTTTTTATGCATTACATATGGGCTGACAACAAACATCACAACATATACGAAGAAGACAATGGCAAACAGCATTAAGATATGACGGAATTGTTCACCGCCATTACTCAAAAGAACATCGTCAATCAGCCACTTTTGGAGCCCAATCATTGCTAAATTCGCTGCAGCCTCTATCAAAACAAATAAAAGGGCGAGGAAGAGCATCCATTTTTGTCTTGCGATCAAAAGAAACAGCCAGTTTTTTTTCATGTTACACCTGCCTCCTTTTCTGATCGGTCAGACGCTAATTGGTAAAAATGTCCCTTTTTCCTCATCAATTCGTTAAAATGTCCGGCCTCTAATATACAACCATCTTTTATGAAGATAATTCTGTCAAAATGTCTCACTGTTGATAGCCGATGAGCGATTGCAATGACAGTGGACTCTTTGAATGTTTGATGCAATGCCTGCTGAACTTTTTGCTCGCTGACACTGTCAAGAGATGCTGTTGCTTCGTCGAGCAAGACAATGCTTGGATTCTTAGCAAATAGTCTAGCAATAGCTATCTTTTGTTTTTGACCGCCAGAAAGTTTTAATCCCCTTTCCCCAAGTATGGTGTCATATCCATGTTCTAGTTCTCTTATAAATGAATCGCAATCAGCTTTTTTAGCAGCTTCAACGAGTTGTTGATCTGTAAGACTCGTATCTCCAAAGCGAATATTGTCTTTTACACTCATATTGAATAAAAATGTTTCTTGAAAGACAAACCCCATCGCAGCTCTTATTTGACTAGTTGGTAAACGGCGCAAATCAATTCCATCAATTGTAATGACCCCAGATGCAGGGTCATAAAAGCGACCAATTAGTTTGAGAAATGAAGTTTTCCCTCCCCCGCTTGTACCGACAAGCGCCACTTTTTCACCACGTCGAATATGTAGATTCATCCCTTTTAATAAAGGCGGATGATTTGGATAGTGAAAATCGATGTCATGAAACACGATATCGCCTTTCACCTGTTCAAGCAGAATCGGCTGCTGAGGTTCTCTAATATCAGGTGTTTTTTTCATAAAATGATATAACGGTTCAATTTGAAAGGTTAAGATTCGTTGTTCTGTTAAAAGTGTGACAATGGAAGTGAGCATATGCATTGCAGAAAAATAATATAGTATATATGCCACAAAACCGCCTGTTGTCAGCTGGCCATTTTTCACAAGGTAGATACCGACACCAAAAGTAGCAAGAGCGCCAATATAATAAGTGAGACGGCGGTTGCTTCCTCGTAAATAGGCGAAAAAAACATTTTTTTCATGATCTTGTCTTACCTGTTCATGAAGTTTTTGAATCCGCTTCATATCCCAATTCATATAGCCTAATATTCTAAGCTCTTCCATCGAAGCAAGACTTTCGTATAATTTTGTTTGCAGCGTGCGAAAACCTTCAGCACTTTGTCTGCCATAGACGGTTGCCTTTTTTTCAAGCCATGGTCCAAAGATATAGTAGAGAATAAAACTTGGAATGATGATAAGTGTGAGTAAGATAGAAATTTGTATCATAAAGTAGAGTGAGATGGTGATAAATAATGTCTGATTGATAAATTGTGGGAAGTATCGTCTGTAAATTTCTTGTACAGCTCGTGTTTGTGTGTTCACAAAGGAGAGTGTTTCACTAACAGAATGTTGTTCGTAGTATGAGAAACCGAGTTGACGGATTTGCTGGAAGGCAGCAAATTGTGAATCTCTTGAGGCTTGTTCAATTAATTTTCTTTGCCATAAATTACGTGCGGCTGTCAGTATAATACCAAAAGTAATCAGGCCTGTTAGCCCTAGCAATAATCCATTCATTTTTGAAAAGTCTCTTGATGGCAAAATTGTCTCAATAAAATATTGAATAAATTTCGGTATAATGAGTTCGCTCAAGGTAATGATGAAACCACTCATCATGACTAGTATGACTTTACCTTTATAAGGTTTTAAGAATGAAAGTGTCCATAAATAGACATGCCATAACTGCTTTGAATCCTTATCGATTTGTTTCAATCCATCACCAGCCTTTTGCTCTTTTTCAACAAAAAACGGAATTTTTTTACATGTTTTTTGATCCTTGTTTGGATTATATAAAATGTTTTTACTGATGACAATGTGTAATTTGTATCATTATAACAAAAAAGGCAGTGACTTCCATCACTGCCTAATTGTCCTATATTTCACTGTGATCTAGCGATATGGTGCATACCAATGTGGTTCCATTTGATAAAAATATTCATGATCTTTTAACACATTTTCTAGTCTTTCAATCATCTCATCCATTTGACCTGGGTCAAATTTAATGACCCACATAATCGATGAAAAGATACTCATTGCGACATAAACAGAATAAAGAAGCCAAAAATCATCTGGCACTTTGTCATCAAAATAGCCATTGATTTGACCAGCCGAAAAGGCCTGGCTTGTTTCTCTGCTGAAAAGGGCTACTTTATAAAAATCGTGAATGGGATCTCCCCAATCAAAATTGTTAAAATCGATGACACCTGCATATTTATTTTTCTTGATAATAATATTACCTAAATGAAAATCATCATGCTGAAATTGGTTAGGTCTGTTTTTGACAACATCTATATGCTCGGCAATAAATCGAGCAACTTTTTCATCCCCTTCTAGGGAAATACCACTTGCTCGGTAAGCCTCTAAATACCGATGATGTTTTTTGATCACACGATCTTCCCAAGGTTCGATATTTGATGGTGCCGGATATTTGTGCATGTTTCTTAAATCCCTTCCAGCACTTACCCCAATCGCATACTGCTTTTCTTCTGTTAATTGAGTTATGATTTCTTTTGCTTCTTGACCTTCTACAAACGATAAAATATAGTAAACTAGCTGCTTTTCTTCTAAGTAACCCATATTGACTGGGGCAGCACACTGAACCCCGAGATGTTTTAATTTAGCAAGCAACTCAAACTGAGTCTTTATTTTCTCATATTGGTCTTGCTCTGTGAATCGAAGGACGTATTTTTCACCTGATGACATTGTCACGATCCATTTATGATCCCGGGAATAACCTTTATCAATTTGGTCTATGGAGACCGCTTTTTTTAATAAGGGAATGTGCTGCGCAAGGTCTTTTTTATTCATCTATTGATCAATCCTTCCCAGTCTCTTTTCTTCTCACTCTACCAAATATTTCTTTTGAAGAAAATGATCAACAATTCCTATTTGTGTAGAAACTGCTTTACAATGTTTTTCCATTCTAATATAGTTAATTTATGTAAATGATAGAAAATTTGTAAAAAGGAGCGTTGCAGATGAATGAAACGACGGATATCCTTTCACTATCAAGTCAAGTTCAAGATTTGGTCCTGCGTTCTTTGGACAATGAAAGCAAGATTTCTATTGGTACAGACGAAGAGTTAACGAATCACGGTCTCGATTCGATCAAAGCAGTTTCTCTCATTTTGGAACTAGAAGAGGTTTTTGATATTCAATTTGCAGATGAAGAATTATTGACAGATAATTTTTCGACAATCAATAAAATTGTCCAGCAGCTTCAAAACAAATTAGCTGATTAATCTTTACAATTTTGGACATAAAAAACGGCATCTCTTCAAAAGACATGCCGTTTTTCGTTTATACAGAAGGAACATCACCTGTCGGACTAATAAGCGAGAGCGCATAATCTTCTGTAAAGATTCGTTTAGATAGGTTATTCACGCCGTCTAATGTGACGTGATTGATTTCATCAATAATTTCATCGAGCGTACGATGTTTGCCAAGGAGCAATTCATTTTTACCATTTCGGCTCATCTTGCTGTTTGTGCTTTCAAGACTGAGCATGAGGTTGCCTTTCATTTGCTCCTTAGAATTTTCAAGTTCTTTCTGCGTGATTCCCTCACGTTTTAAGACGTCTAATGTTTGTAAAATGGTTTCAGAGAGCAGGTTTAATTGTTTCGCTCCAGTCCCGCCATAGATCGTCAGCATGCCGTTATCTGCAAATGAACTGTGATAGCTGAATACGGAATAAGCAAGCCCTTTGTCTTCTCTTACATCTTGGAACAAACGGCTGCTCATGCTTCCGCCAAGAACATTATTTAAGACGATTAAGTCATAGATGCCTTTATCTCCAGCAGGAAGACCATTAAAGCCCATGCATAGATGTGCCTGTTCAGTTTCTTTTTTGCGAGTGAGCTTATCATAATGAAATTGCGGAGCTTCTACAGGCTGCTTTTTCCCTTTCCCTTCATAAGAGCCGAACAATTTTTCAACCTCGCGAATGAAGGTGTCATCTACATTCCCTGCAACTGAGATAACGACGCGATCCGGCGTGTAGAATTCATCCATATATGCTCTAAGGGAATCACCATTAAAGGTAGAGAGTGTTTCCTCTGTTCCTAAAATCGGGTACCCTAATGAATGCTCACCGTAAATGGCTTTGCCTAACAAATCATGAACGATATCATCAGGTGTATCCTCATACATTTTAATTTCTTCATAAACAACATTTTTTTCTTTTTTCAGCTCATTTTCATCAAAAGCGGAATGAAAGAACATGTCGCTTAATACATCGAGGGCGTAACCAGCATGTGAATCAAGCACCTTTGCATAGTAACAAGTGTATTCTTTTGACGTAAAGGCATTCACTTGACCACCAATGCGGTCAAAAGATTCTGCGATATCACGTGCAGATCTCGTCTTTGTTCCTTTAAAGAACATATGCTCTAAAAAGTGTGAGATCCCGTTAATTTCTGGTGTCTCATGTCTAGAACCTGTTCCAATCCAGACGCCAATTGCGACAGATCTCACAGTGGGATTGTTTTCAAGTACAATTCTTACTCCGTTTTGGCATGTATACGTTTTGACCAAGTTTTGCTCCTCCTATTCAACAAACAGATCGCATCACGGATGTCTTTTTTCACTTAGGAGGTCAGAAACCGTTCCTAATTCATATCCTCTTTCCTTGATTTGAGTGATAAGTGCGTCAAGACTTTTCGCCGTTGCATCTGTTGGATGCATTAATATCATCGCCCCATTGTGAATTTTCCCAAGAACCCGTTTTTGTAAAATGTCTGGTGACGGTTTTTGCCAGTCAATGGTGTCTACCGTCCACATGATGGTTTCCATTCCTTCTTTTGCGGCAAGCTTCACTGTTTCTTCTTTAAAGCTGCCGCTTGGAGGGGCAAACCACTTCGGTTTTTTTCCAAGGGATTCTTCAATTTGACGATTTGTTTTGGTAATCTGCTCTAATGCTCGTTCTCTTGTCAGTGTGCGCATATCCGGGTGATTGTATGAATGATTTCCAATTTCATGACCATCTGCCACGATTTTTTTGGCAAGGTTTGTGCTCTTTTTCACCCATTTGCCTTCTAAGAAAAAGGTCGCCTTCACCTGATGCTTTTCTAGCGTATTCAACATCTTTGTCAAATGCTCGTCACCCCAAGCCACATTGATGAGGAATGCATTCATTTTTTTATCTGGATGCCCCTTATAAATGGGCTCAGCACCAAGTTCCTGTAAATGAATAGATGGTTTTGTTTCATTGAAAACAAGCAGCTTTTCATCGAATGTCCCAAGCTTCTTCATTTTTTCATAAGAAGCATCGATATCAACAGTCTGTCCATTTAAACCAGGCATCTTTTTCCACACTTTATCAATCTTAGCATTTTGCGCCTTTACTTCATAGTCAGAAGACTTCGATTCAATCTCTTGATACAAAATATCTTTCGAAACAGATGCAACCTCAGCATGCTCTTTCATTGATTCAATATATGTGACAGCAGCCGGCTGCTTCATCGTTTGATATGACATGAGCAGTAAAAATACAAACACAATGATTGGTACCGTTTTTTTCAATGGTTGTCCCTCCCCTTTACCACAAATTATGATGGGGAGAAACAAGCTAGAACTAATGTTACCCGCAAGAAAAGAAAGAAGCCTGGCACGAATACCTGGCTTCTAACACATTTTATTTGTTCTCACTTAAGACTGCTCTTCTTCTTTTTCCTTTTCTTCACGTAAAACAGCTTTGCGAGAAAGGTTCACTCGGCCTTGTTTATCGATTTCAGTGACTTTGACGAGTAATTCGTCGCCAATCTTCACGACATCTTCTACTTTGCCAACACGCTCAAGCGCAAGCTCAGAAATATGAACAAGTCCATCTTTTCCGCTGAAGATTTCAAGGAAAGCACCGAATTTTTCAATGCGTTTTACTTTACCTAAGTAAAGCTGACCTACTTCAACTTCTCTGACAAGATCTTCAATGATTTTCTTCGCTTTTTGGTTCATGTCTTCTTCTGTAGAAGAAATAAAGATTGTACCGTCTTGTTCGATATCAATTTTCACACCGGTATCTTCAATGATTTTATTGATTTGTTTACCGCTCGGTCCAATGACATCGCGAATTTTATCAGGATTGATATTCATCGTTAGGATTTTTGGTGCATAACGTGACAATTCTCCTCTAGAAGCTGGAATCGTTGACAGCATGCTATCTAAAATTTCCATTCTTCCTTTTTTCGCTTGTTGAAGAGCTTCTTCTAAGATGTCCTTTGATAGACCATCGATTTTAATATCCATTTGAAGCGCTGTTACACCTTTTGATGTACCTGCTACTTTAAAGTCCATATCTCCAAGTGCATCTTCCATTCCTTGAATGTCTGTCAGCACTGTGTAGTAATCACCAGATTTAACAAGTCCCATGGCAATCCCAGCAACTGGGGCTTTAATTGGAACACCTGCATCCATCATTGCAAGTGTGCTTGCGCAAATACTTGCTTGTGATGTAGATCCGTTTGATTCTAATACCTCTGAAACAAGACGTACCGTATAAGGGAAATCTTTTTCGGATGGGATCACTGGTTCTAATGCACGTTCACCTAGCGCACCATGTCCGATCTCACGGCGACCTGGGCCGCGCATTGGGCCTGTCTCACCAACACTGAATTGCGGGAAGTTGTAATGGTGCATGAAGCGTTTAGATTCTTCAACACCTAGACCATCAAGAATCTGTACATCGCCAAGTGCACCTAATGTACAAATGCTGAGCGCCTGTGTTTGCCCTCTCGTAAATAATCCTGAACCGTGCGTTCTTGGCAGAAGTCCTACTTCTGAAGAAAGTGGCCGGATTTGATCTACACCGCGTCCATCTGGACGTACTTTCTCTTCAGTGATCAGGCGGCGAACTTCGTTTTTGACAAGCTTATTTAGTACATCCTTCGCTTGTTTGACCGTCGCTTCGCCACGCTCTTCTTCTTCAAATTTTTCAACAACAGCTTTTTTCACAGCACTGATCGCATCTTCACGAGCATGCTTCTCATGTACTTGAATCGCTTTCAGCAGATCAGCTTCAGCAAGTTCTTTTACTTCTTCTGCTAACGTTTGATCCACTTCATATAAAGGAATATCGATTTTTTCTTTACCGACTGCCTTGACAATTTCTTCTTGGAATTCGATTAAGCGTTTGATCTCTTGATGACCGTACATGATGGCTTCAAGCATCGTTTCTTCTGGCACTTCATCTGCACCAGCCTCTACCATGTTGATCGCATCTTTTGTTCCAGCCACAACAAGGTTGATGTCGCTTTGTTCAAGCTGATCAACATTTGGGTTGATGATCAGTTTGCCATCAACTCGTCCTACTGTAACGCCAGCGATTGGTCCCTCAAATGGAATGTCAGACACACATAATGCTAAAGATGAGCCAAACATTGCAGCCATTTCAGATGAACAATTTTGATCCACACTCATGACAATACTAATGACCTGTACTTCGTTTCTAAATCCATCTGCAAATAATGGACGAATTGGTCTGTCAATTAAGCGGCTCGCAAGGATTGCCTTTTCACTTGGGCGTCCTTCTCTTTTAATGAAGCCACCAGGAATTTTACCTACTGCATATAATCTTTCTTCGTAGTTCACAGTGAGCGGGAAAAAATCAAGCGGTTTAGGTTCTTTAGAAGCGGTTGCTGAGCTAAGCACAGCCGTATCCCCGTAGCGTACGAGGACCGCTCCGTTTGCTTGCTTTGCAAGCTGGCCAGTTTCAACTGTCAGTTGACGTCCAGCCCAGTCTATGGTGAAGACATGTTTCTCTTGTCCCATTCTGAGAAAAACTCCTCTCTTGTCGTAAAGTTTTAGGTTATTTCTTATTATGAACAAAATGATTTTCACATATCAATGTAAAAGCTGTATGTAGAAGGGTTTTGCCATTCTTTCAACATTTTAACCATAAAATATTAGTGATTATACGATAAAAAAGCGGGAATCCTCCCGCTTTTTACGATTATCGACGTAAGCCTAGTTTGTTAATTAACTCACGGTAACGAGTTACGTCTTTATTACGTAGATACGTAAGAAGATTACGACGTCTACCGACCATTTTCAAAAGACCGCGACGTGAGTGGTGATCTTTCTTATGAGTACGTAAATGCTCGTTTAAGTTGTTAATTGATTCTGTTAGGACAGCGATCTGAACTTCTGGAGATCCAGTATCAGATTCGTGTGTTTTGAACTCATTAATTAATTGAGTTTTACGCTCTTGAGTAATAGCCATCCTGTTTCACCTCCAAATCATGTTAGCCCCATCTACCTCGCAACCGTCGGTGAAGTCGGCCTGCCAAGTAAGTGGTTTTAAAGCTACAGGAATTATCATACTAAAAATATGCTGAATTTGCAAATGGTAGAGCCGTTTTTCTATGATTTTTTTGTTTGGTTGAGCTGATCTTGAAAAAACTGAATCGCTTCTTCTTTATCTAGACTAATTTGAGCCGTTAATTCCTGGATTCCGTTAAATTTTTGTTCACTGCGGATACGCTTGTACCATTGTAATTTAATCGGTTCACCATAAATTTCTTCGTTAAAATCAAAGAGATTCACTTCAATGGCAGGCTGATCCGGACGCTTTTCATAGAATGTTGGTTTGTATCCAACGTTACAAACGCCATCATACACTTTGCCTTTCACTTCTGCTCTCACTGCATATACGCCGGTTGGAGGAATAATGTATTCAGCAGATAAACCGACATTGGCTGTTGGAAAGCCGATCGTTCGTCCGCGTTTGTCTCCATGGATGACAATGCCGCGCAGCTGATAAGGTTTTCCTAAAAGCTCACTCACATACTCAACGTCCCCATTTTTTAATGCGGAGCGTATGAGGGTAGAGCTGACTTTCCGGTCTTGATTGGACAGCTTAGGCACGATGGTTGCCGATATACGCCCTTTCCCGTATTCATCGAACGTTTCCATTGTGCCTGCACCAAACCGGCCAAACGTAAAATCAAAACCAGCTACTGCATGCTTCACATTCAGTTCGTCCAAATATTGATCTACAAACTCCTGAGGGGACAGCGCTGCAAAGCTTTCGCTGAATTGCACAATGTATAAATAGTCAGCGCCTAGCTTTTCAATGAAATCAATTTTATCCTCAAGCGGAGTAATTAAGTCTTTTGGTTCACGAGCTTTTTGTAGAACATGTGACGGATGCGGATGAAAGGTCATGACAGCTAAGGCCAATCCTGCTTTTTCCGCAATGCTTTTCGCTGCGTCAATCACCTTCTGATGTCCGAGGTGAACACCGTCAAAATACCCTAAAGCCATCACAGACGGGGCTTGATCCTTTTGATTCAATGTATGTGGGTGTGAAATATGTATAGTCTTCACGAGATGGTCACCTTTTCTTTAAGATTGCTTGTCCTGAGATAAGATCTTCGCCGGCTTCATCAGGTTCTGTTTGGTCGGATGCTTCATATAAATCGCCATACAATGACCTGAAGGAGCAAAAACAGCGACACGATCCTCCTCTGCAAAATGAGCGAATTCATCAGGCATTGGCAGGACTGCACCGTTTTCCACTTTACTTGCTAATGTATCATTTATCTCCCATTTCGGCAAATGATTGAGCGCGCGCTCGATCGGTACAAGGTGCTCACCTATCGTTCCTTCCTCACTCATATCACGAAGCTCATCAAGGGTGATACATTCATCTAGTGTAAAGTCGCCTGACCCTGTGCGAATGAGGTGTGACATATGAGCCGGATACCCTAGTTTTTTTCCGATATCAACCGCTAAGGTTCTGACATACGTACCTTTTGAGCACAGAACAGTGAATCTGAATGACACGTTTCCATCTTCAAATGTGACAGGTGTAGTCCGCTCGATGCGATGGATGGTAATTTCACGGCTTGGCCGCTCGATTTCAATTCCTTCTCTCGCATATTCATAGAGCTTTTTCCCGCCAATTTTCACAGCAGAAAACATTGGAGGAACTTGTTCAATGGTTCCTTCAAACTGTTTCAGCGCAGCATCAATTTCTTCTTCTAAAATCGGCTTTTGCACCTTTTTTTCTTCAACCACTTCACCTGTTTGATCTTCTGTCGTCGTCGAAAAGCCAATCGTGATTTCTGCATCATACGTTTTCGATTTATCTGTTAGGTACTCAACGATTTTCGTCGCTCTTCCAATACAAATGGGCAGAACACCTGATACTTCTGGGTCGAGTGTTCCTGTATGTCCGACTTTTTTTGTGTGCAATATCTTTCTCACTTTGAACACACAGTCGTGAGAGGTCATTCCTCTTTCTTTATGTAATAAAAGAACACCATTTATCATCTGCGTTCTCTCCTTTCATAAACGATGAAAAAGGACAGACGATCATCGCCTATCCTTATTTCAACGTCTTATTCGTGATCTTTTGTGTTTAGTTCAGCAATCAGGCTTTCAATTCGGTTACCGTAATCAACGGATTCATCGAATTCAAAGTGTAGTTCTGGTGTTTTGCGAAGTCTAATTCGATTGCCAATTTCAGAGCGGATATACCCTTTCGCCTTTGCTAGGCCTTTTAAGGTTTCCTCTCTTTTCTTCTCGTCGCCAAGAACAGAAATGTAGACTTTGGCAATTTGCAAATCACCGGACACTTCGACATCGGTTACAGTCAAAAAGCCGATTCTTGGATCTTTCAGCTTTCTGCCAAGGATGTCGCCCAATTCTTTTTTCATTTGCTCACCCACACGGGTTGCTCTCATGCTCATGATCTTATCACCTCTAATTTAAAACCACTCAGTTTTCGTGATCGTCCGTTCAATTTCAGGAAAAGAATCAATAAAGCTTAATACACGCTGAAGTTCTTTTTCCACTTGAACCCGAGAGGAGGAAATCACGGCGATTCCAATTGATGTACGCTGCCATGTATCCTGATAATCCATTTCAGCAATGGACACATTGAATTTATGGCGCGTTCTTGTCAATATACGCTGAAGAACCGCACGTTTTTCCTTCAGTGAGGATGCATCATAGATGATGCACTCACATTCGGTATAACCGATCATTTTCTTTCGATTTCTTGCATAACGAATGATTCCATGACATCACCTTCACGGATATCATTGTATTTCTTAATGGTAATACCACATTCATAGCCTTGTGAAACTTCTTTCACGTCATCTTTGAATCGTTTTAATACGTCGACTTCGCCTTCAAAAATGACGACGCCATCACGGATTAATCGGATACCACTATCTCTTGTAATCGTTCCTTCAGTGACATAGCCACCAGCAATTGTACCGATTTTAGATACTTTGAACGTTTGACGAACTTCAACTTGACCAATGACTTTTTCTTCATATTCAGGGTCAAGCATCCCCTTCATCGCAGCTTCAATTTCATCGATGACTTTATAGATAATGCGGTGCAAGCGGATATCTACGTTTTCTGTTTCAGCTGTGCTCTTCGCATTTCCATCAGGACGTACGTTAAATCCGATCACGATCGCATTAGAAGCACTTGCTAAAATGATATCAGATTCTGTAATCGCTCCAACACCCGTATGGATGATTTTCACTTTTACGCCTTCTACTTCAATTTTTTGAAGAGCTGCCGTCAGTGCTTCAGCAGAACCTTGTACGTCTGCTTTCACGATCAGGTTGATATCTTTCACTTCGCCTTGTTTGATTTGCTCAAATAGGTCATCTAGAGATAATTTTGATTTGTCTGAACGCTGTTCATCAAGCTGTTTTGAAGCACGCGCCTCACCCACTTGACGAGCTGTTTTTTCGTCTTTGAATACGAGGAACTGATCGCCCGCATTTGGTACATCATTTAAACCAGTGATTTCAACAGGTGTAGATGGTCCTGCTGTTTTCACGCGGCGTCCGATGTCATTGACCATTGCACGTACACGGCCAAATGTATTTCCAACAACGATTGGGTCACCTACTTGAAGTGTACCAGTTTGAACTAGAAGGGTTGCAACAGACCCTCTTCCTTTATCAAGCTCAGCCTCAATGACAGTTCCTTTAGCCGCACGATGTGGGTTGGCTTTCAGTTCTCCTACTTCGCTGACAAGAAGGATCATTTCGATTAATTCATCGATGCCTTCACCTGTTTTCGCAGATAGAGGAACGAAAATCGTTTCGCCGCCCCAAGCTTCTGGTACAAGACCATGTTCAGTTAATTCTTGCATCACACGGTCCGGGTTAGCTGTTGGTTTGTCAATTTTATTGACAGCAACAATGATTGGCACCTCTGCCGCTTTCGCATGGTTAATGGCTTCAATCGTTTGCGGCATCACGCCATCATCTGCTGCAACGACTAGGATTGTTGTATCAGTTACCTCGGCACCACGTGCACGCATCGTTGTGAATGCTGCGTGTCCAGGTGTATCAAGGAACGTGATTTTCTTGCCGTTTTCTTCAATTTGGTATGCGCCAATATGCTGCGTGATTCCACCAGCTTCGCCTTCAACGACTTTCGTTTTACGAATGCTGTCAAGAAGGGTTGTTTTCCCGTGGTCAACGTGTCCCATGATTGTCACAACTGGAGGGCGTACTTGCATATCTTCTTCTTTATCTTCAACTTCATACTTTTCAAGTTCAGTTTCTTCTAAAATGATAACTTCCTCTACTGGAACACCATATTCAGAAGCGATTAATTCAACTGTATCTTTATCAAGCTCTTGGTTAATGGTTGCCATCACACCAAGCATCATCAGCTTCTTGATGATTTCAGCTGATTCTTTTCCAAGCTCTTCGGCAAGCTGGCCAACTGTCATTGAATTTGTAAATTCAATTTTTTCAGGAAGCTCTTTTTTAGGCTTCACAGGTCTAGCTTGCTGATGCTGTGACTTGTTGCCACCGCGTTTGTTTTTGTTTTGGTTGTTGTTTTTTTTGTTTTTATTAAATTGATTATTCTGCACGTCATTCTTCTTTCTATCATTGATTTTGTTAGATGATTGTTTTTTTTGTTCTGCGGGTTTCTCGTTAGTTGTCTCTTTTGCTTTGGCTTTTTTATATATAGCGTCTAGCTTTTTCACAGTGTCGTCTTCAAGCGTCGCCATGTGGTTGTTCACTTCCACGTTCATATCCTTAAGCGCTGCTATAATATCTTTACTTGAAACATCTATGGCTTTTGCATATTCATATACTCTCACTTTAGCCATTCGTTCACCCCCAAATAAATTAATCGAGCAAGCTTATGAGCTTCTTAGCGAAGCCTTGGTCAGTGACAGCGACAACTACGCGAGCTTCTTTCCCAATAGAACGTCCGAGAACGGAACGGTCTTCAATTTTTCTAACCGGAACATTATAAAATTTGCATTTGTCAGATACCTTTTTCTCTGTGTTCGGTGAGGCATCTGCTGCAAGAAGAACCAGCTTAGCACGCGCATGTCTAACTTCTTTGATCACCAGATCTTCTCCTGACACGACTTTACGAGCTCGATTTGCTAGACCAAGCAAAGGATACCACTTAGATTCAGTCATTTGGTTTTTTCACCTTTTCAGCTAGTTCTAGTAATTCTTCAAATATGTGTTCGTCAATCTGTGTCTGAAATTGCTGCTGTAAACTGCGTTTGTTCTTTGCCGCAAGAATGGTTTCTTTATCGAGAGAAAGGTAAGCTCCGCGCCCGTTCATTTTTCCGGTTGCGTCAACAGACACTTCACCTTCTTTAGAACGAACCACACGGATTAGCTCTTTCTTTGGTTTCATTTCTCCCGTCACGACGCATTTTCTAAGCGGGATTTTCTTTCGGCTTTTCACCTTTTATATCACCTCTTATTCGTCAGATTCCTCAGCTACTGGTTCAGCCTCTAAGAAAAGAGATTCAGAGTCTTCAGTTCTTGGGAAAATACCGAGTTCCCTTGCATCTGTTTCGCTTTTAATGTCAATTTTCCAGCTAGTCAGCTTCGCTGCAAGGCGCGCATTTTGACCTCTTTTACCAATCGCTAATGACAGCTGATAATCAGGGACAATCACTGTTGTCGCCTTATCTTCTTCATTAACAATGACATCAAGCACTTTTGATGGGCTCAACGCATTGGCAACAAATTCAACCGGATCATTAGACCAATGGACAATGTCAATTTTTTCGCCTTTTAGCTCGTTGACAATTGCTTGTACACGCTGACCTTTTGGCCCAACACAAGAACCAACTGGATCAACATCAGGATCATCTGTACGAACAGATATTTTAGAACGGTCCCCAGCTTCTCTAGCAACCGATTTAAGCTCTACAGTACCATCATAAATTTCTGGGACTTCAATTTCAAATAAACGCTTTAAAAGACCTGGATGTGTTCTAGAGACATAAATTTGTGGTCCTTTTGTTGTTTTTTCTACCTTTGTAATGAACACTTTAATGCGGTCATGTGGTTTGTATTCCTCATTTGGCATTTGTTCGTTGACGGGAAGAAGAGCTTCGATTTTGCCAAGTGACACGTAAATGAATTTACTGTCAATTCGCTGAACGATTCCCGTCATAATGTCTTCCTCGCGATCGATGAACTCAGTGTAGATCACACCTCGCTCTGCTTCTCTCACTCGCTGCGTGACAACTTGTTTCGCTGTCTGAGCTGCAATGCGTCCGAAATCTTTTGGAGTGACTTCAATCTCAACCACGTCACCTACCACGTAATTCGGGTTGATGCTGACTGCATCATCTACAGAGATTTCAAGGCGAGAATCATACACTTCATCTACAACATCTTTTCTTGCAAATACGCGAATTGTTCCCGTTTCGCGGTTTAAATCAACACGAACATTTTGCGCTTGATTAAAATTACGCTTATATGCAGAAATGAGTGCAGCTTCTATCGCTTCAATAATAATTTCTTTACTAATACCCTTCTCTTTCTCAAGAACAGTCAGGGCATCTAACAACTCACTACTCATTTTTATGGTTCCCCCTTATATCAATGGAAAGGTTAATTGAACGAAACTGCTAATCTTGCGTTCGCTATTTTTTCATATGGGATATTGATCTCTTTCTTTCTTGTCTTGATCTTCACTGTCACTGTTGCAATCTCACCATCAAAGCTTGTAAGCTCACCTTCAAACGCTTTTTCACCATCAATTGGTTCATATGTTTTCATGAAAACATTTTTTCCAAGTGCTTTTTCAAAATCAGCTTTTTTCTTTAATGGGCGCTCCGCTCCAGGAGAGGACACTTCAAGAAAGTAGTTTTGGCTAATCGGATCTGCCTCATCAAGCTTTTCGCTCAAGGCTTCGCTCACTTTGGCACACTCTTCGATATCGACGCCTTTATCAGAGTCAATAAACACGCGAAGGAACCAGTTTTGACCCTCTTTGACAAATTCAACATCAACGAGTTCAAGCTGTAAGCCATCTAAAATTGGCTGCACCATTTCGCTTACGACATCCACTACTTTTTTGCTCATTCTCTTCCTCCTTGTGCTTTCGATAAACGCTCTTATCAATCATTCTGCATAAAAACCCTGCTTTATGTGAGCAGGGGGAGCAGAAAACGGATGAATAATGTCGAGACAAAAATTGCCTGTTCAATACAAAAGAGCGGGTTTCCCCACTCTTGTCTCGGTAATCGTTAGCATTTCCATAAAAACTATACCATATCCAATTTTTTTATGCAAATGAAGTTCCTTATAAACGGGCATTCGTCATCAGTTCTTTTCGTTCATTCTTTTTGCATGTTCACTGATGAGTGATGCTTCCCTGCTCTCCTTTATGATTCGGAAACCGTCATAATCAGGATAGAGCGAATCATCGTCTTGAATGCTTGTTAAAATCCAAAATTGACTGCCTGCCCCTCCGAGCCGCTCAATCGCTAACAGCCAGCTTCGGTAGACCTCTGGACGCACTGATTGATTTTGATAACCAAACTCTTCTAGTACAACAGGTTTTCCTATCGCCTCCCCGCGGGTGATATGGTCTTCAATCCATTTCACTCCCCAAGCGGCTGACTTGTTCCAGTGATCTGGGTATAGATGATAGGTTCCATAATCGATATTGGACAGAGCGGTCAAACGGTCCCAATCCACGCCTTCTCCGCCTCCATACAACCAATCGTCATGTCCTTTTATGCGAAAGAATCCTTCATCTCCTACTGCAACAAGATGATGCTGATCTATCGATTTGATCCATGTACTCATTTCATTTGCCCAATTCACTAATATATTCCCTGTAGGATCAGACTGCACACGCGGCTCATTGGCAAGCTCCCATGTCATAATAGCAGGATCGTCTTTATATTGAACACCGGTATACGTATTGGTTCTCTCTAATACATAGCGCACATAATTTTTGTAAGCATTTTTGATATGAGAATCAGTATAAAAGGCATCGTGTGAGCCTGCCTGAAACCACTTAACGTATTGATTCATTCCGCCAAAATCATCCCAATTGTTGACTAGCGGGATGACTAGCTTTATGCCTTCTTGCCCTGCTTTATGAATCGCATAATCTAATTTTCGAAAACCCGATTCTTCATAAACCCCTGGACTAGATTGCAAAACTGAATTCTCTTGAGGAGCTCCATCGTGAAATCCCCAAATACGAATGACCTTTAGATTCATTGCTTTCATATCGTCAAAAACAGCATCTACCATCTTTTTTGATTTGTAATGAAAATAATAGTTGTTTGTGCCAGCAAAGTAAAATGGTTGATTGTTCAACAAAAATTGTGTACCAGACGTTTGCACAAAAGAAGCGGCCTTTACGGTAAGAGAGAACCAGCCAGCCCATAAAGCTATCACGAGTATAAAACAAGGCACCAGTTGAGCCCATTTTTTCATTTTAAATTCTCCTCACAATCTATCATTCTGCAGGAACGATAACATCTAGTTGAAGCGGCGTTTGTTCATTTGAATCAAGTTCAATCGTCTGCTGCTTTAACACCCTACTTTCTTGGCCAATTCGAACCTCATATGTTCCGTGAAACGCTGGACATGCCACTTTCCCGCTAGCATCTGTTTTTTCAACTCTTTGTGTTGTCCACTCCTTTAGAAGCTTTTCATAACGTTTTCCTGCTTCATTTAAAGACCAATCATAATTAACGATGGCTGCGTGCTCACCTCGCCAGTGGGCACCTGCCCAAAATCCCCACATCAGCACACCTTTTACCGCCGGATGACTGAAAGCAACGCGATATAAAGCCTCTAGGTTATCCGCTCTTCTATTAGCATCTGGATGAACAGAGTCGTACTCTGTGACCCAAATGGGGAGACCAAGCTCAGCTAGTACATCGAGTCTTTCTTTTACAATGACTGGATCCACCCGATCTTCAAAGTGTCCCTGTACACCAATTGCCTCAACTGGCGCCCCTAACTGACGAAGTTCATTGATATGCGCTTTATAAGCATGATGCTCGCCATATGAGATCACATTATAATCATTCACAAACAGCAGCGCTTGAGGGTCAATTTTTTTCGTTTCTTCATACATCCACTTCCAAATATTTTTCCCGAAGCGATCTTTAAAAAATGAACCATGCATCATTTCATTGTTTACATCCCAATGACGGAATCTTCCCTTAAAATGATTGCCCGCATGCTCAAGCCGCCTTTTCATGGCATCATACACCTCATGATTCGGCAGTGACCTCAGCCAGCTTGGATTCGCATCCTCTACTTCCCAAAACAAAGCATGCCCTCTCACTGGAAGTTGATGTCTATCTGCAAAGTTCAGCATGGCATCTGCTTTTTCGTAGGTGATTTTCCCTCTTTCTGGCTCATTCGCATACCACTTTGCCTCATTTTCAAAAACAGCCCAATTAAAATGCTTCACGAAAAAATCAGCATATTGTTGATTAAATAACACTTGGTCATTCATTGCTGAACCAAATGCGAATTCATGCCTAATTTGTTTCACTTCAACCTCTATACCTGCTACTGGCTTTTTTTCACCATTTATGACGTTTATAACAAGCTCTCTTTGTCTATGCTCTGAGATTCGATCATTCGCCTCTTTTTTCCACATTTGATTTTTTTGCCCATTTTCATCCCTGTTTAATGAATGATGAATAAAGCTTCTTTCTTTGACCATGTTGTAATCACCCTTACTTTCAGTGGATTTATTATTTCCTATTAGACTGCCGGCCAATAGAAGCCGGCAGCTTGATTTTGACCCTATTAGTTGATGAGACGATGATATTCAGCATAGGCAGTAGCCATATCAACTTGCGACCAGAAGCGGTGATAAGTGAAAACAGGCGCTCCATCTTCCCATTTGCCTGTTGCTTCATTAAACGATGCTTGATACTTACTCTCAAGTGCAGACCATGCTGGATCTTGTTTTATTTTCGGACGAAGATCTGCAAAACTCGTATAGACTCCATTACCTCCCCGCTGTGGATCAGACGGGGTGGTGTTGGCACCAGGGATTTGATTCCCTTGACCAAATGTTCCGTTCCACCCATTTGGGAAATATACTTCTTTTTTAAAGAAGCGATAGTAGTCTTCTCTTTCTTCCTCTGTGACAATTCCAATGCCATCATTGTAATTCCATGCAACATCAAGGAGCTGTGCAGCTATATCTTTTGCTCTTATGCCAAGGGCTGTATAGTTTCCTGTCTCTTTCTTTGTGGCAGCCGCAAAGAATGTTAAGGCTTTGACCAGACTCCCTAGGACGCCAGTATCTTGAGTTGGATCTTTTGTTACAGCTGTTAAGTTTGGATTTCCTGTCGCAGACTGGAACCCATTCCAAGTATCAGGCTGTCCGCTCCAAGCTATATTTCCAGGAAGCCAAAACTCTCCAGGTGCACTCGTTGTCGCAACAGCAACATCCGTCCCCCCTAGAATTCTTTGTCCTTGACCATCTAAAAAATACCCTTCTTGGTCCGTCACAGGACGTGTGCCAATAAAAATATAATCTAATGAATAGTTGATCCATTTTGTCATGACAGATTTGGCCATTTGAAAATTTTCAGATGTTTTGTCTCCATCTTTCGCAAAAATGTAATAAAGCTCTGCTACGCGCTCGATCGGCCATGCCTGCATCCCAAACCAGTTATTAGACGGAGGATCATGGTAAACAGGCGCATCTTCATATGCCATATCGTAAAATGTGCTTCTTCCTGCAGGATAAGCACTATAGTCTCCATTCCAACTGTTTGTTGCGCCTCCTGCAATCGCTCCTTCTTTTGATTGAAGCCATACGTAAAATTCAAGCTGTCTCTTTAACGTTTTCTCCCAATCGCTTGCACCCGTAGCTGACGATGGCTTTAAGCCTCCTTTATCTGAGGATAAAGCATAAGCAGCGACGGGGTTTTGATACCCTTGGTGACAATGGCTCGCACCAATACGCCATGACCAATTTGCATAATCTCCAAGTCCCCCGCCCCAAGAGGTATACCATGCCATTAAGTGATGACAGGCACTCTTTCCATTCCCAGGAGACGGATTGCCCTGCTTTCCACTTCCAATTGTTTGAAAATATTTATCGTACATACCGTAACGGAGAAAATCACCCATTTTTTTTGCTTTATCAAGGTAGGTTGGCTGATTATAGCCAAGTTCCTTTGCCCAATACATCGCCTGTACAGCACGCGCATCAGCGTCCGTCGCATTTGTATAGCGCCACTGGTCAGCTGGCGCTTGATTTTCTTTTGTGAACAAGCTCATGAAACCTTCATTCGGCTTTCCCAATGTTTTATCATCTTGTGATGGATGAGGGATGGCCTCCCATACTGATTCCTGCGGACCACGCTGAAATGTGTTTACATATGCGGCTGTATGTGATGGATTGAGTAAATTTCCATAGCTATACCAATTGTCTACATCAAGGAGCCAGTGCATTAAATACGTTTCATTTGTCCCATACGTTGATTTCAGTTCGCTATCAAGCGGATCTTGACCAGCAGGACGAGCGCCGCTCAGCTGGCTTGGATATTGATCTGGATATGGCTTTTCTGAAGCATATGTCGCTGGACTTGACGGATTGTAAGAGCTCATATGTGGCTGTTCGTCATTTCCGTCTTCATTTACTGGGATGATGAATTTCTCCATATTGTCCCAAGCAGCTTCTAGCTTGCTCCAATCTCCTGTGTAATGTCCATATAAAACTTCAAGCCATAGCCAGTAGCTATATGCCTCTGAAGTCGTCATATGCCCATAATCAGGAGCCTCACAAATGAGCGTCTCGATTGAGTGATACGGAATACCCTCTGGTGAAAAATATCCATTCGCATCATTTTTCAATTGATGATAAAGCGTTAAAAACCGTTCTTTGTTTGTCATGTCCCTCACCCTTTAAATTGATATAGTTGATTTTTATTTGTCTGGAAGCGTGCCAAATACTAAAGCACCATTGTCAAAGACGGGAATCCTCGCTGTTTTTTGCATACTGGATGTTAACCCTTGAAAGGAATAATCATTTGAGGCATCCCATATATTCGCACCATTTGGCGCAGATAATCGAAATTGTATTTCCTTCTTATGCAGTGATTCTCCTCCAGGAAAAATAGCTACGCCAGTAAAATCGATTTCTGTAAAATATACATGGGATGATGCGTCATATACCGTTAACGGAGATAGGGAAGCGCCTTCATTGTAGGCTGACGTCACTTGAATATCTCTTTCAGTGAATCCCTTTGTAAAAACCTCGCTAAGATTGACGTAATATCTAAAAGAAAGTGTTTGACTGCTTCTTGCCGGCCAGCCTGATCGATTGTATAAAATCGCTTTTATCTGAGTAGATGTTGTATCGTTATTCATCACAGCTGCCTCCACAAAAAACTCATCCTCCACCTTTTCTTTAGGCGGAAAATTTGGTAGCTTGGATTGTCCCTTACCAAACAGCTGCACCAGTTTGGCTATATTTCCAGTAAAGGCGGCATTATAGTCAGTCGCTACCTCGTTTGATACATAATCAGAGATGTCATCGACATATTGATCTTGTGAATTAGGGCCCCCAACAAGCGCTCCATAAAGAGTGTGCCGATGATATGGAGGATTTGTCAGCTGGTTAGACCATGAGCCATGTGCAGTTCGGTGATGTGGATGCATCGGCGGGTTTTGACCAAACCCAACGACATAGCTTCTATTTAGCGGATTATCACCTAGCATATAGTGTGTTTGCTTGATAGCAAACGTTTCGTATCGATTCTTTTTTTCTTGATCAGAAACCCAATCAGCGTATACAAAGGCTAAAAATGCTGCATTTGCTGTATAACGAAGTGACCCCCATTGATCCAGCCACGCCAAACCGCCAGGCGTATAAGTGATTCTTTCTACTTTTCCATTTTGAACAAGACCTGTGGTCCAGTAATCGAGATTACGCTCTGTCGATTCTATAAATCTTTTCTCCTTCGTGATTCTTGCGAGTAAGATTTGTGAAGCAAAAAAAGTATTGTCCCACGACATGGTAAACGTATAATCCCAATCTTTCGGCCATTCTTCTACCGCCTTTAACGCTTGATCTAAATATGACTGTTCATTTGTCGCCAAGTACAGCCATATTCCTCCCCAAATGAGCTCGTCAATATAGCCGCTCCATGAGTTGTAAAACGGCTGAGCATTGGTGACACAATCTGTATACTCGCCGCGATATTGATCAGCAAATGCATAAAGCTGTTTTGCATGTGTGAGAAGCTTTGCTGCATATGACGCATCAGTCTCTTTAAAAATGATAGAACCTGCTGCTAAAGCTGCCGCAGTTTGTGCAGCTACTTCTGTCCCTGGACAGTGTTCATCAATTTTAAAAGCTGGCCGGCTCATTGGCATCACTTCTGCTGGTCCCCACCAGCCATGATCAGCGTTCCCATCACCTACTTGCGCCCAAAATTCGTTCGGACCTGTATGTGCTTTCAAAAAATAATCGGTTGCCCACTTGATTTGATCTAACATATCATCCAGCAAGTCTGCCTCTTCATAAGCTTCTCGGTATTCATATACTGTCCATGCAAGCACGGCTGCAGAGTAAGCCATCGGAAGTCCAAATTTCACATGGTCACCTGCGTCATACCAGCCGCCTGTTAAGTCATGGCCCACATCCTTCCCATCCTCTAGTCCAGAATCACCCCGCCAGTTGAGACGGTTGTTATTAGGAAGCCTTCCAGACCTCTGCGCCTCGTAGAACAAAATTGATTTTTGAAGAACCTCTACATAGTTATAAGATGACATTTCCCTACTGTTCACCCCTTCTTTTTCGTGCAACGTGAAACATTGATCAATAGACGAACCACCTCCTTTTTATTTGGTGCGTGATCTGTACAGTTTTGAAAAGAATCAAACATGTTTCAAAAATAAGCATAGTAAACAGCAATCAGCTTTACGCTCATCGAAGGTTTTCTCTGATTCTCCTTGTGACTGTACCCAGAATGATCATATGTCGGATGAGAACATTTCAGACGGCGAAATTCTCTTTTTTGCTCTATTTGGGTAGAAAGAATGACACACAACCGCTTCTCTTAAAACATCACGTTAAATCAAGATATATGAACGATTAAGAAAATAATTCCAATTGGTGAAAAATGTTTGTTAGTTAACATAATAAAATTATCGTCTACATTAAAAAGAACGCCCCTTTTAGGGCGCTCTTCATTTATCACATTAAAACAAAGAAAGCTGGTTTTGATCAGGCAGTGATTCTAAGCAGCCTTGACGATCCAAATATTCAAGAATGGTCTTAGAGACTTTCCCTCGTTTTTGTAGATCTTCTTTTGAAAGGAATTCACCATCTTGACGTGCGCGTACAATATTTAGCGCAACGTTCGTTCCGAGCCCAGGGATCGAGTTGAATGGCGGAATTAACCCATCTCCATCTATGATAAATTCTGTTGCACTTGAGCGGTATAGGTCGACTTTTTTAAAATGGTAGCCTCTTTCGCACATTTCAAGTGCAAGCTCTAGTACAGTTAATAGGTTTTTCTCTTTCGGTGATGCATCTAGACCTTTTGAGTTAATATCGTCCATGACAGCTCGAATCGCATTCGATCCTTTTGTCATGGTTTCGATATCAAAGTCATCCGCACGAACGGTAAAGTATGCCGCGTAGTACAGAAGTGCATGATGCACCTTGAAGTAAGCTATCCGAACAGCCATTAATACATAAGCAGCCGCGTGGGCTTTAGGGAACATGTATTTGATCTTTTTACAAGAATCAATATACCAGTTTGGTACGTTATTATTCTTCATTTCTTCTTCCCATTCAGGAGGAAGTCCCTTTCCTTTACGAACTGATTCCATGATTTTAAAGGCAAGTGACGGTTCTAGTCCTTGATAGATGAGATAGACCATAATATCGTCACGACAGCCAATCACTTCGCTTAGTTCACACGTTTTATTGTGTATAAGCTCTTGCGCATTCCCGAGCCATACATCTGTACCGTGTGATAAACCCGAGATCTGAACGAGCTCTGAGAAGGTAGTTGGCTTTGTATCCTCAAGCATTTGCCGAACAAATCTTGTCCCAAACTCTGGGATGCCAAGTGTTCCTGTTTTACAGCCAATTTGCTCTTCTGTGACACCAAGAGGCTCTGTCCCTTGGAAGATTTTCATGACTTCAGGGTCATCTGTTGGAATGGTTTTTGGATCGATTCCGCTTAAGTCCTGAAGCATACGAATGACCGTTGGATCATCGTGTCCAAGTATATCTAGCTTCAGCAAGTTATCATGGATCGAATGGAAATCAAAATGCGTCGTTTTCCAATCGGCTCCTGTCGCATCCGCTGGATATTGAATTGGGGAGAAATCGTAAATGTCCATATAATCCGGCACAACGATAATACCACCTGGATGCTGGCCCGTTGTCCGTTTTACCCCTGTACATCCTTGCACGAGCCGGTCGATTTCTGCGCCTCTCATATGAAGATTATGATCACCTGCATAGCCTTTCACGTATCCATATGCCGTTTTTTCTGCAACGGTACCGATTGTGCCTGCGCGGTATACATATTCTTCACCGAACAGCTCTTTTGTATAGTTATGTGCGAGCGGCTGATATTCTCCTGAGAAGTTCAAGTCGATATCAGGCACTTTATCTCCTTTAAAACCTAAGAACGTTTCAAACGGAATATCATGTCCGTCTTTTTTATACGGCGCACCACATTCTGGACAGTCTTTATCAGGAAGGTCAAAGCCTGAACCAACAGATCCGTCATTAAAGAACTCAGAGTGCTTACAGCTTGGGCATACATAATGCGGTGCAAGTGGGTTCACTTCTGTAATCTCTGTTAATGTCGCCACAAGGGATGATCCGACAGATCCCCTTGAACCAACAAGATATCCATCATCTAGTGATTTCTTAACGAGCTTATGAGAGATTAAATAAATGACGGCGAAGCCATGACCAATAATACTTTTTAATTCCTTCTCAATACGGTTTTCTACGATTTTCGGTAATTCATCTCCGTAGATGCTGCGTGCCATTTGATAGCTCATTTCCCGTATTTCTTCATCTGCACCTTCAATTTTTGGTGTATAAAGATCATCTTTGATTGGTTTAATGCTTTCGACCATCTCAGATACCTTTTTCGTATTCGTCACGACGATCTCCTTTGCTTTCTCGTCTCCTAAGAAGGAGAACGCTTCAAGCATTTCATCTGTCGTTCTAAAATGCACTTTTGGCAGTTCATGACGGTTAAGTGGATTGGCACCACCCTGTGATGAAATTAAGATTTTACGATAAATTTTGTCCTCTGGATGCAGGTAGTGCACGTTCCCAGTCGCCACGACCGGTTTATTCAGCTTTTCACCAAGCTTCACAATATTTGTGATAATTTCTTTTAATGCACGTTCATCTCGAACAAGCTCTAGCTGTAGCAGGTGCTGATACACTTCTGGCGGATGAACCTCTAAATAGTCATAAAATGCTGCAATGTCTTCCACCTCATCAGGCGACTTTTGCATCATTCCTTCAAAAACCTCACCCTTATCACAAGCCGACCCAACAATCAAACCTTCTCGATATTTCTCAAGCTGTGAGCGCGGAATGCGAGGCACCCGGTAGAAATAATGAATATGAGAAAGTGAAACAAGCTTGAATAAATTCTTGAGTCCCGTCTCATTTTTCGCAATCACTGTCGCATGGTAAGGACGTGAGCGCTGGTAAGCATTGGACTGACCCATGTTTTCATTCAGTTGATCATGGTAGGCAATCTCTTTTTCAGCCGCATCTTTTAGCATCTTCAGCATCAGGTAGCCTGTCGCTTCTGCGTCATAAATGGCGCGGTGATGCTGCGTGAGTTCAATATCAAACTTTTTACAAAGTGTGTTCAGCCGGTGATTTTTAAATTCCGGGTAAAGGAATCGGCCAAGTTCAAGTGTATCAATGACAGGATTTGATGCTTTATCTGTTTTTAACAGACGTTTATACGCTGCATTTAAAAAGCCCATATCAAAGCTCGCATTGTGCGCAACAAGGATGTCTTGTCCAATCCACTCTTTGAAATCCCGAACAACATCAACGACATCTGGTGCATCTCTGACCATATCATCGGTAATACCAGTTAACTCAATGGTCGTTGCTGATAACGGGTGATGAGGATTTGCAAATGCCTCAAAGCGGTCAATGATTTCCCCGCCTTTTATTTTCACTGCTGCAAGCTCAATGATCGTATCATAAACAGCAGAAAGCCCGGTTGTCTCTACGTCAAATACGACAAACGTCGCATCCTCTAACAAGCGGTGCTCTGGATTATATGCAATCGGCACCCCATCATCGACTAAGTTGATTTCCACACCGTACATCATTTTGATGCCATGCTTTTTACTTGCTGCATACGCATCTGGAAAGGATTGCACAACGGCATGATCTGTAAGAGCAATCGCTTCATGCCCCCATTTTTTTGCTTGTTCAACAAGCTTGCCGATGCCGGTGACAGCATCCATTTGACTCATTGGGGAATGCAAATGAAGCTCAACACGCTTTTCACCCTCAGGTGCTGTATCTTCTTTGAGCTGAGGTTTCATTTCATTGACATCATTGGCGATCATGACAAGATCTCTGACAAACGTATCGTTTTGAATGCTTCCTCTTGCTTTCACCCACATCCCTTTTTTCAAGGATTTCATGAGCTGGGCATCTTCTTTTTCTCTCGCAAACATTTTGATCAAAATACTGTTTGTATAATCCGTGATCTTAAAGATACAAAGCGTTCTGCCGCTTTTCAGCTCGCGCGTTTCTGCATCAAACACGTAGCCTTGGACGGTGATTCTTCTTTCCTCGTCCATAATACTATCTAGCGTACGAATTTCTTCATTGTCTTTGATTTGATATCCAATCATCAGAGGGCCTGATGGCGCTTCCTCCTGATCCTCACTTTCTTTCTTCTCCATCTCAGTGAGGGCTTGCATCGCTCTTTCTTGGTCTTCAGCAAGCTTTTGTTCTCTGAACTTCTGAATCTCTTGATCTGATACAAAAATTTCTGTATCAAATTGCAGCTCTGGAAAACCAACTTGTTTCAATGCAGCCTGGAGCATTGGGCTGTACTTCTTTTTGATGGCCAAAGCCTCTGTTTCGCTTTTCGTTTTGATGATGATTTTATGCCCAGACAGCGCCGGTTTTTGCTGCTGAAGCAAGCTGATGATTGGGGGAGAAATTCCTTGAAGCTCTTCCACACAATGTGACCAATACGATTGCACAAGCTCCTCAGATATGTGCGGATCATTGACTTCAATCGTACAAGTGACTTGTGCAATATGAGAAAATGCATTTGTCAGCCTGCTCAGAAACATTGCATATACCTTGTAAGGCAGAAGTGCCTTAAATTTAAAAAGGAAATGCCACGTTTTCGTCGCCTTATGCACCGTCAATTTGACGATTTCACCTTCTTCAAAGTAACGACTGAGGTCATCATCTGTCATTTGAATCTGATTGAGTAATATATGAAATTGCCGCCGGGTGATCGGTAATTGTTCATCCAAGACAGGACCCTCCTTTTGTAAATCAGAAAGGTACCTCTTTTCTACAGGAGGTACCTTCATTTTTTTGTTCGTTTTATGCTTGGCGTATAAATGAAATCAGTTCATCAACAGATACTTCATGTGATTCACCTGATTTTCTAAACTTCACTTCTACAATACCTTCTTCTGAACGTTTCCCGCAGCTAATGCGAACTGGCAGGCCAATTAAGTCACTGTCTGCAAATTTCACTCCTGCTCGCTCCTGGCGGTCATCAAAAAGTACGTCAAAGCCCTCATCTTCTAAGCGCTCGTATAACGTTTCAGCCAGTTCTTTTTGTGCTTCATTTTTCATGTTTAAGGCAAGGAGATGAAGGTCATATGGCGCAACGGTTTCCGGCCAGATAATGCCTTTATCATCATGATGCTGTTCAACAATAGCTGAAAGGGTTCTAGAGATACCGATGCCATAGCAGCCCATGATCATTGGCTGCGCGCGTCCATTTTCATCGAGATACGTTGCATCCATGGCCTCAGAATAACGTGTGCCCAGCTTAAAGACTTGTCCTACTTCAATTCCTTTTGCAAACTGGATTGTGCCTTCTCCGTCTGGAGAGGCGTCTCCTTCTTGAATCAAGCGAAGATCTGTAAACTCTTTCACTGATACATCACGTGCAGCGTTGACATTGACATAGTGATAATCAGATTCGTTTGCACCTGCAACTGCATTTGTCATTCCTTTTACAGCGAGGTCTGCATAAATAGCTACTTCTGCTTCTAGCTTAACAGGTCCAACAAATCCAGGCTCTGTTCCAATGACTTCTAGCACTTCTTCGCGTGAAGCAAGCTCTACAAGCTGTGCTCCAACCAAGTTCTTTACTTTCACATCATTTACTTCGTGATCACCTCTAGTGAGGACAAGAACATACGCATCATCCGCTTTAAACAAAACAGACTTGATACATGCCGATGGAGCTACTTCTAAAAATGCAGCCACGTCTTGAATCGTTTTTACTTGCGGCGTGTGTATTTTTTCAAGTTCTTTAAAGTCCGCAGGATTTGCTTCTTCTCCTTGATACACAGCCTCAGCCATTTCAATGTTCGCTGCATAAGAAGAAGTATCAGAATAAGCGATTGTATCTTCTCCTACTTCTGACAGCGCCATGAACTCATGCGTATCTTTTCCTCCCATTGCACCAGAATCTGCAATGACTGGTCTAAAATTAAGACCCACTTTGGCGAACACATTAGAGTAAGCCGTAAACATTTTGTTGTATGTGTCATCAAGACTTTCTGGTGAAGAGTGGAATGAGTAAGCATCCTTCATAATAAATTCACGTCCGCGCAGCAGTCCAAAACGAGGTCTTTGTTCATCGCGGAATTTTGATTGAATTTGATAAAGTGTCAAAGGAAGCTTCTTATACGATTTCACTTCACTGCGTACTAGTGATGTGATCACTTCTTCGTGCGTTGGACCAAGCGCGAACTCGCGGCCATGACGATCTTTCATACGCATGAGTTCTGGACCGTATGTATACCATCTTCCTGACTCTTGCCACATTTCTGCTTGCTGCAGCACTGGCATTAACAGCTCAGCTGCTCCTGCCTTTTCCATTTCCTTGCGAACAATGGATTGAATATGCTGGATCACTTTATGAGCCAGCGGCAGGTAGTGATAGATTCCACTTGTATTTTGTCTAATGAATCCAGCTCTTACTAATAGCTGATGACTTTTTGCCTCAGCATCTGCCGGCACCTCTCGAAGAGTTGGAATGAAAGTCAGGGATTGTCTCATGTCGTTACACCTCATTTATGAAATAGGACTTCTCACAAAAACTCTTGTTTCCCAAGATGAGAAACAAGAGACATTGGTTTTTATAAAAATAATCGCTGGATGTCGTTCCACGTAACCACTAGCATTAACAGCATGAGGAAAGCAACACCGATGAAGACAACAAGTGCTTCTTTCTCACGATTAATTGGTTTACCGCGAATGGCTTCAACAAATAAGAAAAGTAAACGTCCTCCGTCTAATGCAGGAATCGGTAATAAATTGACGATTCCTAAGTTGATGCTGAGGAACGCCGCAAACTGCATTAATGTTAACACACCTTGTTTGGCTACTTCTCCTGTCATGTCATAGATCCCGACAGGACCTGCCAGCATATCTAGTGAAAATTGTCCTGTGACAATTTTTTGCAAGTTCGTTAAGATCAGACCTGCCGTTGATATCACAGTCGTTCCCGAAGATGAAATGACTTTTAAAAATCCATTTTCCGTTGGCGGGTATGACCCAAAACGGCCAATGTTTTTCCCGTCTGCTTTCACAGCTTCTGGTACAACCTGCACGTTGCTTTCTTTGCCGTCTCGGTCAATGACGACATTCATTTTTTTCTCGGGGTTTTTTTGAACCGTTTGAACCACGTCTGTCCAAGAATTCATTTTATCCCCGTTAATCGAAACGATTTCATCCCCCTGCATGAGACCAGCTTGCGCCGCTCGGCCATCTTTCGTGAGCTTACCGAGCACAGGATCATCTACAGTTACACCTTGAATAAAACCTAAAGCCACTAAAATCACATATGCCAGGATAAAGTTCATGATCGGACCAGCTGCGATGGCTTTAATACGCTGCCATACCGATTTCGAACCAAATTGACGATTGTATGGTGCGATTTGAATTTCTTCACCATCTGCGATATAGAAACTTGTTTGACTCACATTGTAGCCAGTCAGAATATCTTCATTTCCAGCTTCATATCCTGAGATTCTCATGGCATGATCTAAATCAATCTGCTCGACCTCGATGACAAGTGCATCAGGATATTTCTCTTTATCATTTAAAATGATTTTTTCTACTTCATTTTGCTCATTGAATAAGAGTCCCACTGTATGACCTGGTTTAATTTCAATGACTTCAGGGTCCTCCCCTGCCATTTTGACAAATCCACCGATAGGTAGAAGTCTAATGGTATAAACGGTTTCTTTTCGTTTAAAGGAGAAAATCTTCGGCCCAAAACCAATTGCGAACTCGCGGCATAAAATACCCGCGCGCTGCGCCATAATTAAATGGCCAAGCTCGTGGAAAAAAACGAGCGTTCCAAAAATAATAATAAACGCAATCACTGTATTCACGAACATACCACCTTATGTGAGGATTGATTGAACAAAGTTTCGTGTATCTTTGTCCACTTCATGGATATCTTGCAAACTAGGCTTTGAAATCACATGATGTCTAATTAGTGCCTTTTCAATCAATTCTTCAATTTGCAGGAACGTCACTTTGCCTTTTAGAAATGCATCCACTGCAATTTCATTTGCTGCATTGAGCACAGCAGGCATTGTCCCTCCTATTTTACCTGATTCATAAGCAAAATGTAAGCAGCGATACCTGTCAAAATCCGCTTTTTGGAAATTTAGTTGTCCAATCTCCCAAAGGTTCAATGATTTCGCTTCTTTTAATGGCGCCCTGTCAGGATAAGTGAGTGCATATTGAATGGGCACTCTCATGTCAGGTGTACCTAATTGAGCCATGACGCTTTTGTCGTGAAATTCTACCATCGAATGGATAATGCTCTCTTTATGTAACAGCACATCAATTTGATCATATGGTATGTCAAACAACCAATGCGCTTCGATCACCTCGAGCCCTTTATTCATCATGGTCGCTGAATCAATTGTAATTTTTGCTCCCATTGACCAGTTCGGATGATTCAGCGCTTCTTCAACCGTAACACCTTCAAGTTCAGTTCGCTTTTTGTCTCGGAAACTACCACCTGAAGCTGTCACGATTAAACGTTCAATGTTTTTAGCTTGTTCACCTTGCAGGCATTGGAAAATAGCGGAGTGCTCACTATCGACAGGAAGTAAAGGTACATCATATTTTTTGGCGTACTCTTTTACTATATGACCAGCTGTCACAAGTGTTTCCTTATTTGCGAGTGCAATCGTCTTTTTTTGTTCAATGGCCTTTAATGTTGGAACAAGCCCAACACTTCCTACAAGTGCATTGACCACAACGTCCACTGCATCATAGGTCGCTGCCTCGATGTTGGCTTCATCACCTGCAGCCATCTTGACATCGTATTCAAATGAATGACTTTTTAGCGTGCGATAGGTCTCTTCGTCTAAACACCCGACGAATTCAGGCTGAAAACGCTCAATGATAGGAATAGCCTTATCTACATTTCTGCCAAACGTCATGGCTTTCAGCTTAAATTTATCATGGTGCTGCCTGATCACATCTAATGTTTGTTCTCCAATTGATCCTGTTGCGCCTAATAGCGAAATATATTTCAAATTGCCACTCCTTCTCTCGTTCAATAAGTTTCTATGAGGTTAGCTAGCAAATGTGGCCAGCAATAAATATAAAAACGGCAGAACGAATAAAAAGCTGTCAAACCTGTCCAAAATCCCGCCATGACCAGGGAGTATTGTCCCTGAATCCTTCACGTGATAATGACGCTTTAAAGCAGATTCCACAAGGTCGCCAAGCTGTCCAAAAATACTTAGCAAAAGCGTAATAAACATAACAAGCAGATATGATGGCAAAAATCCTGTAACCGCCTGAAACACAAGTGACAACACGACCGCTGTGACGATTCCACCGATAAATCCTTCTACTGTTTTGTTTGGGCTGATCTCTGGCCAAAGCTTTCGTTTCCCCATAGATTTCCCAATAAAATAGGCACCTGAGTCAGTGGACCAAATAATCACCGCTGCGAAGAAGATCGCACTCATGCCATATAAGCCTCTAATTTGGATAAAATAATAGAAACTGACGCCAATATATAATGTGGCTAATATAACAAAAGCAACCTCATCGAATGTGAAAGAGTTTTTGCTCAAAACTGTATAAGTTAAAAGTATTAAGATTGCAAATAAAGCAATCTGCATTTTTGATGCGTCTACGTTCGGGAAGAAACCATTCTCTCCGCCCATTAAAAGCCAAAGCAATATTAAGCTGACAATACCAGGAAAACTGAAAATCGAAATCTTTTTCATTCTCAGAAGCTCAAAGAGAGCGACACTTCCCATTAAATAAATCAGCAGGGTAAAAGGCATCTGTCCATAAATAACAGCAAATAAAAACACTGCAGCTGCCAAAACACCCGTCAAAATTCTTTGTTTCATCTGCACCACCCTCTAAATTCCACCGAACCTCCGGCCGCGACGCTGGTACTCTCCGATAGCGCCTATAAGATGCTCATCAGAAAAGTCAGGCCAAAGCACATCCGTAAAGACAAACTCGCTGTACGCAATTTGCCAAAGCATAAAGTTGCTTAATCTAATTTCTCCACTCGTGCGAATAAGCAAATCCGGATCTTGAAGAGATTCTGTCATTAAATAAGCTGAAAACATCTCTTCTGTGATGTCTTCTGCTCTAAGCTTACCTTCTTTGACTTTTTCAGAAATTTGTCTGCATGCTGAGACGATTTCTGTTCGCCCTCCATAATTGAGCGCAAAGTTTAAAACGAGTCCGTTATTATTCACCGTACTCTTCACTGCGTTCTCTACCGCTCTTTTTGTATGCTGCGGGAGGCCGTCTGGATCACCTGTTAAGCGCACACGAACATTTTCCTCGATGAGTTCAGGCAGATAGATGTTTAAAAATTCTTCAGGAAGCTTCATTAAAAAGTCTACTTCTAGTTTTGGACGTTTCCAATTTTCCGTAGAAAAAGCATACAAAGTCAGCACTTTGACATTCAGCTCATTTGCAAGCTTTGTCATGCGCTTGACGACTTTCATTCCTTCATGATGTCCTGCTACCCGTGGAAGAGCGCGTTTTTTCGCCCATCTTCCGTTCCCATCCATGATAATGGCGATATGTTCAGGAATTTCTCCATTTAATATGTCTTCTTTTGTCAGGCTTTCTAAGTTGGAAGCTGCTGTTTGCTGATTCTTCCAATTTTTGAGTATATTGAGCATGAGATTCCTCCATCACCCAAAAAGGTTGCGTTCCCGCTAATAATATAGTCATCAACAGTATTAACAAAAAAACCCCCTGTAAACATGAAGAGGGTCTTTTCACTATTATCTATTGTACATAGTTTTTTCTTAAACTTCCATGATTTCTTTTTCTTTATCTTTCGTCACGTCGTCAATTTTAGCGACATATTCATCTGTCAATTTTTGAACATCCTCTGTAGATGATCTTAGTTCATCTTCAGTGATCTCCCCATTTTTCTCAAGCTTTTTCAAATCATCGTTTGCATCACGACGAACGTTACGAACAGCTACTTTTGCTTCTTCAGAGTATTTTTTCACAACTTTCACAAGCTCTTTACGTCTTTCTTCTGTTAGCGCAGGGATCGCAATGCGGATCACATTTCCGTCACTTGTTGGCGTGATGCCAAGATCAGACTTTTGGATCGCTTTTTCGATATCACCGATCGCTGTTTTATCGTAAGGTGTGATAATCAGCATACGTGCTTCTGGCACTGTAATTGACGCAATTTGGTTGAGTGGTGTTTGTGCACCGTAATAATCAACTGTCACTTTATCTAGTAGTGAAGCATTTGCTCTACCAGCGCGAACAGTTGCTAGTTCACGTCCGTATGCTTGAACGGCTTTTTCCATTTTTTCTTTTGTTTGGTTCAACACTTCTTTTGACACGTTATTTCCCCCTCACGATCGTTCCGATTGATTCGCCATTTACGGCACGTTTAATATTTCCTTCTTCCATAATGGAGAATACGATTAATGGAATGTCATTGTCCATACATAATGAGGACGCAGTAGAATCCATTACAGCAAGCCCTTCTTTTAGTACATCAAGATATGAAAGCTTATCATATTTTACTGCATCCGCATCTGTACGAGGATCAGCACTGTAGACACCATCTACATTATTTTTCGCCATTAAAATGACATCTGCTTCAATTTCTGCTGCACGAAGTGCTGCAGTTGTATCTGTAGAGAAATAAGGATTACCAGTACCTGCAGCAAAAATCACGACACGTTTCTTCTCAAGATGACGGATCGCTTTTCTTCTTATGTATGGCTCTGCAACCTGTCTCATTTCGATAGAGGTTTGTACTCTAGACTGAATACCAAGCGTTTCTAGGCTGTCCTGTAACGCCAGTGAATTCATCACTGTTGCAAGCATGCCCATGTAGTCTGCTGTTGCCCGGTCCATTCCTAAGTCACTGCCTGTCTTACCGCGCCAAAGGTTTCCTCCGCCTACAACGACTGCAACTTCAACATCAAGTTCTGCAATTTCTTTTACTTGCTTTGCAATTGATTGAATGACAGTTGGGTTAATTCCATTTCCAGCATCACCTGCTAGTGCTTCGCCACTTAGCTTCAGTACAATGCGATTATATTTCGGTTTGCTCATGATAACCTCCAAGTGTAAACTATACCGTCTCTTATTATGCGTAAGAAACCGCCTTTTGTAAATCAATATCCTCTAAAAAATAGGGAACACAGTGCTTGTGCTCCCTAAAAAAGCCCCAGAGAGCTTTTCAAACATTATTTTTTCACTTGGCTCATCACTTCTTCAGCAAAGTTGTCTTGACGCTTTTCGATACCTTCGCCCACTTCGTAGCGAACATAAGTTTGAACAGTTGCGTTTTTCGCACCTACAACTTGTTTCACTTTTTCATCTGGGTTTTTAACGAACGCTTGGTCAAGTAAGCAAATTTCTTCGAAGAATTTGTTTAGACGGCCTTCTACCATTTTAGCTACGATGTTTTCAGGCTTTCCTTCTTGAAGTGCTTGCTGCGTTAATACTTCGCGCTCACGGTTTGCTTCTTCTTCTGACACTTGGTCACGAGAAATATATTTAGGATTTACAGCAGCAACGTGCATTGCAATGTCTCTTGCAAGCTCTTCATCAGTTGTTCCGTTAAGAACCGCTAATACACCGATGCGTCCGCCCATGTGCAAGTAAGAACCGAATGCTGCGTTATCTTCTTTCGTGATGACAGAGAAACGACGTAGAGTGATTTTCTCTCCGATTTTCGCAATTGCAGATGTGATATGCTCTTCAACTGTTGAACCGTTTTCCATTTTAGAAGCATGAGCTTCTTCAATTGTTGCAGGTTTAGCAGCAAGTAAATGATCAGCAAGTTCGTTAAGAAGTGTTTGGAATCCTTCGTTTTTCGCAACGAAATCAGTCTCAGAGTTCACTTCTAGGATAACGCCTGTGTTGCCGTCAGTTTTGATAAGAGTTAATCCTTCTGCCGCAATACGGTCTGCTTTTTTCGCAGCTTTTGCGATTCCTTTTTCTCTTAGAAGATCGATTGCTTTGTCGATGTCACCATCAGTTTCTGTTAACGCTTTTTTACAGTCCATCATACCTGCACCCGTTTTTTGACGCAGTTCTTTAACTAATTGAGCAGTAATTGCCATTTTACATTTCCTCCTTCTATGTTAAAACACGGATTACTAGGTGAAAAAAAGGTGATAAAAGGCATTTCCCTCTTATCACCTTTTGAATAGGTTACGCAGTTGTTGTTTCAGTTTCTGTCGTTTCTTCTACAACAGCTTCTTCTTCGCCTTGTTTAGACTCAAGAATCGCATCTGCCATTTTAGCAGTTAGAAGTTTTACAGCACGGATTGCATCATCGTTTGCAGGGATCACAACATCAATTTCGTCTGGATCACAGTTTGTGTCAACGATACCGATGATTGGGATATTCAGTTTACGAGCTTCTGCAACTGCAATACGCTCTTTACGAGGATCGATAATGAAAAGTGCATCCGGAAGACTCTTCATGTCTTTGATTCCACCTAAGAATTTTTCAAGACGCTCTAATTCTTTTTTCAGTTGAACGACTTCTTTCTTAGGAAGAACTTCGAAAGTACCGTTTTCTTGCATTTTTTCAATATCTTTCAAACGCTTGATACGTTTTTGGATTGTTTCAAAGTTGGTTAACGTTCCACCAAGCCAGCGTTGGTTTACATAGAACATACCAGAACGGATTGCTTCTTCTTTCACTGAATCTTGCGCTTGTTTTTTCGTACCAACGAAAAGGATTTTTCCTCCATCAGCAGCAAGGTTTTTCGTGAAGTTGTAAGCTTCCTCTACTTTTTTCACCGTTTTTTGAAGATCGATGATGTAGATACCATTACGCTCTGTAAAGATGTAACGCTTCATTTTTGGGTTCCAACGGCGAGTTTGGTGACCGAAGTGAACACCAGCTTCTAGCAATTGCTTCATAGAAATAACTGACATTTTGTTGCCTCCTAATATAATGGTTTTTTTTCCTCCGCTTAAGTCATGTTCACATAAAACTGCGCCACGCAGCACCTTCATATGAATCATCAAGCGTGTGTATTTAACACCAAGAAATAATATAACACATGATGGACTGACAATCAAGAATCCTTTACAGCTTTCCGCTAAATTTTAATAAAAGCTCGATTTCTGTCTTACCAGTTTTCAATTCTTTCGCTATTTCTTCTAGTGACCGCCCTTGATCATATAAGGCCTTCACTTGATCTTGGAATGTTTCTTCTATTTCATTTTCAGAAGGCTCAGGAGCTTCTGTTTCAAGATTTGGAACGGGTTCGTTTACCTTCTCTTCCTGCACCTCAACCTCGCTAAGGAGAGCCGACAGGTGCTCTGGTACTGGATCTTCACTTTCTACCGATTGCTGGGATTCAGTTGGTTGTGGTTGCTTTGGTGTCTGAAGATCCGATTTCAGCTCTTCAGCAAAAAAATCAGGGGAAGCGGCTGCAGCTTTTGATAGTTTGTCATTCTCTTCTTTGACTTCCATCAAAAATGCAGCCAGGGTATTTTCCGTTTCTTCTAAAAGCTCTCGCTGCTTTTGTTCAGTTGCCTTCAGCGAATTCATTCTCGTGTATAAAATGATCACAAAATAAATAAGTGCAGCATGAAGCATAAAGCTAATCAGCCATAACATATTTTTTCACTCACTAACTCTTTAAGATTGAATGGCTTTATCAAGCAGATGCTTAAGCTTGAACAATGCCTTCGAATGAATTTGTGAAATGCGCGAGGTGGATAAATTGAGCACTTGACCGATTTCCGTTAATGTCAGTTCTTCTTTATAGAAAAGACTGATCACAAGCTTTTCTTTTTCCGAAAGCTCTGTAATCTTTTCAGCAAGCTGTTCAATTAATTCATCTTTCAGCATTTTCTCCTCAGGTGTCACAGACTTCTCGTCGCGAATCATGACTTGGACGTTTTCTCCGTCTTCTTGATCATGCAGCTTCTCGTCGATTGAGAGCAAATTCGCAAAGAAACCTTCATTCATCGTTGTGACAACATCCTGTTCACTCATGCCGAGTTCCTCGGCAACCTCTGTCGCTGTCACATTTCGCAAATAACGCTGTTCAAGTTTTTCAATAGCCGCTTCTACTTTTTTTGTTTTTTCTCTTGATGTACGAGGCAGCCAGTCCTCTTTACGAAGACCGTCGATGATGGCTCCGCGGATTCTGAAGGATGCATATGTATCAAACTTCAGATCTCTTCCGGGGTCAAATTTTTCAAGGGCATCATATAAACCGAGCATCCCTAGACTGATCAAGTCTTCTTTATGCACTGACTTCGGGAGACCGATGGAAATTCTTCCAACATGATATGTGACGAGCGGCATATAGCGGCGCATAAGATCATCTCCAGCAGCTGGGTCCTTCCACTCTTTCCATCTAGCCCATAGCGCCTGATCTTCGTAATTTAAGGATTGCATCTTTCTCCCCCTATACTTCCTTAGTTATATCTTCATAATGCCATGCTTCACAGTGCGGATCTCAAGCTCCGTCGTAAGCGGATCGAATTCAATCGTACGTCCATTATTCCCGCCCGTGTCCTCACTAATGATCGGGATATGATGAAGAGACAGATGTTCTTTAACAGCTGATACGTTTCTAGGTCCAATTCTCATCAAATCATTGGTTGACTTAAACTTAAACATTTCCGCGCCACCAGCAAGTTTCGCCTTTAGCGCATGTTTGCGCGCTCCTTCTTTTAGGAGCAGATCAATTGTATGCTTGACACCTGTATCTGCATATTTGGCCAAGTTCTCCACCGCCCCTTTTGCAAGGGATGAGTCTGGAAGCATGACATGGACAAGACCTGCCAGCTTTTTCTCTTGGTCAAACAGGACAAGACCTACGCAAGAACCAAGACCGGATGTCCGAATACGGTCCGGTGTTTTCACAAGCTGAACATCCGCTATACCAACCTTTACAACTGCCGGAATCTGCACGTTCATTATAGGTTACCTAATGCTTTGAACAGTTTGTCAAACGATTCAAAGTCTGGTAATAGAAACATATTTCCTTTCAGCTCTTGCTTATTTTGATCATCAAAAATGGATGTATCAATCACAATTGCCTGATCGCCGAGAGGACTGAACTGCATTAACCCTTCACTAATGACAGCACCGAACATATCGAGAGTGACATCTGGAACACTTGGGTAAAGCTTCAATTTTGTTAGATCGGCAAGGGCTGATAAATAAGAGCCTGCTAAAATATTTCCTAGCTCATGAAGTGCTGACGTCCCTAGCACGTGTTCATGAATGGTATCAATATCAAACGCTGGATCCTGTACAAGCTCTCTTACAAATTGCTCTGCTTGCTCAAACGGCATAATGAAAAAGATGGAGCCGGATAAATCTCCTTCCATTCGCAGGAAAATGCTTGCAACTGGAAGATCTGCACCGCCAAAGAAATCCATTAAATCTTCAAACGAGAGAACTTTGACAAAAGGAACAGCCATATCTATTTTGCGATTTAATAGGTTGGCAAGAGCAGACGCTGCATGGCCTGCTCCGATATTCCCTACCTCTCTTAATACATCTAACTGTTCATCTTTTATTTCACTGAAAATGTTCATTTCACATCCCCCTTAATGAACAGGTGCATCTTGAACGCTATTGTCGAGGACAGCACCAGCATGAATGATATTAAATAGACGCTGATCATGCTTAATGATACCTATCACCCATGATTGTCCTTCTTTTTCAGCTGAATCAGGAGAAGATTCTACTTCTTCCTGATGGACTGTAATGACATCATTTGCTTCATCAACAACCCAGCCGACTTCAATGTCACCAACTTGCACAATAATCATTCTAGTTTCATCTGTAATCTCGTTGTCAGTTGATCCAAGTCTAACCCTAAGGTCGATGACAGGTGTCACCACACCGCGCAGATTAATGACGCCGCATATATAAGGGGCAACGCCAGGAATTCTTGTCGGCTGCTGCCATTTTTCAATGGACTTTACTTCTGATACTGAAATGGCGTATTCTTTTTTGTTTACGATAAACACAATCATCTTTTCGCCAGTTTTGATATCTGTACTCATTTCAGACCGCTCCTCTATTGTTTTTTACTTGATCAGTGCATTACAGTCAACGATGAGTGCAACCTGACCGTCACCTAGGATTGTTGCGCCTGAGATCGCAAACACGTTTGGCAGGTAATCTCCTAGTGATTTCAATACAACCTCTTGCTGACCAATGAATGAATCGACCACAAATGCTGTCAGCTTGTCTCCTTTACGAACAACGATGATGTGCAGTTCTTCCTCTAATTCATTCGCATTTGGTACGTGGAATTGTTTCTTCAGGTACACGACCGGTACGATAAATCCGCGGAAATCAATCACTTCACGATCATGCGTTTGAAGGATGTCGCTTTTCTTAATCACAGCCGTTTCAATAATAGAAGAAATCGGAATCGCAAATGTCTCCTCTTCCAGTTTCACAAGAAGAACGGAAATAATTGACAATGTGAGCGGGAGCTGGATAGAGAACAATGAGCCCTGGCCTTCTGTTGAGTTGATGCTTACAGAACCGCCTAATGATTCCAGCTTGTTTTTCACGACGTCAAGACCTACACCGCGGCCTGAGATGTCAGATATCTCATCAGCTGTAGAGAATCCTGCTGCAAAGATCAATGAATCAATTTGATGATCTTCAATGGTTTCCGCTTCTCTTTCTGTAATAACCCCGCGCTCTAGTGCTTTTTCAAGCACCTTTTTACGGTTAATCCCGCCACCGTCATCTTCTACTTCAATGAAGACGTGGTTTCCACTATGATAAGCCTTTAATAGAACGGTTCCTTTTTCTGGCTTGCCTTTTTTCACACGTTCTTCTGGCGATTCAATCCCGTGATCTAGACTGTTTCTGAGTAAGTGTAAGAGCGGATCTCCAATCTCATCGATCACTGTTCGATCAAGCTCTGTCTCAGCGCCTTCAATGATGAGTTCAATTTTCTTATTAAGCTCTTTCGTCAATTGACGAATCATACGCGGGAACCTGTTAAACACAGTTTCTACAGGTACCATTCTCATGTTCAGGATGATCGATTGCAGGTCGCCTGATATACGTGTCATTCTTTCGACCGTATCAGTGAGTTCGTTGTTTTCAAGCTCTTTTGCAATCTGTTCTAAACGTCCTCTATCAATAACAAGTTCTTCAAACAGATTCATAAGAGAATCTAGACGATCGATGTTGACACGAATTGTTTTCGTACCGCCGGCAGCTGCACCGTTATTGCCATTTGCTTTTGGCCCTTCGTTTGCTGGCGCTTTAGCAGCAGGCACGGATACTTCTTCTTTTTTCTGTTCAGGTTTTGCTTCTCGTTTTTCAGCCGAGGCAGTTTCTTCAAATGCGGAGACTTCAGAGATCTCAACATGTTCAACCTCTGAGATCGCCGTCACGATTTTCTTCACTTCGTCCATCGGCTGTTTAGATAGATAAGAAATACTGAATTCAGATTCGAAATCTTCTGATTCTAAAAGTTCTGCATTCGGAACCGTTTTGACGACCTCGCCTGCTTCATTGAGTCTTTCAAAAATCATATAGACACGAACTGCTTTTAATAAGCATGCGTCGCTTAATGTCACGGTCAGCTCATAGCATTTAAAGCCTTGTTCTCTCGCTTCATCAAGAACTGTTCGTTCAAATTCATTATAGTCTAAGTCGTTAGCGGCAGGAGCTGATGCATCAGCTGTCTCAACGCTAGAAGCTGCCTCCGCATGGCTTCCTGTCACGTCTAGCTTTTTACTAATCTCTGTGACATCACGTTTCCCGTCTCCGCCTTCTGCAATCGATTGAACCATTGCTTCAAGGTGGTCGAGTGCTTCAAACATCGTATCCATTGACTCAGGAGTGACAATCATTTGTTCATTCCGGATGGCATCAAACATGTTTTCTAAGTGATGCGTCAGTTGAGCCATATCAGCATAGCCCATCGTTGCACTCATGCCTTTCAATGTATGAGCCGCTCTGAAAATATCATTCACTAGCTGCAAGTCGGTTGGGTTCTTTTCTAATTCGAGAAGTTTTTCATTACAAGCTTGTAAGTGTTCTCTGCTTTCATCTAAAAAGATATCTAAGTATTGGTTTACATCCAACGTGTTCACGCCCTCTCTTTTTTCATGGAGCTTATAATTGCATGTGCGATGTCATCCACATGCCTTGTTTCATGTGCAAGGCCTGCTTTAATGACTGATTTAGGCATTCCGAAAACAACACATGATTCTTCTTTTTCTGCAATGACTTTTGTATGACCGCTTGCGACCATTTTTTTGACACCTTCTGTGCCGTCGCTACCCATCCCTGTCATAATGACAGCAATTTTCTCGTAACCTTTTATGTTGCTGATAGATTCAAATAAATAGTTAACAGAAGGTTTGTGCCGGCTGTCAGTATCTTCTGGGGACAGCCTGATCACTAAAGACGCCCCTTGTTCATGAAGTGACATATTCATTCCACCAGGAGCTATGTAAGCCACTCCATTTTTAGCGATATCTCCATCTTGTGCTTCTTTAATCGCAATTTGTGATAAATGGTCTAACCTCGTAGCAAGTGATGCCGTAAATCCTGCCGGCATATGCTGCACAATCAAAATTGGCGCCTCTATGTCCTTTGGCAGCTTCGTGACGACTCGTTGAAGCGCCCTTGGCCCTCCCGTAGATGTTCCGATTGAAATAATCTTTTGGAGTGAGCCGCTTTTTACTTCTTTCAGACGGGGAACAGCCACTGGACTTGGCGGCTTGATGACTGGCTTAGGAGAAACCTGTTTCTCAGTGCGTTTCCTAGACAGACCTGCCGCAAGTACGCGCTCTACAATTTGACCTCTTACTTTGTGTAAATCGAGCGAAATACTTCCCGAAGGCTTTGTCACGAAGTCAAACGCACCGAGCTCTAAGCAATGGATGGTTAAATCCTTCCCTTGCTTTGTCTGGCTTGACACCATAATCACGGCAAGGTCGTGTTCAGCCAGAATTTGTTTTAATGCTTCTGTTCCATTTAAAACAGGCATTTCCACATCTAGTGTGACAACATCTGGATTCAATTCCTTGATCCGTTTTAAGGCATCTTCCCCATTTCGCGCCGTTCCCACGACTTCAATTTCTTGTTCGGCACTTAGGAAATCACTAATGAGCTTTCGCATAAAGGCCGAGTCATCTACTACAAGTACTCTAATCATGAGTCCACCTTCCTCCTTTTAAAAAAAGAGGACAACTTATCTATAAACGTATGCTGCTCTCTCCGTGCCTCTCTTAACTGCTGATGATAAAGTGTTTCTGCAAGCATTTTAATTGTTTTACTCAGCCTTGAATGAGGCTGCTTGATATAAAATGGAATTTGTTCCGCTACTGCTTTAGGAACCGCAGGATCATCAGGTACAGCCCCAGCAAACACAAGCTTTCTGTGTAGAAATGATGTGACCACTCCTGCTAATTTCCGGTAGGTTTCAGACCCTTCTGACGGGGTTTTACACCGGTTAACAATGATTTGCACTGACTGCCCAAACTGATGAATGGCTAAGTGTTTAATCGCGCTGTAGGCATCCATGATGGATGTTGGTTCTGGCGTTGTCACGACCACCACTTCTCCTGCCGATAAGACAAAAGGCAGTTGATCTTTTGACAAGCCTGCACCCATATCAAAGAATATACAATCGAAATCACGCATCATTCTCTCCATCTCCTCCAGAAAGAATGACCATTGCTCTTTATCTAAAGAAAACAGCTGTTCAAGTCCGCTTCCGCCAGAAATGTAATAAAGATTGTCAGTTCCTTTTGTCATAGCCGCTTGGAAGGATTTCTTCCTAACGAGAACATCTAATATAGAGCTAGTCGATGTTTTCCCTAATAAAATATCAATATTCCCCATGCCAAAATCAAGGTCGATGACTAACACTCGCTTGCCTGCACTAGCGACAGACAGTGCCATATTCAGCGTCAAATTCGATTTACCTACCCCGCCTTTACCGCTCATGACTGCAATGGTTTTTGCCAGTCCGCTTACGCTAAGAGGGGCCGGCGTTATCGTTTGACTCTGCTGAACAAGTTTTCTTAGACCTTCTGCTTGGTCAGGCTTCATCATTGTAAGACCATCCTTGTTAATTCAAGAGGAGAGCCCTCAAGAATATCCTCAGGTACATTTTGGCCATTTGTTAAAAAGCCGAGCCCAATTTGAGATTCTGCAATGATTTGAAAGATCGTTCCCATCGTGTCTGTTTCATCTACTTTCGTAAAAATGAATTGATGGACTGGAACGTGTTCAAAACGTTTGACCATGGCGTTCATGTCCTGATACTTCGACGTTGCACTCATGACAAGGAAACTTTGAATGCTTTCATCAAATGGAATAATGTCTGTCAGCTCTTTCATATACGCTTCTTCTTTAAAGTTACGGCCTGCTGTGTCTATGAAAATATGATCATAATCTTTAAAGGTCTGCTGCGCTTTCACAAAATCCTCTCTTGAATAACAAACCTCAAGCGGCGCATTCAGCAATTCAGCATATGTTTTCAGTTGTTCGATCGCTGCAATTCGGTACGTATCCGTTGTAATAAAAGCGATTTTCTTTTGATGCTGAATAGCCGTTTTGGCAGCCAGCTTTGCAATCGTTGTCGTTTTGCCAGCGCCCGTTGAACCAAACAGCACAATATATTTCGAACGAATCATCGGCTCATCAGAGGTGTGAGCTGGCAGCATCTCTGTGAGCAGTTTTTCAAGTTCTTTTTTAATTTGATCTTCCTTGACAGCACCCTTCGTTAAAAGACCCTTTAAGCACTCATCTCGAATCTCATCATCAAGACCTTGATCCTTTAGCTTTTGATCGACCGCCATAAGAGAATCAGGCAAAATGCCAGCATGCCGCTCGTTCCTTGTATATTCTAAAGGGTGAGAATGAGGGGAAATGGCTTTGACTGCCTCAGGAGCAAAGGCTGGTTCTTGCGCCTGCTTTTGAACCGGCTCCTTTTTCGGTAACACCGGGATAGGAGCCGGTGGGTTTAGTCCATTACCAGCTCTTTCTTCAAAATCTTGATCCAGCACCGCAATCACTTCGACCATTTGCTGTTTTTTTAAACCGAACAGCTTTCGTTTGACAACGGTTTTAGAATTTAAAATGACGGCATCTTTCCCAAGCTGCTGCCTAATTTGAATCGTTGCCTCCTGCATAGAATTCGCTGTGATTTTTTTCGTTTTCATTAGATATCCACCACTCCGATGCTCTGTACTTCCACATTTGCTTCTAGTTCGTTATATGATAGTACCGGTAATTCTGGAAAATATCTTTCTAACAGCTGCTTGACGTACATTCTTATAGGAGGTGAGCATAATAGAACCGGCGTTTCCTGGCGAAGCGAAAGCTGTTCAATTTCTCTCGCCACGGATTGAATCACACTTTCAGAGGATTCTGGATCTAACGATAAGTAGTTGCCATGCTCTGTCTGCTGTACGCTGTCAGCAATTACCTTTTCAACTCGGCCTGAGCATGTCACAACTTTCAATGATTCATTTTCTCTTGCATACTGTGCAGTAATCTGTCTTGCCAGCGCCTGTCTAACATATTCCGTTAACAAATCTGTATCCGTCGTTAATTTTCCATAGTCTGCAAGCGTCTCAAAAATGGTCACAAGGTTTCGAATAGAGACCTTTTCTTTCAGCAGCTTTGCCAGTACCTTTTGGATATCACCGACTGCTAGCGGATTTGGTGTCACCTCATCCACTAAGACAGGATAACTTTCTTTAAGATGATCGATTAATTGCTTCGTTTCTTGGCGTCCGAGCAGTTCGTGTGTGTTTTGTCTAATCTTCTCTGTGATGTGAGTAGACACAACAGATGCCGGATCCACAACCGTATAGCCAAGCATTTCAGCCTGATCTTTTTCTGCTTCTGATATCCATTTAGCCGGCAAGCCAAAGGATGGTTCGATCGTTTCAATTCCTTCAATCGGATCATCATCAGGCGTTGGGGACATCGCTAAGTAGTGATCAAGCAGCAGCTCACCTTTTGCCACTTCGTTCCCTTTAATTTTCAACCGGTATTCATTTGGGTTAAGTGCAATGTTGTCTCGAATTCGGACAACTGGAATGACAAGGCCTAGTTCGAGAGCAAGCTGCCTTCGGATCATCACAATTCGATCTAACAGGTCACCGCCCTGATTGGCATCAGCGAGCGGAATCAGACCATAGCCAAATTCAAATTCAATGGCATCCATTTGCAAGAGATGAATGACGCTTTCTGGACTTTTCATCTCTTCTACCTCAGCTTGTTCCTCCAGCACCTCTTCAATTTCTTCTTGATCCTGTTTGTTTTTCGACATCATGTATGCCCCGAGTGCAAGAAAACCTGCGATCGGTCCTGTCAAAAGTACGCCAATCGGAGTAAACAAACCAAGAAGGAAGATCGTGCCTGCTGTGACGTAAAGCATAGCCGGGAATGCAAAGAGCTGACTAGTAATGTCAGACCCAAGGTTTCCGTTAGAAGCAGCCCTCGTGACGACAATCCCTGTCGCTGTTGAAATGAGGAGTGCAGGAATTTGTGAAACAATCCCGTCCCCTACCGTTAATAGCGTAAAGTGGGAAGCTGATTCTTGAATCGACATTCCTTGTTGAAGCATCCCAATAATGATTCCAAAAATAATATTGATAATGACGATGATAATACCTGCGATGGCATCCCCTTTGACGAACTTACTTGCACCATCCATCGCACCATAAAAGTCTGCCTCTCTCGATACCTTTTCACGGCGATTTCTTGCTTCACTTTCTGTCAGCATTCCTGCATTTAAATCTGCGTCAATACTCATCTGTTTACCTGGCATCGCATCAAGTGTAAATCTTGCAGCAACCTCTGATACACGCTCAGCCCCTTTGGTGATCACAACAAACTGAATGATGATCAGGATAAGGAAGACAACCAGACCAACGAGTACATTTCCTCCAACAACAAATGAACCAAACGTTTCTACAACCTTTCCAGCATCTCCAGTTGATAAAATAGAACGTGTTGTAGAGATGTTAAGCCCTAAGCGAAACAGCGTTAAGAGCAAAAGCAATGATGGAAAAATCGAAAATTGCAGTGGTTCTTGCATGTTCATTGTGGTGAGAAGCACGATAAGCGCAAGAGAAATATTAATAATGATTAAAATACTTAATAGAATGGGCGGAAACGGTATGACCAGCATCGCCACAATTAAAATAACACTGAATAAAACAGATAAATCTCTTGCTGACATGCCTGTTCTCTCCTTTTAAAACCAAAAATTCATAAAATCTTTTGTTTCGTTTTATATACGTAAGCTAAAATTTCTGCGATGGCCTTAAAGTATTCTTCTGGCACCGCTTGATTGATATCGACCTGATCATATAGCGCACGAGCTAGCGGCCGGTTTTCTATGGTCATGATATCGTGCTCTTTCGCAATCGTTCTAATTTTCATAGCCAAAATATCTGTTCCCTTTGCCACAACAAAGGGCGCATCCATCTTTTCTTCGTCATATTTCAAGGCAATTGCGTAGTGAGTTGGGTTTGTAATGATGACGTCCGCTTTTGGGACTTCCTGCATCATCCGTCTCATGGCCATTTCCCGCTGGCGCTGTTTAATCTTTGATTTTATGAGCGGGTCACCCTCTGATTTTTTATACTCATCTTTGATGTCTTGCTTGGACATCCGTAAGTTTTTTTCATAATCAAATTTCTGATACATGTAATCAAGCCATGCTAAGATCAGAAGAGCACATGCTGCATATAGACCCATAATCAAGGTCATATTTGCGACGAAATGCAGGGTTTCCTCCGCTGTTAGTAGAGGGAGCCGCAGGATTTCGTCAAAGTGCGTCCATAGTGCAATAAATGTCGCAAAACCAACAAAACCAATTTTCAGAATGGATTTTAATAGCTCTACGAGGGCTCGAATACTGTATATTCGTTTAAACCCTTTGATTGGATCGAGCTTTTCTAATTTCGGTTTGATCACTTCTGTCGAAAAGAGAAGCCCGACTTGTAAATAGTTACTGATGATACCTGCCAGCATACCAACACCAAGAATCGGCATGAGGAGGAGTGCTGTTTCTTGAAGCAACTCCAAGAATAGTTGATGAATATTAGATGTGCTAACTTTCATTAGCATTGTTGTTGAATAAAAACGTTCAATGAGCGCAATAATACGCTCTTTCATAAAAGGCCCAATAAAAAAGAATGATAAAAAGATTAATAGAAATGAGATGGCTGTATTGACGTCGGTACTTTTGGCAACCTGCCCTTTTTTTCGTGAATCCTGTCTCTTTTTTGGCGTTGCTTTTTCTGTTTTTTCACCTGCGAAAAATTGCAAGTCTAGTCTAAGCCTTGTCATCATGACGAACCACCGACCAATGCTAAGAAATTCCTCATGGTGAGCACAATCGTTTCAAATGTATTTTGGACAACTCCGAAGATGACACCCATACAGATGATGATCATAATAAAACTCACACCCATTTTAATAGGAAGTCCGACAACGAATACGTTCATTTGCGGAACCGTACGTGCTACAATCCCTAATGCCAAATCGACTAAAAACAAACTTGCCACAACAGGTGCCGAGATTTGAAAGGCAATGATGAACATTTGGTTGAAGCTCTTTGCGATAAAGGAAGCAAAGGATTCACTGCCGAAATTCAGCGCGTACTGATCAACTGCAATATATTGAAAGCTGTAAAATATCCCATCAAGCAGTAGGTGATGTGCATTCGTTGCAAGCATCAATAGCAGTGTGACCGTATAAAAAAACTGCCCCATCAGCGGTGTTTGCGCTCCTGTTTGCGGATCAATAACATTGGCGATCGCAAAACCCATTTGAAAATCAATGAATGAGCCGGCAATTTGAACAGCGGACAACATGATATATGCAATCAGCCCAAGAAGAAGTCCGACCATGGCTTCTTTCACCGCAAGCATCATATAAAGACCGTCTATGTCGAGTGCTGGCGGTTCTTTAATCGTGCTAAAACTGATGACAGCCAAAAACAGTGAGAATCCAACTCTGTGTACAGCTGGTATCGTTCTATGCGCTAAAAGTGGTACTGTCACAAAAAAAGCGGTGATCCGAATAAAAACGAGAAGAAAAGCAGGGAATAATTCTATGATTGACATCGCTGTTTAACCTGCAAATCGATCTAAATTCGAGAATAGCTCTGTCGTGAAGGACACAATTGTTGAAAGCATCCACGGACCAAACACAACAAGCCCAATGAGCACAGCAACAATCTTAGGAATGAACGCAAGCGTCTGTTCTTGAATTTGGGTTGTCGCCTGAAACACACTGACAATCAGTCCCACAATTAGTGCGAGCGCTAGAAGCGGCCCGCTGACAAGCAATACAACATACACTGATCTTTCAGCCATCGTAATGACAAATTCTGAACTCATGTTTTAAACACCTACTCTAAAAGCTTTGCAGCAAGGATTTTACTATCAAATACCATCCATCGACTAAAACAAATAACAATATTTTGAAAGGGAGCGATATCATAACCGGCGGAAGCATCATCATCCCCATTGACATCAGGACACTTGCGACAACCATGTCAATAATTAAAAATGGAATAAAGATCATGAAACCAATTTGAAATGCCGTCTTTAATTCTGAAATTGCAAAAGCTGGTACCATCGCCGTTAATGGGATATCTTTAATCGATTCAGGTGTATCCATTTTTGCGTAACTAAGAAATAAAGCCAAATCTTTCTGTCTCGTATGCTTACTCATAAACTCTTTGATTGGCACTTCGGCTTTTTCATACGCCTGGTTTAACGTAATGTCATCATTTAAAAGCGGCGTAAGCGCCTCTTTATTTATTTCTGAGAACGTGGGTGCCATAATAAAAAATGTGAGAAACAAAGCAAGTCCAACAAGCACTTGGTTTGGCGGCATTGAGTTGGTTGCAAGTGATGTTCTGACGAATGAAAGGACAATCACAATCCGTGTAAAACACGTCATTAAAATGAGAATGCCTGGTGCAACCGAAAATACGGTCAAAAGTAAAAGAAGACGGACAGACGTGCTGATATTCCCTGCGCCGCTGGAATTAAATAAATCGATAAACTCATTCATTTTGTTTCGGGCCTTTCTTTCTGACTTCTGATTGGGTCTTTTTCAATTCGGCTAACTGCGCCTTTAAATTGGCTGAAAAAGAAGAAGTGGTTGTCTGGTCATGTTTCTTCACCTGCGATGTGAATTTTTGAACGATTTTTGGTAAATCTGTCTTGCTTTCCATCGCTTCTTCATATTGTTTCACAATCGCTTCACATTCTTGTTCATCGTCAATTTCTTTTAGCAGCTGGATTGAGTCTGCTACGCCGACAACTAGTACACGCTTGCCCACTTTGATAAGCTGGACCGAACGGTTTTGGCCAACCGTAGTTCCGCCAATATTTTCAACATAGCGGAATGGTTTGAGTAAGCGGTTTTGCTTACCAACAAATCTCACCAATCCATAAATGAGCAGGATGACAAAAAGTAAGGCACCAATCATTTTGACAAAATCCATAATGGAGACAGAAGAAGAGGGAACTTCTTCTGCCGGATTCGTTTGATTGTCAGTGGCTTTCTTTTCTGTATCCTTTTTGCTTTCTTTCTCACCTTTGATCCAGTCATTCACTGTACCATTTTCAGGATCTTTCGTTTCAGCGAACAGTGAAGCAGGCTGCATCGTCAAGAAAAGCATAAAACTGATCATTGCTATACATATCAAACGTTTTTTCAACAAGTCTTACACCCTTTTTTAGCCTAACGTTTTATTAATTGCTTCAAGTACACGGTCTGCCTGGAATGGCTTTACGATAAAGTCTTTTGCACCTGCTTGAATGGCGTCAATAACCATTGATTGTTGTCCCATCGCAGAACACATAATGATTTTTGCAGAAGCATCGATTTGTTTAATTTCTTTTAACGCAGTGATCCCATCCATTTCTGGCATTGTGATATCCATTGTCACAAGATCAGGAGATGTTTCTTTATATTTTTCAACAGCTTGTGCGCCGTTTTCTGCTTCTCCTACTACATCAAATCCGTTTTTTACAAGAATATCCTTAATCATCATTCTCATGAATGCTGCATCATCTACGATTAATACCTTAGTAGCCATTTACTTATTCTCTCCCTATATGTTTGTTTATTTTAAATTAGAAAGTCTTTCTGATTGACTTAATATATCAGTCACACGAACACCAAAGTTCTCATCGATCACAACGACTTCCCCTTTGGCGACGATTCGTTTGTTGACCAGAATGTCGACTGGCTCACCCGCAAGTTTGTCCAGTTCAATGACACTTCCAGCTGAAAGTTCAAGTACTTCTTTCACACTGCGCTGCGTTCTACCAAGTTCCACCGTAATAGAAAGCGGAATATCCATCAGCATATCGAGATTTCCTAGCTGGCTCGTTGAATGCTGAGGCTCACTGAACGCTTCAAATTCAACTGGCGCCACATTTACAGGTTCTGCTGGCTTTTGCTTCGCCTGTCTTTTCGGCGGTGCCGCTTGCTGCACAGGAGCAGACTGTGCTTGCGGAGCTGCCTGATGTGGTTCAGGTGCGCTTACTGGAGTTTCTTGAACAGGCTCTTCTTCTTGCGTCGGGACTGTTAATTCTGCGATTAAATCCTTCGCAAACGTAATAGGGTAAAGCTGCATAATATTTGAGTCTATGAGTTCACCTATCGTTAATCTAAAGGACACTTTGACAAGCATTTCTTCAGCTGGAATGCGGTCTGTCCCTTCTCCTTCTTTTACATCGAGTAATTCGACGCGCGGCGGAGAAATGTCAATCTTTTTATTAAAGACTGTCGACATAGATGTCGCTGCTGAACCCATCATTTGGTTCATCGCTTCTTGCACTGCACTTAAGTGAATTTCACTTAAAGACGGGTCAGCATTTGTTCCATCTCCGCCCATCATTAAGTCCGCAATGACTGCCGCATCTGTTTGCTGGATCACAAGCAGGTTACTTGCACTAAAGCCTTCCGTATAATTTACTTCAATAGCGACATATGGATGAGGAAACTCCTCATTCAGCTTGCTTTTTTGAATCACTGTGACAGTTGGAGTTGTAATCTCCACTTTTTGATTTAATAGGGTTGAAAGTGCTGTTGCAGAGCTACCAAATGAAATATTTCCGATTTCCCCAATGGCATCTTGTTCCATTGCAGAAAGGAGTGTATCGGGCTCTATATCGTCATTGCTGCCTCCTTTAAGGAGCGCATCGATTTCATCTTGTGATAATTTACTTCCGTTATTCTCCATCTTCTTCACCTCTTATGTCGTGATCTAGAATTTGAATCGCCTGTTTCCGATTCACGCGGCCGGCCTGTCCCAAGAATTTCGGTTTATTTCCGACCATAACAGTAAGAGGCGCATTTACTGGTTTGTCCAAGGCAATACAATCACCAATTTCCAAATTCAAAAACTCTTCCACCGTCATTTCCGATTGCCCAAGCTCTGCGACTACCGGTATTTTTGCCGTCATAATCCGTTTTTCAATGGCCTTTGTTTCTTCTTGTTTCGGTTCATTTCGTTCAGACTGCATCCAGTAGTGTACAGACAACTTCGGAATAATAGGCTCTAATACAACGTGAGGAATACATAGGTTAATAACCCCGCTCACCTCACCAACTTGTGTATTAAGAGAAATGACGACAACTGTTTCGTTTGGTGACACCATTTGAACAAACTGGGGATTTACCTCGAAATCTGCCATCTCTGGCTCGATGTCGGTTATGGACTGCCACGCTTCTCTGTAATTTTCCAAAGCTCCCTCAAACATGTTTGAGATAATCTTTGTTTCGATTTCTGTAAGTGATTCTGTCTTATTATGACTAATGCCAATCCCGCCCATCAGCCTGTCCATCATGGCATAGCCGATTGTTGGGTTCACTTCAAGCATAATTCTTCCTTCAAGCGGGCTGACATAAAATAAGTTTAATAAGGTCATATTAGGAATCGAACGAATAAATTCTTCGTATGGTACTTGGTCAACCGAGCTGACAGAAATTTGAATATATGATCTTAGCTGCGCTGAAAAGTGCGTGGTGAGCAGTCTAGCGAAGTTATCGTGAATCCTTGTTAAACTTCGAATCTGGTCTTTTGAAAAGCGAAGAGCACGTTTAAAGTCATACACCTTCACTTTTTTCGTCGTTTCTTCTTTTTTCAGCTCTTCTGCATCCATTTCGCCTGTAGATATGGCAGATAATAATGCATCGATCTCATTCTGGGAAAGCACTTCTCCTGACATTTCTTCACCTCCATCGTGTCAATTAATCGCCTCTATTGCAGATTAAAGGAGGTTATATAAACTTCTTTCACCTTGCCATCTTGCAAATAGTGATTCACTTTGTTTTTGACTAGTGTTTTAAAATGATCTCTGCCTTTTTTGCCATCAAGTTCATCTGCATTCGTGTCTGATAAAATGTCGATCACGGCATCCTTCACTTGAAAACTTCTTTTTTCAAGCTCTTCTTTTGCTTTTTCAGAGTCCGTTTCAATATTTAGTACAAGTTTGACGGCATTTCCTTCAGACTTTAAATTGGTAATAATCTCAGGAATTTCAATAGAAGCTTTTGCGACTTCATCTGCTGTCGGCTCTTTTTCTGCTTTTGCTTCGTCTGAGCCATTCAGCAGAAAAACAATGCCAGCTCCAATTCCGACGATGGCAATAATCATGATTAGCATTACTACGACTAATTTCTTCTTCATTCAAACTCCTCTATTCCTTGATTCAATGAAATGACTTGGATTTTTCTGTAGAAAGAAATGATTTTCTCTTGAAGCTGCTCTTCATCTTCTTTCACAACGAATTTCTTTCCATTGGCGAGTGTAATGGTCGTGTCTGGAAAGCTTTCGATTTGCTCGATATGGAGAGCGTTCAGCATAAATCCTTTGCCATTTAATCTCGTCACTTCAATCATATTAAGCAGAGAAGCGATAAACCGCTCCCCCTACCTCCTATCGTTTCAGATTCACAAGCTCTTGCAGAATTTCATCTGATGTTGTGATCGTCTTTGCATTCGATTGGAATCCGCGCTGCGCGATAATCATTTCTGTAAACTCGTCTGTTAAATCAACGTTTGACATTTCAAGTCTACCTGTTTGGATGACACCTGTTCCTTCTTCACCAGGTACGATGGCATTACTTGGTGCACCTGAGCTTAGCGTTTGGCGGTAAAGATTGTCTCCGACTTTGTCAAGCCCTCCTGCGTTTCGGAATGACACGAGTGAAACCTGTCCAACGGTTCTCGATACATTATTTTCAACAACCGAAATCGTTCCGTCTGGACCAACACTCACACTTGAAATGCCATCTGGAATCGTTATTTTTTGTCCATCCATTCCAAGCAGGTAGTTTCCATCAGGAGTTACTAGATCCCCTTCAGAATCAGGTTTGAAGTTCCCTGCTCTCATATATAGGGTCTCTCCTTGCTTTTGTATCTGGAAAAATCCATCTCCATTGATATAGAAGTCCCATGGATCATCTGTATTTTGAGAAGCCCCCGATGACATGATTTTATCAATAGAAGATAAAGATGATCCTAAACCAACTTGTTTCGAGTTGATTGAACCAGAGTTGTTCGTCGGTCCACCAGAACTTGCAAGGGTTTGACTGACCATATCTTTAAAAGTGATACGGCTTTTTTTGTATCCGTGTGTATTGACGTTGGCTACGTTATTGGCTACAACATCTAATTTCGTTTGGAAGTTTTTCATTCCGCTAATTCCTGAGTAAAGTGAGCGTAACATTTATTTTCCTCCTCGATTTGCTTACGATTTTTCTCCAACAGTTGTAACGTCCCAAGGGCTGATTTTCGTTCCATCCTCTAGATATAGGAAATATTCATTGTTTATGTTTTTCACAGACTTCACAGTGCCAGATATGTCTTTATCATCTTGTTTGCCCGCTACTTCTTTACCAATCCAGCCTACATATGTCGTAAATGGATCTTGGTGTGCAACAAATGTAGACATGACCTGATTCAGCTGGGTGATTGATTCGTTCATATTCATTTGCTGTTCTAAAGAAGAAAATGTTGCAAGCTGCGTGACAAACTCACGGTCATCAATTGGGTTTGTCGGATCTTGGTTTTGAAGCTGCGTGAGTAATATTTTCAAGAATTGATCTCGTCCCAGCGTGTCTGTTTTTTTTGCTGCACTTGAAGAATTGTCTGTTGTTGCGGTTGCTCTATTAGTAGAATCAACTGTTGCCATTAGATCTCCTCCTCTTCTTCATCTGACCCAACAAGAGCGTCCAGTACATCCTGGAATTCCGCTTCCTGTTCATCAGACTGCTGAGAATTCTGCCCTTTTGACTGGTGCTGTTTGTTTTCTTCACTAAACTGTCCAAATAATGGCTGTTCATTTGATTGAAGCGGTATATGGAAACGGTCCACTTGAACCGACATATTCGGAAGCGCCTGTTTGAGCTGCGGCAGATGGTGCTCTAACAGCTCTTTCGCTGCCTGTGTCGAAGCTGTAATTTTACTCGCATACATACCATTTTGCTTCGTCAGCTGAATTGTGATAAATCCGAGATTCTCTGGATTTAATCGAACGGTAAAGCGTCCGCTTGAGTTGCCAAATGGCGTGAATTTCATTTGCTTCCACGTATTTAGAATTTGCTGATCAACCGTTCCGGGCTTTTCATCAGTTGTATGTGTCTGCTGAACAGGAGCTGCTGATTGCAATTGAAAAAACTGCTTATGACCTTGAAAAAGCGTATGAGTGATCGTTTTTTCAGAAGCAGGTGCAGAAGTGCTTTGTCCTTTGATAACTTCCTTTTTGATGAGCCATTCAAGGGAGGCAGCACCTTTTGCCGGGGAAGCAAGAGCAGATTCCTGTCTTGGAGAGACCAATTCTTTCAACTCTCCTAGAGAAATTTTCCACTCTTTATCTGACCCTTTCGCATTCGCCATCATATGGTCGATTAACTGATTAAAGTGTTTCAGCTCACTTTGAGACATTGAATTCAGCTTTGGTGCTGAACCCTGCGAGAAAAACTGCTCTTTTACTTGCTGAATCAGTTTCTCATCTACCCCATTTTTCGAAAGAAAGTGGATGAAGTCTTGACCCTTTGCTTCAATATCCTTCACTAGCTTTGCATCAAAGCTGAGCGGCTGTTGATTGAGCAGTTGATATAAGAAAAAGGGGAATTGTATGAGCTGCTCACTATGTTCAGAAGTTTGCTTATCAGCTTGATCACCGTAAATGGATGATTCCATTTTTTGAAATAACTCTTCTAGTGACTTGAGATCAGACGAATCAAGCGTTTGACCTTGAAGTGTTTGAAGCGCGCCAAGAAGGTCTCCGTCGATCCCTTTTTCAGGTGATTGCATCCATTTTTCAATGATTTGCATCGCATCATTGATGGAAAGAGAGGCATCCGCTGTCTCAGCATTAACTAGACCGCTTTGTACGCCTGCCCCGCTAAGTAATTGTTTAAACAACCCGCGTGCAGATGCCACGCCGCCCCCCTTTGGTCCCGAGAGACCTTGAGACGATTGCTGTAAGGCTCCAATATCCAATAGCTTCACTTATTGTCCACCCCCATTTTCACTTTCTTCTTTTTTAGCAAGCTCTTTCGTAAACGTAGCTGCCTTCTGAGGTGTTAGTTTTGCTAATATGTCTGTTAGTTTATTTTTGCTCAGCTCTTCAAGGATTTTCAAAGCCTCTTTATCACTTAATTCTGATAAAATTTTGGCGGATTTCCCTGCGTCCATGCTTTCATAAATGCTGGTAATCTTCCCTTTAGTTTTCTGGTTAGAGGCTGCTGCCCCATCAGAGGTTGTCCCTGCTGCGTTATTGCCTGACGTATTGTTTGATGAACTGTCATTTGCTGACGTATTTTCTGCGTCATTTTCAGTTGTTTTTTCAAGTGAATTGATTTTTTGGTTCAGTCTTTTAATCTCTTCATCACTTGTTTTCAAGTCTTTTTGTGCAATTTCAAGTTCATTTTTTTGCTCTTTAATGGTATTTTTCAATTTTTCCAACTCTTCATCACGTTGATCATTATGTGAAGATGACGTTTTTGAGCTGTCATCTGAACCAACCAAACTGCTGATCACTGGAATGTTTTGGAGCGGTTTCTTTAGATCAAAACCCGCAATATAAAGGATTGTGCCAGTTACAATCACAAGCACAATCAATGGGATGATGACAATAAACAAGATCCATTGAAATTTTCCGCCGCTTGATTCCTTCGCTTTTTCCTTCTTAGGCATTCATCTCGACTCCTAATGTCCTTGAAACATGAATTGGCTGATAGAGATATCATCCATTTCTTTCATTTCAATTGCCTTATGTTCAAGGGAAAACTTTTCAAATTGCTTTTCTTTCATTTTTTCAAACTTTTTAAACTCAATGTTTTTTTCAGTTAAATCAGATTGTTTTTCATTCATTTGATGACGTTTCATGATCACAAGTTGCTGATAATGCTGGATGGTGTTATCTAAGTTGGTCACAAATTGCTGGTAATGACGCATTTCTTGGACACTCATTCCACTTCTCAGCTTTTCTTCTTTGCTTTTTTCCATTAGCTCTTTTTTACTCATATTTTCATAGAGTTTTTCAGCGACTTGCTCAAATGCGGAAACGGATTGTTGATACGCTGAGAGTGATTTGTCTTTTTCACTTTCTTTCAGTTCCAAGAGCTTTTGAAATTTGTATTGATATCTCACTTTTTTGTCAATCCTCTCTATTCATCAAACCGAGCAATAAATTTACACTGTCTTCAATAGATACAGCCTCTTCTACATCCTGTTTCAAAAATGAAATGAGATGAGGATAAGCCTGCATGGCCTCATCAATATCCTTAGAGGAGCCTTTTTTATATGCTCCAATGTTAATGAGGTCTTCAGCGTTTTGATAAGTGGATAAAAGCTGACGGAACCGATTGGCCGCTTCCTTGTGATCATGACTTGCTATATTACTCATGACACGGCTGATACTTTTCAGAATATTGACAGCGGGAAATTGTCCTTTGTTTGCTAAAGCCCGATCAAGTACAATGTGGCCATCTAAAATCCCCCTGACTGTATCAGCGATCGGCTCATTCATGTCGTCACCATCAACAAGCACTGTGTAAAACGCTGTGATGGAACCAAGCTGATTCGTTCCAGTTCGTTCAAGCAATTTTGGCAGTATAGCGAACACTGAAGGTGTATATCCTTTTGTAGTTGGCGGTTCGCCTGTTGCAAGACCTATTTCCCTTTGTGCCATGGCGATCCTCGTGACAGAATCCATCATAAACATGACATTTTTGCCTCTGTCTCTGAAATATTCCGCAATGGCTGTCGCTGTATAGGCTGCTTTCATTCTCGTCAGTGCGGGCTGATCAGAAGTTGCGACGACAACAATCGAACGCTTCAGTCCTTCAGCACCTAAATCCTTTTCGATAAACTCACGAACTTCACGGCCACGCTCTCCAACAAGGGCAATGACATTTAGATCCGCTTCTGTCTGCTTTGCAATCATTCCCATTAAGGTACTTTTTCCAACACCACTTCCAGCAAAAATCCCGATCCTTTGACCAGTGCCAACTGTGAGCAGACTATCGATCACTCTGACACCAACGCCCATCTTTTCTCTAATCGGCGGCCTGTCCATCGGGTTTGGAGGAGACTGTTCTGTCGAAACAGGTGCAAGTCCCTTTGGAAGCATACTGCCGTCCAGTGGATCACCGAATGCGTCAACGACTTCACCAATTAAGCCAGTACCTACTTTGACCTTTAACGACTCACCTGTCGCTTCAACTAGACTTCCTGGTGAGATATTGGATGCTTCAACATAAGGCATGAGCAGAATGTTTTCATCTCTAAAACCAACGACCTCTGCTTTGATCGGATGGCGCTTACTTCCTTTTTTATGAATGAGACAAACATCTCCAACAGAGCTCTCTGGCCCCTTGGACTCGATCATCAGCCCAACAACTCGATTGACTTTACCAAATCGTTTATAAGGATCGGCGGTTTCAATCGTTTCTTTTAACACATCTATGTTCATTTGTGATCACCTGAATCAATGACTTCTAAGAGTTTTTCTTTTAACTGATTCATTTGTGTATCAACACTCGCTTCCACTTTTCCAAAGCTTGTTTCTACGTAACAAGTCCCTTTTGGTGCTTTTTCATCCGAGTATATGGCAAGATGTGTATCCTTTTGAAGAATTCTGATCAATTCGTCTTTATATTCCATCACATGCTCGTAATGTTCAGGGTCGACATAGATGGAAATATCATCATATTCTTTCACTTCTGAAATGACCTGCTTCACAATAGCTGAAAATTGATCTTTCGTGTCCTCAGCTGCATACCAAACTCGTTTGGCGAGTTCGAAAGCCAGTTCCACAATTTCTTCAGCAGAGCTTTCAATTTTTTCTTCATAGTCCTGTTTCGCAAGATTGACAATGTCATTTGCTTGATCAAGCATAGCTTGGTACTGCAAGTTCGCATCTGCCTCGCCCTTTTGGAAGCCTTCTTGATAACCAGTTTGTTTCGCTTCTTCAATGAGCTGCATTCTTTCTGCTTCAAAATCAGCTCGGCGCTGATTGATTTCAGCCATTGTTTTTTCTAGCTCACTGTTTGCTTGTTCTAGAATACGGCTTGCTTGATCTTCTGCATCACTTAGGATAAGCTGTGATGCTTCCGTTTCGTTGAAAAGCTCCTCTTCGTGATGTTCTTTTTTGAACTCCACTTGCTGCAAAGGAATCGTTTGCCGGCCTTGCTCAGGAATAACAGATGTTTCATGTTTGATAATCCTAGACAATGATATCGTCTCCTCCGCCTCGAGCTATGACGATTTCTCCAGCTTCCTCGAGTCGTCTTACGATGCTGACAATACGGGTTTGTGCTTCCTCGACATCTCTAAGCCGGACAGGCCCCATAAACTCCATTTCTTCTTTGAACGTTTCGACCATCCGTTGGGACATGTTGCGGAAGACAATTTCTTTGACCTCTTCGCTTGCCACTTTGAGGGCGAGCAATAAGTCATCATTTTCAACATCTCTAATGACTCGCTGGATGGCTCTGCTATCAAGAGTGACAATATCTTCAAAGACAAACATACGTTTCTTAATTTCATCAGCAAGCTCAGGATCTTGAATTTCAAGTGTATCTAAAATGGTCTTCTCCGTTGCACGGTCTACACCATTTAACACTTCCACAACCGCTTCGACCCCGCCCGTTTGGGTATAGTCTTGCGTAAAGGTTGAAGAAAGCTTTTGTTCAAGAATGCGTTCCACCTCATTGATGATCTCTGGAGATGTGCGGTCCATTAAGGCAATTCGTCTCGCAACCTCTGTTTGTACATCCTCGCCTAACTCAGATAAAATTTGCCCAGCCTGTACTGGATCTAAGTAGGAAAGTATGAGCGCAATGGTTTGTGGATGCTCATGTTGAATAAAGTTTAGGATTTGCTCCGGGTCAGCCTTTCTAGCAAAATCAAATGGTTTCACTTGAAGAGAGGATGTCAATCGGTTTAAGATGCTATCCGCTTTGTCCTCACCAAGCGCTTTTTCAAGCACTTGTCTTGCATACATAAGGCCGCCTTGTGATATGTAGTCCTGCGCGATGGCAATGCTGTGAAACTCTTCGATGACTTCATCTTTTTTAGCAGTATCTACACTTCGTACATTGGAAATTTCTAATGTTAATTTTTCTATTTCGTCTTCAGACAGATGTTTGTATACAGATGCTGACACGTCTAGCCCTAAGGAAATCATTAGGATTGCTGCTTTTTGTCTGCCTGTTAGTCGATTCGGATCTTTTCTCGACATGTGTATTCCTCCTAATCCTCGGACAGCCAGCTGCGTAGCAATTTAGCAAAGTCTTCTGGTTTTTCTTTTGCCATTTTTTCAAGCTGATTTTTCCTCACCATTTCTTCTGTTTCTGGTTCAGTATCGATATCAGGAACATGGATTGGTGAACGTTCATCAAGCTCAAACTCTTCTTCCTCTTCTTTTCTGCGCTTACGCACAAGAAGAATAATGAGAGCGATAATTGCAAGGAGTAGCACACCGCCTACAATATAAACCCAGATCGGAATATTGTTTGAAGGGTTTTCTGCTGCTGTTTGCTGTTTACCGTCTAATTTTGATACAGATAAAACGATTTTGTTGTCTAAGTCAGCCTGAGTGAGCGCTTGACCATTTGTGTATTCTTTATCAATTGATGTGCTAATGATCGTTGAAAGAATCTTTTTGATATCATCTTGCCTTTCAGCAGTTAAAGAGTTCGCATCGTTTGCAGTTGGTGGTTCAACCAATGCTTGAATGCCAACGTCTCTGATTTTATAAGGACTTTCTTTGATATCTTTATGAATGCGGTTTACCTCATAATTGATACGATCTTCGTTCTTTTCGTAATTTCCGCTTCCATTTGCTCCATCGGCGCCTTGATAATTTGTGACATCATCGTCGCCTGTTCCAGCGGTGCCTCCAGCTGCTGCGCCATTACCTGAATAGGTTTCAGCAATCTTTTCAGCGCTGACAGCGATGCCTTGCATGTTTTCTTTATCAACTGGCTCTACTAGGTCTTCTTTTCTTTTTTCTTCAGTGAAATCAATGTCTGTTGTGACCGATACGGCCACTTTCTCTTGACCCATCATCGTTCCGAGCAGCTGTTGAATTTTTCTTTGAAGGTTCTTTTCAATTTCTTCTTTTTTCTGCTGCTGCGCATCCATTCCACTTGCATAGGAATCGGAGCTGCTATTTAAGTCGTAGTAGTTCGAATCTTGGTCCATAATGACAATGTTTTCTGTTTTTAAATTCGGCACACTTTTTGAAATAAGATGATAAAGGCCTTTTACTTGCTGCTGAGTAAGCGTGTAGCCAGGCTCAACTTGCAACACAATTGATGCTGATGCATTACTTTGCTCTTCTCCAACAAAAACGGAATCTTTAGGCAGGTTAATCATAACTTTTGAATCTTTAATCCCATCAATCGTGTTGATCAGATTGGATAGTTCTGTCTGAGTTGCGTCTACTTTCAGAACATCAAATTCATTATCTGTTAAACCGAAGCCGGAGTTGTTCGCAAAGAAGGAATAATCAATATTCCCTGTCTTAGGAAGTCCTTCTGATGCGAGAGTGACTTTTAAAGAATCTGCTTGCTTTTCTGGAACTAAAATCGTCGTTCCATTATTTGCGAGTTCCGATTTGACGTTTTTGCCATCCAGTTCCTGTTTAATTTGCCCTGCTTCTGCCTCAGACAAATCTCTAAACAGCGGAACCATTTTTTCAGAAGAAGCAAAGATGCTAACAACCGTAATAATGATTGCTAGGGCAGCAACGCCGCCAATCATGAGTATTTTTTGTAATTTTGATCGATTTCGCCAAAACTCAACTGTTTTTGTTCTTAATTGCATTAAAGTACGATTCATCTTAACCCCCGGTCATTCCATTCAGTCTTTTTTTGTCCGTCAGCACCTCCTACATCTGCATTCTCATAATCTCTTGGTACGCTTCGACTGCTTTATTTCGAAACTCCGTCGCAGCTGTGAGTGTCACACTCGCTTTTTGCGAAGCAATCATGACTTCATCGAGATTGACATCTTTACCTTGTGCAAGAGCATTTGTATACTGGTCTGATTTCAGCTGTGATTGATTTAATGCCTCAATGGAATTTTTCAGCACATCAGAGAAATTCGTTTGGCTTTTAGGTGCAGCCGCCTGCACAGACGATGCATTCGTCAATTCACTTGCTTGCTGAGCGGTTTGAAGCTGGAAAGGAGATATTGCATTAACCAATTCTTTTCACCTTACTTTCCTATTTCTAAAGCTTTCATCAGCATGCTTTTATTCGCATTTAGCGCAGTCACATTTGCTTCATATGACCTTGAGCTGCTGATGAGGTCAACCATTTCCTTTAATGGATCAACATTTGGTGTTTGAACATATCCATTTTCATTGGCATCGGGATTTGTAGGGTCATATTGAAGGTTGAATGGAGTTTCGTCTTCTGTAATCTTCGTTACTTTGACGCCGTTTCCTAATTTGCCGCTCGAATTCATACTTGAGTTCAATATAGATGAAAATGATTCACCTGACGGCTGTAATGTGACGAGCTTACGTCTATAAGGCTCCCAGTTACCATCAACCTGTTTAGCTCTTGTTGTATCCATATTTGCAAGGTTCGAGGATACAACGTCCATTCTGAGCCTCTGTGCTGTTAATGCTGAGGCCGAAGCGTTAACTCCTGAAAAAATCGACATCACTTACCTCCTGTCAAAACTGTTTTAAGAGAATTGAACTTTCCGCTCATTCTTTCAACCAACGCATTATACTGAATTTGGTTTTTAGCGAGTTCACTCATCTCTTGATCAATATCGACATTATTTCCGTTTTCTTGATAAGAAGTACGGTTTCTCGAAACAACTGAATAATTAGACCCTGTTTTAGAAAAATCAATGTGACCTTCGTATGTTTTTTTGGCATCTAATTTGATTGACGCGTCATTTAGCATATCATGGAATGCGACGTTTTTCGACTTGTAGTTCGGTGTGTCTATATTCGCGATATTATTGCTTATGACTTTTTGCTTAACATTCGCTCTACCCAAGGCATTCTCAAGGTTGCTTATCGTTCCAGAAAATATATCCAAAACCATATACCTCCAATCATATGTATTTCATTCCATTTAATCATGTCGAGATTTGTAAAACCATATGTTCATTGTAAGAAATAATAGGATTAAAGTCTATGATGTATATGTAAAAAAAACTCGTAATATATATCTATTTTACAGATAGGCACAAAGACCTAGATTCAAAGCACTACAGAATTGTAAGGGGTTTCTTGGAAAAAAGAGTGTCATTTTTCGGACAAATCCCCCTTTATCATACAAAAAAACCCTTTTCAGCATTTATTTCGGCCGAAAAGGGTTTTTGGATTAATGAGATTTTAAATTTTCAAGCTCAATTAAAAATTTGTTGTTTAACACTTTGATGTACGTTCCCTTCATTCCAAGAGAACGAGATTCGATCACGCCTGCACTTTCTAATTTACGTAAGGCGTTCACGATCACTGAACGAGTGATCCCTACACGGTCAGCAATTTTACTTGCCACAAGGAGTCCTTCGTTTCCATCAAGTTCTTCAAAGATGTGCTCAATCGCCTCGAGCTCACTATATGAAAGAGAACTAATCGCCATTTGAACAACTGCTTTACTTCTTGCTTCTTCTTCGATTTCTTCTCCTTTTTCACGAAGGATCTCCATTCCAACAACTGTTGCTCCGTACTCAGCAAGTATTAAATCATCATCAGTGAATCTATCTTGCAAACGAGACAGGATTAACGTTCCTAAACGATCCCCACCGCCGATAATCGGAACAATGGTTGTCAAACCTGATTGGAATAAATCACGGTTCTCAACTGGGAAAGCTGTATATTCACTGTTAATATCAAGGTTTGAAGAAGTTTCAGGTACGTTGAATAGACTCTTCGTATATTCTTCTGGGAACTGACGATCTTCAAGCATTTTTTTCATACGTGTATTTTCAATCTGTTGATTGATTGAGTAACCAAGAAGTTTCCCTCTTCTACTCAACACAAAAATGTTTGAATCAATGACATCTCTCAGTGTTTCCGCCATCTCTTTAAAATTAACTGGTTTCCCCGCTGAATCTTGCAGCATTGAGTTAATAATCCTTGTTTTTTGTAGTAACGCCATAATAATGATCCTCCTAGATTACTTTATTCATTTGTTAAAGTATAAATTGACTTAAGTCTTTGTTATTTGCAATCTTTCCTAGCTTCTCTTCTACATACTGAGGGGTAATGGTCACCGTCTCGAGTGTAATATCCGGTGCCTCAAATGAGAGCTCTTCAAGCAGCTTCTCAAGTATGGTATGAAGCCTTCTTGCACCGATGTTATCCGTCTCCTGATTGACGTGATAAGCCATTTCGGCAATCTTATGAATAGCATCGTCAGAAAATTCAAGAGATATACCTTCTGTTTCAAGTAAAGCTTTATATTGCTTTAATAACGCGTTATCTGGTTCCGTTAAGATTTTCACAAAGTCTTCTATACTTAATTTATCTAATTCTACACGGATTGGGAAGCGCCCCTGAAGCTCTGGAATCAAATCTGAGGGTTTCGCCATATGAAATGCACCTGCTGCTACAAAAAGCACATGATCCGTTTTCACTGCCCCATATTTCGTCATCACAGTTGAACCTTCTACAATCGGTAAAATATCACGTTGAACCCCTTCACGAGAAACATCTGCAGATGATGCACCGCCGCTTTTGGCAATTTTGTCGATTTCATCGATAAAAATAATCCCTTGCTGCTCTGCTTTATAGACGGCTTCCTGACTGACTTCATCCATATCAATCAGTTTTGAAGCTTCCTCAGCAGTTAACGCCTTTCTAGCTTCTCTGACGGTCAGTTTTTTGCGTTTTTTCTTTTTAGGCATGAGATTGCTGAGCGCATCCTGCATGTTCATGCCCATTTGCTCCATACCCGAGCCTTGAAGCATATCAAACATGGACGGCTGCTGCTCATCCACTTCGATTGTGACATAATGATCTTCAAGTTCACCCATAGCCAGCTGGTGAGCAATACGTTTTCTTGTCGATTCAAGCTCTACTTCTTCATTTGAGTCATCTCGATCACGGTCGTCTGCATCAGAACCGCCAAACAGCATCTCAAAAGGATTTTTCACAGACTGGCTTTTTTTCTTACCAGGAACAAGCAAATGAACAAGACGTTTGTTTGCTTGTTTTTCTGCTTCTTCTTGAACATCTTTCATCTTTTCTTCTTTGACAAGTCTAATCGCAGTCTCAACTAAATCTCTGACCATCGACTCTACGTCACGGCCGACATATCCAACTTCAGTAAACTTCGTCGCTTCCACTTTAATAAAAGGTGCACCAGAAATTCGTGCAATTCTGCGGGCAATCTCTGTTTTCCCCACACCTGTTGGGCCGATCATTAAAATGTTTTTAGGAACGACTTCATCCTTTAGCTTATCATGTAAAAGACTTCTTCTGTAACGGTTTCTTAAAGCCACCGCCACTGCTTTTTTCGCATCAAGCTGACCAATGATGTACTGATCAAGCTTTTCAACTATCTCTCTTGGGGTAAACGGCTTTTTCTCCATACGTCTCATGTCCTTTCTATTCAAGCTCTTCTAAAGTGATTTGGTCGTTCGTGTAGACACAGATTTCTCCTGCCGTTTCAAGAGCAGCCTTTGCAATTTCTCTAGCTGAGAGATGATCACCTGCATGTGTTTTGAGTGCTCTCCCGGCGCTAAGCGCATAGTTGCCGCCTGAGCCGATCGCCAAAATACCATCATCTGGCTCGATGACCTCTCCTGTTCCAGATACGAGCAGGATGCTTTCTTTGTTCATGACGATGAGCATAGCCTCTAGCTGTCTGAGCATCTTGTCACTTCGCCATTCTTTCGCTAGTTCTACAGCTGCTCGCTTTAAGTTACCACCATATTCTTCAAGCTTTGTTTCAAACTTTTCAAAGAGTGTAAATGCATCTGCTACTGAACCTGCAAAACCTGCGAGCACTTTGCCTCCAAAAAGACGGCGCACTTTTTTTGCTGTGTGTTTCATCACGACAGCCTGCCCGAATGTGACCTGACCGTCTCCAGCCATCGCACTTTTTCCTTTATGTTGAACGGCAAAGATGGTTGTTGCATGAAATGATGACATGAAAAAACCTCCTTTTAGGATCGTTTAAAAGCCCTTGGGTGATGAGACATGTACGTTTTTCTTAAAGAATCTTTTGATACATGCGTGTACACCTGTGTTGATGATAAGTTTGAGTGACCGAGAAGTTCTTGAACACTTCTCAAATCCGCCCCCTCGTTTAAGAGATGCGTGGCAAAGGTGTGCCTTAGCATGTGAGGATGGATATGTAATGTGCCTGACGCCTTTTTCATTAATTCAGTGAGAATGAATCGAACGCCTCGATCTGTAAGAGGGGCTCCGCGCTGATTCAAAAACACATACGCATCAGCACGCTCTTTCGCCTTAGCTGTCAGCTTCTGCCTTCCATCCTCTAAATAAGTGACCAGCGCTTCATGTGCGTACGAACCGAAAGGAACATACCGCTGTTTGCTGCCTTTCCCATGAACAAGCACTGTATCCATCGATAAATCAAGATCAGATTCTTTTAATGAACATAACTCACTGACCCTCATACCTGTTGCATAAAGAATTTCTAAAATGGCTTGATTTCTTTGTCCAAGCGGTGTGCTTACATCAGAAACTGTAAAAAGCTCTTTTAGTTCTTCTTCATACAAAAATGAAGGAATTCGCTTATCCTGTTTTGGTAAGCTAACGAGTAAAAAAGGGTTTTCTTTCACAAGCTGTTCTCTTAATAAAAATTTATAAAAGCTGCGAAGCGCAGAGACTTTCTTACTAATCGTTCTTCTTGTCAGGCCTTTTTCATAAGCTTCTGTTAAATAAATTCTCGTATCTTGATAGGATACCTCTTCAAAACCGTCTATTCCTTGAATGTTCATAAATCTGACAAACTCTTCAATGGCTTCTGAATATCCTGAGATCGTTAAAGCTGAATAGTTTTTTTCAATTTGCAAATATTCAATGAATAAGTGGACAAGACGCTGTTTATTCGTCATTTTTACACCTCTTTAAGGCTTTTAAATGGTATCACATATCTTGCTTTCCGTGCAATGTTTTACTACAGAGATTTCGAAATAGTTTGAATAGTTTCGATTGCGCGCTTAGCGTACTCTGCATACCGCTCTTGTTTGTTTTTAATCCGAACGCCAAGATCTTTCAGCAAGCCAAAGTTTGCATTCATCGGCTGGAAGCTTTTCTTGTTTGTCGACGTGATATAGTAAGCCATACTGCCAATCGCCGTTTCTTCAGGAAGTGTGACAAGCTCTTCTCCTTTGACAAAACGAGCCGCATTAATTCCAGCCACTAGTCCCGAAGCCGCGGACTCGACATAGCCTTCAACGCCTGTCATTTGTCCGGCAAAGAATAGATCATCTCTATTTTTAAACTGATAAGTCGGTCTTAAAAGGCTTGGAGAGTTAATAAATGTATTACGGTGCATCACGCCATAACGAACAATCTCTGCTTCTTCAAGACCTGGGATCAAACGGAATACTTCCTTTTGATCGCCCCACTTCAAATGAGTTTGGAAACCAACGATGTTATATAAAGTACCTGCTGCATCATCCTGTCTTAATTGAACAACAGCGTAAGGTCTTTTTCCTGTTTTCGGATCTTCAAGTCCTACTGGTTTCATCGGACCAAACAGCATCGTTTTCTTTCCTCTTTTCGCCATGACTTCAATTGGCATGCAGCCTTCAAAGAAGATTTCTTTTTCAAACTCTTTTAAAGGCACCGTTTCAGCAGAAATTAACGCCTCATAAAAACGATCGAATTCCTCTTCGGTCATTGGACAGTTTAAATAAGCGGCTTCCCCTTTATCATAGCGTGATTTCAAGTACACCTTATCCATATCAATGCTATCTTTCTCTAGAATTGGTGCCGCTGCATCGTAGAAATATAAATACTCTTCACCTGTTAGTGATTTTAATTCTTTTGAAAGTGCTTCAGATGTAAGTGGGCCAGTTGCGATAATTGTCGGGCCTTCTGGAATGCTTTGTACTTCTTCTTGAAAGACAGTGACATTCGGATGATTCTTCACACGATCTGTGACGTTTGCTGCAAATTCATGACGGTCTACTGCAAGTGCTCCGCCAGCAGGAACTGAGCTTTCATCTGCTGCTGCGATAATCGCCGAATCTAAATGACGCATTTCTTCCTTTAATACACCTACCGCATTCGTCAAAGCGTTCGCACGTAATGAGTTGCTGCATACGAGCTCCGCAAATTTATCTGTGTGGTGAGCTGGCGTTTGTTTGACAGGTCTCATCTCATACAAATTGACTTTAATTCCGCGCTTGGCTATTTGCCATGCAGCTTCACTTCCTGCTAAACCTGCTCCGATCACATTTACAAATTGACTCATTGTACAACTCTCCTATTTCGTAAGTTCTGTTTGATGACATAAAAAAGCAGGTGAACAAGGTTGCTCACCGCTATTTTTGCTGTTCCTCTTTATAATCACAGTTCACACATTGAACTTGAACGCCTTTTTTCAGCTTTTTCTCTACAAGCATATTTTCGCATTTTGGACACTTTCTTTCAATTGGTTTGTCCCAAGAGACGAATTCACACTCTGGAAAACGATCACAGCCATAAAAAATGCGGCGTTTCTTAGATTTTCGTTCAACAATGTTTCCTTCATGACATGTCGGGCATTTGACACCGATATCTTTGACAATTGGTTTCGTGTTACGGCAGTCAGGAAAGTTAGAGCACGCCATGAACTTACCGTATCTACCCATTTTGTACACCATCGGATGTCCACACTCTTCACAATCAACTCCAGCGTATTCAGGCTCAATTTCCACTTCTTGCATCTCTGCTTCTGCTTTTTCTACCCGTTTGGCAAAGTCTTGATAGAAGCTGTTGATAATGCGAACCCATTCAATCGTACCTTCTTCAACGCTATCAAGTTCTTTTTCCATTTTCGCCGTGAATTCCACGTTAATGATTTCAGGGAAGAATTCGATAATTAAGTTGAGTACAATTTCTCCAAGCTCAGTTGGAATAAACCGTTTGTTATCAAGTGCGACATAGCCGCGCTTTTGAATCGTGTCTAATGTTGGTGCATACGTAGATGGACGGCCTATACCAAGCTCTTCAAGCGTTTTGACAAGTCTTGCCTCTGTGTAGCGCGGAGGCGGTTGCGTGAAGTGCTGTTCAGGTTCGATATCTTTTGAAAGAACCGTATCTCCCTCTTTTAGATCAGGAAGCATTTTGTCCTTTTCTTCTAGCTGGTCGTCCTTCCCTTCCACATATACCTTCATAAATCCAGGGAATTTCACCTTACTTCCATTAGCACGGAACGTAAGACCGTTATTTTCAAGATCCACACTCATTGTATCGAGAACAGCTGGCGCCATTTGGCTTGCCACAAATCGTTCCCAAATCAATTTATAAAGACGAAGCTGGTCTCTGCTTAGCACATGTTTGACATCTGCCGGTTTTCTTAGCGTAGAAGTAGGCCTGATGGCTTCGTGCGCATCTTGTGCATTTTCGTTCTTTTTGGCGGTTCGTTTTGTTGTGTTTAAGAAATTCTTACCGTACGTTTGATCAATGAAAGCAGATACTTCTTCAATCGCCGTATTGGAAATACGTGTTGAGTCCGTTCTCATATATGTAATGAGTCCTACTGTACCTTCTTTACCAAGATCTATTCCTTCATATAATTGCTGCGCAATCATCATCGTCTTTTTCGCACGGAAGTTTAGTTTTCTTGCAGCCTCCTGCTGTAGGGTAGATGTCGTAAACGGGACAGCTGGATTGCGTTTCCGCTCTTTTTTCGTCACTTTTTCTACAGAGAATTTGCTACCTTTTAGTTTCGAAAGGATTTCTTTTACATCTTCTTTTGTTTTCAATGGGTGCTTTTTGCCACTCACGCCAAAGAAACTAGCTTCGAAGGTTTCTTTTCCTTTTAGGAATGTACCATCAATTGTCCAGTATTCTTCTGGTTTGAATTCATTAATTTCATTCTCGCGATCAATAATCAGGCGGAGTGCTACAGATTGAACACGCCCAGCACTTAATCCTTTTTTAACTTTCTTCCATAAAATCGGACTGATTTTATACCCAACTAAACGATCTAAAATCCGTCTTGCCTGCTGCGCATCAACCAAGTCCATATTAATCATACGTGGATGCTTAAAGGAATCTTTAATCGCATCTTTTGTAATCTCGTTAAAGACAACGCGGCAATCTGAAGAGAGGTCAAGGTCAAGACTGTGTGCTAAATGCCAAGCAATCGCTTCTCCCTCTCTATCGGGGTCAGCTGCGAGATAGACTTTCTTTGCTTTTTTCGCCGCTGTTTTTAATTCCTTTAAAACGGGGCCTTTTCCGCGAATCGTAATATATCTCGGTTCGAAGTCATGCTCAGTGTCAACACCTAACTGACTTTTCGGTAAATCCCTTATATGCCCCATTGAAGCCTTTACTTTATACTTTTTTCCTAAATAACGCTCAATCGTTTTCGCCTTTGCTGGCGACTCAACGATGACTAAATAATCAGCCATACTCAAAATCCCCCTTAAGAGGTGTTCTCTCTTTATACATTTCACAATTCATATTTATGTTAATTGCACCTATCTAACAGGCAATCGTTAAAAATTCTTTATGATGAACATCATTATAAACACGAAAAACGAAGTGTAAACTTAAATCCTCACTATTATTAAATATTCCTGTGTCGTTTGTCAAACGATATTTTTATGAGAGTTCAGTATATTGAACGCCACGGAAGGAGAATTCCTCTAAAATATCCTTCGTAGAATGAACAAGCTTTGCTCCCTGCTGAATGAGTCTAGCTGGACCTGTGGAATTAGGATCAAAGATTGATCCTGCCACCGCAAACACTTCTTTTCCTTGCTCAAGCGCCTGATACGCTGTAATGAGCGAACCGCTCTTTTCTTTACACTGGATCACGATGGTTCCTTTTGTTAGTGCACTAATTAAACGATTTCTCATTGGAAAGTGCCATTTTTCTGGTTTGATATAAGGCGGATGCTCTGACAAAAGCAAATGATGCTCTCCCATGTATTGAGCCATTTGCACATGTTCCTTTGGATATAAATGCTGGAAACCGCCAGCTACAACACCAATGGTTTTCCCTTTTTTTCTGATGCACTCCTTGTGTGCAAGTCCATCGATTCCTTTTGCTAAGCCACTGACAATCATCCAATCTTCCTTAACAAGTTCACCAACAATTTTCTTCACACATGCTTCTCCATAAGACGATGGAACACGCGTGCCTACTACACCTAAACCTTTTTCTTCATTTAAATATGATACGTTTCCTTTTAGGAATAACACAGGGGGAGGATCATAAATATGTTTTAGTGTTCTGGGATATAAGGGTGATGTGATGGGAATCATGTGAATGTTTTGCTTTAAATAGGCTTGAACGATGTGTTGAAAAATGGGGAATTCATTTTCTTCAGCTTGTTTTAAGCGGGTAAAGTCGATCGTTTGTAATGATCGATCCTGTTTGTAATGATGTGTTTCTTCATTTATATATAACTCAGGATCAACTTTCCACCATTTTGTTAACAAAGAGGGTGAGATGAGGCCTTTTAAGCGGTGAAAAATCATTCTTTCGGACACGTTGTACATACCATTCCTCCAGTTTAAGATAGAAAGAAGAAGACTTGTCAAAGAACAAGTCTTCTTGTGTCATTAATGCGTTTTACAAGCTTCGAAGAGATTCTTCTCTTTTAGCACTTTAATCAAGGTTTCTCCCATGACAGATGGTGTCTCTGCCACTTCAATTCCACATTCACGCATTGTTTTTACTTTTTCATCAGCTGTTCCTTTACCACCAGAAATAATGGCACCAGCATGTCCCATGCGTTTTCCTGGAGGCGCCGTTTTACCGCCAATAAAGCCAACAACTGGCTTTGTCATATTTGCTTTTACCCATTCAGCTGCTTCTTCTTCGGCCGTACCGCCGATTTCACCGATCATAATGACAGCGTGTGTATCAGGATCTTCATTAAAGGCTTTTAATACATCAATAAAGTTCGTTCCATTTACGGGGTCTCCGCCGATTCCTACAGCTGTCGATTGACCTACGCCAGCCTCTGAAAGCTGATGTACCGCTTCATATGTAAGCGTTCCAGAACGAGAAACAACTCCAACATGACCTTTTTTATGAATGTAGCCAGGCATGATGCCAATCTTACATTCTTCAGGTGTAATCACACCAGGGCAGTTTGGTCCAACAAGTCTTGTCTTCTTACCTTCCATATACCGTTTCACTTTGACCATATCAAGTACTGGAATATGTTCAGTAATACAAATGACTAGATCCACGTCTGCATCAACTGCCTCTAAAATGGCATCTGCTGCAAATGGTGCTGGTACATAGATAACAGAAGCGTTTGCTCCAGTTGTTTGTACGGCTTCAGATACAGTATTAAATACAGGAACTCCTTCTACTTCAGTTCCACCTTTTCCAGGTGTGACACCGCCAACAATATTTGTTCCGTACTCAATCATTTGTTTAGTATGGAACAATGCGGTTGAACCGGTAATTCCCTGAACAATTACTCTCGTATTTTTATCAATAAATACACTCATTTAGGTTCCCTGCCTTTCTGCTCTACTTGACTAAAGATACAATCTTTTCTGCCCCGTCAGCCATAGACTCAGCAGAAGTGATATTTAAGCCTGAATCACTCAGAATTTTCTTCCCTAATTCAACGTTTGTTCCTTCAAGACGCACAACGAGTGGTAATGTTAAGCCGACTTGTTTCGTCGCTTCAACGACACCTTCTGCAATGACATCACATTTCATGATGCCGCCAAAAATGTTCACGAAAATCCCTTTTACATTTTGATCAGATAAGATGATTTTAAATGCTTCCGTTACTTTTTCAGCCGTTGCACCGCCGCCAACATCTAGGAAGTTTGCAGGGTCCCCCCCGTAATGCTTGATGATATCCATTGTAGACATCGCAAGACCTGCTCCATTGACCATACAGCCAATATTTCCGTCTAGGGAAATATAGCTTAGATCATATTTAGAAGCTTCAATTTCCTTTGGGTCCTCTTCATCAAGGTCACGGTATTCTAATATATCTTTTTGTCTATATAAGGCATTGCTATCAAAGTTTAATTTCGCATCAAGTGCCATGACTTTTCCATCGCCTGTTACAACAAGTGGATTAATCTCAGCAATTGAACAATCTTTTTCAATAAACGCGTTGTAAAGGCTAGTCATAAATTTAACAGCTTGGCCAACTAATTTTGTTGGAATATTAATTTTAAACGCTACTTCTCTTGCCTGATAGCCTTGCAAGCCAATCGCTGGGTCGATGACCACTTTGACGATTTTCTCTGGCGTTTTTTCTGCTACTTCTTCAATTTCAGTACCGCCTTCTTCAGAAGCCATCAATACAATTCTTGATGTCGCTCTGTCCAAAACAAGTCCAACATAGTACTCCTTTTGAATATCGCAGCCTTCTTCAATAAGTAAGCGTTTTATTTCACGCCCTTCAGGCCCAGTTTGATGTGTGACAAGTGTTTTGCCGAGCAATTCCTCTGCAAACCCTTTCACTTCATCTTTTGTTTTTGCAATTTTTACCCCGCCTGCTTTACCACGGCCGCCTGCATGAATCTGTGCTTTTACGACATATACAGAGCTTCCTAGCTCTTCTGATGCTTTCACTGCTTCATCAGGTGTAAATGCTACTTTACCATTTGGAACTGAAACCCCATATTTTCTTAGGATTTCTTTTCCTTGGTACTCATGGATATTCATTTCCCATCCTCCCAACATATGTAGAAACAAAAATTATAAAATAGACTGCGCTTTCATTTTAAAGAATAAAAAAGAGAATGTCTAGGGTTCTATGTAAAATCGTAAAATCCTTCTAAACATTCAAACTTTTATTTTATTAAAAATATAAATTTTTCATCCAAATCACTTATTTTACCTTATTTTTTCATTTTTTGATCTAACCTATAGATAAACGAAAATATTTCTGCTACAGTATCGTATAATGCTTCAGGTATTTCTTCATCAAGCGTTAAATGGCGCATGAGTTCTACTAAATTAGGGTCTTCTTGGATGGGAACTCCTGATTTCTTTGCTTCTTCAATAATATGATCTGCCACATAGCCGCTTCCTGTTGCGATGACTTTTGGCGCCTTTTGTTTTTCTTCATCGTAATGTAGAGCGACCGCTCTTCTAAGCGGTTTTGAATCCTTCATACTCGTAAGTCCAGCCCTTTCTCGCTGATTTTATGAAAGTGTTCATCTAGAAAATGAGACGGATCTATTTGTTCTTGCCTCTTCTTTGCTGTAATACCCGTTAAACTATATCCTAAGGCATTTAAATTCTCTCGAACAGCTGGAATCATCGGATTAATTGTTCCTTGCAGTTCATGGGCTGTCTCAATTGTAATCGCCATGACCTTTTGCTGAATCGTACAGTCTATTAATGTTTCTTCAAGATTTTCCATGTTTAAGTAAAACATGAGGCGGCACTGAGAAATATCAATAGAACCATCTTTTTTCTTATGTCCTTTTAAAATAAACGTTAAATCTTGAACACTATGCTTTGAGAAAAGAGGATAGGAGACCATCATCTGACTGACGGTTTGGTTTTCCTGCTGCACGAATAACTGGCCATTCAATCTATGAAACAATTGATCCGCTTCTTTTTTAACGTGCTCCGGTAAATCCGCCTGCCTCACATCATTTAAGACGAGCTTTAGTTGATGAAGCTCCTGACTTTTTACATCCTGGCTGCCTTTTTCCAGTAGTTTCAGCATACCGATTTCATCACGTACACCTATCGCCTTTTTCATCGTCGTAAGTAAATCGAGCACATCGGTTTTATTGCTTAATGTTGGTTCAGTCTGCTGAATGACCTGAGCCAATGCATTCGCCTCTGTTTTTGAAAGGAACGGAAATTCTTTTAGAAGCACGGATGCCTTTGCGTCAGGCTGAGATCCTGCCTGCTGGAGCCCTTGAAGCAGTGATGTGAACGGTTTTAAGTCGGGCTGCTGCTGTCCGTCTGCACCTTGCTTTGTCATGCTTGTCAGTATGCGCTCTATTTGCTGAATCGGGATAGGCAGCTGCTTTGGACTTATCAACTGCTGCGCGTTAGGCTGATTGATTGAAACTGTCTGACGCCCTTGGACGATTGAAGCTTGGCTATTCTCTGTTTGCTGAGACGGATTGAAATGAGATGGCACTGTCATACTGCCTCCCTGCTTCACTTGGCCTTCTTTCGCTGTTAGAAGGACCGATAAGAGCTTTTCTGCATGAACAGTAGTCTCAGCATCTATGACTGACCGAACGGCTTGTGTAAGGGCCTGTGTGGCATCTGATTGCTTCGGCAGCTGTGTTAAACGATCTAGCAGCGCTTTTATATCCTGATGAAGAGCAGAAGATGATTTCACTGCTAATATCGATTGGAGAACCCCTTGCTGAATCGGTAAATCTTTCTTCAAAGCAAACAGGAGTGCCTGCAGCCCTTTTTTGACATCGGCTCCTTGAAACTGTTCGATCCATTTCACTGCCGTTTTTAACTCGGCTTCATTGATGACCGATTTTTCTTTTAAAAAGGCTGTAGCCGTTAATATGTTTTCAATCCCATTTTTAAGTGACAGGCCTTCTAATAGTTTGGCTGCTGCATCCTTTAACGTCTTGGGATCTTGATCAAATTGTTGAACGGGCCTTAGTTTATTGAGGCTGCCTCCACCCTCTTGTTCAAATTGGAACCAATAGAATGCATCCGCTTTTAGCTGAGCTGCTAGCTGCGCTTTTATTTTGTTCGAGCCTATTTGAACAAGCGCTGTATCATCTCCAAGCATTTTAAGTACTTTTCCGAGAATCAGCCGGTGCACATTTTCCTTTCCTTCGGTGTTTAATGGAACAGATTCTGCCGTATTTAACCGGCTATTCAGTGCTGTATGTATGTCTTCCACTCTTGTCATCACAGGCAGCCTCCTTGTGTCAAAAATTTATGAAATAACGGATTTCACTGGTGCAAACGATAATCGATGGATAGGGGCGGCACCGTGTTTTTGAATGGCAGCCAGGTGCTCTTTCGTTCCGTACCCTTTATGTTTTTCAAACCGGTACTCAGGGTATTGACGTCCATACTCCTCCATCATCTGATCCCTTGTCACTTTCGCAATACATGCACCAGCTGCAATGGATGCACTTTTTGCATCTCCTTTGATGATATTCTCCTGGTGAGTAGGAAGCGGGAGTGTCATTGCATCTATGAGTAGATAATCAGGTGTATGAGTTAACTGCTCCACAGCTCTCACCATCGCCAGTCTTGATGCTTCGTAAATATTGATTTCATCAATCGTAGCCGCATCAACAATGCCGATTCCGATATCGAGTGCTTTTTCTTGAATCAAATCATAATAAGCCAATCTTTTTTTCTCAGATAGTTGCTTTGAGTCGTTTAAACCGAGCAGGACTGTTTCTTCTTTTAATATGACAGCTGCTGCGACAACTGGGCCTGCCAGCGGGCCTCTTCCTGCTTCATCTATACCTGCAATACACGTGTATCCTTGCGCCTTTGCTTGGTTTTCAAATTGCATCATTTGATTCCATGCTGCACGAAGTTCTTGCTGCTTTTCTCTCTCTTTGTGCCACTTTTCTATAAGCTTTTGGACACTTTTTCTTGTATCATCTTTTACAAGCTCACGAATGTATGACTCGTCGTGCGAATGCTTTTCTATCAGTTCTTTTATTTGTTTCACAGTGTACATAGGCTCTTTCGCAGCCTCCTTCTTTATATCGGCAGTTTTTCACAAAAAATAAAGACCCGCATGAGCTGCGTGTCTTTTAGCTTTCAGGCTTCTCAAAAGTGAGGGGACCAAATTTTTCAGTTCGAATATCCCGAATAATGATTTCGGTGGTTTTGTCGTAATTAATGAATCCTCCGCTCATCAGACAGCCGCGCTTTGTGCCAATTGCATCAAACAGCTCAACCGTATCTTCAGGTATATCGGCGAGGTCATAGCGTTTTTTTAATCGCTCTGGATAGTTCTCTTCTAGAAAACGCAGTGCATACACGGCGACATCCTGTAAGTTGATGATTGAATCTTTGATCGCTCCAGTAACCGCCAGCCTGAGTCCTACTTGCTCATCTTCAAATTTTGGCCAGAGGATTCCAGGGGTATCGAGCAGTTCAAGTTCTTTCCCTACCTTCACCCATTGCTGTGATGTGGTAATACCAGGCCTGTCTCCTGTTTTGGCGATGTTCTTTTTTGCTAAACGATTGATCAAGGTCGATTTCCCGACATTGGGAATCCCGATAATCAGCGCTCGAATCGCACGCGGCTTGACGCCTTTTGCTTTCATGCGGTCGAATTTTTCTTTTAAGATTTCTTTTGAAGTCGTGATGATCTGATTTAACCCTTGTCCATCGACAGAGTTAATGGCAAGTGACCGAACGCCTTGCTGCTCAAAATACGCCTGCCACTCCTTTGTCATACGAGGATCTGCTTTATCTGCTTTGTTTAAGAGCATGATTTTGGGTTTATTTTGAAGGATTTCTTCGATCATTGGGTTTCTAGAGGACATCGGGATTCTTGCATCCGTTAATTCAAATACAATGTCGATGAGCTTTAATTTTTCTGTGACTTCACGTCTTGCTTTTGCCATATGGCCTGGAAACCATTGAATCGTCATAGGTGCACCTTCTCTCTTCTATTAGTTGTCTATATACATTGTACAAAAAAAGAGCCTGTTACGGGTAACAAGCTCTTTCCTTTGATATCATTATCGTCTGATTTCTTTGATACGAGCCGCTTTACCGCGAAGTTCACGTAGGTAGTAAAGTTTCGCACGACGTACCTTACCGTGACGTACAACTTCGATGTTAGCGATTTTTGGTGTGTGTACAGGGAATGTACGCTCAACGCCTACACCGTAAGAAATCTTACGAACTGTGAAAGTTTCGCTGATTCCACCACCACGACGCTTAATTACAACACCTTCAAAGATCTGGATACGCTCACGAGTACCCTCGACAACTTTAACGTGTACACGTAAAGTGTCACCAGGACGGAACGCTGGAAGATCAGTGCGTAATTGTTCTTTTGTGATTTCTTCAATCAAATGTTGCATCGTTTTCAACTCCTTCCAACAGATGCTCATGTCCTCTTTCTTCATTGCAGCGGAACATCGTTTTCAAACTTGAATCGGCAAGCCGTCCAAGTCACAAGTAGTATCATACCATACCTCTATGCCCTGTGCAATACAATCTAGTCATTATGAAGCTGCCAAAGCCATCTTTTTTCTTCATCCGTTAAAGTTTTGCATGAATCAATCAAATCTGGCCGTCTTGTATAGGTTCGCTTCAAGGATTCTTTGCGCCGCCACTCTTCAATTTTGGCATGATTTCCAGAGAGGAGCACATCCGGCACTTTTAGTCCTTTATAATCGGCTGGTCTTGTATAGTGCGGGTGCTCAAGCAGACCTGTACTAAATGAATCTTCGATGTGAGACGCTTCTTTTCCAAGCACATGAGGCAAAAGCCTGACCACACTGTCTGCAATCATCATCGCCGGCAGCTCTCCGCCTGTGAGAACGAAATCTCCAATTGAAATTTCATCTGTGACAAGATGCTCCCTGATGCGCTCATCGTAGCCTTCATAGTGGCCGCAAATGAACATAAGATGCTCTTCTTTTGCAAGCTCTTCTGCCTTCTTTTGTGTGTATCTTTCCCCTTGAGGACAGACAAGAATGATTCGGGGCTTCTTGCTTGCTTTATTCGTCAAATCTTCTACCGCATCAAATACAGGCTGTGCTTTCAGTACCATACCAGCACCGCCGCCATACGGATAGTCATCCACTGTTTTATGCTTATGATCCGAATACTCTCTAAAATTGACGACATGAAATGAGACAGCTTCTTTTTCCTGTGCTTTTTTTAAGATCGATGAGTGTAGCACTCCTTCGAACATTTCAGGAAAAAGCGTTAAAAAGTCAATTTTCATTCGTCAATGAGTCCTTCCATCACTTCAATGTGTACTGTTTTGGATGAGATATCGATCTTTTTGACGACAGGTGGAATATAAGGTATAAGGGCATCCTTTTTTCCTTTTCTTTCAACGACCCAGACATCATTTGCCCCCGGCGTTAAAATCTCTTTGATGTGGCCGATGAGTTTGTCCTTTTCATCGTATACTTCACAGCCAATGATTTGATGGAAATAAAACTCTCCTTCATCTAATGAAACGAGATGTTCTTTTTCTACTTTTAAAATTGATTCTTTCAATTGCTCTGCTTCATTTAAAGAGCCTATTTCTTCAAATGTGAGCAAATCAAACTGTTTGTGCTGCCGGTGTGATGCTATAGTGACTTTCAGCGGGTCCTTTTGACCTTGCTTAAAAATATAGAGGACGCTTCCTTTTTTGTAGCGCTCTTCCGGGAAATCGGTCTTTGACACAACGCGCACTTCACCGCGCACTCCGTGTGTATTGACGATCTTTCCGACATTCAACCAATCTAGCTCCATGTTCTCAATCACCCCTGACGTATTTCAACAATGGTGCCGTCTTTGACGACAATGACATTATCTTGCATTTTGTCATCCCATTTATCACCTATTTTCACTTCAACCAGCGCATCCACTTCTGTTTCTTTCATTTCACTTCCAAGCGGCAAGATATGCAGCTGCTCTACTTGAAAATCAATTTGTCTGATTTTCTCTTGCCTTTTATCAATGGCTTTTTGAAATTGAGGGATGGCTTCTTGCTGATGTGGTTCTTTTTCATGCTTCTTTAGTTGAAAATATAGCTGATTGCATTCACGTTCTAGTCTTTCTTTTTTCTCCAAAAAAGTCGTTAACAGTTTGTCCTTACTGCTTTCAGTTAATACTTGCATCACGGTGACATGTTGAATGATCTGCATCTTCCTTTTTGTCCCCCTATCCGAAGGCATTTGTCCTCTACAGTATAACGAAAAATAGATTTAAACGTGTAAAAAAAGGGGAGGTCCTAAGCCCTCTCCCTTTTTAGTCAGCAATCTCAAGTTGAACTTTCTTAGAAGACTCTGCACCTGCTGCAAAAATGACTGTTCGTATCGCTTTTGCTGTACGCCCCTGCTTTCCGATCACTTTTCCGGTATCTTCGGCATTGACAGACAGTGTGTAAATCACCTGCTCATCTTTTTCTAATGAAGATACATGAATATCTTCTGGGAAATCAACAAGTGGCTCGACGATGGACACAATCAATTCTTCCAAGGACAGCTCATTCATTATTTGCTGTTTTTCGCATTATGAAATTTTTCAAGAATTCCTTGGCTTGAGAAAAGGTTGCGAACTGTATCAGATGGTTTCGCACCATTTTGAAGCCATTTAAGCGCTAATTCTTCGTTGATTTTCACCTCAGCTGGTGATAACACTGGGTTGTAAGTTCCAACTGTTTCAATGAAACGACCGTCACGTGGTGAACGAGAATCTGCTACAACAATACGATAGAAAGGAGATCTTTTTGATCCCATACGTTTTAAACGAATTTTTACTGCCATTTTACTAGCACCTCCGAAAATATTTCAACAAGATAGTATATTAACAATGATAAAAGGGTTTGTAAAGTGTTTTTTCTTAACAACGGTTTTATCATGTATAACCAATTACATAAATGGTAATTTAAAGCCTTTTTTCTTTCCTTTGGACATGTTGGTCATTTGCTTCATCATCTTTTTCATTTCGTCAAATTGCTTTAAAAGGCGATTGACTTCCTGTACAGATGTTCCGCTTCCTTTTGCAATCCGTTTTCTTCGGCTTGCATTAATGACCTCTGGCTGTTCTTTTTCCTCGGTCGTCATTGATTTAATAATCGCTTCGATGTGATTGAGCTGCTTTTCGTCTACTTGGACGTTTTTGAGCCCTTTCATTTTACCGGCTCCCGGCATCATTTGGATCAGTTCATCAAGTGGACCCATATTACGAACTTGGCCAAGCTGCTCGAGGAAATCATTAAGCGTAAAGCTCATGGTCCGCATTTTTTGTTCAAGCTCTTTCGCCTTATCTTGGTCAACGTTTGCCTGTGCTTTTTCAATAAGTGTGAGCACATCTCCCATGCCAAGAATTCTTGATGCCATCCGCTCCGGGTGGAATGGTTCAATCGCATCAAGCTTTTCTCCTAGTGCAGCGAATTTAATCGGCGTATTTGTGACAGCACGAATCGAAAGTGCTGCTCCGCCTCTTGTATCACCGTCTAGTTTCGTTAGAACGACACCTGTTAAGCCAAGCTGTTCATTAAAGCTTTTTGCTACATTGACAGCATCTTGACCTGTCATAGAGTCAACAACAAGGAAAATTTCTTCTGGATTTGCTACTTCTTTTACTTTCTGAAGTTCATCCATCAATTCCTCATCGATATGAAGACGTCCTGCTGTATCTAAAATGACATAATCGTGGTGTTCTTCTTTCGCTTTTTCAATTGCCTGTTTGGCAATTTCGACAGGACTTACTTGATCACCTAATGAAAACACTGGCATATCAAGCTGTTTCCCAAGGGTTTGAAGCTGCTGGATCGCTGCCGGTCTGTAAATATCTGCAGCCACCATCATCGGCTTGCGATTATGTTTTTTGCGAAGTAAATTGGCAAGTTTCCCAGTTGTGGTCGTTTTACCTGCCCCTTGAAGACCGACCATCATAATGACCGTCGGAGATTTTTTCGCCACAGCGATTTTACTCTCTTCCCCGCCCATTAATTCAGTGAGTTCTTCTTTTACAACTTTAATGACCTGTTGTCCAGGGGTAAGACTTTGCATGACCTCTTGTCCAACTGCCCGCTCGCTTACTTTTTTCACAAAGTCTTTGACTACTTTAAAATTGACGTCAGCTTCAAGAAGGGCAAGGCGTACCTCGCGCATCATTTCTTTTACATCTTGCTCTGACACTTTTCCTTTGCCGCGGATTTTTGAAATCGTCTGCTGCAGTCGGTCGGCTAATCCTTCAAATGCCATACTGTGCCGCCTCCTAATCTAATTTCTCAAGCGATTCAATTAAAGCTTCTGCTTCTTCCTTTTGCGGGGAATCTGCTACAAGCTCTCTCAGTTTATTGAGAAGTTCTTTACGCTCTTTAAATTTCTTAAACAAGAGCAGCTTTTCTTCATATTGTTCGAGCATCGCTTCAGTCCGTTTAATATTATCATAAACAGCCTGTCTTGATACTTCATATTCATCCGCAATTTCACCGAGGGAAAAATCGTCTAGGTAGTAAAGCGACATGTAGCTCTTTTGCTTTGCGGTCAACAACGATTGATAGAAGTCAAACAAGTAGTTCATTCTCGTTGTTTTTTCAAGCGTCATGGGCTCTCTCCCCTTTGTTAAGTTCATTCCCTTTACATCAACTAAGTTTACACGGTTCTCTCCTGTATGTCAAGTTTTTATCTTGTCACTTCATGAGGCGGCGTATAAACAAAAATGCCAGCAACTTAGCCGGCATTTTTGTTAGTCTTCTTGATCAATCACGTCTGAAAATAAACCATACACATATGATTCTGCATCGAACTCTTGTAGATCGTCCACCTTTTCACCTAAACCGACAAGCTTCACTGGGATGTTCAGTTCATTTCGAATCGCAAGCACAATTCCGCCTTTTGCAGTACCGTCAAGCTTTGTTAAGGCAATTCCTGTCACATTTGTCGCTTTAGAAAATTCCTTCGCTTGTGCCATGGCGTTTTGACCTGTTGTTGCATCAAGGGCAAGCAGTACTTCGTGCGGTGCATCTGGGACCTCGCGCTCAATGACTCTTTTGACCTTCTCCAGCTCTTTCATCAAGTTGACTTTGTTTTGAAGTCTTCCAGCTGTATCGCAGATAAGGACATCCGCATTTTTCGCTTTTGCTGACTGAACGGCATCAAAGATTACCGCTGCTGGATCAGAGCCCGCCGTCTGTTTGACGACAGGGACACCTGAACGCTCTCCCCATACTTCAAGCTGCTCAATGGCACCGGCACGGAACGTATCTCCTGCTGCTAATATGACGGATTTTCCTTCATTTTTCAGCTTGTTTGCAAGCTTACCAATGGTCGTTGTTTTCCCAACGCCGTTGACGCCCACAAATAAAATGATATTTAAACGCCCGTCTTCGATGTTCAGCGCAGAGATTTGTTCCTCTCCGCTATTGTAGATGTCAACAAGCTTTTCAGAGATGACCACCTGTACTTCACTTGGGTCTTGAATGTTTCTTAATTTTACTTCTTTTTTCAGCTCATCAATCAGTTCCATCACGGTCGTGAAACCGACATCAGCGCCGATAAGAACTTCTTCTAATTCTTCAAAAAAGTCTTCGTCGACCTTACGATAGCGAGAAATCAGTTCATTTACTTTTCCTTGGAATGAGTTTCTCGTTTTTTCAAGTCCATCTTTAAACTTTTCTGATACTGAATCGGTTTGCTGCGTAAATTTTTCTTTTAATTTCTTAAAAAAGCTCATTGGTTCATAGACCTCCTTTTATTACTGGACAAGCTCTTTCGTTTCTTCTAGTTTAACGGATACTAGTTTTGAGACGCCTGACTCCTGCATTGTGACACCGTACAGGACATCTGCTTCTTCCATTGTTCCCTTGCGGTGCGTAATGACAATGAACTGTGTTTCTTCGCTGTATTTCTTTAAATATTGCGCAAAACGGAAGACATTGGCTTCATCAAGCGCTGCTTCTACTTCATCTAACACGCAGAATGGAACAGGTCTGACTTTTAAGATGGAAAATAGTAAAGCGATCGCTGTTAATGCTCTCTCTCCGCCTGAAAGCAGGCTTAAATTTTGCAGCTTTTTCCCCGGCGGCTGCGCGACAATATCGACGCCAGAGTTGAGTAAATCGTTTGGATCGGTCAGCTTCAGGTCTGCTCTTCCCCCGCCAAATAATGCTTGGAAAACAGATTCAAAATGCCCGCGGATTTGAGAAAATGTCTCAGAGAAACGCTTCGTCATTTCTTGATCCATTTCTTCGATGACTTGGAATAACGTATTTTTCGCTTCTGTCAGATCATTTCGCTGTTCTGTTAAGAAGAGATAACGTTCATTCACGCGTTCATACTCATCAATACTGCCTAAGTTCACTGTTCCAAGCTCTTCAATGGCTAGTTTGATCAGTTTCACTCGTTTTCTTGCTTCATCTGGCGTTAACGTCAGATGGTACATTTCTTTTGCTCCTTCAAACGAAAGTGCATATTCTTCGTTCAAATAGGCGATAAGATTATCGAGCTCAACCTCCATGCGGCCAAGCTTGATCTCTTCATCTTTTAAGCTTGTGGTGAGCTGCTTGTAAAGACGTTTTTGCTCTTTGAGTTCACGTTCAGCAAATTCTAATGTTTCTGAAAGAGCCAGGCGCTGTTTACGACGCTCGGAAATGAGTGCTGTCGTTTTATTTTTATTTTCAAGCTTCTCTTTCGCAGCTTCTTCCAGCTGTTCTGCTCCGCTTGAGCTTGATGACATTTCATTTGTTAAGAGTGACAGATCTTCTTTTGTTTCAATCAGCGTCTGTTCCGCCTCTTCCAATTCAGCCATCAAGATCGAAAGCTTCTCTTGTTCATTGGCTAAGGACTGCTCTTTTTTCGCAAGCGAGATTTTCAGCTCTGTTAATTCCGCAGAAATGGTTTCTTTCGTTGAGCTTTGGGTCTGCTTACGCTTTGTTAATGTGTTGATCTCTTCATCAAGAGACGTCAGTTTCTCACCTATAGAGGCTTCAAGGGTGACCTGCTCTTTGTCCTTGCTCGCAAGTTCAGAAGAGCGCTGCTGCAATTCTGCTTTTTCTTGATCATAGATCTCTAGATGAGAGTTAATATTTTTTTCTGCTACTTGCAGTTCGTATAGTTTCCCTTTGAGCTCTTGCTGCTTTTCTCGAAGCGTCTCACCGCGCTGACGCAGTTCATTTAATTGGGTTTCACTTGCTGCAATCGATTGCTTCGTTTCTTTTGTTTCTTTTTCAAGAATCGTTGTTTTTTCTTCCATTTCTACGAGCTGCTTCGTCAATGTTTCGATCTCTCGATTTCTTGAAAGAAGGGAATTGCTCTTTTTCTTCACGCCGCCCCCGGTCATTGAACCACCTGGGTTGACAACATCCCCATCAAGGGTCACGATGCGATAACGATGTCCGAGCATTTTCGCCAGTTCATTGGCGCCTTTTAAATCTCTGACAATTAGGACGGTTCCAAGCAAGTTCTGAATGACCTTTTGGTACTTTTCGTCAAAAGAAACGAGGTTACTCGCTACGCCGATAAACGCTGCATGCTGCTCAGCGGTTTGGACGTCTCTGAACTGAATGGTTCTTTCTTTGATCACGTTCATTGGCAGGAAGGTCGCACGTCCAAAGGAATGCTGCTTTAAGTAACCGATGGCCTGTCTCGCCGCTGCTTCATTTTCCGTAACCACGTGCTGCGTTGCTGCACCTAGCGCAATTTCAATCGCTGTCTCATGCTGCTGATCTGTTTGAATCAGCTCTGCAATGGCACCGTGAATACCGCCTAACCGGTCCTTTGCCTTTAAGACCTCTTTCACTCCTTGGAAAAAGCCTGAGAAGTCTTCCTGCATGGATTCAAGCATCTCTTTTTTTGAATTTGCCTGCTGAACATATTGATAGGCTTGATAAAGAGTCGTTTCTTTTTTTTCGTATTGACGTTTCATTTGCTCAAGCTTTTGTTCTGCCTCTCTAAAGCGTTTCACCTGAGTCAAAATGTCTTCTTCTAGTTCTGAAAGCTGCTGCTCAGCTTCCGTTTTCTGCTCTTTGACAGACACACGTTCTTCGATATGTTTCTGATTATTTTGCGTTAGACGCTCTAGCTGCATGGCCGCTTGGCGCTGCTGCTCTTCTAGTAATTTACGTTCATTGCGAATTGAAGCCTGTTCATTTAGCAGATCAAAATAATCGCTTTTCAGCTGTTCAATTTGACCTTCCACATCTTCACTGTGAAGTGACAGTTGATGCTGTTTTGTTTTCACTTCATCTTTTAGCTGCTGCACTTCTTTTTGCAGGCTGTCCCGTGTGATTTTCTGCTGCTCAATCTTTTCGGTTAACAGCGCCTGCTTTTCAGTTAAGCGAACAAGCGTTTCCTCCAGCTGTCCTTGGTTGACGGCTGCATTTTTTTTTCGTTCTTTTAGAACTTCTTTTTTCCCTTCAAGCTTTTCTAATTCCTCACTTGTGAACAGAAGGACTTCTTGCAGGTCATTAATGGATTCGTCCAGCGCCTGAATTCGGTCTCTCGACTCTTCAATTTTGGCTTCTTTTGCTTGAATGTCTGTGGACTGCTTCATTTCATCTTGTTTGAACCGCTCGACAGCTTCTCCAAGTGTTGTCCATTTTTCGTGAAGTGCTTCGATATCATGAACGGTTAGGGCGATTTCTACATTTTCAAGCTCTTCTTTTTTTTGCAAATAGTCCTTTGCAATGGATGCTTGCATTCTTAATGGTTCTACTTGTTCTTCTAGTTCATGCAGAATATCTTCTACTCGGTTTAAGTTGTCCTGCGTTTCAAACAGTTTATTCTCAGCTTTTTTCTTTCTTGTTTTATATTTCAAGACACCAGCCGCTTCTTCAAAGATACTTCTTCTCTCTTCTGCCTTACTCGATAGAATTTCCTCTACCTTTCCTTGACTGATGATAGAAAAAGCTTCCTTACCAAGGCCTGAATCCATGAAAAGATCAATAATATCCTTTAAGCGGACAGATTGATTGTTTATGAGAAATTCACTTTCTCCTGAACGATACACCCTTCTTGTTACACTGACTTCGTGAAAATCGATCGGTAAAAAGTGATCTTCGTTATCTAACGTTAAAGTCACCTCTGCTAGGTTGACTCTTTTTCTTGAGTCACTTCCTGCAAAAATGATGTCTTCCATTTTTCCTCCGCGGAGACTTTTCGCCGATTGTTCTCCAAGTACCCAGCGGATGGCATCAGTAATATTACTTTTGCCGCTTCCGTTAGGTCCAACAACAGCTGTGACACCTTTGACAAAGTCCACGGTCACTCGCTGTGCAAAAGATTTGAATCCTATCACGTCTAAACGTTTGAGGAACATGAGAGTGATCCTCCTTATGTATTTAAAGTACTATCATCTTACCATATGAAGTGAAAAAAGATGATGGAAAACAGAGTGAAATCCCCCTGAATGACGAGGGGGATTTTATTGGTTCATATGATGTTTCTGCAATTTAGCAAGTGCTTCCTGTGCAGCGTGCTGTTCTGCTTCTTTTTTAGAGCGGCCATTTCCAATCCCGAGCACTTCTCCTCGAAGTGATACATTTGCTTCAAATTCCCGGTTATGTGCAGGTCCCTTTTCATGCAGGATTCGGTATTCCAGCACACCTTTTCCATCACGCTGAACAAATTCTTGAAGCTGGCTTTTAAAGTCCATGACATGCGAGAAAGCTCCGTCGTTAATTTTCGGATACACATACCCTTCTAGGAATCGTTCAACAGGTTCCAGCCCTTGATCTAAATAAAGTGCCCCGATAAAGGCCTCGAATACATCTGCTAAGAGTGCGGGGCGCTTTCTGCCGCCAGTCATTTCTTCGCCTTTTCCTAAAAGAACAAGGTCTCCGAAGGACAGCTCATGTGCCAGTGACACAAGTGACGGTTCACACACGATCGCCGCTCTCAGTTTTGTTAAATCTCCCTCGCTCATCGCTGGATATTTCGCAAATAAGAATTGAGAGATGGTCAATTCTAAAACAGCATCTCCTAAAAATTCAAGTCTTTCATTATCCTCGTAAGGTTTTTTCCGGTGCTCATTCACATAAGAGGAATGTGTAAAGGCTTGATATAGAAGCTTTTCATTTTTAAACTGTACGGAAATACGCTGCTGGAATTCTCTAAATTGCTCTAGTTTTTTGCTCTGTTTCTGTTTGTCTTTATAGTGTTTTGGCATAGCAACCTCCAGGTAGGCTTAATCGCCTTTAAGGATACTGATTATATGGAGTCTCTCTTTCTACATGCAAGGAAACATTGCTCCCAGCATCTGAAAAAGGCTGACAATTGATCAGCTGAATGTGTTGAAACTAACATAAATTTTCAAAGTCCCGTCATGGAAGTAGACGGGACTTTGTTACACTTATTGCTGGCTATTTATGTAGTTCACAGCGTCACCGACTGTTGCAATTTTTTCAGCATCTTCGTCAGAAATTTCCATATCGAACTCATCTTCAAGTTCCATAACTAGCTCAACTACATCAAGGGAATCAGCGCCTAAATCTTCTTTAAATGAAGCTTCCATTTTCACGTCAGCCTCATCAACGCCAAGGCGGTCTACAATAATTTTTGATACACGCTCTAATACGTCTGCCATTGCCTTTCACCTCCCCTCAAAGTATTATAGTTGATTCGTTTTTAAAAAACTAGAGAAAACGTAACGAAATTTGATATTTCTTAGGACATGACCATTCCGCCATCCACTTGGATGGTTTGGCCTGTAATATAGCCTGCTCCTTCAGAAGCTAAAAAGACAACAACGTTGCTAATATCTTCAGGCGCACCAAAGCGTGCAAGCGGGATTTGTTTGAGCATTTCTGTCTGCACATTGTCATCAAGCTTATCTGTCATATCTGTAGAAATAAAGCCTGGTGCTACTGCATTGACTGTAATATGGCGGCTTGCCAGCTCTTTTGCTGTTGTTTTCGTTAACCCGATGACGCCAGCTTTTGCTGCAACGTAGTTTGCTTGTCCAGGGTTTCCGCATACGCCAACGACTGATGCCACATTGATGATTCTTCCGCTTCGCTGTTTCATCATTTGACGCGTCACGGCTTTTGTACAGTTAAAGACACCTTTTAAGTTTATGTTAATGACATCATCCCATTCATTTTCTTTCATTCTCATGAGCAGGTTGTCCTTTGTAATGCCAGCGTTATTCACAAGAATGTCGATTGAGCCGAATGTATCAATCGCTTGTTTCATTAATGCTTGTACTTCTTCAGCATTTGAGACATCAGCTTTGACAGCAAAAGCCTGCTTGCCAAGTGCTTTGATTTCATCCACTACTTCATTTGCTTTTGCTTCGTTTCCTGAATAATTCACGACAACATTTGCACCATTCTTCGCTAAATCGATCGCGATGGAACGGCCAATACCGCGTGATGCACCTGTTACAACGGCTGTTTTATTTGTAAGCATCAAGAATCCCCCTTCAATGTTTGAATTGCTGCTTCAATTGTTTCTTGATCTGAAACGGAAATAGTCGTCAGTCGGCGATTGACCTTTTTCACAAGACCTGAAAGCACTTTGCCAGGACCAATTTCAATAAACGTTGTCACACCTAAATCAATAAGGCGTTCCACACTTTCTTCAAAACGAACAGGCGAATACAATTGTTCAATGAGCTTTGTCTCAATCTCATCACGAGATGTCACGATGTCTGCTGTTACATTTGAAATGACCGGTGTTTTGGCATCCGCAATGTCTAGTTTTGACAGAACATCTGTGAATTTTTCAGCTGCTGGTTTCATTAAAGCTGAATGGAAAGGCCCGCTCACTTCAAGTGCAATTGCACGTTTTGCGCCTTTTTCTTTCGCTTTTTCTGATGCAAGTTCTACACCTTTTGCTGTACCAGAGATGACGATTTGTCCAGGGCAGTTTAAGTTAGCGAGTTCTACAAGATGACCGCTCTCTGTTACTTCTTTTGTTACTTCCAAAAGCGAAGCTTGATCTATTCCGAGGATCGCTGCCATTGCGCCTTCACCTGCTGGAACAGCTTCATTCATTAATTCGCCGCGTTTTCTGACGGCGTATACAGCATCTTTAAACGAAAGAGCGCCTGCTGCAACGAGGGCTGTGTATTCACCAAGACTGTGTCCTGCTGCATAATCTGCTTTGATTCCACTCTCTTCAAGTTTCTTTAAGATGGCGATACTTGTTGTTAAAAGAGCTGGCTGCGCATTATATGTCAGCGTCAGTTCTTCTGCTTCCCCTTCAAAAATCATAGAAGATAAGTCAAAACCAAGGGTCTTGTCTGCTTCTTCAAACACAGCTTTAGATGCTGATTCTTGGTCAAATAAATCTTTTCCCATGCCAATTTTTTGAGAGCCTTGGCCAGGGAATAAAAATGCAATTTTGCTCATGCTGCTCTACCTCCATTAAGACTCATTCGTGTTTTCTTTTTGGACTTCTTGATGAATGATGGCTGAAACGTCTTTTTCAACGATATCACGTGCCTGACGAATTGCATGAAAAATGGCGTTTTCATCAGAGGAGCCGTGCGCTTTAATAACAGGAGCCTTTAAACCAAATAAAGCGGCACCGCCATATTCGGAGTAATCCATTTTAGATTTCATCTGCATCAATTTAGGCTTCATCATGCCAGCTGCTATTTTTGCAGTAAAGCTGGATGTTAATGTTTCTTTCAGCATTTTAAATACGGAAAGGGCTGTGCCTTCAATCGTTTTAAGCGCAATATTTCCTGTAAAACCATCTGTGACAACGACATCGGCTACACCTTCTAATAAATCACGAGACTCCACATTTCCTACGAAATTTAAGTCTGATGCTTTTAGTAATTCGAAGGTTTTTTTCGTTAAATCATTGCCTTTTTTATCTTCTGTTCCTACATTTAAAAGTCCAACGCGCGGATTGCTCTTCGGGAAGACGCGCTCTGCGTAAATAGACCCCATCATGGCATATTGCACCAGATGTTCTGGCTTGGCATCGACATTTGCACCGACATCTAGTAATAAAAACCCGCTGCCATCAAGTGTTGGCAAAGTTGGGGCAAGTGCTGGTCTGTCAATACCATCGATTCTGCCTACGATAAACAGTCCTGCTGTCATGAGTGCTCCCGTATTTCCTGCTGAGATGCAGGCATCTGCTCTTCCTTCAGATACTTCCTGGGCCATTTTCACCATGGATGAATCCTTTTTACGTCTGACTGCACGCACTGGTTCATCTGTCGGTTCAATGACTTCTTTTGCATCTAAAATCGTAATGCGCTCGTTATTTGTTATGTATGGTTTGATTTTGCTTTCATCGCCGACAAGTGTAATGTCGACATCTGAAAATGCTGCTAAGCTTTTTTGCACACCGTCAATAATGGCTTTAGGGGCATGATCTCCCCCCATTGCATCGACTGCAATTCTCATGTTATGTGCCACCTTTTACTTTTGTTTTGAGCGATACATGACGAAGTCACCTGAGAAGACAACTTCCTCACCCACATAGCTGTTTACTTCAACTACGGTTCTGCCTTTTTCTTTATCATGCGAGGCTACTTTGGCTTTAGAGACGACTCGTTCGCCTTGTTTAACCTGCCTTGTAAATCTAATATTCGCTTTTGCTGTCAGCGCCAGTTCATCGTCAATGACGGCCACTGCCAGCGAATTTGCCTGGGCGAAGAGATGATGTCCCCTGGCAATTTGGTTTCGGCTAAATACGTGCTCTTTTCTTACTTCTAAAATCGAAATGGCTTGGTCATCAAGCTCTACATCAATCATTTCTCCAATCACTTCATCCAGCGGAAGTGACTTCACTTCATCCTCTAATGTCTTCTCGGCCACATGCTTAATTCTTTCGCGTAATTCAGGGATTGACAGCTCCAAACGATCAAGACGAACCGTTTGAATGCTTACACCGAATTTACTTGCCAATTCTTCATCAGTAATGAACGGAGTCGAGCTGATCGTTTGCTGGAGAAGCCTTTGACGTTCTTTTTTATTTAGTTTCATATGCAGACACCATCCGTACATTTATGACTAGGTACTAATAGTAGTATATAATCTCATAGATGATAAATCAATCCTTGTTTCAAAAAGACAAGAAAATTCCTCCAGCTCGATCAGCTTAATTTATCTCCGCCCAGCACACCGCTGTCCACAAGCGTTTGCCGAAGTTCTTTGTATTCAGGATCTGTCCAAAAGGCGTCCGATTGCACAAGGTCTGCTGCATCTTTTCTAGCAGTTTCAAGTGCTCTGTAGTCATGGACCATGTCTGCCACCTTAAATTCAGGCATCCCGCTTTGTTTCTTGCCAAAGAAATCGCCAGGCCCTCTTAGTTCTAAATCCTTTTCAGACAGCTCAAATCCATCGGTCGTTTCGGACATAATTCGCATTCGCTCTTTACCCGTCTCTGATTTCGGATCAGCCATTAAAATACAAAATGATTGATGCTCTCCGCGGCCGACACGTCCTCTTAGCTGGTGAAGCTGAGACAGTCCGAAGCGGTCTGCATCATAAATGACCATGATGGTAGCATTCGGCACGTTAACCCCTACTTCAATGACTGTGGTCGAAACGAGAATCTGGACTTCATTTGTAGTAAAGGCTCTCATCACCTGATCTTTTTCATCACTTGCAAGCTTCCCGTGCATTAAGCCGATCGACCACTTGCCGCGATACGCCTCCGTCAGCATGCTGTGGACATCAATCGCATTTTGAACATCCAGTTTGTCTGATTCTTCAATGAGCGGACAAATAATATACGCCTGTCTTCCTTTTTTCAGCTCTTTATCCACAAAAGCAAGAATCCTCTCGAGCATGTCATGCTTGACCCAATACGTTTCGATTTGCTTTCGGCCAGCTGGTAATTCATCGATGACGGATACGTCCATTTCTCCAAATACAGTGATCGCAAGTGTTCGCGGAATAGGTGTTGCGGTCATAAACAAGACATCTGGGTCCTGCCCTTTACTTCTCAGTTTTTTCCGTTGTTCTACGCCAAACCGGTGCTGTTCATCTGTAATGACAAGACCGAGCTGCTGAAATTCGACTTCGTCTTGGATGAGAGCATGCGTGCCGACTAATATATCAATCTCGCCCTCTTTCAAACGTTCCAGCAATTCTCTGCGGCGCTTTCCTTTCACAGAGCTCGTCAGCAGGGCGATATTCAGCCCCCATTTTTCAAAGAGCTGGTACAGTGAATCTGCATGCTGTTCTGCCAAAATTTCAGTTGGCACCATCAGCGCACCTTGATAGCCGGATAAATGAGCAGCATAAAGTGCAATGGCTGCAACAGCTGTTTTCCCTGATCCAACATCTCCTTGAAGCAGCCGGTTCATTCGATAAGGGGACGCCATATCGGACATAATTTCATCAAGCACTCTTGATTGTGCCTTCGTCAGCGGAAATGGCAGGCCGTGAACAAACTCAAAGACAGCCTCTTTTGAAAACGGATGCTGGATACCTGATGTTTTTTCTCGTTCTTTCTTTCTGATCGCCTGCATCTTCAGCTGAAAAATTAAAAATTCCTCGTACACAAAGCGGCGTCTTGCTTGCTTGAGCGAGTCTCTTGTTTCAGGGAGATGAATGGTTTTTAATGCGTCTTGATAGGACATGAGTTTATAGGCCAAGGCAAGCTGCTTTGGCAGTGGATCTTCGGCTTTGTCTACATAAAGCGACAGAGCTTGTTTCACAAAGCGCCTCATCATCTTCACCGTTACATTTTCTTTGACCGAATAAACAGGTTCTATACTGCCATCTTGCTCGTGTGTCCCTTTTTTAAATTCCTGCACCATAATGGATTGACGGTTTTTATCCCATTTTCCTGTGACTGATACCGTATCACCTAAAACAAGGCTTCGTTTTAAATATGGGCGATTGAAGCAAATCGCCGTAATGAGAAAACGCCCGACAAGCAGCCTGAATGTCAGCCTGCTTCGTTTCTTTCCATAATAGGTGAGAACGGGCTCACTGTGCACTTTGCCTTCAACTGTGATACGTTCGTCATGCTTCACTTCTTCTAAGTTGCGAAGCTCATAGTCATCATATCGATAAGGAAAGTAGCCGAGTAAATCGGCTACTGTATGGATTCCAAGTTCATTTAAGGTTTTTTCTGTTTCGGCTCCAATCCCTTTTAGGACTGAGATATTATCTTGCAGTTTCTGTATCACGAGATGAGGTCACACCTCCGAAAATCTTCTTTTCAAGCTCTCTTGCTGTCGGTGTTGCAGCGAGTCCGCCTTGTGCGGTCTCACGAAGAGCTGTTGGCATCGTTTGACCAATTTTATACATGGCATCAATGACTTCATCACACGGAATACGGCTCGTAATGCCGGCAAGTGCCATATCTGCTGCAATCATTGCATTAGATGCACCCATTGCGTTTCGTTTCACACATGGTACCTCGACAAGTCCTGCTACTGGATCGCAAACAAGTCCAAGCATATTTTTCAGTGTAATGGCCATCGCTTCAGCAGATTGCTGGGGCGTGCCGCCCGCCATTTCTACAATGGCTGCCGCCGCCATGCCTGATGCTGAGCCTACCTCTGCCTGACAGCCTCCTGCTGCACCAGAGATACTGGCATTATTGGCCACAACAAAACCAAATGCGCCAGAAGTGAATAGGAATCTGACCATTTGTTCCTTTGTTGGCTGTAATGTTTCTTTTACTGCAAATAACGTACCAGGTACAACACCTGCTGAACCTGCCGTAGGCGTCGCACAGATGGTCCCCATTGCTGCATTGACTTCATTCGTTGCAACTGCTTTACTGACAGCATCTAAGATCGTATGACCAGACAATGTTTTGCCTGATGCGATATATGCTTGAAGTTTGACTGCATCTCCGCCTGTTAAGCCTGATAATGATTTCACACCTTTAAGTCCGTTTTCAACCGCCTGCTCCATCACTTCTAGGTTGCGATACATCTGCGAAAATATCTCTTCACGTGACTTCCCTGTCACTTCCATTTCTTGCGCGATCATGATTTCTGAAATGGAGGTATTTCGTTCTTCTGTTAGCTGCACGAGTTCTTTGACGTTTTTAAACATCATACATTACCTCCTTGTTGTTACTCTGCAATTTGTGTAACTTGAATAATGTTAGGCAGCGTTTCAAGCTCTGATAGGACAGCTGGGTCAATATTTTGATCCACTTCAATTGTCATCAGTGCCTCTTGCCCGACATCTTTACGCGCCACTTCCATATGACCGATGTTGATAGCGAACTTCGCTAATACATTGGCAACTGCCGCAATTGTACCGTAGCGATCGTTATGAACGACAAGAATGGCAGGGTGATTTCCTGAAAGCCTGAGCTCAAAGCCATTTAATTCTGTGATTTCAATTTTACCTCCGCCGATGGAAATCCCGATTAATTCAAGCTTTCCGTTCGCATCTGAAATCTCTACTTTTGCTGTATTCGGATGCGCTGGTACTGCATCTTCTTCTTTAAATTCAATGTCGATCCCCTTGCTTTTTGCAATATCAATCGCTGTTTTGATTCGTTCGTCAAATGTATCAAAGTCAAGAACACCGCCGATAATCGCGACATCTGTACCGTGCCCTTTATACGTATCTTTAAAAGAACCATAAAATGAAACGACAATTTGTTTCGGTTCTCTTCCGAATAAGCTGCGAGCCACTCTTCCTATACGAGCCGCACCCGCTGTGTGCGAACTTGATGGACCAATCATGACGGGTCCAATAATATCAAACACACTTCTAAATTTCATAGGTCTTCCCCTCTCATAACCACTCACGTATTGGTTTGTTTCTTCCTTTAGACTAATGGATTCATTCGTTTCCCGCAACTCATTTCACCGAGGAATCCTTAGTAAAAAATTGCAAAAGAAGAAGAAGGGCTTGATTTGCCCTTCTTTCGTTATTCAACAGCCAAAATATATGAATAAAGCGGCTGTTTTCCATCGTGGACTTCAACTTCTACATCTTCAAATGTTTCTTCAATAAAGGCTTCTAACGCTTCCATCTCATCAGTTGATGCGTCTTCCCCTTTAATGATTGTGACAATCTCATCATCTTCTGTCACCATTTTGGTCAAAAGCTCTTTGGCTGCATCTAATTGATTTTTCGCTGTTAAGGTGATTTTTCCGTTGAATAGACCCATATAATCGCCTTTGGCAATGTCGATTCCATCAATTTGAGTATCTCTCACTGCAAAGGTAATTTGGCCGCTTTTCACATGATCAATCGCTTCTAACATCGCTGCTTCATTGTCTTCATTTGAAGCTGTTTCATTTAGAGAAAGAAGTGCTGACATCCCTTGAGGTACGGTCTTCGTCGGAATGACAACGACCTCACGACTTGAGACAGTTGCCGCCTGTTTAGCTGCCATGACAATATTAGAATTATTAGGTAAGATAAAGACGGTTTCGGCATGTATGCTATCAATTGCTTTGACAATGTCTTCTGTGCTCGGATTCATCGTTTGTCCACCTTCGATGACGACGGAAGCCCCGATACTTTTAAACAAGTCAGCAATTCCTTCTCCCATTGCGACACTCACTACTCCGAAGCGCTGTTTTTCAGCAGCGGGTGTTTTTGGTGCAGCAGGCGAGTGATCTCTTTCTTCATTCACGATCGAGCTATGCTGCTCTCTCATGTTTTCAATTTTCATATTGATCAGGCTGCCGTAGCGCTGTGCATATGACAAGACATCTCCTGGCTGCTCTGCATGAATATGAACTTTCGCTAGCGTATCATCAGATACCACAAGAAGTGAATCTCCGAATTCGCTTAAGTCTTCTCTGAATGTATTCTCTTCAAAGGACTGTTTGTCTTCTTCAAATTTCACCATAAATTCTGTACAGTAGCCAAATTCAATATCTTCTGTGTTCATATGGCTTTGCGCACTTTTATGATGTTCTGCACTCACTAGTTCTTTGAGCGTTGGCAAAGAGGCCATTTTAGAAGGAAGCTCTTCTCCTCTTAAAGAAGCAAGGAAACCTTCATATACGCAAAGAAGTCCTTTACCTCCACTATCTACAACGCCTACTTCTTTTAAAACAGGAAGCAGATCTGGCGTTCGCTCAAGTGACGCTCTTGCCTCCTCAATTGTTAATTCTAACACGCGGTCAATTTGATCTTCTGTCGCTGAAACAGCAACCGCTTTCTTTGCAGCATCTTTTGCAACTGTTAAGATGGTCCCTTCAATCGGTTTCATCACGGCTTTATATGCTGTATCAACACCCGCCTGTAAGGCAAGGGCAAATTCTTTGGCATCAATCGACTCTTTTTGTTCTATATTTTTACTGAAACCTCTGAAGAGCTGTGACAGGATCACACCCGAGTTTCCTCTTGCTCCCATCAATAGTCCTTTTGAAAGGGCCACCCCGACCTTACCAATATGATCGGTAGTTGTTTCTTCAACTGCTTTTGCCCCTGAAGTCATCGACAAATTCATATTTGTCCCCGTGTCTCCGTCTGGCACTGGAAAAACATTTAACGCATCAACAATTTGTGCGTTTTGAGAAAGATGGTGAGCACCTGCAAGAATCATTTTTGCAAATGAGCGGCCATCAAGATTTCTAATAGACAATATATTTCCTCCTTACTACGGGTTCGTAACTTTTACTCCTTGTACATAAATGTTGACCGAATCAACAGAAAGTCCAATCGTGTGAGAAATCGTATATTTGACTTTCGTTTGAACATTATGTGCGACTTCTGATATTTTTGTACCGTAGCTAACGATGATGTACATATCAATATGAATGCTGTCTTCTTTTTGACGCACAAGAACACCCCGGCTGAAGTTCTCTTTGCGGAGAATATCCGTCAAGCCGTCCTTCATTTGATTTTTGGACGCCATGCCAACAATACCATAGCAATCAATTGCAGCGCCTCCTGCCACCATTGCAATGACTTCATTTGATATATCAATTTGTCCGTATTTCGTTCTAAGTTCGATGGACACATTGGTTCCCCCTTTTTGAGAAATTGCCCTGAGTTATCACTATTTTACTATAAGACCCTTCTTTTTAAAAGAAATCATTCAATCCGACCCAATCCTACTTATACTATAGCCTTGATTTTTTATCAAGATGTCAAGGTGTTTTTCTTGAAAGAGGAGCAAACAATCCTTGCAAACCCCTTGAAGCTGTGGTAAATTATTAAAGTATCTTGAGGCTTCTCTAAGAACGTATATGAAGAATATGATATGTTTTCGTAGTTAGGAGGGAAACAAATGGCACGTAAATGCGTTATTACAGGCAGAAAAACAAAAGCTGGGAACAACCGTTCTCACGCAATGAACTCTACAAAACGTACATGGGGCGCGAACCTTCAAAAAGTTCGTATTCTAGTGGACGGTAAGCCTAAAAGAGTATATGTATCAGCTCGAGCTTTGAAATCTGGTAAAGTTGAGCGTGTATAAGCAAGAGTAAACGCCTGCTACAATTAACTGTAGCAGGCGTTTTTATGTGGAAATAAAGGAGATTACTCATTAATCTTTCTTAAATGAACCAAGCATCGCACGGACAATGCCCCCAAGAAATCTAGGCAGTTTGATTGTATAAAATTTCATTTTGTCCCCCTCCTAAAAGTACCGCTTGCAGCACAATTGAGCTTAATCAGCCATCCACATTGATAGGTTGGTCAATCTTTGCTTCTTACCATTATTAATATGCCTTCATGAAAAGAAAAAGTACCATTTGAGTGGATGAGTTCGTTACTAATACATAGTGTGGAACCAGGCTCAATATGACAATTTTTCAGAGGATATTTGAAACCTTTTAATGTCAACTTTTCAACAGGTGTACCAAAGGGGAGAAACGACACGTATTTTTTGTCCAAGTCTTGTTTTATTTCGTATGTGCCAGGTCCAAACATTTGAATGATATTTTGTTTGTCTACAAGTGTGATGGTCTGCTTGTGCTGAATGCCTTTGTAAAGGAGATGGATATTTCCTAGAAAATGATCGGCTCTTCCGCCTGTTATGCCGTATATTTGAATATGGGCTGGGTGCTGATGCAAGGCCTAGTTAAGCGCAAGCTCTAAATCGGTTTCATCTTTTTCTGCCTGAAATACATTCAGGGCAGGTAATTTCTTTTTTAGCTCGCGAAGCTCTTCTTCTGTCACACTATCAAAATCACCAAATGCTTTGGCAGGTAAAATACCATGCTCTAGTAAGAAGAGGGTTCCCCTGTCTACGCCGACCCAGAGGATGTCATCTTTAGACGCTTCACGTTCAAGGGGCGGGATGTATTCAAAAGGACCGCCGGCTACGATATGTATGTACATGATATACGCTCCTCTCCATGTAAAAAGAACCAAAGATCACAATGCCTTTGGTTCCTTTCTTTACGCTTTTCGAATCGCTTGAATGGCTGCTGCGCGGTTGTCTTTACCGTATACCGCTGAGCCGGCTACAAGTAAATTAGCGCCTGCTTCCTTGCAGCTCTTTGCTGTTTCTACATTGACACCGCCGTCTATTTCAATAAGTAAATCGGTTAAGCCCTTTTGTTCACTAAGTGCCTTCACTTCTTTTACCTTAGTGAGGACAGATGGAATAAACGCTTGTCCACCAAAACCAGGATTCACCGTCATGAATAACACAAGGTCCACATCCTCTAATACATGCTCAATGTGAGAAACAGGTGTGTGCGGGTTTAGGACGACCCCTGCTTTTACACCTTGTTCTCTAATGTGCTGTATCGTGCGGTGCAAGTGCGGACAAGCCTCCACATGGACAGAAATGATGTCAGCGCCCGCTTTTGCGAATGCAGGGATATAACGGTCTGGCTGTTCAATCATTAAATGAACATCCAGCGGAAGCTTTGTATGCGGCCTGATCGCTTCCACTATATTCGGCCCAAATGTGATATTCGGTACGAATTGACCATCCATGACATCAATATGAATATAATCCGCTCCGCCTTGTTCCACATCACGGATATCTTTCTCCAAATTGGCGAAATCTGCTGATAAAATGGAAGGGGCAATATAAACCATGATTTAGTACCTCGGCTTTCTGTCTTTGATTTCAGTTAAAAACTCTAAATAATGCTGATAGCGATACTCTCTGATTTGCTCATGTTCTACCGCATCTTTTACCGCACAGCCTGGCTCTTTCACATGCTGGCAGCCTCTAAACTTACAATCTGCACTCCGCTCTCTGATTTCTAAAAAGTACAGACCTAAATCTTCCGCTTCTATGCCTGTAAATTCGAGTGAGCTAAAGCCAGGTGTATCTGCAATGAGTCCTTCAGCTGTTCGAATGAGTTCCACATGTCTTGTCGTATGTTTTCCCCTGCCAAGATGGGATGAAATATCATTTGTTTTTAGCGCCAAATCCGGGCTCATCGCATTTAAAAGTGAGGACTTGCCTACACCAGACTGACCTGCAAATACGGTTATTTTGTGATGAAAGTGCGGGGTCAGCTTTTCAATTCCGTCCCTCTCGATCGTAGATGTTAAATGAACGTCATATCCAATTTGCCGATAGTCCTCTGCATATGCTTGAATGGTTTTGCGTTCTTGCTCTGTTTTCAGCAAGTCAATTTTTGTAATGCAGATAATCGGCTCAATATGGTTGGCTTCAACAAGTACTAGAAATCTGTCTAAAAGCGATGTGCTAAAGGTTGGCTCTATCGCTGAGAAAACAAGCACCGCTTGATCGACGTTACTGATAGGCGGCCGAACAAGCTCGTTTGTCCGCTCTTTTACTTCCAATAAGTAGCCTTCCTTATCGTTGTCTGCTTGATAGACGACATAATCTCCGACAAGAGGTGTTATTTTATTTTTTCGAAAAATGCCTCTCGCTCTGCACTGAATCACTTTTCCACTTTCTTCAGACTCATCCAGTACATAATAAAACCCGCTTAATGCTTTAATAATTTTGCCCTCAGGCATAAAGTCCCTCCTTTATTCATCATCAGGGTATTCGATCGTTTTGGAGCTCACCACTTTATCATCAACCGTCACCTGATAATACCCTTTTTGACCTGGTTCAATCTTAAATTTAATGGTTCGTTCGGTTGGGGCATTGATTTTAAAGGTTTCATATAAATCAGAAATGCTGTGTTCTGCATCATCAATGGAAATTTGGACATTCATTTCTTGCCCTTCTGTTTCTGGTTCATATGGGATCGCAATCTTTTCAGTTACCGTTTTGGCCGGTTTTTCCTTCGGTCCAAGAGAGAATGTGATTTTGACCGTATCACCTGGTTTGACAGCAGTTCCCGCTCCTGGTTCCTGCTTCATGACCTCACCTTTTGGCACATCATCAGAATACGCTTCTTTTTCATCAAGCTTTAGTCCATTATCCTCTAGATAATTCGATGCCGCCTGTTTACTATACGTCGTTAAATCCCTTAATGTAATATCGGCAGGGCCTATGCTGACTGTCAAAGTCACTTCTTCATCTGCTGCGACAAGCTCTGTATTCGCTGAAGGTTGCTGTTCCATGACAAGCCCTGATTCGGTGTCATTATCATTCACTTCCTCCACAACGACCTGTTTAAACCCTTTTTTCTCTAATAATTCTTTTGCTTTCTCGACCTTTTCGCCTGTTACATCAGGTAATTCGGTCTTTTCTTTGCCTGTACTTTCGTAAAGCTGAATCTCTGTTCCTTCTTTTACCTTTGTGCCGATTTTCGGATCTGTTTTGACGACAAGCCCTTTTTCAATTTTCTCATCAGCGATCTCAATAGGTTCACCAGCGACAGTAAATCCAGCTTTCTTCAAGGTGTCTTCTGCTTTTTCAACCGTCATGCCCGATACATCTGCGATCTCAACATCTTTTGGAAAGAGTAACCCTGGAAACACAGTGATGGCTAAAATTGTCGCGGCTGTCAGAATAAATAAGATTGATGCCACAATCCAAGGCCATTTTTTTCGTTTCTTTTTCGGTTTTTGTTTCTCTTTTTTCTTTGGTTTTTGAGCAGGATGGACGGCTGTTTTTTCAACGTCTTGGCCGACTTGATGATCTTGGATGATTGGGATGGCTTTCGTTGCTTCATGATCTTCTTCAATAACAAAGCGTTTTTCTTTTAGTCTTGCAGGGTCGAAGGCTGTTTTTAAGTCTTTTTGCATTTCAGATGCATCTTCAAATCGATAAAATGGATCTTTGGCCATCGCCTTTAAAATGATGTTTTCCACGCTTTGTGGAACAGAAGGATTCCATCTTCTCACAGATGGGGGTTCTGATTGTAAATGCTTCAGCGCGACACTAACCGCTGATTCCCCTTCAAACGGCATGCGTCCTGAGATGAGTTCATAGAGCACAATACCAAGTGAATAGATGTCTGACTTTTTTGTTGCAAGACCTCCGCGTGCTTGTTCTGGAGACAAATAGTGCACGGATCCTAGGACAGAATTTGTATGGGTAATGGTCGCTGAGCTGAGTGCCATGGCAATTCCAAAATCAGTGACTTTGATATTCCCCATGTTGTCTATTAATATATTGTGAGGCTTAATGTCCCGGTGGACGAGCTGTTTCGCATGGGCTTCTTCCATCGCCGCAACGACTTGCTCCATAATGCGAACGGCTTCTTTCGGATGAAGCGGGCCATTGGCGTGTATGTATTCCTTCAGCGTCATTCCCTCGACATATTCCATGACAATATAATAAATGTCATCTTCTTCTCCTACATCGTAGATGCTGACAATGTTCGGATGATCTAAGCTTGCTGCTGATTGCGCTTCTCGCCGGAACCGTCTAATAAAATCATCATCGCTTGCAAAGTCAAATCGTAAAATTTTAATCGCTACTTCGCGATCTAAAATCATATCCTCCGCCAAATAAACGTTTGCCATTCCGCCTCCGCCTATGACGCGAAGAATCTGATAACGGCCGCTGATCCTTTTTCCGATCAACACTTGCTGTCACCCTCCTCTGTTTGGGAGGGGATTTCTAACAGTACTGCTGTAATGTTATCTTCACCGCCGTTGTCATTCGCTGTTCGAATTAACTCTGTTACTTTTTCATCCGGTGCGGTCGTTTGCGCTAAGATATGAATCAAATTCTCTTCTTCTACTTTATTCGATAATCCATCTGAGCAAAGCAGGATTTGATCTCCTGGGTCAACTTCAAAGGTGCGAGCATCGATTTGAACGTGTTTATCAGTTCCTAATGCTTTCGTGAGCACATTTTTTCTTGGATGATATTCTGCATCCGCTTTTGAAATCTCACCTGTTTTCACAAGCTCATTGACAAGCGAGTGGTCATCCGTTAGTTGGGTCAGTGCTCCTTCTCTGAGTAAGTAGCAGCGGCTGTCTCCTATATGGGCAATTGTGACCGTTTGCAAATGAACGAGCGCACAAACAATGGTCGTCCCCATTCCTTGGCACTCCTCATTGTTTCTCGCATGTTCATATACTTGGTCATTAATTTCACTAATTTTTGAGATTAACCAGCTTTCTAGGTCGGCTGGTTTATTTGGAATTGAAGATGTTGCTTGCCAGTATTCTTTTAAAGAAGATACTGCCATCTTGCTGGCCACATCACCAGCAAGATGACCTCCCATTCCATCTGCTACAACAGCTAGAAGTGTGTCTTCTTTTGCTTCAAAAATACCTGCATCATCTTCATTATGCTGACGGACTTTTCCTGTATCGGTTAAAAAGGCTGCCCTTATCAACATTCGTCACCTCGTCTCTTCCTGACGCTCCTTCGCTCTTAGCTGACCGCAAGCAGCATCAATGTCATGGCCTTGCTCTCGTCTAATCGTTACGTTTACGCCTTTTTCTTTCAGCGTTTTTTCAAATAGGAAGATTTGTTCTCTTGGTGTTCTCACATAATCTCTCTCCGGTACATAGTTCACCGGAATCAGGTTCACGTGACATTTGATTCCTTTTAATAAATCAGCAAGTTCTTCCGCGTGATGAACTTGATCATTGACTCCGCCAAACAGGCCGTATTCAAAGCTGACACGTCTACCCGTTTTTTGAATGTAGTATTCAATGGCTTCCATTAATTTTGGCAGCTTATACGCCTTATTGATCGGCATCAAGCGGCTTCTAATCTCTGTATTTGGTGCATGCAATGACACAGCAAAGTTGATTTGCATTTGCTCATCAGCGAATTGATAGATCTTTGGAATGATCCCGCTTGTTGAGACAGTAATATGACGCGCGCCAATATTTAAGCCATTGTCATGGTTGATGATTTTTAGGAATGCAAGCATTTCCTCAAAGTTATCAAACGGTTCACCGATACCCATGATGACAACAGAGCTAACTCTCTCATCCGTTTCATCAAGCGCCTGCTGCACTTTCAATACTTGGGCAACGATTTCACCCGCTTCAAGGTTTCGCTTCAAGCCGCCAAGTGTCGATGCACAGAATGTACAGCCAATTCTACAGCCGACCTGAGTGGTCACACACACAGAGTTGCCGTATTCGTGACGCATGAGCACTGTTTCAATTGTATAGCCATCATGTAATTCAAATAAAAATTTGATCGTTCCATCTTGAGATGTTTGTTTGATCACTGTTTTTAATGTGGTGATCGCAAATTGATCCTTTAATTTTTCTCTTAATTCCTTTGAAAGGTTAGACATTTCGTCAAAGGATGTCACACGTTTTTCATAAAGCCATTCAAAAATTTGGGCTGCACGGAAAGGCTTTTCACCTTGTTCTTTTAACCATTCTTTGATTTCGTGAAGCTCAAATGAGTAGATCGACGGCATGTCTGTTTTCAGTTCTTTTCTTACTTTTTGTTCTGTCATTTTTTATCCCTTCTTTCTCATGCTGCAAATAAAGAAACCATCTGTTCCGAAATAATGAGGAAGAATTTGCACACTTCCGTTTTGAACAAACGGAGCAACCTGCTCAGGCAGCCGTTCATTAAGAGATAGATCGGGTTCGAAGTCTTGGTGTTCTTGTAAAAACGCATGAATCACTTGTTGATTTTCTGTTGGGTCCATTGTACATGTACTATATACAAGGGTTCCGCCCGGCTTTAGAAGCGAGGCTGTTTCGTTTAAGATTGCCTGCTGAATTATCGCAAGCCTTGCTGAGTCTTCTTGAGACTTTGTATATTTCATATCTGGTTTTCGTCTGATGACGCCAAAACCAGAACACGGTGCATCAATCAGAATACGGTCAAACGAAGCTTCGCTATAATAGTCCGCTGTTTTCCTTGCATCAAGCGCTTTTGCCTCAATGTGAGTAAGATGCAGACGCTTTGCTGCTTGTTTGATGAGTTTCACTTTGTGTTCATGTAAATCAAGTGAAACAATTTTCCCCTCATCGTTCATTCGCTCTGCGATATGTGTTGATTTGCCGCCAGGAGCCGCGCAGGCATCAAGCACCGTTTCTCCCGGCTGAGGATTTAGTGCTCTTGCGACAAGCATTGAGCTTTCATCTTGAATGGTCACAAAGCCCTCTTGAAAAGAAGGCGTTGATACGATGGACCCTTTCATGAGCTTCAGTGCATCCTCAGATAAGTCGCCGAGCTCTGTTTCAATTCCTGCATCCATCAGTTCATTCTGTAATGCCATGCGATCGGTTTTCATTCGATTGACACGAAGAGTTTGCTTTGGCGGTACTAAATGAATGCGGCACATGCTTTCTGCTGCTTCAAATCCATACGCCTCAACCCATTGCTGCACAAGCCATAGTGGGTGGCTTGTCTCAATCGAGAGCCGCTTGACCGGATCTTTTATTGCATCAAATGTCGGAACGCCTTCTCTTTGTACTGAACGAAGTACGCCATTCACAAGTGAAGAAATGCCTTTATGCCCGCGCGTTTTCGTTAGCTCGACTGCTTCATGGATGGCTGCACGATCTGGAATTTTTTCAAGGTAGACCATTTGATAAAGAGACATACGCAAAAGCTGCATGACCCACGGGGCCACCTTTTGCGGTTTTTTCACAAATGGCGCCAGCATACAATCTAGTGCCAGCTTATTTTGCAGTGTACCGTATACAAGCTCTGTTAACAGTGGTTTGTCCTGATCTGCCAAATCTTTATCTTTCATGACTGACTGCAAAAGCAAATTACTGTAAGCTTGATTTTGTTCGAGTTTGATTAAAGCGTCCAGCGCTACTTCTCTCACATTACTTTTCTTCATTCATTAACCCTAATTTCTGTCCAATTTCGATATTTGCGCCTCTTAAGAAGTCTTCGCCGGTCATTTTTTTCTTTCCAGCCGGCTGCACACTTGTTAATATAAGGCCTTGCTGATTCCCGGTTCCAATGACCGGTCCTTCTTTTTGAAGTTCAATCACTTTCCCAGGTTCTTCTTGCGCTTGAAGCGGAACTTTTTTCGCTTCCCAAACTTTTAAATGAGCGCCGTTCCATTCAGTATAGGCAACTGGCCATGGATTTAAGCCGCGAACTTGGTTGTAAAGCTCTTCTCCGGTTTTTGTCCAGTCTAACCTTTCTTGCTCCCGCTTAATATTAGGTGCGTAGGTTGCCGCCTCTTCATTTTGCGGAATCGGAGAGATGGACCGGTTCAGAACATTTGGAACCGTATCTTTTAGCAATGCGGCGCCTGCTATACTTAATTTATCATGCAATGTCCCAACGTTGTCTAATTCATCAATTTCTACTTCTACTTTACTAATCATGTCACCTGCATCGAGTCTTTCAACCATGTACATGATGGTCACGCCTGTTTTCTTTTTGCCTTGCAGGATCGCATAATGGATCGGCGCGCCGCCTCTTAGCTCTGGCAGCAAAGAGGCATGAACATTGATACAGCCAAATTCAGGTTCATCTAGCAGCCTTTTTGGTAAAATTTGTCCGAAGGCTGCTGTTATAATTAAATCTGGCTTTAATGCAAGCACTTTATCGATTTCTTCATCAAGGCGCACCTTTTCAGGCTGCAAAACAGGGATGCCATGCTTTAGGGCTTCCACTTTCACAGGAGGTGGCGTGAGCACTCGTTTTCTGCCTTTCGGGCGATCTGGCTGCGTGACGACCCCGACGACTTCGTATCCTTCTGTTATCAGTGTTTGCAGCACAGGTACTGAGAAATCAGGGGTTCCCATAAATACAATACGTGCCATTTTCTTCACCCTTCCATTTCCACAAGTTCTTTTTCTGTATAGGTTTGAATGATTTTCGACGTGAATAATATGCCGTCTAAATGATCAATTTCGTGCAATAAGGCTCTTGCTAAAAATCCTTCTGCTTCTATTGTAAATGGTTTGCCTTTCTTATCAAAGGCTTTCACCTTCACATGATTTGGTCTTTCTACAGTGCCGTATAAAGATGGGAAGCTCAAGCAGCCTTCAATGTCTGTTTGGCTTCCTTTTACTTCAAGAACCTCGGGATTCACTAAATCAATTCTGCCAGATTCTTCTCCTATATCTACAACGGCGATTCTTTTTGAAATACCGATTTGCGGTGCTGCTAGTCCGACTCCATCTAGCTCAAGCATTGTATCATACATGTCATCGAGCAGTTTTTTAAGCTTTTTATCGAACGTATCGACAGGCTCTGTCTTTTGTTCAAGCACTTCTGCCGGATGTATGACTATTGGTTTTATTGCCACTTAAAGCCCTCCGTTTTACATCATCATATATGGATTCATATCTATTGAAATCATCAACTGTTTTTGTTCCATTTCTTTTTGATAATGATCTTGTATTTTCCGTAGTAAACTTGCCAGTTCATTTTCCCTTTTGTATTTTATCACGCATTGATATCGATATCTATCTTTGATCTTAGCGATCGGAGATGCAGCTGGACCAAGGATCCTTGTATTCGGTGCACAGTTCATTTTCAGAAACTGGACAATTTGATCAGCGACATGCGCTGCCTTCGTCACTTCTTCGTGTGAAACAGTCACCATTGCCAAAAAGTAAAATGGCGGATAGGACTGATGACGACGATGCAGCATCTCCTGCTCATAAAAGGCTTCAAAGTCATGCTGCTTGGTTAATTCAATACTATAGTGAGAAGGCGTATACGATTGAATAATGACTGAGCCCGCTTTTTCATGGCGCCCTGCCCGGCCGCTGACTTGCGTGAGAAGTTGAAATGTTTTTTCACTTGAACGAAAATCAGGGATATGAAGGGACGTATCCGCACTCAGTACACCGACAAGTGTAACATCTGGAAAGTCTAACCCTTTTGCAATCATTTGCGTACCGAGTAGAATATCCGCTTCTTTGTTGCCAAATGAGGTAAGAAGCTTTTCATGAGCGCCTTTTCGAGAGGTTGTATCTACATCCATTCGGATTACCCTCGCCTCAGGCAAAACCTTGGTGAGCTCTTCTTCTACTCGCTGCGTACCTGTACCAAAATAACGAATATGCTCGCTGTGGCATTCTGGACATTCAGCAGGTACCGGGGCTTCGTGACCGCAATAGTGACACTTCAGCCGTTTTTGATAACGGTGATAGGTAAGGGAAATCTCGCAATGAGGACATTGCTCCACATATCCGCAATCACGGCACATCACAAAGGATGAATAGCCTCTTTTATTCAGAAATAAGACGGCTTGTTCTTTCCTTTCAAGCACTTCTTTTAACCTGAGCATTAATTCTTCTGAGAACATAGACCGGTTGCCGTTCCTTAATTCTTCTCTCATATCAATTACCGAGACGTGCGGCATCTGCTGCTGGTTCACGCGTTGCTTTAGCGTCAGCAATGTATACACACCTTTTTTCGCACGCGCATAGGTCTCAAGTGAAGGTGTTGCACTGCCTAATACGACTGGACATTGGTGCCGTCTTGCTCGTTCAATTGCGACGTCCTTGGCATGATAACGCGGCATCTCTTCTTGTTTGTAGGAAGATTCATGCTCTTCATCTATGATAATCATTCCTAGATTTTCAAATGGAGCGAAAACAGCAGACCTTGCTCCCACGACAAGCTTGACTTCCTTGCGGTGAATTTTCCGCCACTCATCATACTTTTCCCCTGTCGATAATCCGCTATGAAGAACAGCCACATTTGAGCCAAACCGTTCTTTAAACCGCTGAACCATTTGAGGAGTTAATGAGATTTCAGGAACGAGGACGATCGCTTCTTTTCCCTTTTGAAGTACATGATCAATGGTCTGCAAATAAATCTCCGTTTTCCCGCTTCCTGTCACCCCGTGCAGCAGAAAGGTTTCATGCTGATGATCACTCACTGCTTGATGAATGTGTTTCGCTGCTGCTGCTTGTTCTGTCGTGAGATCGAGGGAATCAGATTGTTTAAACTCCCGGTCTGCATAAGGATCTCGATAGATCTCTTCATAGCTCTCTGTTAACAGCCCTTCTCGTATAAAGGTTTTAAGCGTTTGAGAACTAGCGCCTGTTTGCTGCTGTAAGTCTTTCGCTAAAAAAGTGGTCTCACTCGCTTGAAGCAAAAAGGAGAGCAATTCCGTTTGTTTCACCGCATTTTTCTTTAGCTGCTGCTGCTTTTCTTCAAGTCTTTCTTTCGAAACGACGACCTGAAGCATGCGCACCTTTTTCTTTCCAGATTTTTGAGAGACATGATATCTCACCTCTAGATGACCTTTTTGGACATGCTTTTGAATGTGCTTCAGTTGATCAGGCGGAATGTCAGCGTAAAGTATGCTTTCTTGCTGACCGAAAAGCTCTTTCAATGACTGCGGAAGTTCTTCATCTGATAACACCTGAATTTCTTTTTCATATTTTGCCTTCATGGCTGCAGGCAGCATGGATTGCAGAGCCGTAATATGATAGGACAATGTTTTTTCCGTCAGCCAGTGGGAAAGCTCCAATAGCTCATCTGTCAGAACAGGTGATAAATCAAATAAATCCACAATGTCCTTGATGTTTCCTGTCTTTACGTCTGTTACATCTTTGACTCTTGTCACAAACCCTTGAATCTTCCTCGGGCCAAAGGGAACAACGACCCTCATCCCAGGTTTGACGAGATCTTTGAACCGATCGGGCACACGATAGTCAAATGGGCGATCAATGGCTTTCGTTGTGACATCCACTATGACTTCAGCAATCATGCTCGATCACGCTCTTTTGGCAATAGCTGTTTTGCCTCCTTTAAGATTTCAAAAGCGAGGTCTTTTTTGCTCATCATCGGCAGCTCTTTTTTTGTTCCGTCCGCTTTGATGATCGCTGCCACATTTGTGTCTGTGCCAAAGCCCGCACCCTCTTTTGTTACATTGTTGGCAACAATCATATCTAGATGCTTGGATTCGATTTTCTTTTTCGCATAATATTCTACATCCTGCGTTTCAGCTGCAAAACCGACAAGCACTTGATGCTCTTTTCTTTTCCCCAGCTCTTTTAAAATATCTTTTGTACGCGTGAATTCAATTTCCAGTGCACCGTCATGTTTTTTCATTTTATGAGGATATGTCGTGACAGGGGTGTAATCGGCAACAGCTGCTGATTTAATGACAAGGTCTGCTTCCCCGTACACATCTAAAGCAGCCTGATACATCTCCTCTGCCGATTCAACGTGTACCACGTCTACATGGTCAGGCGCAGTCAAAGAAACAGGACCAGAAATAAGCGTGACATCAGCCCCCATTTGCTGGGCAGCTTCTGCAATGGCATAGCCCATTTTCCCAGTAGAACGATTTGTAAAGAAACGAACAGGATCGATCACTTCTCGTGTAGGACCTGCTGTCACCACGACTTTTTTCCCTGAAAGCGGCAAGCTTTTTGGCTCCTCGAAAAACGCACGAATGTGTTCAATAATTTTTTCAGGTTCCTCTAAACGCCCTTTTCCAATGTACCCGCAGGCTAAATAACCTTCACTTGGCTCAATAAACCGGTATCCGTCTTCATATAATGTGCGAATGTTCCGCTTCACAGCTGGGTGATCATACATATGCACATTCATAGCCGGTGCGATCCATACAGGAGCTGTTGAAGCGAGCAAGGTGGTTGTGAGCATATCATCTGCAAGTCCTGCGGCCATTTTACCAATCGTATGTGCTGTTGCAGGAGCAACGAGAATGAGATCGGCCCAGTCAGCTACATCAATATGCGCAATGACTCTTGGATTGTTCTCTTTAAATGTATCCACATAAACCTCTTGTCGAGATAGGGCTTGGAAGGTGAGCGGAGACACAAACTCACGGGCAGATTCCGTCATAATCACTCTTACATTTGCGCCTGCCTGTACGAGTTTACTAGTGAGTGCAGCTGCTTTATATACGGCGATTCCTCCGCTGACGCCGAGCAAAATATTTTTTGACTGTAACATTTGTTTGTCCCCCTTAATGGCCTTTTTCACAAATTCGTCTACAATTCAAAAAAGTCAAAACCAATCATAGTTTTGACTTTTTTGAACGTATCGTATCTGCATTACAGAAGCGATGTGTTATTCTTGATCCTCTTTTTCAAATGTCAAAAGACCAGCGTCGATTTCTTCAAGTGCTTTCCCTACAAATTTGTAAGACTTTGTGTTTTCGATCTGCTGATCTTGATGGATCTGCATTTCACGTGCACGGCGTGCAGACACTGTCACAAGTGTATATTTCGAATCAAGTTTGTTCATCAATGAGTCAATTGAAGGATCTAACATTGTTTATTCTACCCCCAGCATTTTTTTATATCTTGGTGCGACTCTGTCTCTTCGCAGATGCTCTGCAAGGACGATCGCTTTGATTCTTTCACAAGCAAGCGCGACATCATCGTTTTCAACGACATAGTCGTAAGCATCCATCATTTCAATCTCTTCTTTTGCAGCGGCCATTCGATTTCGAATGAGGTCCTCAGATTCTGTACCGCGAGTAATGATACGGTTTTGAAGTTCTGAAAGACTAGGCGGTGCAAGGAAAATAAAAAGACCTTCCGGGAAAGCTTCTCTTACTTGAAGTGCGCCTTGCACTTCGATTTCAAGGAAAACATCTTTTCCTTCGCTCAGTGTCTGTTCTACATAGTCAACAGGTGTGCCGTAGTAATTCCCGACATATTCTGCCCATTCTAACAACTTTTTGTTTTCAATCATATGTTCAAATTCTTCCCTGGTTTTAAAGAAATAATCGACACCATTTCTTTCACCTTCACGCGGTTTGCGTGTTGTTACTGAAATAGAGTATTCAAATTTCGTATCTTCCTGGGAGAAAATGGCTTGTCTGACCGTTCCTTTTCCAACTCCCGAAGGTCCAGAGAGAACGATTAAGAGTCCTCTTTCTTTCATAATGGCGTATTACCCCTGCCCTTCATCTATGATTTCTTCTTTTACAGAAAGTCTTTGCGCGACAGTCTCAGGCTGAACGGCAGATAAGATGACATGGTCACTGTCCATAATGACAACAGCACGGGTTCTTCTTCCGTATGTAGCATCTATGAGCATGCCTCGATCTCTTGCGTCTTGTATCATTCGTTTAATCGGTGCTGATTCCGGACTGACGATCGAAATCATCCGATTCGCTGAAATGATGTTTCCAAATCCGATATTGATCAATTTTATGGTCATCTTCTTTCGTCCCCCTGTAATATAAACGTCTCTAGTCTCGCCGAAAGAGACGCACTGTAAACAGCATACACAATGACTATTCTATATTTTGCACTTGTTCTTTTATTTTTTCAATAGCACTTTTCATTTCGACCACCAGCTTTGTTAAATGGTGATGGTTTGCTTTAGATCCAATCGTGTTCACTTCACGGTTGAGCTCCTGTACAAGAAAGTCAAGTTTCCGGCCGGCAGCGCCGCCTTGCATCAAAATTTGCTGAAATTGCTGAAAATGGCTTTTTAATCTCGTGATCTCTTCTGTAATGTCACAGCGATCAGCAAAGATGGCAGCCTCTGTGGCCAGTCTGCTTTCTTCAAGCGCCTCTCCGATCCATTCTTGCAATCTTTGATTCAATCGTTCTTTGTACTGACTTACAACCTCTGGTGCAAAGACTTTTATTTCTTCTGTATAGGCCTCTAGTTCAGAGAGCCTCAGTTCACAGTCTTTTTGAAGTGATGCACCCTCTTGCTCTCTCATGAAGCAAAGCTCCTTGACAGCCGCTTCACAAGCGTCTATCAGCAAATGCTCCAGCTGCTCATTTCGGCTGACCGACTCTTCTACTTGAACAGCATGTTCCAGCTGAAGTAAGTCATGTGCATGCTGAATACCTGAAATGTGATAGCGGTCCTTGAGGTCTTTTGCGGCTTTCATATATTCATCAAGCAGCGGCCAGTCGATCTGTAAAGACCGGCTTGCTAGTTTACCGCCTTCAATCGTGACAAACAGCTCAATTCTACCACGCTGCACGTGACGAAGAATGATTTTTTTTAATGTATCTTCGAAATATAAAAGCGGCCTCGGCAAACGGGCATGAACCTCTTTAAAACGGTGATTGACCGATTTTAGCTCGACTGACACTGTCAGTTCTCCATCCGTTTTACTCGCTTGGCCGAATCCCGTCATACTGCGTATCATGTCAAAACACCCAATTCTTTCATATTAATAAAATGAAAAAGGTAATAGCAGACACTATTACCTCAAAATTATACCATAACGAATTATTTTTTTCTTGTCAAAAGTGATCCTGCCAATAAAAAAGTTGGCAGTGCAGACATACCGATGATCAGCAGCCAATCAATTGGAGCAATTGACACCGTTTTGAAAATTGGCTGAAGCGGAGGATAATAAATGACCACAAGCATCAGAAGAAGTGATGACAGAACAGCACCGATTAAATAGAGATTTCCAAATGGATTACGTTCAAAAATGGACCGTTCACTGCGGCAGTCAAATACATGAATGAGCTGCGCCAAAACGAGCGTACTAAATGCGACAGTCTGTGCATATTGCAGTTCGTTTGGATCGCGGTGATACACAAACATAAATGCTAACAGAGTGGCAAGCCCAATGAGGAATCCCCTTGATATGACCTTCCAGCCAAGCCCTCTAGCAAATATGCCCTCTTTCATGTTCCGCGGCTTCCTCTTCATGACATCGCCTTCTGGCTTATCCATTCCAAGTGCCATAGCTGGGAGTCCATCTGTCACAAGGTTTACCCATAAAATTTGAATAGGAACGAGTGGAAGCGGAAGCGCAAGGAGCATCGCAAACAGCATAACCAAAATTTCTCCAACATTTGATGCAAGCAAATAGCGTACAAACTTACGAATATTTTCGTAAATATTCCGGCCCTCATTAATAGCGGATTTAATGGTCGCAAAGTTGTCATCAAGTAAAATAAGGGAGGACGCTTCTTTTGCTACGTCTGTTCCTGTGATGCCCATGGATATTCCGATATCTGCTTGTTTAATCGCGGGCGCATCATTGACCCCATCACCTGTCATCGCCACAATATGGCCATTTTTTTGATAGGCCTTCACAATTCTCAGCTTATGTTCCGGGGATACCCGGGCAAAAACGTATACATTTTCAGCCATTTGCTCAAGCTCTTTGTCACTCAGCTGGTCCAGCGCTTTCCCGTCAAGAACCTTTCCTTGCTTCGGTAAAAGGCTCAAGTCTTTTGCGATGGCTTTGGCTGTTTCTACGTGATCACCTGTAATCATCACAGTTTTAATGCCAGCATCCCTGCACTCTTTGATCGCTCGCCTGACTTCAGGACGAGGTGGATCGATCATACCCTCTAACCCGATCAATGTGAGATCGGTTTCTGCCTGCTGAACAGATGTGATTTTTTCTGTCAAACCGACTTTTTTATACGCAATTGCAATGGTTCTAAGCGCTTGTCTTGCTAAGCCTTGAATCGCAGCTTCTGTTTCTTGCCTGTGAGTGGTTGAAAATGAGGCTGTGCGTCCGCCGTGCATGATATGACTTGAACGGTTCATCAGTACATCTGGCGCACCTTTTGCAATGACATACCGCTCTTTTTGATTCGTTTCGACGACGACTGACATCATCTTTCTTTCTGAGTCAAAAGGAAACTCCTCTACGACATGAAACCCAGCTTCTATGAATTGCTCTGTAAAACCCGCTTTACGTGCTGCGGTTAAAAGTGCGCCCTCTGTCGGATCTCCATCAAGGTTCATTTCTCCATCTTTTTCAACGATGGTCGATGTATTACAAAGTGCACCATATAATAAAACCTTTTGGAGGCTTGGATGTTTGTCAACATGGACAAGTTCTCCGTTTAAGGTGAAATCACCAGACGGCTCATAGCCCGTGCCAGAAATATTCCACGTTTTCCCCTCTGCCCACACATGTGTTACCGTCATTTTATTTTGCGTCATTGTCCCTGTTTTATCTGAGCAAATGATCGACGCGCAGCCGAGCGTTTCCACAGCTGGGAGCTTTCTGACAATTGATTTTTGTTTGATCATCCGCTGCACACCTAGGGAAAGAGCGACGGTTACAATCGCCGGCAGTCCTTCTGGAATGGCAGCAACAGCGAGAGATACACCCGCTAAGAACATATGATACAAATCATGTCCTTGCACAACGCCCAGAACGACTACGAGCACGGTTAAGAATAAAGCAGCAACAATCAAGATTTTCCCAAGCTGTTCGAGACGTCTTTGCAGCGGTGTTTCCATATTACCTGCAGCATCCAGCATACCGGCAATTTGTCCCATGGCTGTATTCATCCCTGTCCCAATGACAACACCCACGCCGCTTCCTCTCGTGACAAGCGTTCCCATAAATGCCATGTTCGTCAAATCTCCGAGCGCTACATGGTCTCGTGAAAGTGGGCTTGCATGTTTCACCGCTGGGATGGACTCACCAGTAAGGGCTGACTCTTCGATCTCTAAACTCTTTGTTTCTAGTAATCTAATATCTGCCCCAATCCGGTCTCCGCTTGAAAACTTCACAATATCCCCTGGTACGAGGTGCTTAGACGGGATCTTGACCCACTCATTGTTTCTCCTTGCATATACATGCGGAGTCGATAATTCCTTTAGCGCTTGAAGGGATTTTTCCGCCCGGCGTTCTTGATAAAAGCCGAGTACACCATTAATCAGAACAATCGCTACAATCGCCCCAGCATCAATGTATTCACCTAAAAAAGCAGAAATAATCGTTGCCGCAAGCAAAATTAAGACCATAAAGTCTTTAAATTGCGCTAAAAAGATGATCAGAGCCGATGCCTTTTTCCCTTCCTGCAATTCATTTGGTCCGTGTTTTTCAAGCCGCTTTTGCACATCTTTTTCTGACAGTCCGTCACCTATCGATGTATTCATTGTTTTTAATAAATCGGTTTGGTTCAGTTCATGCCAATTCATTTGACCTCGTCCACTCCTCTTTTGTTCTCTCTCATATGCAGTGTTCTATAAGCCAGTTTATTCAGACTCGTCCTAAATCATGCTATAATAATAAGACTGCCTAAAGAACGAGAAAATGTAAGGTTCTTTCAGTAGATTTGTGTGAAAAAAGAGGGTGTATCCAACATGTCATTTGACGGCATTTTTACATACGGTATGACAAATGAATTGCAAGAGACATTAACTGGCGGGAGAATTTCTAAAATACATCAGCCATATAAGCACGAGCTGATTTTTCATATCCGGTCAAACGGGAAAAATCATAAGCTCCTTTTATCGGCTCATCCGAGCTATGCGAGAGTGCAGCTCACTGAGCATCATTATGACAATCCAAGCGAACCCCCAATGTTTTGTATGCTCCTCAGAAAGCATCTTGAGAGCGGATTTATTGAACGCTTCGAACAGGTTGGATTTGACCGGGTCATCGTGCTTCATGTGCGAAGCCGAAATGAAATTGGCGATGAACAGACGCGGAAGCTCTATATCGAAATCATGGGACGGCACAGTAATTTAATTCTTGTTGAAGATGAAACGCAGCAGATCATTGATGGTCTGAAACATCTTTCTCCATCTGTGAACAGCTACCGAACTGTGCTTCCTGGTCATGAATACCTACTGCCGCCTGCACAGCAAAAATTGAATCCTTTTGAAGTGACGAAGGATGATATTTTAAAGCATTTGCGTTTTCAAGAAGGGAAAATCGCGAGTCAAATTGTCGATACATTCTCTGGGGTTTCCCCGCTGTTTGCAAAGGAAGCTGTTCACAGAGCCGGTCTTGCCAATCAGGAAACGATTCCAAATACACTGCTTGACATGTTCCAGCTCATTCGGACGCATTCTTTTACCCCGCAGCTCACCAGAAAAGACGGCAAAGAGTATTTCTATTTATTAAAACTCCAGCATGTAAATGGCGAAATGAAGACGTTCGAATCTCTCAGCCAGCTGCTTGACCGCTTTTATTTCGGAAAAGCGGAAAGGGACAGAGTCAAACAGCAGGCGGCTGACCTTGAACGGTTTGTCGTGAATGAAAAGAAGAAAAATGAAAACAAGCTAAAAAAACTAAAAAGAACCCTTGAAGAATCTCAAAATGCGCATAAATACCAGCTCTATGGTGAATTGTTAACAGCCAATCTATATGCCATAAAAAAAGGGGATGAAGAAGCGACTGTCATCAATTATTACGATGAAGAAGGCGGAGAAATGACGATCCCGCTAAAAACAAACAAAACCCCTTCTGAAAATGCACAGGCGTACTTTACAAAATATCAAAAGGCAAAAAATGCAGTAGAGGCTGTATATGAACAAATCAAGCGGACACATGAAGAGATTGTTTATTTTGAAGAGCTGATTCAGCAGCTGTCCTCTGCCTCGCCAAAAGATTTAGAGGAAATGAGAGAAGAGCTTGTTGAAGGGAAATATTTGCGCGCCAAACAAAAGCGGCACGCCAAAAAGAAAAAACCGGCGGCCATCCAGCTGGAAACGTACGAATCTTCTCAAGGCATTCCCATTTTAGTGGGAAAAAACAACAAACAAAACGAGTATTTGACCACAAAGGCTGCTGCTCGTGATGACATTTGGCTGCACACAAAAGATATTCCAGGATCACATGTCGTCATACGTCATCAAACACCTGATGAACAAACGTTGCATGAAGCGGCTCAAATTGCTGCCTACTTCTCTAAAGCAAAAGAATCCAGCTCCGTGCCTGTCGATTATACGAAAATCCGTCATGTGAAAAAACCAAACGGAGCAAAGCCGGGCTTTGTTACGTATGATCAGCAGCAAACATTATTTGTCACGCCTGATGAAGATGTTGTCCTAAAGCTTCGAAAATAAAAAAAGCCGATAAAATCTCATGTCGATTTTATCGGCTTTTTCTTTGTCGTTTTTTTCTTTCTATATAGAGGGCTTCAAGCGCATCTACATCTTCTTTTTCAAGCAAGGTCTCGATTGCCTCAGCCAGCTGTTTTGTCCGGGCTGGGCTTGCACCGCTCGTCGAGACTGAAATCGTCACTTTCCCTGCTTTGACAATCTTTGGCACGATCACATTGCCTAACTCTGATTGGCTCACACAGTTGACAAGCTGATGCGGCAGCGCTGTTTGCGCAATCCATTCGTTCACCAAAGGGTCGTTTGTTGCAGCAACAATGAAAAATGCATCCTCCAAATCTTCAGCGCTCACCTTCTTTTCCTTCCAATTCAGCCCATATGTATCAATGAGATGGACCATTTCATAACAAATGTCAGGACTCACGACAGTTATGCGGCAAGGCTCCGTGCATAGCGCATTCGCCCTTCTTGCCGCTACCAGTCCGCCGCCGGCGATGAGCACTTGTTTATTGGTTAAATCAAGATGGACTGGAAGCATGGCTTTCTCCTTGGAAATGGAACGCATTCTCTTTGTTTAAAATGGTTTCTTGCACGCGTTCAATATAAGCGGCTTTCACATGCGGATGGAAGCCAATATACCGGCATACTCGTACATCCTGAAGTCGCTCTCTCGCCTGAACGGCCTCGCTTTCAATCTCTTTCATTAAAATGCCCGTAAACAACAGGTAAGGAACGATATACACAGGCGTATCGTCATCTGCTGTTAACTGCGCAAAAACATCTCGGTAATTTGGCTCACATGCCGTAATAAAACATGGAAGAACTTCTGCATGAGGGAGCAGGCTTCGGACATCGCCTGCAATGCCATACACATCTCGCTTCACATCCGGATCAGAGCTCCCGCGGCCAATCAAAAGAATCCGTGCTTTCTCTCCTTGATATCCAGCTTCTTCAATCCTTGCAACAACAGCTTTCGTCACTTCTTGATTCACCCCGATAGGTCTTCCGTATGTCACCTTCACTTGCGGGAAACGTTTTTGTCCTTTTTCAATCTCGACTGGGATATCTGATTTGGCATGCATGGCGGTTAAAAGGAGGAGCGGGACGATCGCAATGTGTGTTGCTCCTTTTTTCACACAAGTCTCAAACCCTTCTTCTATAGAAGGATTGGTCAACTCTAAAAAACAAATTTCTTGTATATCTGCTTCCACTAACGGCATACAGCTTTTCATAAAAGAAATGGCTTTATCTTGTGCTTCTTTCACTCTGCTTCCATGTCCAACATAAAGTACAGCCTGCTTCATTTGGCTTCTCCCTCTCATCCTGTTTTGATCAGACGAAAAGACACGATGTATCTACGTGTCTTTTCCCCTTCGTTCTTTATTTCTCGATCAGTGCAGGTTCAAACCAGCTCAGCTTTTGATGAAAATGAACGACGTCTCCTACAACAATTAAACTCGGATGCTCGATTCCTTCTTTTTCAACTGTGTCAGACAGCGTCGCTACAGTGCAGCAAGTCGTCTTTTGCCTCGTAGTGGTTCCCCAGTGAATAAACGCAGCTGGTGTTTCAGGGTTCCGTCCATTTTTCAAAAGAAGCCGCTGCACTCTTTCTACGTTTTTGACGCCCATGTATATGACAAGGGTATCAATTCCCGTTGCCAGCGCCTCCCACTTTTCTTCAAAATGTTCATCCTTTTGATAATGTCCTGTGACAAAAGCGACATTTGAGCTGAATTCACGGTGCGTCACTGGAATGCCCGCATAAGCAGCCGCTGCAATACCAGAGGTAATCCCAGGGACGACCTCATACGGAATCCCGTGCTCAGCTAAGCATTCAATTTCTTCACCGCCGCGGCCAAATACAAAGGGATCGCCGCCTTTCAGACGAACGACAACGTTCCCTTTCTTTGCATGAATCACAAGCGCTTCATTGATGGCTTCCTGTCTCATCGTATGATGATTTGGCAGCTTGCCGCAATAGATCAATTCCGCCTCCGGTTTGGCGTGGGCGAGAATCTCTTGATTGACGAGACGATCATATAAAATGACATCTGCCTGCTGTATTGCCTTATGGGCCTTCAATGTAATTAAGTCTGGATCACCCGGTCCGGCACCAACAATGTATACTTTCCCCATCGTGCTTTCTCCCCCTGCCATCAGCCGATTATTTCGCTCTTCCCTTTACATAATCAACGAGGCGCTGTTTGGACTCCTCGCGAGACCATTCACCTGTATCTAATACGAGCTCAGGTGCAGCTGGCTCTTCATATCGTGAATCAATTCCAGTGAAAAATGGAATTTCGCCGTTTCTGGCTTTTTTATATAACCCCTTTGGATCACGCTCTTCACACACGTTCAGATCACATTTCACAAACACTTCGTGAAATTCCCCATCATCGACTAACTGTCTAACAATTTGGCGATCTTCTTGAAATGGAGAAATAAAAGCTGTGATGACAATGGTCCCTTGCTCAACAAATAATTTCGCCACTTCTCCGATGCGCCGGATGTTTTCTTTTCTGTCATCATCTGAAAACCCTAAATCTTTATTGAGTCCATGTCGTACGTTATCGCCATCAAGGACTGTGACTTGGTAGCCTTGTTCAAACAGCTCTCTAGCCGCTGCATTTGCGAGCGTCGATTTGCCTGAACCACTTAGACCAGTGAGCCAGATGATGCCGCTTGTATGATTGTTTTTCTGTTGATATTCTTTTTTTGTAATAGATGAATCATGCCATACGATATGTTCGTTGCTCATGTCATACGCTCCTTTAAGATACCGTCGTTTTTAATCCTTCGATTAATGTTTCAATAACTTCTTTTCGGCTGAACGTGCTTGGTGGTAATTCACCGTTTCTCAGCATCGTTCGAACCTTTGTACCTGAAAGAATGACATGCTCACTTTTATCGTGCGGACATGTTTTTGGTGTTGCCATCGCTTCACATGTATTGCAGTAGAAGCTGTGTTCAAATTTTAACTGAGTAATGCCAATCTCTTCGCTTGTAAATTGATCAAATAGCTCCTGCGCCTCGTATGTGCCGTAATAATCACCAACACCTGCATGATCTCTTCCGACAATAAAATGTGTGCAGCCATAATTTTTACGAACAAGCGCATGAAATATCGCTTCCTTTGGTCCAGCATAACGCATTGCAGCAGGAAAAACACCTAAAAAGACGCGATCTTTTGGATAATAACCGTTCAATAACACTTGATAGCTTTTCATTCTCACATCTGCTGGGATATCATCAGATTTTGTTTCACCAACAAGCGGATTTAAAAACAAACCATCGACTGTTTCTAGTGCTGTCTTTTGAATATATTCATGGGCACGGTGGACGGGGTTTCTCGTTTGGAACCCAACAATTGTTTTCCATCCATTTTCTTTAAAATGTTTTCTTGTTTCTTCTGGCTCATACGTAAATTGAGGAAATGGTTTTTCGCTTCGTTTCGTCAGTGTAATTTTACCGCCAATATACGTGTCACCGCGTTCAAATAATTTTTTCACGCCTGGATGATTGCGGTCATCTGTTTTATACACATTTACAGCTTCTTTTTCCTTATCTGGTGTGTATTGATCCTCTACTTCAATGATCCCGTATACTGTTCCATTGTACGATAGACGCACAATATCACCTTGATTGATCTCGGCTGCCTTTTCCTTTGTGACTGGCAGCGTAATCGGAAGAGACCAAACGACACCACTTGCTAGCCGCATACTGCTGACAACTGCTTCATAATCAGCTTTTGTTAAAAATCCTTCAATTGGACTATACCCGCCAATTGCAATGAGTTCAAGGTCTGCAAAGGAAATCGCATCTAGTTCAATTTCCTTCGCAGCCGTGCTGAGATCATATTCTTCATTTACTCGATTCATTAATACGCCACCATGTGGTGTTAAACTCATTTGTCCATCTTCCTCTCAATGTTCATATTTATTAGATGTTAATAGTCGGATTTATAGTTAAATCCCGCCGCCCTGCTCATGAATCGAGCTGCTTTCATTTTTGACTGCCTTCATCAGACTCAGCGCACCGAGTGAGGCAAGCAGTACACTCATCATGATAAAAATAGAGTAATAATCTCCTTTTAGGAAAAGGCTCACCAGCAGATACGATAGGCTGAGTGATAAAAAGGGTGACACAACCCAGACCTTCAGCATCTTTTTCACGATATGTTTATGAAAAATGTTAGGTCCACCCTTTGCCATCCCAAGTCCGATAATAGACGAGGAGGTGATTTGAGTAAGTGGAACTGGCAGCCCAAAAATAGAGCTGACGATGACAAGTCCAGCGCCGGTACTCGATAACAAAATCCCTTCACCCGTTTGATAGCGGGTGATTTTCTTTCCGTTTGTTTCTAGCACTCTTCTGCCAAGCAACAGGGAACCAAGTGCGACGAAGATTCCGCCGTAAAGTGTTCCTTGCCCAACGGACAAGACGCTTGAGGCCACAAGCGGGCCGACTGCATTGGCAACATTGTTCATACCGGCTGAAAACGCCTCTAGAAATCCACTGATCATGAGCAAGACTGATAAAATCGCAGTGCTTTTTTTAGATAATGTGCGTTTAGGGAACATTCTGATGATTTTGACTACAGTAAAGGTGAAAACAAAGGCGACAAGTGGAATGATGATCCAAAAGGCCACAATGACTAAAATAGATTTCACATATAACACTTTATACGCGACTGCAACACCGACCACAGCCCCTACTGTGACCTCACTTGTTGATAAAGGGATGGCCATCAGATTCGCTATGAAGAGTGATAATGCGGCAGAACCAATGATGATACAAACAATTTCAATTGTAATCACAGATTCTGGCATAATACCAGAGCTAATCGTTTTGACGACCTCACCGCCGCCAATCACTGAACCTGCTAAAACTCCGACTGCACAAACGCTGAGTGCATAGATGGGCTTTTTAATTGCACCTGATCCATACGCAATGCCCATAGAAGCGGCTGCTCCGCTTGCGCCTATGTTTAAAGCAAAGAATAAACTAAATAAAATTGCGGCGATTTCCATACATTATGCTCCCTTACTCATGTAATCCGCACTCTGTCTTTGCTGTACCTGACCATCTGCCAGAACGCAAATCATCCGCAGTAAATGCTGGCTGTGTACACGGTGCACAGCCGATACTTGGGTATCCCTGGTCATGCAGCGGATTATAAGTAAGATCCTCTCTAGATGCATATCTCCATATGTCCTTCCACGTCCAGTGAATGAGCGGACATACTTTCACTGATTTGAACTTTTCATCCTGATTTAAAAAGTTCGTACCTGCTCGTTTTGGTGACTGCTCTCTTCTTAAGCCAGAAAGCCATGCCGGATAGCCAGATAGTGTCTCTTGCAAAGGAATGACCTTGCGCATATGGCAGCAGCTTTGAGGATTTGTTTCCCATAATTTTTCACCATGCTGCTCGTTTTGCTGTTCAACTGTCAGCTCAGGTGTTTTCAGTACGATGTCTAAACCGGGGTATCTTTCCTTTACCGCATCAATTGTATCGTACGTTTCCTTAAAATGCAGACCTGTATCTAAAAAGACAATTCTCGCATCCTTTTTTACTTTCGCAATAAGATCAATCAGGACAATGCCCTCAATGCCAAAACTGCATGCATAAACGAGCTGATCACCATAATGACCGTACGCCCATTTCAGCACGGATAGGGCCCCTTTATACAAATCGTCCTCTTGAAATGTAATGGACGGCTCTTGCCAATTTTCGTAAGTTAACATTGTTTCTCCCCTTCCGGAGTACCGCTCATATTGCTAATCTGCGCACTACTTCAACCTAATTTTTTCGTTTTTTTCTACTTGAATCACTTGACCGTCCTAAACAATCAACGTAATCGAACCGAATTTTATATCCCCAATCAGTTCTTGCATGTGCTTCACTAAGCCCTCATCCTGGTTTTGTTTCACTTCCATCTCCTCTTCCTCCTCACCGTTAAAATAAAAAAACTTTCTTTCAGTCCGAAAGAAAGATGAGGAAGCTCACGATTTCCTTATCTTTCAAAATAGAATCATTTTGCAGGAAGTGGCACCTTACGAATCGCAGGTTGCCGGGTTTCATCGGGCCAGTCCCTCCACCTCTCTGGATAAGAGTTTTAATTTGTATTAAATATTAACACAATTCAAACAAAAGTCAACCCGACTTTATTGATAGGATTAGTTTTTATTTAAATTTGAGTCTATTTTACTATTTTTAACCAAATGAAAAAGCTGTGCGAGTGGCACAGCTTTTAAACCGTTTCTTCCATCCAAGATTCAGAGGTAGGATCTTGTCTCCAGCGTTTTAGTTTATTCATAGCAGAAGGTTCGATCGCTTTTAGCTCAAGAGCCACGTCTGTCAGCGTGTCATAGTCTGTTAGTGTGACATATGGAATGTTTTTCTCTTGAAAAGCAGCAGCTGCTTTTGGCAGGCCGTATGTGAAAATTGCAGCAACTCCGAGTACGTCACAGCCTTCGTCTTGAAGAGCCGAGACCACTTCAAGCACGCTCCCACCAGTTGAAATGAGGTCTTCTACGACAACAACTTTTTGACCAGGCGATACGGCTCCTTCAATTTGATTCCCTTTTCCGTGTGCTTTTGGCTTACTTCTGACATAACACATCGGCACGTTCAGGCGGTCTGCAGCTAATGCGGCATGCGGAATGCCCGCTGTTGCAGTGCCAGCGACAACCTCCGCTCCCTCAAAATGAGTGAGAATCAAATCTTTTAGACCTTCAGCGATGTCGTGTCTCACTTCCGGGTACGACAAAGTCAGGCGGTTATCACAGTAAATCGGTGATTTGATGCCGCTTGCCCACGTAAACGGTGTGTCTGGTTTTAATGAGACAGCTTTGATTTGTAGTAGATGTTTAGCGATTTTCGTTTTCATCCGGCAGTCACTCCCACTCTTTCAAAATTTGATGATAGGCTTCTATTGGACTTTCAGCTTTCGTGATGGATCTTCCGACAACAATTTGTGAAGCACCTTGCTCTTTTGCAAAGGCAGGTGTCGCGACACGCTTTTGGTCATCGGTTTGATCATTCGGCAAGCGAATCCCTGGTGTCACAGTGAGAAAGGAAGGTGAGATGTGCTCATGAAGGGCTTTAGATTCATGAACAGAGCAAACAACACCGTCGAGTCCACTTTCATATGCCAATTGTCCGTAATGCAGCACAGTCTCTTGCAATGGACGATCAATGAGTAATTCTTTGTTCATCATGTCTTCTGACGTACTTGTCAGCTGAGTCACAGCAATAATGCCCGGGCGGCTTTGTCCAGCAGGCGTCCCGCTTTCAAGTCCCTCTACCGCAGCCTGCATCATTCGTTTCCCGCCAGCTGCATGTACATTGACTAAATCAACGCCAAGTGCAGCAAGCCGGTTCATCGCTTTTTGCACCGTTGTTGGAATGTCATGTAATTTCAGATCAAGAAATATGCGGCAATCTTTTTCTTTCAGCGCGTCAAGGATGGCTGGACCTTCTTGGTAAAACAGCTCCATACCAACCTTCACAAATAATGGTGCTCCTTCAAAGGGTTCTAAAAAGGCAAGTGCCTCCTGCCCTGATGGGAAATCAAGCGCGATGATGGGCAAGTGCTTCATGTTTCCAGCTCCTTCCGATACATTCCTCTACAGATGAATAACCATAAGCCGCTAACACATTTGGCAGCTCGTCAATGATTTCTGGGCAAATAAAAGGGTTCACAAAATTGGCTGTGCCAACAGCTACTGCACTTGCACCTGCTAGTAAAAATTCAAGTACATCTTCAGCACTTTGCACCCCGCCCATCCCAATAATCGGAATAGAAACCGCCTGACTGACCTCATGCACCATTCGAACAGCGACAGGTTTTATAGCTGGACCTGATAATCCGCCTGTTTTATTGGCAAGGATGGGCTTCCCAGTTTTTAAATTTAAACGCATGCCAATTAAGGTATTAATCATGGTAAGCCCATCCGCTCCAGCAGATTCAATCGCTTTAGCAATCTCAACAATATTCGCCACATTAGGAGACAGTTTCACATAGACAGGAACGGAGGAGACTTCCTTGACCGCTTTTGTCAACGACGCCGCCATGTTTGGGTCTGTACCAAATGCGATCCCGCCTGTTTTGACATTCGGACAAGAAATATTTAGTTCAAGGGCATGGACATTCTTTGCTTGGCTGATTTGTTTTGCTACTTCGACATAATCATCGACCTGTGAGCCAGCAACGTTTGCAATAATGGGGGTATCAAACTGCTCAAGCCAAGGCAATTCATTTTCGAGCACGCCTTTTAGACCTGGATTTTGAAGGCCGATCGCATTCAGCATACCGGCTCCAGTCTCGGCCACCCTCGGTGTCGGGTTGCCAAATCTCGCTTCAAGGGTAGTGGCTTTGATCATGATGCCGCCCAGCATGGATAAATCATATAATGAAGCAAATTCTCTTCCGAATCCAAAGCAGCCTGATGCAGGTATAATCGGGTTCTTTAAAGATAAGCCGGGTAACTCCACGTTTAGCATGACAATGCCACCTCCTCTGCTTTAAATACAGGTCCATCAAGACAGACTTTGACGTAAGGTTTTTCGTGCTGATCGGTATGACAGACACAAGCAAAGCACGCACCGATTCCGCAGCCCATTCGTTCTTCCATTGAAATGTAGACAGGCTTATCAGGATACGTGTCTTTCAGTGCTTTTAGCATAGGTGTCGGTCCGCAGGAAAGCAGCACATCAAAGCTCAAATCATTTTCTTCGATCACACCTGTCACAAAACCTTTTGAGCCGTATGTTCCATCAACGGTCGCGATATAAGTATCGCCAAGTGCTTGAAATTTCTCCTCGTAAAATACATCCTTTTTCGATTGAAAGCCGAGGACATGCTTCACGATAACGCCTTTTTTCGTTAAACGCTTGGAAAGCTCATATAGAGGCGGTACTCCAATTCCTCCACCGACTAGTAATGCCGTCTGCCCAGGCTGGACAACTGAAGGGTCATAACCGTTCCCAAGCGGCCCTAATACATCGACTGATTCTCCCGCCCGCTTTTGGGAGAGGAGCTTTGTGCCCTCTCCTTCTGCGCGGTAAATGATGGTTGCTTCTTTTTGCTCGGCATGAATGTTGGCAATACTGATCGGTCTTCTCAGCAGCGGTGTCATGGATTCACTGACCTTTATATGAAGGAACTGTCCAGCCGTTTGAAATGAGTCCACAAGGTCACCTTTTAATGTCATTTCGTAAATATGATCAGCGATCTCTCGGTTTGAGACGACCGTCAAGTATGCTTTTTTCATATCGTTACTGTCACCTCAGCATTCGTTTTCACTTCTGGCATTTCGTCTGCTCTAAATGTCATGCTCTCAAGCACTCTTAAAATGGCTTCTGCTGTATCTAGTGACGTTAAGCAAGCCACTCCATTTTCAACAGATTCACGTCTAATTCTAAAGCCGTCTCTTGCCGGCTGCTTTCCTTTTGTCAAGGTGTTGATGACAAATTGAGCTTCCCCGTTTCGAATGACATCGAGAAGGTTTTTGCCTTCTTCTCCTATTTTGCCGACAACACTTGATGGAATGGAGGCTTGTTTTAAGTAATTCGCCGTTCCTTCTGTCGCTAAAATATGATAGCCGATGGAATGGAATCTTCTTGCAATCTCTAGCCCTTCTTCTTTATCCTTGTCAGCGACTGTGAGGAGAACCGTTCCGTCATTTGGAATTTGTATCCCTGATGCAATCAACCCTTTGTAGAGGGCTTTTTCAATTGTGACATCTTTCCCCATAACTTCACCTGTTGATTTCATTTCAGGCCCGAGTGTAATATCCACTCTTCTTAGTTTTGCAAAAGAGAAGACTGGGACTTTGACGTACACCCCTTCTTGTTCGGTGTGAAGCCCTTCTTGGTAGCCATAGTTTTTGAGCTTGTCACCTAAAATGACTTTTGTCGCTAGGTTTGCCATTGGAATGCCCGTAATTTTACTTAAGAATGGGACAGTCCGGCTTGAACGCGGATTCACTTCAAGGACGAACACTTCTCCCTTTGATAGAACAAATTGAATGTTAAGCAGTCCAATAATGTTAAGTCCTTTTGCGAGTTTAATCGTGTATTCTGCGATCTTCGCTTTGATCTCATCAGACAATGTTTGCGGCGGGTAAACCGCAATCGAGTCACCTGAGTGGACCCCGGCTCTTTCAATATGTTCCATAATCCCTGGGATCACGACAGTTTCCCCATCAGATACGGCATCTACTTCAATTTCTTTTCCCGTCAAATATTTGTCAATTAACACTGGGTGCTGCGGATTGACTTTCACCGCATTCTCCATGTAGTGAAGAAGCTCTTCTTCTTGATAAACGATTTCCATCGCACGACCGCCTAATACATAGGAAGGACGGACAAGGACTGGGTAGCCAATCTGATTCGCAATCGCTACCGCCTCCGGCACAGACGTAGCTGTTTTTCCTTTTGGCTGCGGAACGCCGAGTGTTTCTAATGTTTGTTCAAACTTGTCACGGTTTTCCGCGCGGTCAAGGTCTTCAAGCGAAGTTCCTAGAATCTTAACCCCTCTATTCGATAATTCATCTGCTAAGTTGATCGCTGTTTGTCCGCCGAACTGAACAACGACACCTTCTGGTTTTTCAAGGTCGATGATGTGCATCACATCTTCTACAGTAAGTGGTTCAAAGTAAAGCTTATCTGAAATACTGAAGTCTGTTGAGACCGTTTCAGGGTTGTTGTTTATAATGATGGCTTCATACCCTGCTTGTTTGATCGCCCACACAGAATGAACGGTTGCATAATCAAACTCGACCCCTTGTCCAATTCGGATTGGACCTGAGCCTAACACTATGACGCTTTTCTTGTCTGTTCGTTCTGATTCATTTTCATCTTCATACGTACTGTAGAAATATGGCGTCTCTGATTCAAATTCTGCCGCACATGTATCCACCATTTTGTAAACAGGAACGATGCCTGCTTCTTGTCTTAGCTTGTAGACATCCGCTTCCTTCATGTTCCACTCTCGGCTAATATAGATGTCTGAGAAGCCTTTATCTTTCGCTTCTTTTAATACGTCTGTATTGCCTTTCTTTTCTTTTAACGTCTTTTCAAATGCGATGATGCCTTCTAGCTTATGGAGGAAGAAATAATCTATTTTTGAGAATTCATGAATCTGTTCGACTGTGTAGCCTCTTCTAAGCGCCTCAGCGATATAAAATAGCCGCTCGTCTCCTGCTTTGATAATCCGCTTTTCGAGCACTTCGTTTGTGATGTCTGCTTCATCTTTTAATTCAATGTGATGCACATCCGCTTCAAGTGAACGTACAGCCTTTAAAAGAGACTCTTCTAATGTACGGCCGATCGCCATGACTTCACCGGTTGCTTTCATTTGCGTACCAAGACGTCTGTTGGCAGATTCAAATTTGTCAAACGGCCAGCGCGGGATTTTTGATACGATATAGTCAAGTGCTGGCTCGAAGGCTGCATATGTTTTACCTGTGACTGGGTTCATCATTTCATCAAGCGTTAAGCCGACAGCAATTTTCGCTGCAAGTTTTGCAATTGGATAACCTGTCGCTTTAGACGCAAGCGCAGAGGAACGGCTCACGCGCGGGTTTACTTCGATGATATAGTATTGAAAGCTGTTCGGATCAAGTGCCAGCTGTACGTTACAGCCGCCTTCAATGCCAAGTGCACGGATGAGCTTCAGTGACACATTACGAAGCAGCTGATATTCGCGGTCACTTAACGTTTGGCTTGGTGCAACGACAATGCTGTCACCTGTGTGGATGCCGACAGGATCAAAGTTTTCCATGTTACAAACAACGATCGCATGGTCACCGCTATCACGCATAACTTCATATTCAATTTCTTTAAAGCCCGCAATACTCTTTTCAAGCAAGCATTGTGTGACTGGGCTTAGCTTCAATCCATTTTCGACGATTTCCTTCAATTCTTGCTCGTTTGTACAAATTCCGCCGCCCGTTCCGCCTAATGTATAGGCTGGTCTGACAATAACAGGGAAACCGATTTGATTCGTAAACGCCATCGCTTCTTCAAGGTTATGAATGATTTCACTTTCTGGGACAGGTTCATTTAGTTCATTCATCAGATTACGGAATAAATCTCTGTCCTCAGCTTTTTGAATAGCTGATAATTTTGTTCCGAGTACTTCAACGCCGCATTCAGCCAATACGCCAAGATCTGATAATTCAACAGCGAGGTTCAGTCCAGTTTGTCCGCCAAGTGTTGGTAAGATCGCATCAGGGCGTTCCTTTCGAATAATTCGTGTTAAGAATTCTGGTGTCAGTGGTTCAATGTATACCTTGTCGGCCATTTCTGTATCTGTCATGATCGTCGCAGGATTGGAGTTCACAAGAACGACTTCATAGCCCTCTTCTTTTAGTGCTAAGCAAGCCTGTGTGCCTGCATAGTCAAACTCTGCTGCCTGACCGATGATGATTGGACCTGAACCGATGACTAAAATCTTTTTGATGTCTACGCGTTTTGGCATACTTCTTCCCCTTCTTTCTCATTCGTCTGAATCATGTCCATGAACTCGTCAAATAAGTAGTTGGCATCTTCTGGACCCGGTGATGCTTCTGGGTGATACTGTACAGTAAATGCTGGCGCTTCTTTATGTTTTAACCCTTCAATCGTATTATCATTTAGAGCAATATGCGTTACTTCAAGCAAGTCTTCATTAATAGTACTTACCGTGTAGCCATGGTTTTGAGACGTCAAGGTCACCTTGCCAGTTGCTAGTTCTTTGACCGGGTGATTTGATCCTCTATGACCGAATTTCATTTTTTCTGTACTTGCGCCACACGCAAGAGCGAATAACTGGTGTCCTAGGCAAATGCCAAAGAGTGGTAACTTCCCAATCAATTGCTGAATCATTTCAACTGCTTCTGGTACATCAACAGGGTCCCCAGGGCCGTTTGAAAGCATGATCCCGTCAGGCTTTAACTGCAGCACTTCATTCGCAGTGATATTGTATGGCACCACAATGACGTCACAGTCACGTTTATTGAGCTCGCGCAATATGCCGTGCTTCATCCCGAAATCCACAAGCACTATTCTTTTTCCTCTCCCTGGACTTGGGTACGCATTTTTCACAGAAACTTGACTCACTTGATCTGTTGGCAGCTGCAATGTTTGAAGGCGGCGCACAACGTCTTCCACTTGTTCATACGGTCCTGCAAAAGCCCCTCTTAATGTTCCTGCACTTCGAATCATTCTTGTCAGCTTCCGTGTATCGATTCCGCTAAGCCCTGGAATGTTTTTCATTTTCAAGTATTCATCAAGTGAGTATGAAGAGCGCCAATTTGAGGGCTTTTCACAAAGTTCTTTCACAATCAGCCCTTTCACAAACGGTGTGATCGATTCAAAATCATCACGGTTAATGCCATAGTTGCCGATGAGCGGGTAAGTGAGCGTGACAATTTGTCCGCAGTATGATGGATCAGACAAAATTTCTTGATAGCCTGTCATCCCCGTATTAAAGACAACTTCTCCGACTGACGATTCTAAGCTGCCAAAGCCTGTTCCTTCGAATACTGTTCCGTTTTCTAGCACTAAGCGTCTCTTCATTTTACTAGTCTCCCCTCTTCATAAACGACTTTCCCAGATGCAAGTGTCATGACAGGCCATCCTGATACAGTCAATTTGTCAAACGGTGTATTTTGTCCTTTAGATAAGAAGCTTTTTTTATCGATTGCCATTTCTTTGTTTAAATCAATGAGCGTGATATCAGCTGCTTGACCCTCTTCTAGCTTGCCGTATGGAAGGGAGAAGGCTTCTGCTGGTTTGATTGTCATATAATCAACGAGTTCTTTTAATGTCCATTCGCCTGTTTTCACAAAGCGTGTGTACAGAAGTGGGAACGCTGTTTCAAGTCCTACAATCCCGAAAGGTGCACGCTGCATCGTTTCGTTTTTTTCTTCTTCTGTATGCGGAGCATGATCTGTTGCGATGAAATCAATTGTGCCATCTAAAAGTCCCTCGATCAGCGCCTCGCGATCCTCTTTTCCTCTGAGCGGCGGGTTCATTTTATAGTTTGTATCAAGACCCGGGATGTCCGTATCACATAAAAGCAGGTGATGCGGTGAAACCTCAGCCGTTACACGAATGCCTGCTTTTTTTGCATCGCGCACGACTCGAACAGATTCTTTCGTACTGATATGACATACATGATAATGACATTTCGCTGCTTCTGCTAAGAGGACATCTCTTGCAATATGCACCGATTCACAAATTGACGGTATTCCGTTTAACCCATTGGCTTGTGAAAATTCTCCTTCATGAACGCACCCTCCGTAAATGAGCGAGTTATCTTCACAGTGCGCCACAATCGCTTGATCAAGGCTTGCTGCCTTTTTCATCGCTTCGTACATCATGCCTGCTGTTTGGATGCCAACACCGTCATCCGTAAATGCAAAGGCACCAGCTTCTTTTAACGCTGCAAAGTCCGTCATCTCATCTCCAATTTGTCTAGTGGTGATGGAGGCGTATGGCAGCACTCTCACAGATGAGGTCTTTTCGATTCGATTCATGAGCCATTCCATTTGCTCCTTTGTATCTGGAACTGGCCGTGTATTCGGCATGGCTGCAATCGTCGTATACCCTCCTCTTGCTGCTGCCTTAGAGCCTGTTTCAATTGTTTCCTTTTTCTCGCCGCCTGGCTCTCTTAAATGCACATGCAGATCAATCAAGCCTGGTGACACAAACAGCCCAGCTGCATCAATGACCTCTTCTCCGTCTTCTCTTTCTAAATGACCAATTGCCCGAATCACTTTTCCTTCTACCCTAATATCCTGCTGCACTCTTTCCCCTGTGTTTGTTAAGATAAAACCGTTTTTAATGAGATATGACATAGACAGAATCTCTCCCTTTTTGATGTAGTCTGCTATTTTGAAAAGCTCTTTTTAAAACAGCCATTCGGATATACACGCCATTTTCCATTTGCTTAAAAATCCTTGACTGCTTTGATTCTACTAATGAATCATCTATTTCAACACCTCTGTTTACTGGTGCTGGATGCATAATAATGGCTCGTTCTTTCATTTTGCTCGCCCTGTCTACTGTTAATCCGTACGTAGATAAGTAATCGTCACTGCCCATCTTTTCTGCGTGCCGTTCATGCTGAATTCTTAGCAGCATCACCACATCAGAGCGTTTGATGGCTTCATCTACTTGGACATACGTTCCGTAAGGGTTTTGTTCATCTTGGAAGGAGGCTGGTCCTGAAAAGAGCACTGTCGCTCCAAGTCTTGAAAGAACCTCAGCATTCGACCTCGCCACCCTGCTATGTTTGATATCTCCATGAATCGAAATCGTTAAGCCTTCAAACCCGCCAAACTCTTCGAAGATGGTCATCAGGTCAAGCAGTGATTGTGTCGGGTGCTGCCCGCAGCCATCTCCAGCATTGATGATGGGAATCCCTACCTTCCCGATTAGCTCGTTGTAATATTCGTCGGTGCTGTCCCGAATGACACACGCCTTGACTCCAATGGATTCTAGCGTTTTCACCGTATCGTAAAGTGTCTCTCCCTTTTGAACTGAGGTACTTGCCGCATCTAGACTAAGCACATTCATTCCAAGTTTCTTTTCGGCTACTTCGAAGCTAAAGCGTGTTCTTGTACTTGGTTCAAAGAAGAGGTTCGCTACAAATTCTCCAGCTAAGCCATGTTCCTGCTTCCCATTTTTCAGTGCGGATGCTTCTTCAATCAGCTGTAAAATCTCTTCCTTAGATAAGCTGCTCATTGTCGATAGATCATTCATTTTTCTTCCCCCTCTAGTTTTTCATCACTTTCAGGTTCAAAAAAACCCTAAGCCTCGGCAGCTTAGGGTTCTCCAAAAGAAGCAGCGGCACTTTCGCACATTCTGCTCATTTTAGAACCCTTGTCAGCCTCACTGGACTTCTTTTAAAAGGTTTTCTGTATTCGATTCATTTGACTCGTTATCCTCCGCTTTCTGGTGCGGCAGGATTAGATTTAACAGGACGCCCGTAATCGCAGCGAGTGCCATTCCAGATAGTGTGAGGTTGATTTGTTTCACCTCAATGAATGCCCCGCCAATTCCGATGACTAAGATGACAGATGCGATAATGAGATTACGCTTTTCTTCAAAATTCACTTTATGATCAATCAGGATTCTCAGGCCGCTTGAGGCAATGATCCCAAAGAGCAGGAACGAAACGCCTCCCATGACCGCGGACGGCACTGTACTGATTAATGCTGACATTTTCCCAACAAAGCCGAAGCAGATCGCAAAGACTGCTGCTCCGCCGATGACGAAGATACTAAACACTCTTGTGATGGCAAGTACGCCAATGTTCTCCCCATAAGTCGTTGTTGGAGGACCGCCAATAAGTGAAGCGAAGATGGTCGCCGCACTGTCTCCTAAAATAGAGCGGTGAAGACCTGGCTTTTTAATAAAATCTTGCCCTACGACCTTGCTTAACACCACTTGGTGGCCAATGTGCTCTGACATGGTTACAAAGGCAACCGGCACCATCACTGTGAGAATGCTTAACGTCACAGCAGGTGTATAGTCGACAAATGGTACGACGAAGTCTGGTACAGCAAACCATTTTGCGTCAATGACCGGCTGGAAGTTCACGATGCCCTGTGTTAAGGCAAAGAGATAGCCGCTGATAATACCGATTAATACTGGAATCAGGCTAAGGAATCCTCTTAAAAAGATCATGCTGATAATTGTTACAGCTAGTGTAAAGCCTGCTACCATTAAGTGCTTTAGGCTGTATACAAGCTCGGTCGCATTCGGATCAGCATACATCGCCATGTTGACAGCTGTTCCAGCGAGTCCAAGTCCGATCACCATAATGACTGGTCCTACGACGACAGGCGGCAGAAGCTTCATCAGCCAGCCTGTGCCTAGCCATTTAATGAATAGTGCAATGAGCGCATAAGCCACACCCGCCATGAAGGCACCAACCATTGCGGCTCCAGGTCCGCCTGTTGCTTTGACATTCAATATGGGGGCGATAAAGGCAAAGGACGATCCAAGATACGCCGGAATTTGTCCTCTTGTGATGATTAAGTAAACAATGGTTCCAACACCGCTTGAGATGAGCGCGACTGCTGGACTCATGTCAATGATTTTTGGTACAAGAATGGTCGCACCAAACATGGCAAACAAATGCTGAAGGCTAAGTGATAGCCATGTGAACGGTTTTGGGATATCTCGAATGCCTAGATTGGCTTTTTGCTGACTCATGATTTTCCTCCTAGATGTGTCCTTTTTCATTAAAAAAGCCTCTTTGCGAGTATGCGCAAAGAGGCCTAGAAAAACCGTACACGTCATGTAGCCGTGTGCTCGGTAGCTCTGTTATTGCCCTCTTTGCAAACTCTCTGGAATGCATTTAAAAAGGTTATTTTTCATATATAGCGACAAGGTCGTTTTGATCTACTTCATTGAGCTGAACCATGACTGTTTCTGCTTTTGATGTCGGGATGTTTTTTCCGATATAATCCGCTCGAATAGGCAGCTCCCGGTGTCCCCGGTCGACTAGAACAGCAAGCTGGATAGAAGACGGTCTGCCTACATCCACAAGAGCATCCATGGCCGCTCTTACGGTTCTGCCTGTAAACAGGACATCGTCAACGACGATGAGTGTTTTGTCATTGATGTCAGCTGGAATGTCTGCACCCTTTACAAGCGGGTCTTGGTTGTCTGTCTTTTTTGTCAGGTCATCACGGTATAGCGTAATATCAAGTTCACCCACAGTGACTGGGTTTCCTTCAATTTGCTCGATACGCTCTGCAAGGCGCTTTGCAAGATGAATACCTCTAGTCTTGATCCCGGCAAGGATGACATCCTTCATCCCTTTGTTGCGCTCAATCATTTCATGTGCAATTCGGGTAAGCGCTCGTCTTATCGCTTGTTCATCAAGAATGACTGCTTTTTGTTCCATCTTCTACACCTCTTTTTGACAAATAAAAAGCCCCTTCTGCAAAGGGCAGAGAGGGGCGTTCATTTGTGCATTCACGTGCACAAATGGATCCGTTATCCTTCTCAGCCTCTCTGGACTGTTTTAAAGAATCTCAATTTCTTTGTTTATTATTTCAGAAAAAGAACGGCCTGTCAATCGTTATTTCTTAATGAATCGATAAAAGCTTGCATATCAGCTGGAATTGGTGCTGTGAACTCGATGTATTCTCCTGTTCTAGGATGGTCAAATCCTAAAACACCTGCATGCAGCAGCTGTCCATTGAAATCGACTGTTTTTCTCGGGCCATATTTCGGGTCCCCCGCAAGAGGATAGCCAATATATTTCATATGAACACGAATTTGGTGTGTTCTTCCTGTTTCAAGACGGCATTCGACAAGGGTGAAATCTTGAAAGCGTTCAAGCACGTCAAAGTGAGTGACTGCCTGCTTTGCGTTTTCTTTTGTGACCGTCATGCTTTGGCGGTCTTTTTTGTCTCTGCCAATTGGGGCATCAATTGTACCTGTATCATGCTGGATGATGCCATGGACAACGGCGGTATATTTTCTTGTGACGGTCTTGGCAACTAGCTGATTGACGAGTGATTCGTGCGCCATATCATTTTTAGCGACCATTAACAGCCCAGACGTATCTTTATCAATCCGGTGGACAATTCCAGGTCTCATCACGCCATTAATCCCTGATAAGTCATTGCAATGTGCCATAAGGCCATTCACAAGCGTTCCTGACACATGGCCTGGTGCTGGATGAACGACCATTCCACGTGGTTTATTCACTACTAGCACATCTTCATCCTCATAATAAATATCAAGATCCATTGATTCTGCTTCTACATCAAGTGCTTCTGGATCTGGAATCTCCACTTTGATTTGATCTCCAGCTTGGACTTTGTAATTCGCTTTCACTTGTTTCCCGTTTACTTCGATGAGTCCATCCTTTACCCACTGCTGGACTTGGGTTCTTGACCATTCTGGTTCTGTCGTGCTTAAAAATTTATCAAGCCGTTCACTTGTTTGTTCTTCTGCAACGGCAATATTTACTTGATTCATGTAGTTGACTCCTTATTTTTCTTTCCATCTAAAAGCATTTGAATGAAGAGCAGAATAACCCCTACACATAGAGAAGAATCTGCAATATTAAAGATTGGATAATGATAATCCCCAAATACGAAATGAGCAAAATCAACCACTTCCTTACGGAAAATGCGGTCGATAAAGTTTCCAATCGCTCCGCCAAGCATTAAGGCCAGCGCTACTCCAAGCAGCTTGTCCTTTTGTCCATGCTTTTGCAAGTAATAAATAATTCCCGCAATAACAACGAGTGTGATCACATAGAAAAACCACATTTGTCCTTGGAGAATACCCCATGCGGCTCCTGAATTTCGGTGAGACGTGATATAAAAGAATCCATCAATCACTGGAATAGAATCTCCGAGCATCATATGTTTGACAATAAGCCATTTTGTTAATTGATCTAAACAAATCATAACGAATGCGATTATGTAATAGAACACACACGTTCCTCCATCTTCATACTTTGATCTTTAAGCATTTTATCAAGAAAACAGGAAGGAGTAAAGAAACTTTAGTTGACAGACAAAAACCTCCCTACATGTGGAAGGCTTCAAAATGAGAATCATTTGAATCGTGAGGATAAGGAGTGAATGCTTTTTTCTCGTATTGCTTATGATATAAAAAGTCGTCAGTCGTGCGGGCTGTAGGAAGAATACTCATTTGTTCAAGTGGGATTGCAAGACCTGTTGCCTCACATACGCCATAGGTTCCTTGCTCAATTTTTGCAATAGCGAGCGACACATCTTGCAGCTCTTCTTTGATGTGATAAAGAAGCGTTGTCGTTTTGGCTTCATCCAATGTGACATGGTCATCAGGTGAACGAAATGATGCATATTCAAACAGTTTAGATTGCAGTTCTTCTTTCATTTGAAGGAGTTCCATGTAAATCGTCTCTAGATCGCCATTCATGTCGCTATTTCAACTCCTGCCCTGTCGTGATAATCATATTGTTACCCCGCCTGATCACTTTAAAGCCATAAGATTTTTCCTTTCGTTCTAAACGCTGTCATTTTCTCAGAATAGAAAACGCCCCGCATATGGCGGGGCGCTAGTTGGTGATATCGTACTGTTAATTTTGGTAATATTTCTCCACGATTTCAGCATTTTTAAGTGACAATGTTGGGTATTTCGGATTTGCACCAACATCTTTAGAAATAATGCGGGAACGTTCGCACAGTTCTCCTTCTGCTTTTTGAACCACAATACGTCCTGATGTGTATTCAGGCGCTGATGCATCTTCTTTCTGCTTATCTTCTACCGTTAGTTCAGAGATGATAAAGAGCTGCTTCACATCTTCTTTAATGGATGCAAGAAGGTCTTTCACTTCATCTGTCGCATAAAGAGTCACACTTGCTTCAAGTGAACGTCCGATGACTTTTTCGTTACGTGCAATCTCTAGCGCTTTTAGAACATCGTCACGCACTTCCATAAAGCGGTCGAACTTCGCTTCTGTCGCTTCCGCATGAGGAACAGTCACACCTTCTGGCATATCCGTTAACTGAACACTTGGCTCTTCAACAAAGCTTAAGTGGCTCCATAGTTCATCTGCTGTATGCGGAAGAATTGGTGCAGTCAGCTTTACTAACGCCATTAATGTTTCGTAGAAGACGGTTTGCATGCTGCGGCGGTCTGGATGATCTGCATGCTCAATGTATACGACATCCTTTGCAAAATCGAGATAGAAAGAGCTTAGTTCAATCGTACAGAAATTGTGAATCGCATGATATACGACAGCAAATTCGTAATCATCATATGCTTTTTTCACTTTATCAATTAATTTGTTTAATTTGATTAAGATATATTGGTCCACTTCGCGAAGCTCTTCTACTGGCACTGCATGAATTGCTGGCTCAAAGTCAAAGAGGTTTCCATGCAGGAATCGGAACGTGTTACGGATTTTACGATAAACTTCTGCTACTTGTTTCAAGATATCATCAGACACCGGGTGATCGGCTTGATAGTTGACAGAAGATACCCAAAGTCTAAGAATTTCAGCACCTAGTTGTTTAGCTACTTTGGCAGGTTCAATGGTATTTCCTAAGGATTTACTCATTTTACGTCCTTCTTTATCCAAAGTCATTCCATGGCTAACCACTCCTTTGTAAGGTGCTTTGCCTGTGATAGCTACAGATGTAGATAAAGATGAGTTGAACCATCCACGATACTGGTCAGAGCCTTCAAGATAAAGGTCTGCCGGACGGACAAGGTCATCTCTTTCTTCTAAAACGGCTTGGTGAGAAGAACCAGAATCAAACCATACATCCATGATGTCCTGCTCTTTTGTAAATTCACCATTTGGACTGCCTGGATGTGTAAAGCCTTCTGGCAATAATTGCTTCGCTTCTTTTTCAAACCAAATATTCGAGCCATGTTCTCTAAATAATTGAGATACGTGCTGAATCGTTTCGTCCGTGATGATCGGCTCACCATTTTCCGCATAAAAGACCGGAATTGGAACACCCCATACACGCTGTCTTGAAATGCACCAGTCACCTCTGTCACGCACCATATTGAATAGGCGTGTTTCGCCCCATGCTGGAACCCATTTCGTTTCTTTAATATTATCTAATAGCGCTTCTCTGAAATCTTTAATCGAAGCAAACCACTGAGCTGTCGCACGATAAATCGTTGGCTTTTTCGTTCTCCAGTCATGCGGGTAGGAGTGCGTGATAAAGTCGAGCTTTTTCAGCGCACCTTTTGCTTCAAGCTGTTCTGTGATGGCTTTATTGGCATCCTCGTAGAATAGTCCTTCAAAACCAGGCGCTTCTTCTGTCATCACACCTTTTTCATCTACAGGACATAGCACATCAAGACCGTATTTCATACTGACATTAAAGTCATCTTCCCCGTGTCCTGGTGCTGTGTGAACACAGCCTGTTCCTGCATCCGTTGTCACGTGATCGCCAAGCATGACAAGAGAATCTCTACCGTAAATTGGATGCTCTGCAACGATGGTATCTAATTCTTTTCCTTTTAGTGTTTTCACGACATCATACTCTTCAAAGCCAAGAGTTTTTGCCACTTGTTCAACCAGCTCAGATGCGACAACATAACGCTCATCTCCAACTTTGAGCACACTGTACTCTAGGTTTGGATGAACACAAATGCCAAGGTTTGCAGGAAGTGTCCAAGGTGTTGTTGTCCAGATGATGAATTGTTCGCCGTTTTCAAGTACGCCTTTTCCATCTTTCACTTTAAATGATACGTAAATGGATGGTGAACGTTTGTCTTTATATTCAATTTCCGCTTCAGCAAGTGCCGATTCACTTGAAGGTGACCAGTTAACAGGCTTCAGCCCTTTGTAAATATAGCCTCTTTTCGCCATTTCACCAAAGACAAGAATTTGCTGCGCTTCGTATTCAGGCTTTAATGTCACATATGGATTGTCCCAGTCTGCTCTGACGCCTAATCGTTTAAACTGATTGCGCTGACCCTCGATTTGCTTCCAAGCATACTCCTCGCATAGTTTGCGGAATTCTGCTGTAGACATTTCTTTTCGTTTCACTTTTTTATTTTTCGTGAGGGCTGTTTCAATTGGTAAGCCGTGTGTATCCCAGCCCGGTACGTACGGTGCATGGAACCCATTCATCGATTTAAAACGGACAATAAAATCTTTTAAGATTTTATTGAGTGCGTGCCCCATATGAATGTCACCATTCGCATATGGAGGTCCATCATGCAAAATAAAGGTCGGGCGTCCTTTTGTCCGCTCTAAAACCATTTGATAGATGTCTTTTTCTGCCCACTCCTCTTGGATTTCAGGCTCTTTGTTTGGTAAGTTCCCTCTCATCGGGAATTCTGTTTTCGGCATTAATAAGGTGTCTTTGTAGTTCATACCCATTCCTCCACATGCAAATTCGTATTAAAAAACAATAAAAAAAGCCCTCTCATCCCATAAGGGACGAGAAGGCTTGTCTCGCGGTACCACCCTTTTAGACAAGCACTATGAAACAGCCGCTTATCCACTCTAAAATCGTAACGTGATCAGACGCCTTTTCTTACTGGTTCATTTCAGAAAAGGAACTAAAGGGGTGATCTCATTGCAGCGTTTCGTAATGTCAGGCTTCCACCATCCCTGATTCGCTTTATTACGCATGTAACAGCTGCGAGTGTCCCTTTCAAACGTTTATCTCTTGTTAATTTATGATGGTATTATATGCAACATGTGCACGTCATGTCAAGATGATGCGCTTATTCTTTTTCGTCAAAGACAGCGTCCACTTCATATTCAAGTAAATGATCCCAATCGTCATTTTTCAGAAGATCAAGCTGAGCTTCGATGAGCATTTGGAAACGAGTTCTAAAGACCTTCGACTGTTTCTTCAGCTCTTCGATTTCCATCGCAATCTTTCTTGATTTTGATAGCGCTTCGTTGATAATGCGGTCTGCATTTTTTTCCGCTTCACGAATAATCAATTTCGCTTCTTTATCAGAATGACGTTTTACGTCTTCTGCTGCTTCCTGCGCCACAAGAATCGATTTGTTTAATGTTTCTTCAATTACGGCAAAATGACCTAGTCTTTCGTCCAGCTCGTTTACTTTGTCTTCAAGCTCGTTCTTTTTACGAAGCACGATCTCGTAGTCTTTACGTACCTGGCTTAAAAACTCGTTTACTTCATCTTCGTCATAGCCGCGAAAACTTTTTGTGAACGTTTTATTATGAATATCATTAGGTGTTAATGGCAACCTCGCCACCTCCAGATTCAAGTTCGTTATGTCAGAAGCTCAAATGTTACTTTAAATTTATCTTTTTTTGTCTTCCCATCAATCGTTTTCAAGCTAAAGCGGCCAAATCCCCGAACAGAGAGCTGATCGCCTTCGCCGATTGTGAAGGAAGGGTCTTCAGTGATTTTCCAGTTTACTTTGACACGTCCATTTTTGACTAAAAGCTGTGCTTTTTGCCGAGACTGACGGCTGACAGCGGCGCAAACCGCATCAAGCCGTAAAGAGGAAATGGTATCTTCTTTGATGTCTGTCTTGCTGATGACTGGCTTTATATCTGCCTCACTGATTTCCTCTAATGAAACGGATGCTCTGCCGACATGTGTCAGCTGCGCCCGAACAAAATCGGCGACATCACTTGTACAAATAAACTGCACATCTTCCTCATTAAATAACAGATCACCGAATTTTTGACGCTTCAAGCCTGTCCCAATGAGTGAGCCAAGAAGCTTCGGGTGTTCTATCGAAATAAACTTTTTCGGATAATTCACCTGAAAATAAGACAGCTCAAAATCCTGAATAGACGGTGCTAAATAATCAGGATAGATCAGGGCTCTTTTGCGCTCCGCTCCTTCATATCCGCCAAAAAACATAATCCCAAGTTCATCAGAATGCTGGATGACGGACTTGGTAATAAACTGCTCACGCGGATCAAGAAAGTCTGTTAATTTCATTCGATACTGGTCGAGTGCGATTTTTTTCCAGCCTAACACTTGGTCGACAAATGGCTGTTCGTCTTTTCTAAAATGTTGATAAATATCGCTCATTTTGTTCCCCTTTATGTAAAAGAGCCTGGCAGATGCCAAGCCCGGCAACCTGTTTACATGATTCCGGCAATCATTTGATAAAGACCAGTTAGTCCATACAATGAAGCAAAACGAATCACAAGCAATGCCACAATTGGCGAGATGTCAATCATGCCAATTGGCGGAATCATTTTACGAAATGGTTCTAAATATGGTTCACAAATCGATGTCAAAAAACGGCCAACTGTTGTTTCTCTTGCAGAAGGCACCCATGACATAAAGATGTAAATAATAATCGCGAATGAGTAAATCGTTAATGCAGTCTGTAAAATATTAAAAATGTAATATAGAATCACTTTGATTTACCACCTCTGAGATTCTTCCTCTGCCAAAAGCTCTGATATTGTGCCAGATACATCCACATTATCAGGTGTGCACAGGAATATATTTGAGCCTATACGCTGAATGTCTCCACCGATTGCATAAACCGTTCCGCTTAAGAAGTCGATGATTCGCTTTGCTTGATCGTGCTGAATGCGCTGCAAATTCACGACGACTGCACGTCTGTTTTTAATGTGGTCTGCAATCTCTTGCGCCTCTGCATAAACACGCGGCTCACTTAACACCACTTTAGAGGATTTCTGCACGCTTTGCAAGCTGACGACATTTTGTTTTCCTGTCTGCGGGCGCTCTTGAAATGCTGCTTTGTCTTTTGTTCCTTTTTCTTCTTGAACTGGTTCTCTTTCTTCATCAATATATTCGTACTCATACTCTTCATCGTCGAGTGTGAAAAAGCTTTTAAACTTATTTTTTATGCTCATGTCACGCACCTCCTGTTTCATTTCCAACAAGTGAAGAGCCAGTCCGAACAAATGTCGCACCTTCTTCAATTGCGATTTCAAAATCGTTTGACATGCCCATTGATAAATGCTGACAAGGTGCATTTACTTGGTTAAGAAGTTTTACCTCTTCTTGAAGGCTTTTTAATGTTTTAAAACAGTTTCGAACCACAGTCTGATGATCTGTAAATGGAGCCATCGTCATCAGTCCAGCAATTTCAATGTGTTTGAAATCAGCAAGCTGTTTCACAAATGGAATCACGTCTTCGCTTTGTAAGCCGTGTTTTGACTCCTCAAGAGATGTGTTCACCTGTACAAAACAGCGAACGGTGTGATCCGCTCTTTTTTCAATTTCATTCGCAAGGGACATTCTGTCGAGCGAATGTAAGTAGTCAATTGTCTGAATGACAGATTTCACTTTTCGCGTCTGTAAACTGCCGATGAAGTGCCAGCTAATGTGTTCATCGGTTATGGCCGCCTGTTTTTCAAGTAACCCTTGGTCACGATTTTCACCGAAGTGCAAAATTCCTGCTTCCTTGGCTTCTAGTGCTCGTTCAATCGAGACATATTTTGTCACAGCGACGACCGATACATCGGCTGGGTTTCTACCTGCTCTTTTACATGCTTCGTTTATTTGTTCATTTATTTGTCTGAGATTCTCTCGTACATTCAATTGCACTTATGCCTCCTTAAACCCGACAAAAGACATCATACGTCCTGTTTTCCCTTGATCACGCCGGTGTGAGAAGAAAAGCTGATCGCTGCAGCTTGTGCACATCGAACTGACATGTATATTTTCTTCTTTTATTCCTGCATGAAGCAATACGTTTTTGTTTAATATTTTCAAGTCAATTTTATATTGTCCTTGTGAAATCTCGGAATACACATCCTCTGTTGAAAAAGGAAGCTTTTTCACTTGATCCATGACAACATCATCTACTATGTAGCAGCAGCTGCCAATTGATGGTCCAATGAAGACTTGTATTTGATCAGCCTCGGCACCTTCTTGGCTAACCCATACATCTACCATCTTTGCGCCAATTTGTTTGACGGTTCCTTTCCAGCCGGCATGAGCCGTTCCAATCAGTTCATTTTGCGGAGCTAGAAAATAAAGCGGAACACAGTCAGCGAAACAAAGAGCGAGCATCATGTTCGGTTCAGACGTATATAAGCCATCTGTTCCAGGCAGTGCCTCATGATAATGTAGACTTCCTCTTCCTCTTTGCTCCTTCGTGACTTTAATGATGCGGTCCTCGTGTGTTTGGTCAGCAAACACCCAATTAGAGAGCGGCACAGCAGTAGCATCTGCTATGACTTGACGATTCATTTGGACACTAGAAGCATCATCTCCTACATGGAGTCCAGTGTTCATTGATTGATATGGAGAAAGACTGAAGCCGCCATTTTTTGTTGTAAACCCGGCCAAGACCTCTTTACCAGAACATGTCATGTTCGTCCAATCATGAATAGTCAATGCATAAGGTGATTTCTGCTGAAAGGGGTCATATTTGTAAGTCAAAGCTGCCTCCCACCTTTCATTCATCTCTCTTTATATCGCTCCTATTTTACCACAAGACATGCATAGACAGTTAGTGGGATTCATTAAATATTACACTCAAATGTGCCCTTTCTACAGGTTTTTTTTCAAATTGATATGAAAACGTAATCTTATTACCCGAAAAAGACATTGTTTGCTGAGAATGGAGAGCTCGTTTTAAGGAAAAATTGAGATATTCATTGAGGAGTTATACGAATTAAGAAGACAATCGGACAAGTATTACATCTTCGCCAATTTTAACTATATTTCGCCATGGGACGATCATTTCCTCTTCTTTTCCGAAAAACCCCATCATTTTACCTGTGCCGCCAATGATAATCGCTTGTATTTTACCGCTCGTGACATTAATATCAATGTCCCCAATGGTGCCTAGTTTTTTCCCGCTGGATACATCGACGACATCCTTGATTTGGAATTCAGAAATACTGATCATCTTTCCTTCCCCGCCTTTCGTTTTCTACTATAATATGTATGATGGAAAAGCAGGGACGCAGACCAATAGTTTCTTTTATCTACAATTTACTTAAGTGCGGACGGCCATTTCTCCACATGACATCCACCGGACATTCAAAGAAGGAAGATAGCAAGTCGATTGTCATCATTTGCTTTGTCTCCCCTTTATGAAAAACTGCCCCTTCTTTTAATAATAGGGTGTGGTGAAAAACCGGCAGGATCTCTTCTGCATGATGGGTCGTATAAAGCAAAGTGGGCGCATCAGGCTTCGATGCAATGAATGAGACCGTCTCCAGCACTTGTTCTCTTGCTAAAAAATCAAGGCCCGTCACAGGTTCATCTAAAATCAGCAGCTTCGGATCATTCATTAAAGCCCTTGCAATCAGTACTTTTTGTTTCTCTCCTTGTGAGAGGGTTTCATATGTGCGATTGGCATATTTGAATGATCCGAACGCTTTTAATAGGTCAATCGCTTTCTCTCTCATATCATCTGTCGGTGTTTCATAAAGCCCGATAGAAGCAAATGCTCCGCTAAGGACAATTTCAAATGCATTGTCCTCTCTGTGCAGCTTCTTTTCAAGACCTGCAGAGATGAGTCCAATTTTCTTCCGTAGCTTTTCACCAAGAGCCTCCTTGCCAAAGACATGCCCTAATACCGTCATCTCACCTGACGTTGGAAAATAATACGAGCACAGCATATTTAATAAAGCGGTTTTCCCCGCACCATTTAATCCATAAAGCACCCAGTGTTCCTGCTTTTTCACCTGCCAGTCAACAGAACGCAGCAACCATTTTCCATTTCGTTTTAAAGAAACATCCTTCAAGTCAAGCGACACCATCAATTCCTCCTGAGTAAAAATTCTGAATATAAAAATAATGAATGTTTACAGCATATCGTAAATGCTCCTTTCGGTAAACCTCACATAAAAAAAGCCGCTCCTTTTTTAGGAACAGCTTTTCTGCATGGTTACGAGATTTCAATTCGTACGCCTTCTTTTATATCAGGAAACGTGTGCGGGGATGCAAAGACAGCTCCCGGTAATACATCATCAAACGGCTCTTGGAAGTAGATCGAAATATGGCCGAGCTCTTTAAAATTGTCATTTGCTTTATTGCCGAGTGCTGTGATCGTATAAGTTTGATCGCCCACTTGAATCGTTCCGCCTAGTTTCAGCGGCTCTTCTTCTAAATGTTCGAACTCGTGAATGACAGACATATCTCTTAATTCCTGCGGCGCTGCGGGTCCAAATAAAACAATCAGCTTATCTTCTTTAAACTGCGGGACTAAGATCCCAATTTCTTTTACGACAGATTGTGTTACCATGTATCTCGATTCCTCCTTTAATACGTTTAATACATACCGAAGCTGGCAACGTATGCGATCACAACAGATAAAACCCCTGTAATGAGACGGCTATACAAAACAGCTGGTACCCCATATTGTACCGTTTCCGGCTTCGCTTCACCAAGCGATAGCCCAACTGGGATGAAGTCACACCCTACTTGACCGTTGATGGCAAATAGTGCAGGAAGTGCAAATTGAGGCGGAATGTTACCTAGTGCAATTTGACTACCAATCAGAACACCGATGACTTGTGCAATAACTGCACCAGGTCCTAAGACAGGTGATAGGAATGGCAGTGTACAGACCACAACGAGCAGTAAGAGCCCCCATAGAGATCCTGCGAGTGGTGATAGAAAATGGGCAATCAGATCACCGATTTTTGTATAATTGATAATTCCAATTAACATACTGACAAATGCCATGAATGGAATAATGTTTTTCAAAAGCATATCAACAGAATCACGGCCAGCCTGGTAGAACGTGCCGGTTACTTTCCCGATTCCTCTTGAGAATCTCATGAGGAAATTGCCTTTTTCCTGACGCTCGATATTTTCTTCTTTTAGCTTTGAATACGTTTCTTTGAAATTCTCTTTGTCAATCGACTCACTGCTTTCTTGACCTTCTGCTTTCCCCTCACCATCAGATGCTTCCGCAAAGGAAATATCTTTTTCTGTTACCCCTGATACGAAGATATCCTCTGTAATATGTTTTGCAAGCGGTCCAGAAGGAGAGGATGCCAAAACGTCTACAGTTGGAATGCGCTTCATTGGGTAAAGTCCGATTCGCGCGGTTCCTCCGCAGTCAATGACAACACACATCATTTCATCTTCTGGTATGGAATTTTTAAAGCCATCACATGCTTCTGTCCCTGTCATTTCTGCAATTTTACGTGCAACTGGGTGAATGCCTCCCCCTGTAATGGAAACAACCTTTCTTCTTTTACCAGTTGGTTCAAGCTCTAAGCCTTTTCCCCATCCGCCAGCACCTTTTGCTACAAATACTTTGTGGTTTGTCATGTCTAACCCTCCCTTATTGTGAATTCGCTTTCATTTTTCCTGCTAAGTATTTTGTGATCCATTCAGTAATGATTCCGCGAAGTAAAATGACGACAATCCCGACTAAGAAGTAACGAACAGCAAGCTCTGACATTGAATATCCAGCTTCTTTAATCCCGTTCGCAATTCCTAAGTAGACAAATAGTTCTCCTGCATTGGCATACGGGAATAGTGATGTCACCGGATGAACAAATGAAACAGCTGAATCATAGAATGCTGGTTTTTGTTTTTCAGGTAAGAAGCGGCCAAACGTATAAGCCATTGGATTTGTCAAAATAAGAACGGATAAAATCGGCATTAACGTGTAGCGCAAAATGGTATATTTCGCTGCAAATTGGATCGCTCTATTCACTCTCTCTTCTCCAATAAACTTCATGACAGCATAAGTGAAAGTAAGTAGCACAACAAGCGTTGGAACGATACCTGTAACAAGACCCATGAATTGCTTTCCGCCGGCTTCAAACATTCCGATAAAGTGCTCTCCAAACCATTGAATCCATTCCATGTTTCATCTCCCCTTTCTTTAGTTCACATTTGTTATATTTTTCTTCGAAATTGAGACAAGCGCCTGCTCAGCTGCCATAGAGAGTGCTTGCATGACAGCTGGTCCTTTTTTACGTCTTTTCAATGCTTGTTTCATCATATGGTGCTCGTCTAGCACAGCCCCTACATGCTTGCCTTCATATGAAGGAACTTCCTTAAATTTAGATAAGATCGAGACTCCGCCAAGCACATGACATTTTTGAATGATATATGATTCATCGACAATGATGAGCGCAATGGCCCCAGGACCAACTTTGCGCCGCTCCATTCCTGAAAACAAGTGATAGCCTTGTTTCCCTTTATAGTCATCAATCAGTGAATCCATGCTTTTGCGGTAGTACTTGATTTGAATAAACGATAAACCATATTGCACAATGAGAATGATACAAAGTACGATTGCTAATTTTTCCATAGCCTCACGCCCTTATGATTGAAATAAGTGATCTTGTAGTGAACGCAGCTTCCAGACCGTTGTGTTTGAATCAAGTTCTACATCATCATGAGATAGGAATTGTCCTAATTTGATGTCTTTTTTCGCTACTACTTTTCCGCTGATTAAGCCAATTGGAATGTGACCGTTCGATTTCATGTCTTGATGCGTTTCAAGTACACCTCTTACGGAGTATCCACCAATTCCGTCAAGTGTTTCTCCTGCTTTAATATCTCTCTTCGCAACAGCCACTGTTTCTGACACTGGTACACCAATTGGGTGGATGGATGAATCATGCTGTAAGACTGCTTTTGCGATGGTGACTGGTGTTTCAAGACTCGCTAAGTGGAAAGGACGATAAAGCGTATAGTGTGGACCTTTTCCAACTTTTAAGTAGCGAAGCTCTTCATCTACTGGCTCAAGCTCACTCTTGACGATGACAAATACGCCTGGTGCAAGTCCATTTACATATTCAACAACTCCGAAGTTATCCAGCACGCCGCCTTGCTGTTTTTGATTCAATTTATCTGCTACATTGTCTAAATTCGCTTCGACTCCGTGCATGCCCACTTTATCTGGCAAAAGACCTGTCGCATTACTCAATAAGTTCATTTCTGCCATTGTTTTTGTTCCGTCCTGGAACGCCGCCAGCATATGAGCACTCATATGTTTACTATCTGCTTCTGCTTTACACGTATCTGGATTTGCTTCTGGGAAGAACGGGTTGTTTTTGCCTTTCCCAGCAACGAGCACCTCAAGCCCCATTGTTTTCGCAAATTCATATAATTCTAGTGTTGCTGCTGGTTCGTCTCCAGCTGATCCAGAGTAAACAAGCCCTGCGTTCGTGAATAATTTATGCATGACCAAACCGATTGTAATATCGACTTCTACATTTAAAAGAACAAGATGTTTTTTTGAATTAAGCGCTTCCAAAGAAATGTTTGCTCCGACCTCTGGAACACCTGTTGCATCCACAACAACTTCCACGAAATCTGATTGAATCACTTCTCTATAATCATTTGTGACAACCATTTGATGAGACTTCGCATGCTGCTTGTAAAAATTCGCTGCCTTCTCTGCTGCATCAAGATGAATATCACAAACACCTGCTACAATCATCCCTGGAATGTTAGAAATTTGTGAAATGAGTCCAAAACCCATTTGGCCAGCTCCAATAATTCCTACTTTGATCGGATCTCCGCTGCGTTCTCGTGCTAATAACTGTTGATAAATTGACATCTAAATCATCCTTTCAGGTTTTCTTGCTTCACAATAGATTGCTAGAAAAATAATCTGAAACTTTTAACAAATGTTATAAAAATTAACAAAAATCTTATTATTGTAACATTTGTTATTTTGTTTATCATTTGTTATGAACTTAGTTTATATGATGTGTCAACTTTGTGTCAAGCTAAAATCGATAAAATTTTCAATCTTTTTGAGTCTAAAGACTCAAAAAAAACTACCTAATCATATTAGGTAGTTACTTTAATAAGGCATCTCCTGTTCGTTCATCCGTAATTAATACATGAATTAATCCACCTTCTAATGCTGCCCTTATCGCTTCAATCTTTTCTTCTCCTCCAGCGACACCTATGACCAGCGGGATTTCTTTCAACTTTTGCGGGCTTATTCCCATCACCCGATCGTTCCATGGATGAGGATACACTTCTCCTTTACGATCAATAAAGTTATAACAAATGTCACCTGCTACATCCTTCGCTTGGAGTATATCCTCCTCGCCGCTTGTCATATAAGATTTCACCATCGTTGAATGCTGCGGAACCCCGCCAATCCCTACAACAGCAATATTTGATGATTCTCCTAATTCAATGACTTTTTTGATCGACGGCTGTCTAATCAGCACTTCCTTCGCTTCTTTTGTATCAAGCATGACAGGGACATGTAAAAGCTCACATTTAGATTTGAGTGCCTCTGTACATCTCGCAATAATGTAGTTGGCATGGATATCAACATCTTCATTCCCAACACCTCCGACAAGCGGAACAAATGTCACGGATGGATAATGCTGGACAGACGTAAGCGCTTTCGCCATTTCATGCAAAGTTGTCCCTGAGGAAAAGCCGATGACTTGGCCATCCTTCATCACTTTTAATAAAAAACCCGCAGCCGCAGCGCCGATTCGGCTTTTTGTTGTTTCTTGACTGAGAGATTCAACACATACGACTTCTCGCAGCCCGTATTTCCGCTCTATTTTTCTTTCTAACGACCCGTATTGTTGATTGACTTCATCATGAATAATGATTTCCACGATTCCTGCTTCACGTGCTTTTGCCAAATATTTTGATATGAGCGAACGGCTGACCCCAACAGCTTCTGCAATTTTAGATTGGGTGGCGCCTTCTTCATAATACATATGCGCAACCTTAATGAGCAGCCTTCTTTCATCATGGAATGTCATAATAACCCTTCTTTCCGCTTCTGTGTTCCCTAACAAATGATATCTGAAATAACATTTGTTAAAAACAGATTAAATGAAAAGAATAACCGAGTCAATACTAAAGGCGTGTTCTCTAAGAAGAATGAATAAAGCCGCACATCAAGTGGCGGCTTTAAAAAATGTTCTTATTCATTTGTTTGATGGCTGCTTTTTCAAGCCTTGATACTTGTGCTTGAGAAATCCCAATTTCTTCAGCAACTTCCATTTGCGTTTTGCCTTGGAAGAAGCGTTTGCGAAGAATCATTTTTTCTCGATCATTCAATCTGCGCATTCCCTCTTTTAAGGCCAATTCTTCCACCCATTGTGTGTCTTTGTTCCGTTCATCACTAATTTGATCCATCACATAAATCGGATCTCCTCCGTCATTATAGATCGGTTCAAACAAAGATACAGGATCTTGAATCGCATCTAGGGCAAAGACAATTTCCTCATGAGGCACTTCTAGCACTTTGGCAATGTCTTCTGCCGTTGGCTCCTTGCTTGTCTCACTAATTAGCCTCTCACGGACCTGAAGTGCCTTGTAAGCAATATCTCTTAGTGAACGAGACACCCGGATCGGATTGTTATCACGCAAGTATCGACGGATTTCTCCTATGATCATAGGGACCGCATAAGTTGAAAATCTGACATTGTGGCTTAAATCAAAATTATCAATCGATTTCATTAATCCGATACAGCCTACTTGGAAGAGATCATCCACATACTCTCCTCTGTTGTTAAAACGCTGAATCACACTTAAAACCAACCGCAAATTGCCATTGACTAGCTTTTCTCTTGCTGTATCGTCACCCTCATCTTGCAGCTGTCTGAACAATTTCCTCATCTCTTCGTTTTTCAGAACTGGCAGTTTGGAGGTGTCGACTCCGCAGATTTCCACTTTATTTCTGGACACTTTTTTCCCTCCCTACAGGAGCTGTTGTACAAAGTTCAGTATCTCCTTGGGATGGAAAAATATGCACGAGCTATGACAAGAAACATGTAAAAATAGGTTAATTCCTTTGGCAGCGTAAGGACAGAGCTTTCAAAAAAATTTTTTAGACCATTTTGTTAAATTCTTTTTGTAATCGTTTAATAATTCTTTTTTCCAACCTTGAAATATATGACTGGGAAATCCCCAGCATATCAGCGACATCTTTCTGGGTTTTTTCCTCACCGCCGACTAAGCCGAATCTGAGTTCCATAATCTGTTTTTCACGATCGTTTAATTGTTCTAGCGCTTTTTTCAGTAATTTTTTATCTACATTTGCTTCAATATCTCGGGTGATAATGTCATCATCTGTTCCAAGTACATCTGATAAAAGCAGTTCATTTCCGTCCCAATCAATGTTGAGCGGCTCGTCAAACGATACTTCTGAACGGATTTTATTATTTCGGCGCAGGTACATCAAAATCTCATTTTCAATACATCTTGAAGCATATGTCGCAAGCTTGATCTTTTTTTCTGGATTAAATGTATTGACTGCCTTGATCAGACCAATGGTTCCGATACTAATTAAATCCTCAATATTAATGCCTGTGTTCTCAAATTTCCTTGCGATATAAACCACTAATCGTAAGTTTCTTTCGATAAGAATGGCTCTTGCGGTTTGATCACCCTTCGGTAATTTGACAAGCAGTTCCTGTTCTTCATCCTTGGATAATGGAGGCGGCAGCGCTTCACTTCCACCAATATAATAAATTTCATCACTCTTTAGACCTAGCTTCATGAGGAGTTTATACCAGTAGTAAGTGAGTTTAAATTTTAATTTTTTCATCTTCTTCTCCCTTCTAAATGTCAAGTTGACCTCGTAAGATAAAAGACATGACCAAAAAACTACGACACCCCTTGTATAATTTTCCCGTCTAACATATCTGGATGAATGATGGATTGAAATTCCTGATCTGCTGATAAACCGCTTAGGCTCATTCCAACAAAACACTTGGCTGGCTGGATCATATGCGTTTTTGAATAAATGACGACCGTATCTGGTTTCAAGCATAGTAGAAACCCATGATCATGACCGACGGCACGATATGGAACAAGTCTTAAACGATCAAGCAGTGGAAACCGATCATCAAGCTTTTGCATCACTTCAACAGGATGAGACTGTTTGATTAGTTCTATAAATGGCTCTCCGCAAATAGACGTTAACTGATCAAGCTGGACGATCATAACAGGTGTTTTCGTCATAGGATCATACAGCTGGTTGCCAGAATCAACGAGTCCATTTAAGCGGATGGTCTCCCCGTGAATGTGTATCTCCACAAGCACTTGTTCATCAAACTGTCTTTTTTTCGCACCAACCTCTCCTAATCTTTTCTTTGAAAACAGCCAAATGGCAGGAAAGCCGGTTAAAACGAAAAGCCAGCTAATGGGATCGCCAAAGCCATCATTTTGTGAAATAAGGAGTCCATCTTGAATGACTGTATTTGTTTGCAAAAACGAATGAACCCCGATCATGCCTCCTCCCATCAAAAATGTGACAAAGTAAAAAGCAAACAGGTTTTGAAAAAAGGAACGAAATCTTTGAAAACCAAAGGTTGCAAGCACGATCAAGACAGAAAAAAGTAGTTTGCCTAAAGGGTGTGACACAAACATTGCAAATGGTGTAAAGAGCAAGAGAACAATGCTCGATCCAATCAGAGCTCCTAACATATATCGCCTTTTTTTTACTTGTCGTTTGAGAATAAATGCAGTGAGTAAGAGAAGCAATAGATCAAAACAAAAGTTTAACAGCCAAATCACATCTAAATAAATGACCACCTTCTGCTCCTTTCATCTGAAACAAAGAATCAAAAGCAGTACTTGCACTTGTTTGTACCAGTATAAAACAGTCATGAGATGGAAGTCTGTCAATTCTTGTTGGGGATGATAGAGAACTTTTGGTGGATTGTTATTGTTTTTGTCGAGGAATGAGAGTGCGGGACAAGAGAGCGATGTTTTGGACAAGTTTTCAAACGATTGTTCGATACAAAAAAGACACGCTCCAAAGAGTCGTGTCTCAGATTGTTGACAAAGGGCTAAAATGATCTTTATTTTAGCCCTTTGTCTTCTTTTCAGCGTGATAGAAAACCTTTGAAGTCTAGGAAGACCGAGTACCGGAGCGGAGCGAATTTGACATTCGTGAGCACCGGCGCGCAGGACTGACAACGAATGCGAGGGTTTGTCTACACGCTGAGACACGCTCCAAAGAGTCGTGTCTTTTGCTAATGATTACTTCTCGTTGATGTTTAATGTGCCAGAAGCCTTTTGTCTTGTGACATTTCCATAATCATCTCGCACAATGACTTCAATGACCGCGCCTTTTGCTTTTGCGGTAGATGTAGCCGTCCAGTAGCCTTCATATGTTCCCTTGGCTACTTCACGAATCGGCAGCTCTGCTATATTTTGAAGCTTTGATCTAGCATTTGTCAGCGGCATGTGAATGACAAAGGTTGCCTCTAGCTTCTCCCTGCTTTTAAATGAAATTTTAACAGATTCTCCCGATGATAAATGGACATCCTCTGCTGGAGTCAGCTCAGAAATGTCAGGTGCCTCGTATTGAACATCAATGTCGACTTTTCTAGTCGTTTTGTTTCCTGCTGCATCCTTTGCTATCACTTTTATCGTATTCTTCCCGTTCTCAAGCAGCACTCTAGCGGAATACTTCCCATCTTTTACTGTCGCTTTCTTTCTATTCACTGTGACTTGATCAAGATGATCGTCCGTTACTTTTCCTTCCACAGTGAGCGATTCTCTATTTGATTTTTCGCCTTTTTTCGGTGTATCAATGGTCAAAGTTGGTGCTGTTTGATCAATGATCACCTTTACCGGCTTGGATGGTTTCGTTGCGCCTTTATCCGTGACAGTCGCTGCCGTGATGATATGCTCTCCGCTTGAAACAGTGATCTTCTCTTTGAAGGTGCCCGACTGATCTGCTTTGACTTCGGCGACCTCTTTGTCGTTTTGATAGATCGCTACATCAAGCCCAGGAGAGGCTGTGCCTTCAACCTCCAATTCACCTTTATTTGTGATGGTTCCTGCCTTTGGAGATGTAATCTCTGGCACATCTGCTTCATAGTTAACAAGCGCGCGAATCATATAATTCCCCTCTTCTTTTGGAGAAGGAGAAAAAGCACCGCTCGTCAGCTGCCAGCTTCTTTCAGTATTTGGCCCATCTTCATCTGTTGCAAGCCCGGGAGATTCCGTATTCTTTTTCGTTTGAATGTAGACGAGATAAAAATCTCCCTCCACAGTGATTGCTTGATCTTCTAAATCTACTTTTGTCCATTCACCATTACGCAGTGCATTCGCCTTCAAAGGTCCTGCAATTTTCTCACCTGGTGCTCCGTCTTTCCCGGAAGCGTCATACACTTCAACCGCAAATTCATTACCGCCAGGAGCTGGCCATTCTGATGTCCAGAAACGGAAAAGTCCGCCTGTGACTTGTGCTTGTTTCTTTCCCTTTTCTAGTGAAAACTTCACAGCCCAGCCATTGCCAGGATCATAGAAAGCCCGCGCATTTTCAGCTGTCCCGTCATCGTAGCCAATTTCACCAGCAAAGCCGATAAAAGGTTCAAGCTTGATCGCTTTTGCCAGCGGCTTTTCTGTGACATCCGCCGTAAACGAATAGCCTTTAAAACCTTTCGCAAATACTTTGACTGTATAAACGCCGCTCAATGCCTCTAAAGAAAACTCGCCGGATTCATCTGTTTTCACCGGCTCAATGTTGGCATCCTCTACAAGATAAACAGTGGCATCCTTTACTTTTTCACCCGTTGTTTCATTGACAACTGTGCCGGATATCGTTCGTTTCTCAAGTGGCTGTAAGGAGAAATTCGCTTCTGCCTTTTCGTTTGAGGAAACATTGACTTTTTGGGTGCGTGATTCAAAGCCGTAAGCTTCAGCTTTTACTGTAAATTCTCCTGCTCCATGAGCAAGCTGATATCTTCCTGTCGCTTCATCAGTGTACGTTGATTTTCCGCTTTCAAGGACACTGATTTGTGCCTTCATAGGAAGGGCTTGAATGGACGGGACATCTCGACCTTTTTCCTTTTTCATCTGCACATGTTTTTCTTTTACTTTAGCAGGTGTTGCACTTTTCGGATTGACTGATTTCTTATTTTGCGTTGTAGACTTTTCCTTTTTGATCACGCCAAGTTGTTTTTTTGCTTTTTGAGGCAATGCTTGATCTGTTATTTTCACATCATCTAAATAAAAGCCGTCTTTTGTGACACTGCCATCTGTTCTCAGCTGAAAAACCACTCTCACCTTTTGACCTTTATAGGCAGATAAATCGACTTCACCTGCTGTCCATGCATTTGTTTTTCCTGTATAGGCTGCCACTTGAACAGCATCTTCGCCCTCAGGCTGCACATGTACATGCACATAGTCATAGTTTGCTTCGAGATCATGCCAGTAATGATATTGCAAAAAGGAGGAGCCTGACTCTGGTACCGCAATCATCGGCATTGATAAATTGGCATCCATTTGATTTTCATAAGGACTGTCTAAGTTTGTGGCATAGACACGTTCTCCTGTAAAGGCTTGTTTCGGACCTGTGGACGGTTTCCCCCACTGCCACGGATCTTTTATTCCACCACTGAACCATCCACTTGGCCATGCTTCAAAATCTTGCGAGTAGCCCGTGGTGACGGATGTCTTAACCGGTAGGGTGTACGGCTCTGATGCCGCTTCATTTTCTCCAAAATCTTTCACAATCCATCGATACGTGACGTTCTCGCCCTCAAGTTCAGGAAGCTGGACAACATAGGTTCCTTTTAAATGATTTCCATTCGTACGACTTGCTTGCAGCGTCTCCCATTCACCTTGATCCACTTGGTAGGTCAAGGATACATTTGTCACAGCTACTTCATCTTCCGCTGTAATTGTGAGAGGTGTTGGCGTAGAAGCAAAGATCTCGTTCGGTCCTTTATGAGAAAAAACAGGTGGTTCTGTATCTTCCCCTTCTGTGGTGACCTGTCCTTCAATCGTGCCAATTCCGTCGGTTAATGATGTAATCGCCTCTCTTGCATCAACTAAACCTGCCCCATAGCCATTGTTAGGCGATTCAGGAAATTGCTCGTCTGTCAGCGGCTTCGCTGTATCAATGAGAATTTGCTCAATCTCTTCAACAGAAAGATCTGATTGTACTTGGCGAAGAAGAGCGACAACAGCTGAAACATGCGGACCTGCCATCGACGTGCCATTCCACCCATCCTCATACCCTTTCCCTGGGATTGAAGAACGAATGTTTACCCCTGGAGCAGCAATATCTGGTTTCATAACGCCATATGGAGACGGACCTTGCAGTGAGAAAGACCCTAATTTATTGTCTTGATCCGTTGCACCCGTAGCAAAGGATTCTTGGTAGTTTGCGGGATTTGCAATCGATCCCTCACCCCCAGGATTAAATAAATCGGTATTGCCAGCTGAAAACTCTGGAAAGATGTCTGCTGCTCTCCAAGCATTGACCACATCTTTATACCAATCATCAAGCCCAGGCCCACCACCCCAAGAATTATTGACGACATCTGGTGCCTTTTCTGGATGCGGGTTTCCGTTCTCATCCTTCGGTGCCAAAATCCACTCACCTGCATCTAGCAGATCAGCATCTGTTCCTCCATCTTCTGAGAAAGCTTTCACTGCGATCCATTTTGCACCTGGTGCGACCCCGATTTGATTCGTTCCATCTGGCTCAGAACCAACCATTGTTCCAGTCACATGTGACCCATGCTCTAAGTCATCGTAAGGTGAATCAGATCCTGTCGTTGCATCATACCAATTGAATTCATGAGATGGTTCATTCGGACGAGCCGGATCAAACCCGCGATATTTTTCTTTTAAAGCAGGGTGATCCCATTCCACACCTGTATCAATACTTGCAACAACTGTACCAGTACCGTCATAGCCTAAAGCCCACGCTTCTGGGGCATGAACCTGAGAAATATTCCACTCGATTCCATCTACTGCTTTGATTTGTTTTTTCTGTTGAGAACTCTTCAAATCAACAGGACGATGAATTTGACGTGTTTCATTCGGCAGCACTTGATCTACTTCTGGAAAGGAAGCGACCTTTTCCATGACTTCTTTCGTTCCCGTCACAGCTAGACCATTTACAATATAGTACGAACGAATATCCTTCACTTGCTTTTTCTTTTTTTCCTTTTGTAAATACGCAAGCAGTGCTTGTTGTGTCTCATCTGACGTTGCTCTTAGCTCAGATACAACAGCTGATCTTTTTGTGTACTGCGTTTTCGCAGCTGTTAGTTTCTGCTTTTTGGCTTTCGACACAGCTTCCTTCGCTACTTTTTGCGCGTTTGTTTGTTCCTTCATTTTGACTAAAAAGGTCACCTTGTCTTCCTGTTGAAACTGCTTCATTAATCTAGATGAAATCTTTGCTTTTGTTGTCTTAGAGGAAACAGCTTCCTCCTGATATGAGGTAGAAGTCGATTTTGCCTGAACCATCCCAAAGCTTGTCATCGCTAAAGTACCCATCACCAATAGACTCATCAAACGATAGCCGGCGGTTTTGTGAAACTTCACTTTCAATCAAATCCCTCCTCCTCAAATGGTCAAGCAGCGTGTAGTCCTCACTTCTCCCTTCCTTTTTGTTTATGACAAGATTCATGGTGTTCTATTTAATGTAGTCAAATAAAGTTCATCATTTTGTCGTTTTTTGTAACAGGTATCAAAAATGATTCTTTTGCCTTAATTCACATAAGTCAAAATACATAGGTTGGATTGAGTGATTCTTGCATGTTCAAGACTTTTTTATTAGAAGAACAACAGGTCCTTTTATCCTTTTTAGGCATTAAAAAATCCCCTTCCAATGGAAGGGGACGAGCTATGCTCAATTAGCGTTTGTTGCGGTTACGCAAGAACGTTGGGATATCGAGCGTATCATCGCTTGATTGTTGTGTATTTTGTCTTGGCTGAGATGATGTTTGCTGATGTTCCTCGCGTTTTACTTCACGCTTTTGTGGAATGGATTGATTTTGCTTTAATCCTTGACCTAATGGATTTCTTTGTGATTTTGTCACTTCTGGCTCCTGCTCAATAAATCCAGTTGCGATCACTGTCACCACAATTTCATCCTTCAAGTTATCATTAATAACAGATCCGAAAATCATGTTTACATCTTCATCAGATGCTGATGCAACAATATCAGCTGCTTCTTGCACCTCATAAAGACTTAAGTTTGTACCACCCGTAATATTCATGATGACGCCTTGTGCACCGTCAATCGCCGTTTCAAGAAGTGGTGAAGAGATGGCTTTCTTCGCTGCTTCAGCGGCACGGTTTTCACCTGTTGCAACACCGATTCCCATAAGGGCTGAACCTTTATTGGACATGATTGTTTTCACGTCAGCAAAGTCAAGGTTAATCAAACCTGGTGTTGCAATTAAATCTGAAATTCCTTGAACACCTTGTCTTAACACGTTATCTGCTGCACGGAATGCTTCAAGCATTGGCGTGTTTTTATCGACAATTTCAAGCAATCGATCGTTTGGAATCACGATTAATGTATCAACCGCTTCCTTCATAGAAGCAATTCCTTCAACTGCTTGAAGCTGACGCTTTCTTCCTTCAAATGTGAAAGGACGAGTGACGACACCAACTGTCAATGCCCCAGAATCTTTTGCAATTTTTGCAATTACAGGTGCAGCACCAGTACCAGTTCCACCGCCCATACCAGCTGTAACAAAGACCATGTCAGCGCCTTTTAATACTTCTTCAATTTGTTCTTTGCTTTCCTCAGCTGCCTTTTTACCGACTTCAGGATTCGCACCTGCTCCAAGCCCTCTTGTCAGCTTAGCACCGATTTGCATTTTTGTTTCTGCTTTTGATAGATTTAACGCCTGTGCATCTGTATTAACTGCAATAAAATCGACACCTTGTACGTCATTTTCGATCATTCGGTTGACAGCGTTATTTCCGCCCCCACCTACTCCGATTACTTTAATTGATGCTAGGCCGTCTATATTTGTTTCAAACTCCAACATGCTGAATCCTCCTAATCCGTCGAAAATCTAATTCTATTCCCAGAACATATTAAATAGTTTTTTCATTTTGCCCGGTTTTTTATTTGTCTCTTGTTGTGCTTTTTGCTTTACTTTCGGTCTTGGCTGAGCTTCTTTCACTTGTGATGTAGCAGAAACCGGCTCCATGGACGCGCCTACTTCATGAAACGCTTCATCCGGCATTTGGAATCCAACCTGTCTGCCCTGGATCTTTGCATTGCGGTAAGCAAAATGGATCAGACCCACTCCTGTCATATATTGAGGCTCTCTCACCCCGATATAATTAGGACTTGCAATTCTTACATTGTTTTGTAAGACCGTTTGTGCAAGAGAAAGGATACCTGGTATGGCTGCCTGCCCACCTGTTAGAACGAATCCGCCAGGCAAATCATGAACACCCATATTTCTTAATTCCTCTGCCACAAACAACAGGATTTCTTCCAGTCGTGCTTCGATGATATTGGCCGCTTCAAGTTGTGTATACGTCTGTTTTTGATCGGTACCGATGACGGAAACTTCAAATGTTTCCTCAGACGATGCCTCATCATAGAACGCATGTCCAAATTGTTTTTTGATTCGTTCAGCTTCTTCAGTGGAAGTTCTAAGTCCTATAGACAAATCTTTTGTAATGTTCTCTCCGCCCAAAGGGATACTGTGAGTAGAATAGAGATGCCCGTTTTCAAATACGGATATCGTAGTAGATCCGCCGCCAATATCGACAAGAGCTACCCCTAGATTTTTTTCATCTTTCGATAATGCTGCTGAGCCCGATGCGAGTGGCTGCAAGCAAATATCCATAATTTCAATCCCAGCTCGTTCTACACATCGGAGCCAGTTATGTAGAATCGTTTTAGAGCCTGTAATTAACGATCCTTCCACCTCTAACCGAACACCAAGCATTTTTTTCGGATCTGTGATCTCATCCCTTCCGTCGACGATAAATTGTCTCGGAATCACGTCTATGACGAGATGTTCTTGAGGAATAGATACTACCTGTGCAGCATCTAAGACACGTCTCACATCTTCAGCATGTATTTCTTTGTTTTCACTAGATACTGCGACCACGCCGCTCGTATTCTGAATATGAATGTGGTTTCCGTTAATTCCGACAATCGCCTTTTGTAAAGGAAAACCTACCATTCTCTCAGCCTGTTCAAATGCTTGTCTAATAGAATGAACTGTCTCATCTATATCAACAATCGATCCTTTTTTTAACCCCTCTGAAGGGACATTTCCAACACCTATTATGTTAAGCGAATCATCCGCCATTTCTCCGACGATGACTTTTATATTGGATGTACCGATGTCAAGGCTGACGTAAATTTCATTGTTGTTCATTCTATGGCACCTCCTCACATATCAATACTTTCTATTCTATTATTAGCTGAACAACAATACAATGAATGTGTTTTTACAAGTGTGTAACAAAACTTAAAAAATCAACATTTTTTATTAGGATTACTGAAAATATTCGTTACATCATATGTATATCCTTTTTTATGACTCACTTTTTTTCTTTTTTTCTCTAGAAATTGTCCATTTTGTTAGTAGGATTCTTCGAATAACTGCTATATTTTGAAACAATCTAACGCCGAACGCAAACATTCCGACTAAATACAAGTCTACACCAAGATGGACGCCCAGAAAAGCTAAACTTATTGCGAGTATAATATTAAAGAAGAAGCCTGATACAAACACCAGTTCATCGTATGCCCCTTGCAGATGTGCTCGTATTCCACCAATCAAAGTATCAAGCGCAGCAAGTACAGCGAGGGAAAGGTAGTTAGAATACTCATTCGGTATCGTAAAATTTGTTAAAAAACCGATTGCAACTCCTATGATTAAGCCAAGAACAGGAAGCCACATTAAGATTTTCCCTCCTTTACATCGTCAAGAGGCTTCAATTCGTTTATCTGAATTGCACCGTCATATGCCTTCAAATGAATTTTTTTCTTCGGCTGGCTAATACTCAAGCTGAAATTTTCCTGAGCGAACAAATCGCCAATATCTGATACATTTAAACGGCTGGATAATTTGTCTGCCTGCTGGCTAATCATCTTAATGGTAACTGCATCATCATCTAAGCTGTAGCCATCCATTTTCGTCGTCCCATTAATATCTCGAATCACACTTGTATTAATCACACGGTGGTCATTAATGGAAATATGTTTTGCCCCAAACATGTTGGCTTCGTTGATTAACTTTTTCAGAAGATCAGGCGGGATATTTTTCACTTCTTCCCCGGTCAGATCCTTGGAAAAAAGCTGAGAAATCTCAACTTCAATCCCCTCCCCCGTTACCTCTGTAAAACCAGCCTTTTCTTTTAAATCTTTTAGCGTTTTTGTTAATTGAACTTCTTTTGATTGATCTCCTTGATTATCATACTTTTTCAGCATCTCATCATATTTATCAATTTCTTTCAGCAAATCCAATTCTTTACTTTTAGATGCAGATAAATCCTCTCTTAATTCCCAAACATCGCGAGTATCACGAATTTTCGGTTTTTGCAAAGAGTTAAATTGGATGGAGACCATGATGCCAAATATCACCATCAAAACTGTCAAACTAAGTAAAGGCTTCTTTTTCCTCAACACCACTCACCTTTTCACTTTTAATCTTTGTTTCTTAAAAGAGGATTCATACGAATATCCTTTTTTTCAATCGTCATTGAAATGTGATCACTTGTCAGCTGATCAACCACCCCGCCAGCAATATTTAAAGCAGGTATTAACACAGCAGGATCCCCAATAGCAGAAATGACAAATGGCGCTGGATGCTGAACTCCGTCAACTGTGACGACTGGGCCATTACAATGTATGTATGATTGGTGTGTGATTCTTTGTCCGTTAATAGATACAGCAGATGCCCCTGATATAAATAGTTCGTTTATCACATGAAAAATGTGACTCTCATGAACAATGTAATTATTGACATTTTGTCCACTCGGGATATAAGATGCATCTTCAAGAGATACTTTTACCCCTTTCCCTTTTACACCTATCTCCCCTGTAAACATTCTGTATTTCTCAACATCTTCCAACACATTAAAATACTGCTCTTTTTCATTTTTCAAACTGGACTCTGTCGCTTGAACCTTTGATTGAAGGCTATATAGCTCTTTTTCAAGTTTCTGATTCGCCTTTTCTTGCTTTGTCAGCTGACTTTTCAAAGAGTATTCTTTTTTCCATTGTTCGGTTCGATTGACATCTGCCTGATGCTGCTTTGTATATTGGTATGAAAAAGAAATCAGAAACCCAAGAACAAGCATCACAATTGAGAATATAACTGTTCTGCCTCTCAACGTTCATCTTCCTTTTTCTTAGATTTGAAAGCTTCAAAATACGTTGCGACTTCCATATGAATCGTGCCTTTCTCAGATGACGAAAGTTCTTTTACAATAGCTGGATAGGTTTTCATTTTATCAGCGAATGTTTTAATTGATGCGATCACGGTGTTCCCGTCATTCATATAAAATTTAACGAGCCACTGGTTTGAACTTGTCGGGACATAATATACTTCTGAGATGAGTTCCTGAATAGAGGCTGGGAGCTGATTTAAAGATTTAACTGTTTGCTTCAGTTTCTCTTTATTGTCCCAATCGACAAAAATAGGTCCTGCATGATTAGGCGTTACTTCATCTGGTAAAGCTGTCCCATTTTCAAGAAGCTCATAATATAGATTTCCCTTTTGAAGATATGCAATATTTGCATATTCTTTTACAGCAATACTGACCTTATTCGGGAAATGTTTTTTAATACTGACACTTTTAATCAGTTTATTTTGTTTAATATGGTCTGCTGTCATATCTTTATTTAAGTTCCAAAACTCTGTCTCGCCTTCTTTAATTTGTGAAAGTTTAACAAGCTGTTTTGTTGATACATGCTCGTTACCCGTGATGGTTAAAGAAGAAATTTTACTGATTGGTGTTTGCAAATAAATAACAATTAAAACCATGATAAAAAACAGCAGAATAAAAGAGATCAGTCTCCGATTTGCTTTCTGCTTTCTTTGTTCTTTAATTTTAGGAATTCGCTCTTCTATATTGACGATCTTTTCATTTTCATGATCAGGCCGCATATATACTCTTCACCTCATTCAAAGCTGCTTGTCCACACCTTTGGGTCTTCATTTTGATTAGAAAACAAACGGCATGAAAGAATGCCGTTTGTTTTCCTGCGATGCCATCATTCATAAAAACTAGCTTTTAATTTGCTTCACCGATAATTTCTACTTCTGTATGCATATCTACATTGTGGTCTTCTTTAATTTTCTTTTGGATGTACTGAATTAAGTCCAGCACATCTTGAGCAGTAGCACCACCAGCATTGACAATAAAGTTCCCATGCATATCAGAAATTCTTGCCCCGCCAATCTGGTATCCTTTTAAATTCGCCTTTTCTACAAGCTGTCCTGCATATTCAGGTAGCGGATTTCGAAAAATACTGCCTGCACACGGTCGATTATAAGGTTGCGTTTCCTTACGATAGTCTTTATTTTGCTGCATTTTCTTTGTGATTTTCTCGCGATCATCCTGTTTGAGCTTAAACACGGCTTCGAGGACAATGCCCGGACGTTCTTTTTGAAGTACAGAGGTTCGATAGCTAAAGTTCATTTCCTCATTTGTTACCCACTCGATGCTTCCATCTTCAAATAAGATTCTAGCTTTCACAAGAATGTTGCTGATATCTGATCCATGTGCCCCTGCGTTCATATAAACAGCGCCACCGATAGACCCTGGAATACCAGCTGCGAATTCCAATCCTGAAAGGCCCTTCTTACTAAGAGACGTTGCGAGACGTACAACAGAGTAGCCGCCGCCAACTGTAACTTCTTCATCATTCACATTTAAATGATCAAGTCCAGTACCTAACTTTAGAACTACACCACGTATTCCTTTATCAAGTACAAGTAAATTAGACCCTCTTCCAATGACCGTCCAATCAGTATGGTGTTTTTTTACCTGATCCATGATCGTTTTGACTGCGTCGACATCTTTTGGAATGATCAATAGATCTGCTGGTCCGCCTATTTTCATTGTCGTATGATTTGCAAGCGGCTCATTTTCAAGCACTTTACCAACTTGCGCTTCTAATAATTCATTCTTCAAGTTCTCCATATTACCCTCCGCCTTACCTAATATCATTCAATCATGTAGTCGTAATTTCTTTTAACACATTATATAAACGTGTAGCCGCATCTGGTACTCCGAGTTCTTTCGTTAAACGGCTCATTTGATTTAATTTCTCTTCATTACCGGCAATTTCATCAATTGCATGCAGCAAGCGATCTCCAGAAAGCTCTGATTCTCTTAAAACGATAGCAGCATCATGCTTTTCAAGTGATCTAGCATTGATTTCCTGATGATTTGCCGTCACGTATGGGCTCGGAATGAAAATTGTTGGAATTCCAAGAGCTGTCACTTCAGCAATCGTTGTTGCTCCAGCTCTTGCAACAATCACATCAATCGATTTCAGATACTCCGGCATTTGATGTAAGAAAGGCTTTGTGATCATATTTGGTGCTGCACCTTTGTCCTTTAGTTCGTTCAGCACTTTTTCATAATGAACCTCACCAGTAATATATAAAAGCTGGTAGTTCTTCGCCTTTAATTCATCTTGCATGTCAATGACTGCTCTATTGATCGGAGCTGCACCTCTGCTCCCGCCAAAAATAAGAACCGTTTTTTTCTTTTCATCTAGTCCAAACTCTTTAAGAGATTTCCCCTCTTTTATAGAGACGACTTCAGAGGCTCTTGGGTTTCCCGTAAAAACAACCTTTTCAGAAGGAAAATGTGCCTTTGCTTCTTCAAAGCAGATGGCTACCTTATGAACATATCTCGCAAGGAACTTATTTGTGATACCAGGCAGGCTGTTTTGTTCGTGAATAATGGTCGGGATTTTCAGCTTAGAAGCCGCATAAACGACAGGGCCACACACATAACCGCCTGTTCCAATGACAGCATCTGGCTTAAATTCTTTTAAATAAGATTTGCTTTTTTGAACGCCTTTTAGAAATCTCATCACCGTTTTTACATTATCAAAGGAAAGCTTTCTTTTAAAACCTGAAATCTCTATTGACTTGAAAGGGATATTTTCTCTTTCTACAATTTTCTTTTCAAGTCCATTTTCAGTGCCAATATATAAAAATTCCACATCAGGATGCAGTCTTTTTACTTCTTTAATAAAAGCTAAGGCTGGATAAATATGTCCACCTGTTCCGCCTCCACTGATTGCTATACGCATTATACCATTTCCCCTCATTTTTTTTCTGCTCTGAACAAAGTATAAACCCTGTTTTAAACAACAGGGCTCCGTTAAAACCTGTAAAGAAGAGTCGAAAATCATGTTTTCGAAACAAAAACTGTCATTTTCACTCTTCAAATCATTTTTTTGTATTTTTGCAAAATAAACGTCGACATGGTTTCATGAACTAGCAGCACATTAATATCTAGCGTACCTGCTTACATTCAAAAGTACGCCAATTGCCATGAGCATTAGTGTCAGTGATGAGCCGCCATAACTTAGGAATGGGAGCGTGATACCTGTCACAGGAATAAGTCCAGTGACAACTGCGATATTAATCATCACTTGAATGGCAACCATTGAAATGATGCCAACTGCTAAGAAACTTCCGTATAAATCTGGTGCCCCAAGTGCTATTCGTATGCCTCTCCATAACAGAACACTAAAGAGCAATAAAATGAGTGATCCGCCTATAAAGCCAAGCTCTTCAGACAATATGGCAAAGATAAAGTCCGTTTGAGGCTCAGGTAAATAGAAGAATTTTTGTCTACTTTGACCTAGACCCATTCCGAACAGACCGCCTGGGCCAACAGCGTATAAGGATTGAATAATTTGAAACCCGCTGCCTAGTGGATCCTCCCAAGGGTTTAAATAAGACGTTATTCGTTTTATTCGATAGGGTGCTGATAAGACAAGTGCAGCAAAACCGCTTAGCCCTATAAGACCGAGAAATATAAAGTGAGCAATTCTCGCACCTGAAACAAAAATCATAATAATACAAGTTCCAACCATAACCGTTCCTGTCCCCAGGTCCGGCTGCAGCATAATGATGGCAAATGCCGAAAACACAATACCCAACGCTGGCGCGAAACCTTTACGGAAGGACGTGATATTTTTTTGCTTTTCAGATAAGAATTTTGCGAGAAACGCAATCATCGCAAGCTTCATGAATTCAGAGGGCTGAATACTAAACGCACCGACACCGATCCAGCTTCTTGATCCATTTCTCTCCATACCGATACCAGGAATCAGTACAAGTAGCAAGAGGAGAAAACAAACAGCAATCAATATCTTTGACCAAGTCCGCCACGTCCAATAATCGACTCGCATAATGAAAAACATCGCGATAACTCCGATTCCAGCAAACAAAAGCTGTCTTTTTGCAAAATAAAACGAATCATCAAATTTATACGATGCCCACACAGCGCTTGCGCTGTACACCATAATTAAACCAATCGTCAATAAAAGTAACGTAATGACAACAAGCAAAAAATCCGGAGAAGTTTTCTTATTCGTCAAGAGACCGACACCCCAAGCATCATTTCATTTGGGCTGTCAGTCATATGAGAGACAAGCCCTTATTTAAGCATATGCACGGCGTTTACAAACATGTCTCCACGTTCTTCAAATGTTTTATGTTGATCCCAGCTTGCACAAGCTGGAGATAATAAAATCACGTCTTCTTCTTCAGATATGCTAAACGCCGCAGGTACTGCTTGTTCAACATTATCGACATGTTTTACGTGATGTATTCCCAGCTCTTCACCAAGCTTCACAAACTTAGGTGCAGTCTCACCAAATGTGATAATTCCTTTCACATTTTTCATGAAAGGTTTCAATTCATCAAATTCATTACCCCGATCTAGTCCGCCTGCTAGTAAAATGGTCGGCTGTTCGAAGGCTGACAAAGCTTTACTTGTTGCCAGTATATTGGTCGCTTTGCTATCGTTATAAAATTTTCTACTTTGAATCGTATCCACAAACTGCAAACGATGCTTCACGCCACTGAATGTTGTGAGTACGTGTGTGATCGCTTCATTTGAACAGCCTGCATTTTTCACAACACAAATGGCTGCCAGAATATTTTCTTGGTTATGCTCACCAGGAAGAACAACATCCTTTAGATCAATGACACGTTCATCCATATAGTAGATAGCGCCATTTTTAATAAAGGCTCCATGCTCTACTGGCTCTTTCACGGAGAAAAACACCTTTTTCGCTTTTGATCCTTCTGCTAGCTTAACGACAGATGGATCATCTAGGTTGATCACGGCTGTGTCATTTTCATGTTGATGTGCGTATACTTTCTGCTTTGCTTTTTCGTATTCTTCACGAGTGTGGTGATAGTCTAAATGTGCGTCAAAAATATTTAAAATCAAGCTGATTTTGGGCCTGAATTCAACTGTTCCCATTAACTGAAAAGAAGAGAGCTCAGTTACAATCCATTCATCGCCAGCTGCATTTGCAGCGACTTCGCTGGCAACTGTTCCAATATTACCTGCCACTAAAGTTTTTTGACTGTCTTTTTTCAGCATTTCATAAATCAATGTAGTGGTAGTGGTTTTCCCATTCGATCCGGTAATCCCAATAAAAGGAGATGAGGTCAAATGATAAGCTAATTCTATTTCAGTCCAAACTGGAATTTGGCGTCGAAGCGCCTCTTGAACCATCACATTCTCATATGGAATTCCAGGGTTTTTAATTAAAATCGTAATTTCTTTATCATCGAACATACGAAGAGGATGACTGCCACAAATGACATCAATCCCCTTTTCAGAAAGTAGCTGAGCTGGCTCATTTTCTTCAAACGGTTTTTGATCATTTACTGTCACGTTTACTCCGTGTTCGTGAAGAATTGAGGCGGCCGCATATCCGCTTTTTGCAAGACCTAATACTAGTACATGTTCGTTTTTTAACATTTGCATCTTATTCAATTACAACCACACCTCGATGTAAATTCCTAAAACAGCAAGTAATAAACCAGCTGTCCAGAAGGTGACAACCACTCTCCACTCAGACCAGCCAACTAACTCATAGTGGTGGTGAAGCGGGCTCATTTTAAAGATTCTTTTTCCAGTTGTTTTAAAGGAGATGACTTGAAGGATAACCGATAACGTTTCAACAACAAATACTCCTCCAATAATCACGAGTAAAATTTCAAGCTTCGTTAAAATGGCAATCGCTACAATGGCTCCGCCTAAAGCTAGTGACCCTGTATCACCCATAAATACTTTTGCAGGGTGCGCATTAAACACAAGGAAACCAAGGACGGCTCCAGCAACAGCTACTGAAAAGATGGCCACATCATACTGGGATTGATTCCAAGCAAGTATGGCAAAAGCTCCGAAAGCAATGGCAGCTGTTCCAGACAATAAACCATCAAGTCCATCTGTTAAGTTCACCGCATTAGAACCACCGACAAGCATGAAAATGACGAGGATAAAGTAAGCCCATCCTAAATCAAAGCTGACATCCGTTCCTGGAATACGAATCGTCGTTGCAAACTGATAATAATGGAAGACTGCATAAAAAATCACTGCGATCACAATTTGACCGATCAATTTCTGTTTCGATGTTAATCCAAGATTTCGTCTCATCGCTACTTTAATATAATCATCTAAAAATCCTAATAAGCCGTAGCCAAGTGTGACAAATAACAGTAAAAACATTTCTGGACTAATCTCAGAGAATTTGTTGATCATCACAATTGTTGTAATTGTGATAGAAAAGATAATCATAATTCCGCCCATTGTCGGAGTACCTGATTTCTTTTGGTGAGACTGCGGGCCTTCTTCTCTAATACTCTGACCAAATTTAAGTCTTCTTAAAAACGGAATAAAAATCGGGGATAAAAGAACACTGATTAAAAATCCCATTATGATTGTAAACAATATCACCTGTTCAAGCATCGTTCTTTACTCCTTCCGAATTTCCAAAGCCGTTTTCCATCAGAAAATAGCATTCATTATTATGATATTCATTCGAGTCTTTCATATGTTGTTTTTGTACAAAATGCTTCATTTCATTACACTCTTTTCATCATTTTTAAGATTTGTTTAGATCTAAAATAGCGTCCACTGCAACTTTTGCATCATCAAAGTCGTAGACTTGATCGCCAATGATTTGGTACGTCTCGTGGCCTTTTCCCGCTATTAAGACGGTATCGCCTTTTTTCGCATTGGCAATCGCAAAGAAGATGGCTTGTTTACGATTCACAAAGCTATGATAATATGCCTCAGGCACACCATTTTCCATATCTTTTAAAATAGCTGATGGATCTTCACTTCTTGGGTTGTCTGATGTAAATACAGGCTCATCTGCATATTTCACAGCGATTTGAGCCATTTGAGGGCGCTTTGTTTTATCACGGTCTCCGCCGCAGCCTATCACACAGAAAATTTTGCCCTCAGTTAATTCTCTACACGTTGTGAGGACATTTTCTAAGCTGTCAGGTGTATGCGCGTAATCAATGATGACAGGGAAGTCTTGATCACAGTTCACAAGTTCAAACCTTCCTTTGACTCCCTCCAGCTCTTCCATTGCACTAGCGATCGTATCAAACGATAAGCCGGATACGATCCCTACTGATACAGCAGCCAGGATGTTATACACATTGAACTTTCCGATGAGGGCCACCGTCACATTTTTTGTGCCGATTGGAGTGATCAAATCAAATTGAGTTCCCTTAGGCTTGATTTGAATATTCTTTGCCATGACATCTGCTTTTTGCTCTAAGCCATACGTCATGATTTCAGCAGCTGTGACTTTTTCAAAATAACTAGAAGCTTCATCATCTGCATTTAAAATCGCGTACTTCGGCTTATCGTGATGAAAGGCACTTCCAAGCTGGGAGAATAGCAAGCTTTTCGCGTGTTTATATTCTTCCATGGTGTTGTGGTAGTCAAGATGATCTTGCGTAAGATTTGTGAAAACGGCCATATCATAATCACATCCATGAACCCGGCCAAGATGCAATGCATGTGATGATACTTCCATAATTGCCGTGTCTACTTCTTGATCAAGCATCTGTTTAAAGGTTTTTTGAAGTGTGACACTCTCAGGTGTTGTGTTTTTCACGTCGAGAATTTCATCATTCACCTTCATATACATCGTACCGATTAAGCCTGTTTTCTTCTCGGCTTTTCTCATCATTTGTTCGATCATGTGTGTTGTTGATGTTTTTCCGTTTGTTCCTGTGATACCGATAAGATTTAGCTTATGGGTTGGCTGCCTGTAAAACGCATCAGCAATTCTTGCAAGTGCTCTTTGAGAGTGTTTCACAATAATGACTGGTACATCTGTTATGTTAAGAGGGTGTTCTGCTACAATTGCTGCAGCCCCGCTTTTCACCGCTTTTTCAGCGTAATCATGTCCATCTACTGTATAACCTTTTATGCAGACAAACAGGCTCCCTTTTCTCACCTCTCTTGAATCCATTTCAATGGAAGTAATATCGGGATTTTCGTTTATCAATTCGTTGTTTTCACTTTTAAAGTATGTAAGGAGTTCTTGTAATTTCATTATCATATCAAACCTCTCAAATTCGTTCACGTGCATGTCTTGTGAAAAAAACACACAGTCTATATTTTATCGTAAAAAAAAGGATACATCCAGCGTATTCCTTAAGTTTCTCTTGGAAAAAACACACTTTGCGCTCTTTTTTTAAAACTGCCCTTCTCTTTCAACAAAAAGAGGCAGCCGAATGAGTGCGGCTACCCTCTGTTCATTCTTTATTATTCATCGTTTAAGTATAATCTGATCGTTGAGCCCTCTTTCACTTTTGTCCCAGCAGCAGGAGACTGCTTCACCACTTTACTGCCAGTGCCTGAGGCATCGATCTTCAGGTTAATGAGGAGTGATTCAAGGTCAGAAACAGATCCCCCTACAAGATTCGGTACCTCAATGGTTTTTGTGTCCAGCCACTGGTACTTCTTTTCAATTTGTCCTTTTCTTTTTTTCACACCCATCTCAGGCAGGCTGTCTCGCATAATATGACCAACAATTGGTGCCGCTACTGTACCACCAAATTGAATGGTGCCTTTTGGGTTATCAACGGCTACATATACAACGATGCTTGGATCATCAGCAGGCGCAAATCCGATAAACGACACAATATGGTTATTTTCCATGTATTTTCCGTCCTTTACCTTCTGTGCTGTTCCGGTTTTTCCACCAACCCGATACCCTTCAACAAATGCATTTCGGCCAGTTCCTTGAGCGACTACACTTTCAAGTGCATATCTGATTTCTTTTGATGTTTCAGCTGAAATCACTTTCTTCTTGGCAATCGGTGATTGCTTTTTCACGACCCCTTTTGTGACCGGATCTATCCATTCTTTCGCAATATAGGGCGTGTAAAGTGTCCCGCCATTTACCGCGGCAGCCACTGCGGCTACTTGTTGAATCGGCGTAACGGAGACACCTTGACCAAAGGCAGTTGTTGCCTGCTCTACTGGACCTACTCGATCAAGCGGGAACAAAATTCCTCTCCCTTCCCCTTGAAGATCGATTCCTGTTTTCTGACCAAAACCGAAATTTTTAATATAGGAAAATAATTTATCTTTTCCAAGACGGTCGCCTAGCTCTACAAAGCCTGGGTTACAGGAGTTTTGCACCACTTCTAAAAATGACTGTGATCCATGCCCGCCTTTTTTCCAGCATCTGAGCCTTGCTCCATCGACCGTCACAGATCCGCTGTCAAAAAATTGATCGCGTTTTAAATTCACTTTCTTTTCTTCTAATGCTGCTGCAAGTGTAATAATTTTAAACGTCGATCCCGGCTCATATGTGCTCCACACCGGTAAATTTCGGTTAAATACTTTTGGATCAACTGATTGATAGTCAGCTGGATCAAAATCTGGTCTACTTGACATCCCCAGCACTTCACCATTTTTGGGGTTCATGGCAATGGCGATCATGCCATCTGGATTATATTTTGCCTCCGCATTGTCTAATTCTCGTTCAATGATGGTTTGTACTTTCGAATCGACCGTTAATTTCATATCAAGACCATCTTTAGGCGGTGTATAATCATCTGCTTCATCTGGCATTTTCTGTCCTTTTGCATCGGAATAGAATTTCACAGAGCCTTTTTCACCTTTTAGGTCATCATCGTAGTAGGCTTCCAGCCCAAGTAAACCTTGATTATCAATTCCAGCAAAACCCAGTACATGGGACAGGAAACTGCCAAATGGATAATGTCTGATGCTGTCTTCTGCTACATAAACCCCATCTAAATCAAGCTCTCTTACTTCTTTTGCTTTTTCATGAGATACTTTTCTGCCCTCAGGAGAAATTCGCTCAATTGATGTTTTCTTCGTGACGTGCTTGTACGCTTTCTCCTCAGACATATTAAGCACTGCCGCCAGTTTCTTGCTTGTTTCTGCGGGATCTTTAATTTGCCGCGGGACGACCAAAATGGATGGAGCACTTTTGTTCGTCGCCAGCTCTACCCCATTCCGGTCCAGAATATCTCCCCGTTCCGGTTCGAACGGGAGGTTACGGCTCCATGAATCTTTTGCTAAGCTTGTCAGCTTTTCGCCCATAATAAACTGCACATATCCTAATCTAGTATCTATGATGAAAAAAATGACCACCCCAAACAGCAGCACGAAAAGCAATCGTTTTCTCACTGTTACACTTGACACTCGCACGCCTGGTTCACTCCTTACATATGGCTTGTTTCCATCATATGCAGGCCCGTCCTTTTGTAGAACGGTCTAGTCCATCCCTCTAAAGCAAAAGAAAAAACCTTGCAAATGGTTTGCTAGGTTTTAAAGTTAATTTGGACTTTTAAATGTCACAGTGACAACTTTATCTGAAATCTCCGCTCCACTTTTGACACTTTGTTTGACAGCATATCCTTGTCCATTTGTTTCAATGTGCACACCCGAAATGGACGCATATTGAAGTACTTCCCTTCTGGACCAGCCTGTCATATCAGGCATCTTAATGGTTTTTCCTGCTGTTTTCAAGAAGACTTTCTGGCTTTCAGTGAATTCAGAGCCCGCACTAGGCCACTGGCGTTTAATGGATAGACCGTCGCCGATGACAACAGGTGTTACGTTTTTGTTTTTGGCTTCCGTTTCTGCCTGCTTCACTTCTAAATCAAGGAATGAAGGCATTGTTTCTTGTTTCACCTTTTGTTCGCCTGATTTTTTATCGTCTGTTTTTGTTGGTGCGATATTTAAATATAGCAGACTATTTTTCATGACAGGGTTAAAGATTTGTGAAACTGGGGCAGAGCCTGTTTCTGTTTCAGACAACTGCGGCTGCTGTACTGCCACATAAACGAGCAGCTTCGGATCATCTTTTGGCGCCATCCCCATAAATGAAAAGACGTAATCGTTTCTTCCCTGGAGGTAACCGCCGGCACCGCCAATTTGTCCTGTTCCTGTTTTCCCAGCGACGTCAAAGCCCTTGATTTGATAAGGCTGACCTGTACCAATTTTCGAGGAAACAACCTCACCTAAAATATCACGGACTTGCTTCGCTGTATTAGATGAAATCGGCTTTCCAGCTACTGTTGGTTCGTGCTGCAAAATCGTTTTGTTTGTGTTCGGGTCTGTAATATGGTCAATGACATATGGTTTCATCATCGTTCCGCCGTTTGCAATCGCTGTCGCTGCTTCGATTTGTTGAATTGGTGTAATGGCAGACGCTTGACCATAAGCCGTCGATGCTTTGTCATATTCGTATCTGAAATTGATTTTACTAGACGCTTCGTTCGGCAAGTCTATTCCCGTTTTGTCATAGAAATGGAATTTTTGCAAATATTGTTCGTATCGCGTGAAGCCTAGCTTTTCCTTTGCCAGCTTTGCAAAGGCCACATTTGAAGAACGGAGAACACCCTCATGAAAATCAATTTTCCCCCAGCCATTTCCGTTGTTATGGTCTCTTACAAGACCTCCGCCTACTTTATAAGTTCCAGATTGATACTTGGCACTGCCTTGATATACCCCTTCTTGGATCGCTGCAGCGAGTGTAAAGATCTTCATCGTTGAACCAGGTTCAAACGCATATGAAATGACATCATTGTTATAGTTCGTAATGTCGAGTTCATTTAAATTAAAGCTTGGGCGCTGTCCCATCGCAAGAACTTTTCCTGTTTTCGGATCAACGACTGTCGCAATGATTTTCTTTGGCTTATATTTTTTGGCGACCTGCGTCATACTTTCTTCAAGAAACGCCTGAATTTTTTGGTCAATGGTCAGCGTGACGTTTTTCCCATCCTTTGGGGCGACAATGTCTTCTTTACTATTCGGAAGAGCCCACCCGCTTCTGTCACTATTATACGTCACATAGCCATCTTTTTCTTTTAAGAATTTATTTAGCGCCTTCTCAAGCCCCATTGCACCTGACATGTCCTTGGTTGCCTCATCTAATCTTGCATAACCAATTAAATTAGAAGCAAACATGCCGTTTGGATAATACCGCTTCGTGTCTTTTTCAAATGCGATCCCAGGAAGCTTTAGCTTTTCAATTTTTTCCTTTGTTGAAAAACTAATATCCTTCCCAGCTTTACCAAACTCGACTTGGAACGCATCCTTTGTATTCAAACGCTTTAAAATTTCGCTTTCGCTCATATCAATGACTTTTGACAGCTCTTTTGCCGTCTTTTCTTTGTCGACGACATGCATCGGATGCTTTGGATCGACCGTCATTTTCTTGCTCATAATGGCAATGAGTTTATACACAGAAGTATCCTCTGCAATCACATTTCCATTTCGGTCTAAAATTGAACCTCTTTTGGCTTCAAGTGTTTTCTTCGATTGATATTGCTCATTTGCCTTGGCGGCTAGAACTTGTCCATCAACCGTTCCTGTAATCTGAATATAAATAAAACGTGCAAGGATGATAAAGAAAAACAGGGCGAAGCAAATACTCGCAATTGCCGCGCCTCTGTTCATCATTTTATTCTTTTTAGGCATCGCCATGTTAATCGACCTTCTTAACATCTTTCGATATGCTTAAGCCTGCTTTTTTAGCGGCTTCGATGATTCTTTCTGGTTCACTCAGCAAGTCTTTTTCCTTTTGCAGCTCAGTGATCTTCTTCGATTCTAAAGATACTTGCTGTTCTAATTTCTGCACTTCAATATTTGCGTGATACACAGCAAAGGCTTTAGAAATGATGAGAATGGAGCTGCACATAAGAGCCATGACAAACATGACAAGTAAGATTTTTTCACCAAGTGTAATAGAACCTCTTCTTCTAATGACAACCGATTGGCCTTGCTGCTCTGTTTGATGTTGCTTTACTTCTCTTTGGTAAGCCAAATTACTCATAAGAAACCTCCTTTTTATCATCATCTATGGTGTCGTTTACTTTTTTTCTGCAATTCGGAGCTTCGCTGAACGGGCACGGTTGTTATGTTCCAGCTCTTGTTCTGATGCGACGATCGGTTTTCTCGTGATCAGCTTCAGTTTTGGTTCAAGTCCTTCTGGAATCACTGGTAATCCGTGCGGAAGTTCTGGAAGAGAAGACATCTCTTTAAATGTACTTTTACAAATCCGATCTTCAAGTGAATGGAATGTAATGACAGAAATTCTCCCCTTCGGATTGAGTAACTCTATTGCTTGTTCTAGTGCTTCTTCAAATACTTTCAATTCGTCATTTACGGCAATTCGGATCGCTTGAAACACTCTTTTCGCTGGATGTCCGCCAGTTCGTCTTGCAGGTGCGGGAATTCCTTCTTTGATAATGTCTACAAGCTCCCCCGTTGTTTCAATTGGCGCTTTTTTTCTAGCTTCTTCAATTTTGCGTGCGATTTGCTTGCTGAATTTCTCTTCCCCATATTTGTAGAAAATCCGAACTAGATCTTCAAATGGCCATTCATTCACCACTTGTTTTGCCGACAATACGGCTGATTGATCCATTCTCATGTCAAGAGGTGCATCATGATGATAACTAAAGCCTCTCTCTGGTGTGTCGAGCTGAGGAGACGACACACCAAGGTCAAAGATCACACCGTCTACGCTTGTAATGCCTTGTTCATTCAGACGTTCTTTTAAATATCGGAAGTTGCTTTTTATGAAAAGAATGTTCGCTTTTGAATCTGCGAGCTTCTCTCGTGCATGATCCAGTGCAGCATCGTCTTGGTCAAATCCAATCAATGTACCTTTTTCTGATAATTGAGATAGTAAATATGAGCTATGACCTGCGCCGCCTAGCGTGCAGTCCACATATGTACCGTCTTCTTTGACGTTTAAACCGTCAACTGTTTCTTTTAATAATACTGTCTCATGTTGAAACATGATGTTATGGTCCCACCTTTTTCAAATAGAAATGAATGTGTAGAAAGCTTGCTGCACAAGGGATTATTATATATCAAATCCAATCATGTTTTCAGCAATTTCAGCAAAAGAATCTTCTTGCTCTTCTGTATATTGTTCCCAGATCGACTTACTCCACAACTCAATTCGATTTGAAACGCCGATGACCACACATTCTTTTTCGAGTTTTGCATATTGGAGTAGGTTTGATGCGATGTTAATGCGCCCCTGCTTGTCCAGATCGCATTCGACTGCGCCAGAAAAGAAGAACCGGGTAAACGCACGTGCATCTTTTTTCGTTAGCGGAAGTGCTTTGAGTTTCTCTTCGATTAGTTTCCACTCACTCATAGGGTAGCCAAATAAACATTGATCAAGCCCTCTCGTCAGCACAAACTGTTCTCCGAGACCGTCTCTAAATTTAGCAGGGATGATCATGCGCCCTTTTGTATCAATCGTATGTTGGTATTCACCCATGAACATGATCATCAGAGCCCCACTTTCTCACCTTTACTCTCCACTATCCACCACTTCTCTCCACAAAACTTATTTTACACTGTTTCTACATAAAAAAAAACCCTGAACTAGTCAGGGTTCATTAAAACTTTATTTCAAAGTTTGACAATTTGTTGCTTGTTTTGAAATGAAAATGGCATATTTTTGAATGTTTTGAAGAATTCTGGACCATATTTGTTTAAAAAATACATGATATTCCAAATTCTTTCTTGCGCGGCATCAAGTGGTTTTAAACTATTTTCAATCCGTTCAAAGTCGCGAAGGATATATCCTTCCTTCTCTTCCACGCGCTGAGCCACCTTTTGATAAACAAATTGAAGTTGGTCTTCAATAAATTTGGCATTTTTCTCTAGAAGCTGCTCAAAGCTCGGTTCAATCTCCAGCGCTTCTTGTCTCATCGCACCATGAACATTTGCTAATTCACGTTTCGCATGTTGAACCGCTTGAACGAAGCTGTTTGGAAGACTTTGCTGAAAGTGCGCGTCCTTCTTTTCTTTTACTCCGTTTGTCAGCACTTCTTCTACCGACAGTTCTCTGACCGGCAGTTTTTTGTCAATATGCCTTTCAAGAATGGTGACGTGCAGTCTTGGAAGAACAGGTGCCATCTTTAATTCAAAATGTTCAAAAATTCCTTTTAGTTCTCCCCAATAGTTGACTTCACCGTGTCCTGCCATAAAAGCAAGTGTTGGGAGAAGGGTCTCTTGCATCAAGGGGCGCGTCACCACATTGTTGCTAAACCTTTCTGGGTGCTCCTCGACTTCCTTCAAAAGCTCTTCCTTTGTCCACGTAAGCCCCACTTCTGATACAGAAAACTGATGCTGCTCTTTTTCAATGAGGAAACGCTCTTCATCATATTCGTAAAACAGGTTTGCCTGGTGGTCACCAGCTTCAATGATCGGCTGATATCCCGCTCGCTTCATGGCAGCCTGCGTTTCATTCAGGCGAGCTGTGATCGTATCATTTGTCTCGACAATGTGCTTAAATAACATACGCTCGAGTGGTTTGACGCCTAAGTCTCCTGAATTAAATAGCAGCAGTCCATCTTCTTCAAAGAGGTCGCACACAATCCATTCAAAGAAATCAGTAAACGTTTGTGATTTGCGTAAACATCGAAGAAGCTGATCAAGCAAATCATTTGTGTAAGCAGATTCTTCATAGGTTGAAAACACATCACGAAGCCATTTCTCTGTTTTCTCCTGATGCAGCGGTGTTCTTTTCGCAGCAGCTTTTTTGATACTATGTAATGGCAGCTTTTGTTTGACTGGACCTTTTTCGCCAGACGTGTACACAAAATTAATTTCATCTACGTCATGATCCTCACCAGCTACCCAAAAGACCGGAATCACAGGAACGCCAAGCTCTGATTCTTTTTCTTTTGAAAACTGAATAATCGATATGATTTTATGTATGGTATAAAGCGGTCCTGTTAATAGGCCTGCCTGCTGCCCTCCAACCACCATGACACTCCGTTCATCACGGATTTTTTCAATGTTCTGACGCATCGCTGCCGATTCAAACTTTGCGTGATATGCGCTCATATAATCCGCTAAAGCCTCGCGCGGGAAGCTCCTTCCCATGAGATCGTCGTATCTCTTTTTCCATGTGTGCTCAGAATGTATATCATAATCAAAAAAAGCAGTCATCTCTTTTTTTTCTTCTATATAATCACGTATGAATAAATTCTGACTTCGGATGGAAAGTTCAGTCAATTGCATGTTTAGAACTTCCTTTCTTCAATAAATAGTTAGTTTCCCGAAAAAAGTATAGCATGTAAATGAGCTCACTCAAAAGATTTTGTTTGCTTTTTTTCCAATACTTCCAAGCTTCTATTGAAGAAAGCAAGATATGGCGCCAGAATCTCTTGAGCCTGGGCCTGTTTTAAAAGATAGCCAACGATGGCTTTTCTTTCGGTTTGGCGGCCTTTTACGATATCTTGAAGCATCGACGATTGATTAGCGGCCGTTTTATCACAAATAGAGACCACATGAGACCAGAGCCGCCCCTTTTCAGACAAGCCTAAAATGGAAACAGCTTCTTCAAATGCACATTTCATCATGTATTCATATGAGGAATTTGCGATCAGTTCCCCATTTTTCACATGTAATAAAGCCGTCAGCGGATTAATACAGACATTGACAAGCAGTTTTTCCTCCAGCACCTTTTTCCATTCATCTGTATAGACCATCTGAAAATGGGCTGATGTCTCATTCAATTCATTCTTCACATCTGCTGCTTCCTTATGATGAAATGCCCCCCACTTTATGACACCAATACCTGTATGAGCGACTGCATGATCTGACACCTTCATTGCGCCATGCTCTACCACACCTATATATAATTGATGTGCCGTTTTCCAGTTCTCTAAGTCTAATAGGTGGGCCATTCCGTTCTGCAAAAATAAGATCCTCTGATGAGGTAATGCCGATAGTTCGTCCAGTACATCTTGCAAATGATGATATTTCACTGTCACAATGAGTAGATCAAATACCTCTTTTACCCCTGTCTGTGCATGGACAACTGCCCTAAACGTTTCTCCTCTCACCATTCGTTCAATTCCTGACGCTCGAATCTCTTCTGCCTGTTCGTTTCTTCTTGTGAATACGGTAATGTCATGATGCTGTGATAAATAACTGGCACAAAGCAGACCAATCGCACCTCCGCCAATGATTCCAATTTTCAACTGCCGCACTTCCCTTTTTCTGTTTACTTCATCATATCCACTATTTTAACAGTTTCATGTCATGATGCAAAAAGCAGATGACGCACTATGATTGAATTTTTTTAATTTAAAAACTATAATAATAAGTGTAAAAACTTTTTTAGGCGGATGGGATGAAAACGCCTTCAAAGACATCACTGTCGACATTATGTGTGTAAGGGGGTAGATCACATGACACAAGTAAAACGTCTTCTAATTAATTACAAAACATTAGAGGAATTTAAACAATTTAAGGAATACGGCATACAAGAACTTTCAATGCTTGAAGACCTTGAAAGCAATATGATTGAAAATGACAGCAACTCTCCATTTTACGGGATTTATTTTGGAGATAAGCTTGTGGCACGTATGAGCCTATATCAAGTGGATGGCTCGACGACTACGTATTTTGACCACAACCATGATTATTTAGAGCTGTGGAAGCTAGAAGTGCTTCCTGGGTATCAGCGCAAAGGGTACGGCGAAGCACTTGTCGAATTCGCCAAATCTTTCGGATTGCCGATTCGAACGAATCCACGCGTCAAATCTGCTGGTTTTTGGGATAAAATGGGTTTTGAAGCGGTAAAATATGATATGGAACGCGATAAAGGTGAAAATCCACTCATTTGGGAGCCCGCACATATCAAAAAGAATACAGGTGAATCAGCTTAATGGTTGATGACAAAACGCCCCTCCTTTCATCTGTGAGGGGCGTTTTCTTATTTTGCGTAGTCTTTTAAGCTGATATTCTGTTTGACTCTTTCAACAATACCAATGAGTGCCCGGTAATCTTCTTCTGTCATTTTCAATTGGCGCTTCAAGTGTTCATTTTCTTCTGTGAGCGCCTTTAATTGATGATGTGCATCCTTTAGCTCCTCGCGTAAATAGGCGGGACCAGAAGGCTCTTTCTCAAGCTGCTCTAAAAACTGAATCACTTCTCGAAGGGTCAATTCAGCATGATCTGAAGATGTCTTCTCCTCTATTGTTAACGCATGCTGTGGTAAACCTGAGGAATGAATACCGATCTTTTTACGCAGTTCTTTCCGCTGTTTTTTCGCCAGTTCAATGCCTGCTTGATACTGTTTTCTGACGTAAGAATTCCACCTGAATCCACATGCTGCAGCTGTTCTTGACAGTGCTTTCCCGACTTCCTCAAATGCGGAAAGCTGGGTCCCTCCATCTCGAATATGTCTTAAGACGACTTCTGCTAATAGTAAATCTTCATCTTGTGTCCATGCGTCCTGCCTTGTAATCGTCAATTAATCATCCCCCCTGAATCTGAATACCACATCATATGCGCCTACTAGAGTAGATAGACTATTTGCAGGAGAGAAACCTAAAAAATAGACAAATAAAAAAACGCAAGGGAAGATTCCCTCACGCTTTTTTATACATTAGTTGCTTTTTACGTCTTTGCCTTTGTATGTTCCGCAAGATTTGCAGACACGATGAGAAATTTTCATTTCACCGCATTCTGGGCAAGCTACCATACCAGGTACTTGTAGTTTGAAATGCGTACGACGCAATCTTTTTTTCATTTTAGAAGTTCTTCTAAAAGGTACAGCCATTATTCCCACCTCCTTAAAGAGTTAAGTTAAGATTCATTATTTTCTTCTAAGAGCTTCTTCAAGCCTTCCAGACGCGGATCGATTCGGTTTTGATGTGCATCTTCCGAAATGACCGCCCAGTCATTACCTTCTTGTGGTGCAGCACCTTTTACGTCTGTTTGGTCGCAAAAGATTTGCATCGGCACTTCAAGAAGTATTTCTTCCTTGACGATAGGCGTTAAGTCGATGATATCGTCTTCTACAACGGAAACGTCTTCATCTTCTATATCGTCTGTCTTATGAAGTACAAATAGTTCTTTCGTTGAAATCGCAAATGGATAATTTACATCAACAAGCGTTCTTGAACAAGGCAATGTCATTTCACCTGTGATGGTTAAATCAAATGCGACTTGCTTTGATTCGATCACTCCAGTCCCTTTCACCTCTACTGGTGAAATGCGACGTATATCTGAATGAAGGCTAGTAAGTTCATTTAAGTCAACCGTCTCATGAAAATCGAAGCTGTTTTTAGCTTTTTGATGTAACTGATAAACTGTCCATTTCAATTGTATCACCTCTAAGAGCAACAAACATGATTATAGCTTTCATCATGCTATTTGTCAATATTTTTTCTTTACAGTCCTTTGTGATGTCAGAGGGTTGTTTGACATCAGTTCTCGGAATGCCTACACTGAAAAAAATGGGCTTCATTTTTCCCTTATGCTACTGTAGCATAGACCATTTAACCATAGCAAGAAAGGCGGAACATCTATTGAAATCAGTGGGAGTCGTTGTAGAGTACAATCCATTTCATTATGGACATGCCTATCATGTTCGTCAGGCGAAAAAACAAACCTCCTCAGATGTTGCCATTGCCGTCATGAGCGGTTCCTTCCTCCAGCGCGGTGAGCCTGCAATCGTCTCAAAATGGGCACGTACAAAAATGGCACTGCAAAACGGTGTAGACATTGTATGTGAGCTTCCATACATATACGCTGTGCAAAAGGCAGAAACCTTTGCAAATGGTGCTGTGTCCATCCTAGACGCTTTAAAATGCCGCACTCTTTTTTTCGGAAGTGAGGATGGGGACATCAACGTATTTGAGCGCACAGCTCATGCTTGGCATGAGAAAAAGGCAGAGATTGACCTTTTAACAAAAGAGAAGGTCAAAGAAGGTCTTAGTTATCCGGCGGCGGCGGCTGCTGCGTTTCAAGAGGCCATTTCCCTTGACCACTTACTGGATTTGTCTAAACCGAATAACATTTTAGGCTTCCATTATGTAAAGGCCATCTTAGAGCGATCCCCTCACATGCAGCCTTTTACCTCTGTGAGAATGGCATCTGATTATCATGATGAAGAACTTCCTGTAAATCAGAAAATCGCAAGCGCAACAAGTATTCGAAAAGCATTAAAAGAGCACGGCTCATTTGAAGCGGTCACACCCTATCTCCCGGACGCTACTTTAAAGCAATTACACAACTATCATTCTTCATACGGTCTTTTACATACGCAAGAAGCTTATTTTAGCTTCTTAAAACATGTCTTTCACACAATGGAAACGGCTGAACTAGAAGACATCTATGAAATCGAAGAAGGCATCGAACACCGCATGCAAAAGGCGATCACACACGCGTCCTCCTATGAAGAATATCTATCACTTGTGAAAACAAAACGATATACGTGGACAAGGTTACAGCGAATGAATACGCACCTCTTAATGAGAGTGAAAAAAACCGCAATGCATGAGCTGCTGAAAGAGAAAAAAGCGCCCTATATTCGTTTACTCGGTATGTCAAAGAGAGGGCAGCAATACTTATCTCTTGTGAAAAAAGAATTGGACGTACCGCTTGTGAGCAAGCTGTCTTCCTTTTCACATCCCGCACTTGATCTTGATATACGCGCTTCCCGCGTCTTCAGCCTTCCCATCTGTGAGCCAATGCAAACGGAACTAACGGAAGCAGAGTTTAAAACCTCACCGATCAGATATGATGAAGAGACTGATCTCTTTCTCTCTCGATAAGAAAAGAGCAGCCTTGATGAGGGCTGCTCTTTTCTTATGACGCTTTCTCTTTTAATTTGTTTAAATAGTTCAGTGCATCTTGCATTGTATCTACAGGGACAATTTTCATATCACTTTTAATATCTTTCACTGTTTTGACTGCATTTTGGTAGTCTGAGTTTGGATCGCCTTTATCGTTTGGCGCAAAGAATATGTCTTTTCCTGCTTTATCTGCTGCCACAACCTTTTGATCGATCCCACCAATTGGGCCGACCGTTCCATCGGCGTCAATCGTTCCAGTCCCCGCAATCGCATAGCCATGTGTTTCGTCTTCTTTTGTCAGCTGGTTATAAATTTCAAGCGACATCATTAAGCCTGCTGATGGACCGCCGATATTTTCAATATCTACTTTAATCGCAGGTGACACTTTCACATGACGGTCTGTAAACAATGACACACCTATTCCGACTCGTTTCGGCTCTTCTTTAAATGGTTTTAACGTCACTTGCTGTGTGATTTCTTTACCGTTTCGTTCAAGGACAAAGCGCACAGATGTGCCTGCTTTTTTACTGCTGATATATGAAACCATTTTATCAGCTGAATCATAGGTCTTGCCATCAACGCTTTTGATCCGGTCGCCAACTTCAATTTTTCCGTAAGCAGGCATCCCTTTCATCACGTAGCTCGCATATACCCCGTTAAACGTATAATCTACTTTTTTTCCTGCTTTTGTATATGCTGCAATCATGGCATTTTCTTGAGAGCTTTTCATCAGTTGAAGCTGTCGTTTCATATAATCTTCATCCGATTCTCCGTCCGCTTTAATGTTTTCTTCCGGGACGATCTCGTCATACTTGTTCATTTTTGCAAGCAAATACGTATATGGGTTTGCTGGACCTACTTTAATGGTCATAAGAGAGAAGCTGCCCTTCTCGCCATATGCTCCGTCTACTTTAATGTGCGGAGCAATCTCTGTTGCATCACCAGGCTTTGTCACGTAATACGGCAGTTTAACAAAGGTTAAGCCAAATAATACAAGGACAACCACAAAAAAGCTGAGCCAGCGAATATTCAATTTTTTCATTCGATTAACACTCCCATTTATCAATGACATCTTTCAGTTTCCCTTTTAGTTGGTCTGCGGCGAGCTCACCTGCTTCAATCATCTCTTGAACCTGTGTAAACGCACTAGAGCTATATGTTTCAAGCCTCGGCCGGATCATGAGATCTGCGTGAATGGTTTGATGACGAACCAATTCATTTTGAAGGATGTCCAAACTTTGCATAATCACATCCGATAATCTCGTCGCCTTTTCTGTTTTTTTCACCCTTGATACATCAGAGGCGATAATGAGGTCTGCCCCCATTTCTTTTAAAACAGACACAGGAATGCGGTCAACAACCGCTCCATCTACTAATTGTCTGCCGCCCATTTCGTGCGGAACAAACACACCCGGAATGCTAATGCTCGCTCTGACTGCTTGTGAGACAGACCCTTCTTTGAACACAACCTTCTCCCCTGTCTCGAGGTTACAGGCGACAATCGCAAGAGGCATTCGCAATTCCTCGATTTTTTTCCCATATGTAAACGTGTGGATCAGCTGCAAAATTCGATTTCCTTTTAAAAGACCGATTTTTGGCAGTGTATAGTCAGCATAATACTTTCTTCTGAAGACAAGTGCAAGTTTTTTCATTTTTTCTACGTCTTGTCCCGCCGCATAAAAGCTCCCAACAAGTGCGCCAATACTGCTTCCAGCAATCATATCCACCTGAATTCCTTGTTTCTCAAGACTAGATAAAACTCCGATATGCGCCATTCCCCTAGCACCCCCAGAGCCTAGCGCAAGCCCGATGACCGGTCGCTTCATGAAAATCCACCCTCCTCTTTCTATGCATATATACGAATCTATAGGTCTAAACATGCCCCTTCTGCTCGTATAGTAATAGAAGACAGGCTCGGCTAGTTTTTTTCTTTTTCTTTTTCTTTGATCACGAGCTCGCCAATAGATCATAACGGCAAGGGGCGAAATCTTCATGAAAAAATGGAACACTCTGTTCATCGCTGCTTTTTTTATCTTTTTAACAGCCACTGTGATTACACATCCACAAGCCTCTTTGCAAGCGTCAAAAAATGGACTTGCAATGTGGTGGGAGGTTGTATTTCCATCATTGCTTCCTTTTTTTATTTTGTCCGAGCTATTAATTAGTTTCGGGATTGTCAGATTTGTCGGGGTGTTATTAGAACCATTTATGCGCCCCATCTTTCGAGTACCTGGTGTAGGCGGATTTGTACTAGCTATGGGAATGGCCTCAGGCTTTCCTTCTGGCGCTAAATTAACGACAAGACTCAGACAGGAAGGACAGCTGACGAGAATCGAAGCAGAGCGCCTTGTTTCATTTACAAATTCATCGAACCCATTGTTTATTTTCGGAGCGGTGGCTGTTGGTTTTTTTCATCACCCAGCTTTAGGGATTGTTTTAGCCTGCGCACATTATTTAGGGAATCTCGCTGTTGGTGTGACGATGCGGGGGTATAAAGCGCGGCATGATGCGCATCTTAGAAGCCGGAAGGGATTTTTATTTCCACCGCTTAAAGAGGCATTCAGCGCCCTTCATACAGCAAGACTCGCAGAGAAAAGACCGCTCGGCCAAATTTTAAGCGATGCTGTCATGTCGTCCATTCAAACACTTTTTATGATTGGCGGCTTTATTATCTTATTTTCTGTCTTTAGCAAAATGCTGGCAGTTGTTCATGTGACAGACCTGCTCTCCATAGGAATCGTATATATGCTGCAAACGATGCACCTTCCGCCAGAATTAGATCTAGCCATGATTGCCGGTTTATTTGAAATCACATTAGGAAGTCAGCTAACGGGGTCACAAGAGGTCACCCTGCTCGCTAAAACCATTGTGGTCAGCTTTATTTTAGGATTCAGCGGGTTCTCTGTTCAAGCCCAGGTAGCCGGCATTTTGGCGGCAACCGATATACGCTTTAAACCGTTTTTCTTCGCCCGTTTGCTCCACGGGATTTATGCAGCTGTCTTTGCCTTTTTATTATTCAAACCTCTTTATGTATCTCGATCAGACATGACTCTTCCAGCAGGAGCCTTTGAAGCAAGCGAGCAAGTCGTCATGTTTAGCAGTGTGTTCTGGAATCAGCTTGTGACAGCTGGCCCTTTGATCACTTTGTTCAGCCTGATCGTGTATATTGCTCTATATTACCAGAAAGTAAAAAATGGATGAGTGCACGAGGCACTCATCCATTAAATTTTTCTTTCAGCGCTGCTTCTACTTCTTTTGGAACAAGCTCTTTGACAGATCCATTGTATTTCGCTACTTCTTTGACAATGCTTGAGCTTAAGAAGGAGTATTGATTATTGGTCATCATGAAAAACGTTTCAATTTCATCATCTAAGACTTTATTCATCGATGTGCCTTGCATCTCATATTCAAAGTCCGTCACGGCTCTTAACCCACGCAAAATGACTTTGGCCTCTTTTTGTTTCGCATAATCAACAAGCAAGCCATGAAAGGATTCAACTTTGATATTTGGCAAATCCTTTGTCGCTTGCCTAATGAGCTCACACCGTTCTTCAACTGTAAACAACGGTTTTTTTGATGAGTTATTTAGTACACATACATACACTTCATCAAAGATGTTTGCTCCTCTTTTAATAATATCCAAATGGCCCAATGTGACTGGATCGAAGCTACCCGGACAAACGGCTATGTTCCCCATGCTTTAATTTCCCCGCTTTCTATAGATCGTAATGCCAGTCATTCCGTACAGTTCCCGCCTTGATATGTGGAGCTGTCCAGCTTCCTCAGGCAGCGCGACGTCTTTATCATGCTCACATACGATCACGCCATCATCTGTTAATAAGGAGTGCTCATCAATCATTTCAAGAAGTGCCTTCAGCTTTTGATCTTTATACGGCGGATCAAGAAAGATCGCTTGAAAGGATTCCTCTCGTTTTACAACGGCTGTGAGAGCACGCTTTGCATCATTTCGAAATACTTCACTTTGATCCATCAGCGACAATTGATTCAGGTTTCCTTTAATTGTCTGAATCGCCTTCATATCTCGATCAACGAAAATGCAATGATCGAATCCTCTAGAGAGCGCTTCAATTCCTAAACCACCGCTTCCCGCAAATAAATCAAGGGCCCTTCCGCCATCAAAATACGGTCCAATCATATTAAAAATGGATTCTTTCACTTTATCTGTCGTCGGTCTTGTTGATTGACCTGGTACCGCTTTAAGCGTGCGGCCTTTTCTCGTTCCAGAGATGACTCTCATTTTCCCACCACTTTTTCTGCTTGCTTCTATTGGTCACTGTCTTATGACAAAAAATTCAACATTATCTTACCACATCCATTCGGCATGGGACAATGCGCGTAATTTCATTCATTTTCTATGTATAGATGACGGGAAGCGGGGCCATACTACTTGTAACAGCATCTGATGTGGTGCTGTTGCCAACCGCGGAGAAGACTTACGTTTCCCCATAAGTTCTTCCTCCGGTTTCTCCTCTCCCTTTGCCTTCTCCTTAATGAATCATTAAGAATAGAAGGACCCCGCGGGTGATGCCGCGGGGGTTTTTTTGTGTCTTTAAAAGCCCACCTTATAATCATATTCTTTTGCTTTGTCCAATTTGGATTCGTACTCTAATTTAATAAAAGGTTTATATGAAGGCTCAACACGTTTTACAAATGGCAATGAGCTCAGCTTTGCCATATGGCGCTCGAGATCATCCATATCACAATAAATCACTGCATATTTCATTTTCCTTGAAATATAGTGAACATTCCCAAATTTCCTTAGCGCTTTTGACTGCTTTAACGAATGCAGCCAAACGACCATCCCTTGACGTTTGGTTTCCATCTTTTCACCTGCCGCTTTTCAATTCTTTCCATTCATTATGTAAAAGACGAGACGTTCAAGTCTCGTCAAGATACTTTACAGCCACAGCTGCCTCCTGATCCACAGCCACCGCCGCATGATGATAGACCATCAAAATATGGGTTCCCTGTTGGAACTTTAATATATGCTGATACAGCTTGACCGATTTCAATACTAATCTCATCTAAGATGGATTGAACCGCTGTTTCTGCTTTTTTGAAATCAACCACTGTATCGTGAAGATCTAGCTTTCTTTTGACCTCACGCATTTCCTTTGAGATCGTTCTATAGTCCGGATGGTATTTGCCGAACCGCTGCACATCCTCATATTGCTCTTTTACTTTTGTAAAGTGGGCAATAATTTGTTGGGCTTCTTCGTCTTGCTGGAGACGCTTAAAGCAGTTGCGGTAATGTTCAGCCTCCTCCGACTGAAGAATCATGGCAGCCAATTGATTCGCTTCCTCTTGGAGCTCCACAGATTCGATTGTCGCATACATAAATGTTGCACCTCCAATTCATAGTTTACCACGAAACCTATGGATCAGAAAATGCTTTTACGTGACAAATACATCCCACGTTTCCCTTTTTTGTTTATAATCTGGATGACGGGAATTCAGCACAACGGTCATTTTATGCTTTCCTTTTGAAAGGTGCTTGACCACAAACGCAGCAGTATACTCATTGCCCGCACGTTTCCCATCTACATACACTGTAAAATATCCCGCCTTCTCATCCTTCTTCCCAAGTGAAGGCTCAAGATGGAAATCTTGAAGTGTACTTTCTATATAGACAGCCGATCCCTGCACTTTGTATTTTAAAAAGCCTTGCTGCTTCATTTCACTTTGAGCTTGCTGCATCACTGGTACAGCTGGATCTTGCTTGATCACTTGCTCTTCTTCATGTTGACTTTGACACCCAGTGACAAGAAAAAGCAATGCGCATATTGACAGCATCCATTTCATCATCTGATTCTCCTTTCGTCTACTTTCATAGGATGCTCATGAAATAGACATCTTAATCAACTCAAAAAAGCCTCACCCGGCTCCATTTTGATTGCGCATTGCTTGGAACATTTGAATCATCATTTCAGCCATTTGGACACTATTGCTCAACTGACTCACACGATGAGGAATGGTTTTTTCGTAAAAGTTCATTTTATCTAATTCAAAGGAAGATAGATTTTCAGGATGTCGAGTCAGCTGTCTGTACCAAAGAGGACGCTGTCTAATGAATTTGATTCGATCCTCCTCGGCCATGACAAACTCCTGTACTTCTTTCCGCACCAAAAACATCCCCTTTCAATTAATCTTTCCTGAAGGAGAATGGGTGCTGACTGCCTCCAGATGAACCTTTTTTTGAGCCATTTGATGAAAATTGACCGAGTAAGCTTTGTAAAGAGGAAATAGACTGGCTCATTTTGTTAATCTGTTCATTCATTTGATCAGCGTCCATTTTTTTCACAGCAGAAACCATTTTAGACATGAAATCTGCTTTTCCCGGTTCACTTGTCTTAGAGTCTTTTTCGTCTTTTGCTTCTTTAGATTGCGCTTGCCGATAAGGAGACCACATCTCATCTTCCTCACCAAACATGACCCAATTTTCATATAAACTTTGCCAGCTTTTTTCTTGCGCTTGCACTTCTTGAATTAACTTCGGATGGCGTCTGACGAATTGTTTAAATTCATCAATGGATGTTTGTTTTTGCTTATTTGTCATATCCTCACCCCCATACAAATGCCTACTATACTATATACACCAGCATCTGTTTTGGTGAGCCTCTTTTTTCATAAAAAAACAGCTGCGGTTGTGCAGCTGCTTTGTTTTAAGATGTTTTCTTGATGAAGTTTTGAGTATAGTATTTTTCTTTCACACCTACGCCAAGGTGTGTGTAATCTCCATTTAATAACGCCTTCCGGTGACCTTCGCTATTGAGCCAGCCTTCTACAGCTGCTGGTCCATCTACATAGTTATATGCAATGTTTTCACCTGCGAGCTGAAATGCGACCTCGCCTCTTTCTAATCGGTCTTTCAGTGTACCGTATTTTTTAGACTCATGGGAGAAATAATGATTCTCTTTCATGTCCTCACTATGCATGAATGCCACTTCGGAAGTTTCATCGTCCCACTTTAAGGTCGGCAGGTTGTACTTATGGCGGATAATATTGGTCATATCAAAAATTTGTTTTTGACTGGAAGCTTCGATATCCTTCCACTTTTCGCCTGATATCGACTCAGGTTCTATCAATTGACCTCGATAAACAACCTCATACGGCTTTTGTTTCACAAATGTATCTGCGTTAAAGGCCCTGATACTCGAAAGGGTGCTTTCAAACTTATCCATGTATAGCTGGACATAGACATCATCTCCCACTTTCACGGTTGGCCTTGTATTCATATCATCTTCTGAGAATTCAAAGCGGTATGAATTTTGTTCATCCTCTACATGAATGTAAGGCGCGATTTGTGTTTTTTTAAACACTTCACTTGTGGCTTGACCGATTTTAAATGGTTCAACATTCAGCCCGTCTCCTGTTGCAAACAAAGTCACCACTTTACTATCCTTTACCCCGACTTGAATATAGTGCTTCTTCGATTGGTTGTATATCCACCAGTCATAATCATATGCGGAAGGATCAATGCGATCTGGTTCTCCCAGCTGTTTAAGCACTTCGTTTGATGATTTTCCCATAAAGGACATGAGGCCCTTTTTTGGGATGTTGATCGGCTTATCGCTAGATGTTTCTTCATTAGACACCTTCGATTCATTGCTGCTTTCTTTTTCTGGTGAAGATCCATATTGAATAAACAGAACGTACGTTCCGGATATAACCAGGAGGATGAAGAGTGTTTTGAGCACAGTTTTCAAATAAACACCTCCGTTAAATTGGCAAGGTACAAAAAGTACCTTCTACTGTCATTTAAACAAAACTTGCTCCATTTATCAACGACAATACAGCCTATTTAACACGAATTTAAAATATGCCCCTGTTAATGAAAAAATCCTTGCCTGTGATCTTGATCTTGTTGAGAGATTTCAGTAAGTGCATCTCCCGCACGATCATTTGACAAATCTTCAACTGATAAATCTCCAAGAGCTACAATCCCCGTTAATGCTCCGCTTTTAACGACGGGAATGCGGCGGAGCTGGTGCTCTGACATCAACCGGACAATTTCTTCAAGCGTCGCATCTTCTTCGGCTGTCAGTACTTCCTTCGTCATGAGTGCGCCAACTTCCTGTGAGTTTGGCTTTTTCTCAGCAATGCCTCTGAGTACAAGGTCACGGTCTGTCACAATTCCAACAAGCTGATCTCCGTCAACCACTGGAATGGCACCGATGTCAGCATCTCTCATTTTTACTGCCGCTTCATAAGAATTGTCGTCCTTTTGGCACGTCACTACTTTTTTTGTCATAATATCTTTGATTTTTTTCGTTTTCACGTTGATTCCTCCATCTATTATTTTCTTTATTACTGTAACCAGCTTATAAAAGAACATACCTTTCGCAGTTGAAAGTTTAACGCTTTCATACTATGATTGTCAGTAAAGGGAATTTTTATAAGGAGGGGTTTTGGGTGAAGTTTGAAGGTACGGGGATTGAAAAGGTAGCAGCTGACTTAAATAAATTAGATTTCATCATGGAAAGTGAAGGATTTGTACGAGCCGATCAATGGGATTATGAGCGTGTGACGTATGACAGAAAGTATAGCATGGTTGAAGGGACATTTTATTTACGGATCTCTGGCTACGCCACTGAAGGTGATGTCGGTTCCAAAAAGGCACACATTCAGCTTCTGACACCTTTACTTGGAAAACATTATTATCCGCATGGTGTAGAATACGGTGAAGGCGAAGATTTCCCTAAATCTCTTATCCAATCAAGCAAACAAACGCTTGACCGACTGAAAGAAAAACTAGAATCAATGACTGCTGAAGCATAAAACAAAGCACAGCCCAAGCGGCTGTGCTTCTGCGTGTAGACAAACCCTCACATTCTTTGTCAGATCTGCATTACGGTGCTCACGAATGTCAAATTCATTCGCTCCGGTACTCGTCCTTCCTAGACTTCAATGGTTTTCTATTGCGCTGAACAGAAGACAAATCTAAAGCACAGCCATATGGCTGTGCTTTAGATTTATTCATATTTCGGAATGAGCGCATCTGGCACGGCATCTTTCGCTCTTTCTTTTCTTGCCCAATCAAAGAACACAACAGCAAGAATAGATCCATAAACGATCTCCTGAATAATTTTCATCAAAATAGCGCCTAGCTGCTGATCCTCCAGCAGCGGCAAGGTATGAAACATATCAGGGCCAGTTAGTGCAAGACCTGCAAGCATATCGCTTGGCACACATAGATGCAGAGCTTGTATCCACGCGCCGGCATCTGAATAGGTCGCATAGATCGGTGCATCACTAAACATGATGAGTGCGCAGGCAGGTGTCATCAATATACCGTCTGCCATGATATAACCAAGCTTTAAAATGCCTGTGATCTGCGGCTGACTTTGGACTTTATGGACAAGCGGCCACCACATGAAAAAGGCAGCGATAAAAATAACAACCGTCATCAACGCATGATAAAACGGATCTGTTTTCACAAAATCAAACACAAGCGGGATGTGATAAAGCGAAAACAACCCGTTAAACCCAAGCAGAGCAATCAAAGGCTTGGAAAACAAACGGAAAATAGCCTGAATGCCTCGTGTTTGAATGATCCGCTCCCAAATGGCCGCAGGTAAACCTGTGATCAGGAGTGGCGGGATGACTAAATATAGTACCGCCATTTGCGCCATATGTGCGCTGAACATAATATGCCCCATTAAATCAATTGGGCTGCCTTTCACGGCATATAACAGAACAAGCCCAGTCAGAAATAGCGTTTTCTCTTTCACCGTCGCACGGTGCTTTCCCTTTGTAACGAGAAGTAGATAAAAAGCAGCTGCTAATACAATACAAATCAAATAGTAGGGACTCCATAATGCTCGAAATCCGAATATCTCTAAGTTCTCCATTGCTGCGCCTCCTTCAAGGGCAAAGCGGGCTTACCACCAAATAATGGTCAAAAAGGCTAAAACGGTAATAAACGCGACAAACACACCTGAGTAAAGAAACAACGCGGGTGTTTCATGCCCTTTTTGGTTCATGTGCATAAAATAATAAAGCTGAAAGGCCACCTGAATACCTGCAAGCAGTAAAATAAATGGTACTGCGAACCAATTCCCGACGTCTTCAGAGGCGATCGTTAAAAATGCAACAAATGTTAATCCAATCATCAAGCCGAAAGAAATGAGCTGATGCTTCATTTCTTCGGCATTTTTCTTTTTACGGTATACAAGATCGACTTTGGACTGATTTGTGTTTTTATTTCCCATTCTTATCCCACCATTCCCATTAAATATACAACGGTAAAGATGAAGACCCACACAACATCAATGAAGTGCCAATAAAGACTTGCCACATAATATTTTGGCGCATTGTATAAATCCAGTCCGCGTCTCATATTTCGAATCATAAGAGCGGTAATCCAGCAAAGTCCGAAGGCGACGTGAGCTCCGTGAGTTCCTACAAGTGTATAGAAGGCAGAGCCAAGTGCAGAGCTGGTAATCGTAAATTCGTACGCATGCACATAGTGATAAAACTCATAAATCTCGACCCCTAAAAATCCAGCACCTAATAGAACGGTCACGCCGAGCCAAAGCTGCATTTTTTTAAAGTTAAAGTTTTTCATATGATACATTGCATACACACTCGTTAAACTGCTCGTTAACAGGAGCATTGTGGCAATAAAGACAATTGTGATGTCAAACATATCAGTGGTTTTTGCTCCGCCTGCATTTGAGTTTTTCAGCGCCAAGTAAGTGGCAAACAAAGATGCAAACAGAACAGTTTCTCCCCCAAGAAACAACCAGAACCCGACGAACTTATTCTTTCCTTCTAACGTGGCTTTCTCAGGCGAAGCCGGAAAGGTTTCCGCTGTCATTTTTTGTGGTTCCATTATGCTTTCACCCCTTTATCATCATCATCGGTCAAATCTTCTTTGTGAATATGATATCCATGATCATCTTTAAGAGACCTGACCAGCATGGTCGCAAACGTAATGCCAAGGCCAATGAAGATCACCGGAAGCCCCCAGCTGTGCTCTTGACGATACATGAAGCCAAACGCTGACACAAATAGACCGAATGAGATAATGACAGGTAAGATGGAATTATTCGGCATGTGAATATCATCGAGCGGTTCAGATGCTGTCATTCCTTTTTTACCATCCATTTTCTCAATCCATAATGGATCAAGTCCTCTAACTAGTGGAAGCTGTTTAAAGTTATATTCTGGCGGAGGTGAAGACACTGCCCATTCAAGCGTTCTTCCATCTCCCCAAGGATCGCTCGATACACGCTCCCCTTTTGCTGTTGTCCAGATGACGTTAATCAGCATGATGACAACTGCTACAAACATAAACAAAGCACCTATTGTACTGATCAAGTTCCCAAGCTCAAGGCCCTGCCCTGGCAGGAACGTAAAGACACGGCGCGGCATGCCCCATAACCCCAAGAAATGCTGGATAAAGAAGGTTAAATGGAAACCGATGAAAAAGAGCACAAAGCCAATTTTCCCAAGCTTCTCATTGAGTATTTTTCCAAACATTTTAGGCCACCAGTAATGCACACCTGCTAATATACCGAATACCACACCACCGATAATCACGTAGTGGAAATGCGCCACAACAAAGTACGTATCATGGAACTGATAATCAGCTGCAGCTGCTGCAAGCATGACACCGGTTACCCCGCCAAGTAAGAATGACGGAATGAATGCAACGGAATACAGCATCGCTGTCGTAAACTTCACGTTACCGCCCCATATGGTGAGCAGCCAGTTAAATACTTTAATTCCTGTTGGCACCGCAATCGCCATAGTGGCTACGGCAAAGATCGCATTTGCAATAGGTCCAAGCCCCGTAGTGAACATGTGATGCGCCCACACCATGAACCCTAGGAAACCAATCAATACAGTGGCGAACACCATTGACGAGTAGCCGAACAATCTTTTTCTTGCAAACACTGGAATGATCTCAGAGAAAATTCCGAATGCTGGCAGGATCAAGATATATACTTCCGGGTGTCCGAAAATCCAGAACAAATGCTCCCAGATGATCGTATTCCCTCCAAGCTCTGGATTGAAAAAGCTCGTATCAAACATTCTATCAAGCATCAGCATCGCAAGCCCTGCTGTGAGCGGCGGGAATGCGAATAAAATGAGTGCAGATGCGACAAATGTCGTCCAAGTGAAGAGCGGCATTCTCATATACGTCATACCAGGCGCTCTCATATTAATGATCGTCACAAGAAAGTTGATACCTGCAATCAGCGTACCAATCCCCGCTATCTGCAAACCTAAAATATAGAAATCCATGCCATGCCCTTCTGAATTCAGCGTGAGCGAAGCGTATGCAGTCCAGCCTGCATCAGGTGATCCGCCTAAGAACCAGCCAAGGTTTAAGAAAATTCCTCCGAAAAAGAATAGCCAAAAACCAAGTGAATTTACAAACGGAAATGCTACGTCACGTGCACCAATTTGAATTGGTACAACCGCATTCATTAATGCAAATAAAAGCGGCATTGCTGCAAGGAAAATCATTGTCGTTCCATGCATCGTCATGATTTCATTGTAAACCCCTGCACTAACAAAATCATTTTCAGGGATGGCTAGCTGAATACGGATAAACATCGCTTCTAGGCCGCCAACCAAAAAGAAAAATCCCCCTGCCACTAAATATAGTACGGCAATTTTTTTGTGGTCAACCGTCGTCAAGTAATCCCATAAGACAGCGCCAAACCCCCGCTTTTTAGCTATTGTACTCACCATGAAATCCCCCTCTTATCTCCCATTTGCCCCTTTTCATATAGATGTCTATCTTAACGATCTTTCAAACAGACTGCGTCTGACAGGTGACTACTTCTCGGTTGTAGAGACATATTCGGGAGCTCTTAACAAAAACTTCACATAGATCACATATCCATTTGAACATACGCTCTAGATATTACTCTATTTTAAGACCTTTTAAATACTCGTAGAGTGCATCTGCTTCTGAGTCATTTAATTTAGGATACGTCCCTGTCATCTTATTACCTGGTTTAAAGCTTTCTGGATCTTTCAGCCATGCTTTCACATTTTCTTTGTTCATGTCTTTAATTCCAGCAACTTTCGTTCGCTCTCCGAAGGTCGCAAGGTTTGGAGCAGTCCTTGCCGCTTCAGGCCGTTCGTCCCCAGGCTCTACTGCGTGACAGCTCAAGCAGTTTTTCTCTTTAAATAGTTTTTCACCCTCTAGGGCTAGGTCTGACGTGGATGTAGGCTTCTTGTAATCTGCCATTTTTTTGGTCCACCCTAAAAACTCATCTTGAGAAAGCGTTTTAACTTTAAAGTCCATTAAAGCATGTGATGGACCACAAAGCTCCGCACATTTCCCGTAGAAATATTCTCCTGCATCTTTCGTTCGTTTCGAATCAAATTTCAAATAAAATTTGTTCTCATTGTCAGTATTAGTATCGATTTTACCGCCAGCCGCTGGAATCCAGAAAGAGTGCTTAACATCGGATGCTTTCAGCTTAAAGTACACCTTTTGATCTGTCGGTACAATCAATTCCTGACTTGTGACAATCCCATAATCAGGGTATTCAAATTCCCACCAATATAAGCTGGCTCTAACATTCACAACAAGTGTCTTTTCAGGATCTCGTTTTTTCTTATCCATAGCGCTTGTATCCCCTAGCTCAAGCGTGTATGCCACAACAGGTACAACGAGAATAATGAGTAGAAGAATTGGAATCGCTGTCCACGTAATTTCTAGGTTACGGTTCCCTTCCACCTGTTTTGGAATCGTATCTTCTCCCACTTTAGAACGTTTGAATTTAATGATGACGTAAAAGAAAATGATCGATACAACAATGACGACAAGAACCATAATGAGTGTACTCAGTACCGTTAGGAAAAACTGTTTATCTGCTACTTCCCCAACTGGCTTGAGTGTTGATAAGTATGGTTCACCGCAGCCCGCTAAAACGAGCGTCAGTAAGAGAAACAGTGAATAAACACGCCATTTTCTTATCATAATTTGTCCCAACCCCTTTTGCTTGATCTCCTTTGCCTTTCGCTTTTTACCTCTTATTTATAAAATCACTTTTCACCCATCAATAACCCCCGCCCCTTATAAAAGCACTTACATTTCCTCTTTTCATAAAAAAGTGATGTTTTTACTCAAAATACCATCTATGTATAAACAGAAAGCCGCCTAAATAGAACTGAATATCAGGCGGCTTTCATAGTTGTAAGAAAATGTTGTGTTATAAGATATAGCCATTGTTTTGATGTGATCAAAGTGTATTTCACTCTAGAATAGTGTAATAATAATCATCGCAACGAAAAAGATGGTTAAGTAGTTTAATGAATAAACGAACATCAGTGTAGACCACTTCATGACGTCTTTCATTTTAAAGCCCATGAGGCCAATGACGAGCCATCCAATGTTTAGCAATGTGCCAAGTGCCACAATCGGCCAACCTAATCCACCTAAGAAAAATGGAAGTGGAAGAAGACATGCTGTCCAAATGATAATTTGGCGTTTTGTAACTTCAAAGCCATAGACAACTGGAAGCATTGGAATGCCTGCCTTGCGGTAATCTTCTGTTTTCTTAATCGCAAGTGACAGGAAGTGCGGGATTTGCCAGATAAACATAATCATAAACAAAACCCAAGCCGTAGTGTCGATTGTGCCTGTGACAGATGTCCAGCCGATTAATGGCGGAACCGCACCAGATAAACTTCCAATAACAGTATTGATGGTGTAATGGCGTTTAGACCACATCGTGTAAAGGACGGCATAAGTAAAGACACCGATAAATCCAATCACTGCTGATGTAACAGTTGTCATCAGAAGCATAATGAGTCCAAGTACAACAAGCAATATGCCAAATGCATACGCTTGCCCCGGCTGAATTTTTCCTGTAACCGTCGGTCTTGTTTTTGTTCTTTCCATTAATATATCAATATCACGGTCAAACGCATTATTAATGGCGCATGAACCGGCAATAATAAGTGAAGAACCAATCATTGTTAACAGCACAATATCAAGATTCCCAAGGAAACTCATACCTGTAAAATAAAAAGCAAGCCACATTCCAGTAAATGTTGTAATGAAGTTGGAATTGACGATGCCCATTTTAATAAGCGCAAGAAAATCTTTCCAAGCTGTTGTTTCTTCTATTTGTCCATGAATAGCTGCTTCCGCGGCTGTTTTGGAATTTGCCAATGTGTATAACCTCCCTTGCCCAAACCTTCAAACGAACAAATGAAACGTAAAATCGTTACAACTCTATCATACAAGATAAACAGCTGTAAAAAAACATCCTATTAAATAATAAACGACAAACTTGAAGTTATTTGTGAACTTTTCGTGAATTTATTAGGATAGATGTGTGTTTCAGAAGGCGGTGCAAAATGAAATATTCTCTCCTCTATTTCTATCAGACTGTCAAAGAAAGATCAAGCACTCTAAATCTGTAAACTTTGTGAACTAACATATCATTTTTTTGTGAACTTTGATGATTATGAATTGCAACAGAACACGCATTTGGCTTAAACTTGAGAGCATGTGAGGTTTTCATTTGTATCAGAAGTTTTTTAGAGAAGGTGAAATAATTTGATGAAATTTGCTTTAAGGCTATTGAGCGTTGTCACAACGTTTGTGATGCTGATCGTTCTGATTGGCGGTGCGCTCGTTACAAAAACCGGCTCGGGTCTTGGCTGCGGCCGGCAGTGGCCCCTTTGCCACGGTCGTTTCTTTCCTGAAATGACCCCTGCTTCCATCATCGAATGGAGTCACCGCATGTCAACAGGGGTTTCCACGATTCTTGTACTGGCACTGGCGATCTTATGCTGGAAAAAAATTAGTCCAGTATTCCGTGAAACCAAATTCTTGGTCATCATGTCCATTATATTTTTACTGCTTCAAGCGCTGTTAGGGGCACTCGCTGTTGTGTTTGGTTCGAACGCACTTGTCATGGCACTGCACTTCGGTATTTCACTGATTTCTTTTGCTTCAATCTTACTGCTTGCCCTTCTTGTGTTTGAGGCAACCAGATCTGAAACAAAGCTTGTGAAGCCGCTTCATATCGGAAAAAGAATGCAGTTCCATATTTATGGCCTGATCACATATACGTATATCGTGGTGTATACGGGTGCTTATGTGAGACATACAAAATCAAGCCTTGCTTGTTCTGTCTTCCCATTTTGTTCAAAAGACGGCGCACTTCCAGCGTACTTTAATCAGTGGGTCCAAATGTCTCACCGAGCAGCAGCACTTCTTTTATTCGTATGGATATTTGTCGCTATGTTCCATGCCATTAAACATTATAAAGATCAGAAGCAGTTGTATTATGGATGGATCATTTCAGCCATTCTGATTACACTTCAAGCGATTTCAGGTGTGATGTCTGTTTATTCTCACCTTGCACTTGGTTATGCGCTTGCTCATTCATTCTTTATTTCTTGTTTGTTTGGAGTACTATGCTACTTCTGCCTACTCATTGCACGGTTTAAATATGAAAGCAAAGAGCCATTTAGATAAAAGTTTGTATCCCCTTTCCATGCGGAAAGGGGATTTCTTTTATTGTTGTTTTGCTTTTTCAAATAGCGAAATGGCTTTTTTGCGTCTTTCTTGATGATCGACTGTTGGCAGTGGGTATGCATCCCCTAGCACACATCCCGATTTCATTTGTTCATCAATCGGCATTTTACTTGGTTCATGAATCCATTTTTCTTCGACATGTTTTAGTTCAGGTACATATCTTCTGATAAATTCCCCGGTTGGATCAAACCGTTTCGATTGGGTCGTTGGATTAAAAATACGAAAGTAAGGAACAGCATCCGTTCCGACAGAGGCTGCCCACTGAAATCCCCCGATATTTGAAGCCTCATCATAATCCACGAGTTTTTTTGCGAAATACGCTTCGCCTTTTCTCCAATCAATCAAATAATCCTTTGTTAAAAATGAAGCAGTCACCATTCGCAAGCGGTTATGCATCCAGCCTTCTTCATTTAATTGCCTCATCCCTGCATCAACGAGCGGAAACCCTGTTTCACCTTTACACCAAGCTTCAAAAAGCATCTCATCTTCATTCCATTTCATCCCTTGAAATGCAGAATTGATTTCCTTTTCTTTCATCTCTGGATAGTGCGCAAAAATCATATGATAAAAATCACGCCACGCCAGCTCTTTGATAAAGGTTTCCCGGCCCTCGTCTTCATAAAGTGTTTCTTCATTGATAGCATGAAAGATCGTCCGGATAGAAATGGTTCCTGTTTTTAAGAACCGCGATAGTTTACTCGTTCCAAAAACAGACGGAATATCCCGTTTCTCATGATAACGCGTCAGTCTTTTTTGGATAAAGGTGTGCAGAGTGTTTATTGCTTTGTCTGAACCAATTTGATCAAATTTCCTTGAGGATCCCTTGATGATGCCTCGTAGCTTTTTATCCCCTTTTTGCGAAAGTGACTCGTCACAAATCGTATGCTCACTACTGAAAAATGATTTGTCAACTTTTATCACAGGCTGCTTCTCTTGCTTCCGCCATGATTGATAGTATGGAGTGAACACTTGATAATGAGACCCATCCGCTTTTAAAATGTCTCTCGCCCCATGAAGGTGTGTATCTTGCCACTTTGATACATGAATGCCCTTCTTTTCTAAAAAATCGGTTACTTGCTGGTCACGCCTTTGGCCGATACCCACTTCATCTTCATTAAAAAAGACGGCTTTGATGTCATACACATCCATGACCTGCTGAAAGGCGCGCAGGACATCATCATGGAGAAGGTGAACATACATTTGAGATTCTCTCGCTTCCTTGACGAAATGCGCCAAGTTTTGAAAGAAATGTTCGTTGTTTATATCCAGTTCCATTTCAGTAAAAAATGGATCTAGATGATAAAGAGCCAATAATTTATACTCGTGTTTTTTTGCATATGTAACCGCTTTTGATAAGGCGATATGATCATCCAATCGCATATCTCGGCGAAACCAAATCACGACAATTTCCAACTTTCTTCACCTCACTCTATAGTGTAATCACTCTCGCAGGCTGCTGCACATTTTAATGCGCTCAAAAAAGACACATCACGATGGATGTGTCTCCCTTATTATTCAGGCTTTAATACAATCAGCAGATCACCGGTTTGAATCGGTTCTCCATTCGTAACATGAATTTCATCTACGACCGCAGAAAATGGTGCTTGAACGGTTGTTTCCATTTTCATGGCTTCATTGATCATCAAATGCTCACCTTGCGAGATTTTCTGCCCTTTTTCAACAAGCACTTTGATTACGGTGCCTGGCATCGATGCGGCAATGTGATTTGGATTTGAGCGATCCGCCTTCATTTTTTCTTGAACGGAGGATTTGATGCTTTCATCCTTAATCACTACTTCACGCGGCTGACCATTTAGCTCAAAGTAAAGAACTCTTGTGGCATCTGGATTCGGTTCTCCAATTGACACGAGTTTGACAATGAGGGTTTTTCCTTTTTCAATTTCCACCTCAATCTCTTCACCAAGTCTCATCCCATAGAAAAACGTCGGTGTGTCAAGAACAGAGATGTCACCATAGCTTTCTGCTGTTTGGACAAATTCAGAAAAGACTTTCGGATATAAGGCATACGCAATCGCATCTTGTTCTGTCAACGTCAGGTCATGTGATTCTTTGAATTGTTTTTTAATTTCTTCAAAGTCCACTGGCTCTAACTTCTCACCTGGTCTGACAGTCAGCGGTTCTTCCCCTTTTAAAATCAGCTTTTGCAGTTTTTCTGGGAATCCGCCATGCGGCTGACCTAAGTAGCCTTTAAATAATTCAACAACAGAATCCGGGAAGTCCAGTGTTGCTCCTTTTTCATAGACATCCTCTTCTGTTAGATCATTTTGCACCATATAAAGTGCCATATCTCCGACCACTTTAGAGGATGGTGTAACCTTTACAATATCACCAAACATGTCATTCACACGTCTGTACATTTCCTTTACTTCATTCCAGCGGTCGTCAAGACCTACACCTTTGGCCTGCTGCTGTAAGTTACTATACTGACCGCCAGGCATTTCATGCTCATAAATTTCTGTATGCGGCGAATTCATGCCGCTTTCGAACTCATGATAGTATTTTCTGACGGAATCCCAGTATTGAGAAAGACGTTCTAAAGCTTTGACGTTCATTTCTGGCTTTCTTTCATGACCATCTAAAGCATAGTATAATGAGCTCGCACTTGGCTGCGATGTAAGCCCCGCCATAGAGCTGACGGCAACATCAACAATATCAACACCTGCATCGATCGCTCTTGCATAGGTGAACAGTCCATTTCCACTCGTGTCATGCGTATGAAGATGAATTGGGATGGTCAGCTCATCTTTTAAAGCAGATACAAGCTCGTAAGCTGCCTGCGGTTTTAATAATCCCGCCATATCTTTAATGCCTAAAATATGAGCGCCTGCGGATTCAAGTTCCTTCGCAAGAGATACATAGTATTTAAGGTCATATTTCGGACGAGATGGATCAAGAATATCCCCCGTATAACAAATGGCTGCCTCAGCCACTTTGCCTGATTCGCGAACAGAATCAATGGCAAGCGTCATGCCTTTGACCCAGTTTAAGCTATCAAAAATACGGAACACGTCAATGCCCGCCTCAGCCGATTCCTTGACAAATGCTTTAATCACATTATCCGCATAGTTTGTATAGCCGACAGCGTTTGATGATCTTAAAAGCATTTGGAACAGCGTGTTCGGAACTTCTTGACGAAGCTCTTTCAGTCTTTCCCAAGGATCTTCTTTTAAGAAACGATACGCAACATCAAATGTAGCGCCGCCCCACATTTCCATACTGAATAGCTCTGGCCATAACCCTGCTGTCGGCTGGGCAATTTTCTTCAAGTCATTTGTTCTGAAGCGTGTCGCAAGCAAAGACTGATGCGCATCTCTAAAGGTTGTATCTGTTAAAAGAACATCGCTTTGTTCTTTTACCCAATTGGCGAGCCCCTCAGGTCCATGCATATCTAACAACTGTTTTGTCCCAGCCGGAACCTCTTCATGGACAGGAAGCTTCGGTACATTTGGTCTATCAAAATGAGGCTTCTTTTTCTCAGCGATACCAGGGAACCCATTAATGGTCACGTTACCAATATAAGTCAACATCTTTGTTCCGCGGTCTTTTTGTTTAGGGAAATTAAATAGCTCTGGTGATGAATCGATAAACGACGTATCGTATTCCCCTTTTAGAAACTTCTCATGCTTTGCCACGTTTTCAAGAAATGGGATATTCGTTTTAATGCCGCGAATCCTGAATTCTTGTAAATTACGGACCATTTTAGCAGCAGCCTGATCAAATGTGAGCGCCCATGTGGACAGCTTGACCAATAATGAATCGTAATAAGATGTAATGACCGCACCTTGGAAGCTGTTCCCAGCATCTAAGCGTACACCAAATCCCCCGCCTGAACGGTAGGCCATAATTTTTCCTGTGTCCGGCATAAAGTTATTCAAAGGATCTTCTGTCGTGACCCTTGATTGAATGGCAAATCCATGTGTGAAGATACCTTCTTGCTTTGGTATTCCGACTTCATTGCTATGGAGATCATGACCCTTTGCGACAAGAATTTGGGTTTGTACGATATCGACACCTGTGATCATTTCTGTGATCGTGTGTTCCACCTGTACCCTAGGATTGACTTCAATAAAATAAAACTCACCATTTGCGACTAGAAATTCTACAGTCCCAGCGTTAATATACGACACATTTCGAGCCAGCTTAACAGCCGCTTCGCAGATGTCTTCACGTAATTGATCTGTAAGAGACACACTTGGCGCAACTTCAATGACCTTTTGGTGACGCCTTTGGACAGAGCAGTCACGCTCATATAAATGAATGATATTGCCGTGATTGTCACCAATCACCTGCACTTCAATATGTTTCGGATTTTCAATCAGTTTCTCAACGTATACTTCGTCATTTCCAAAAGCAGCTTTCGCCTCTGACTTTGCACGGTCATAGCCTTCATTCAGCTCCTCTTTTGATCTGACAATCCGCATACCTCGGCCGCCGCCGCCAAGTGAAGCTTTAATAATAAACGGGTAACCGTATTCTTCACCGAATTTTTCGACTTCTTTGACCGAATCAACTGGCCCGTCACTTCCTGGAATGACTGGAATTCCAGCTTTTTTCGCTTCATCTCTCGCCTTTACTTTATCTCCAAACATATCTAAATGCTGAGAAGTTGGGCCGATAAATTGAATGCCTTCCTCTTCGGATCGTCTTGCAAAATGAATGTTTTCGGATAAAAATCCGTACCCTGGATGAATCGCATCCACTTCATTTCGTTTTGCAATTTCGATGATCCCCTCGATATCAAGGTAGGCATCAATCGGTTTTTTCCCTTCTCCAACTAGATATGCTTCATCTGCTTTATAGCGATGATAAGAGCCCGAGTCTTCTTTGGAGTAAATGGCCACTGTACGTAAATTAAGCTCTGTACAGGCCCTGAAGACTCTGATAGCAATTTCCCCTCTGTTTGCAACTAGAACCTTTTGAATTGTTCTCTGTGACATTCTCACTCCTCCATATCCCTTAAAATTTTATATGTACTCTATAATAAAGGAAGAAATGAAAACTGTACACTTTTGTTTTCTAAAGATTCAAAGTTTTCTGCAATCCATTTTTTTGAAGCGATGGTTTACTGATTGATTTTTTCTTTTTATAACGCTCTTTATATTCAGTGAACATACTGATATTCAGCAGTATTCCCATACATCCGCTTAATAAAATGATGGACGATCCCCCGTAGCTGATAAACGGAAGTGTCACCCCAGTGATTGGAATAAGACCTGAAACACCACCCAAATTGATACATGTTTGGATCGCAATCATCGAGGAAATTCCTATTGCAAGCAAACTTCCAAACGGATCCTCACACTTTCTCGCAATATAAAAACCTTTCACGACGATGAAGCCAAGCAGAGCTAGAACAAAAAATACACCGAAAAAGCCAAGCTCTTCCGAGATGATCGCCATGATAAAATCTGTATGCGGCTCTGGAAGATACCCATACTTTTGGACACTCTCTCCAAGTCCAAGACCAAAAAAACCACCTGATCCAATCGCATAATATGAATTAATCAATTGATGCCCAGTGGCGCCTGCATCTTTAAATGGATCTTGGAAACTTTCAAAACGTCCGAGACGATTTTGTGTGAAAATTTTATCCCAAAACAGCATAATAAACGGTGTCACGATAACCATCACCGCACTAAATAGTGCTAACAGCTTCGCAAGCGTTTTACCGCTAAAGCCGGAGCATAAAATCATCGCAAGGGCAATCATGCCAATGATAAAGGCTGTCCCATAGTCTGGCTGCAAAATGATGAAGCCGCATAAGATGGAGACAATCACGATTGGAGGAGTGACTCCTCTTAAAATATGATCAATATAATGCTGCTTTTTTGCATACACAGCAGCAAGATAGATGATGACGACAATCTTCACAAATTCTGCTGGCTGAAGACTAAAAGGTCCTAATTTAATCCAGCTTCTAGCATTCCCTGCAATGTGACCGCCAAAGTACACATAGATGAGTGAAAAAACAGAAAGCAGCAGCATACCGATCTGGAATTTTTTATTTGAAAACAGCTGATACGGAACCAGGGCTGCAAAGATCAAGATGACCGCCCCAACAATCATAAATAAAAGCTGTTTCTTAAAAAAATTATCTGGCGCGGCATCATATCTGATGACAGATGTTATCATACTTGAGCTATACACCATCACCAAACCGAATGCGCTAATGAATATAATGGCGAACAATAATGAGTGGTCATACGATTTTAGCATTCTCTTTAACATATAATCCTCTTCCTAACGTCTGTTTCTTCTGCTTGATATCCTCTTAGCTGTTCTTATTCTACTACATTTTCTCCGTTTGATCCCGTTTTACCTCTTTTATATTGTTCGTCATTCATGAAAGAATCAAGTCCGTTTCTTCTCAAACAATCAAAAGAAATGGAGGACAAAAAAACTCAAACTTATGTTGTGGAAGTTTGAGTTTTCAATCATTATTTTTTTGTGAACGCATCATGAAGTGCGGAAAGCTCTCTCTCAAGTTTATCGAGTAGTTTCTTGCCTTCATGTTGATCAACTAATCCAAGTCGGACAGCAAAATCAATTTCTCTCGATAATCCGAACATTTGAGTATCTAAAACCTCTTCATAAAGAGGACATTGCGGCATCGTTAAGTTGTCCATTTGCACTTGGATCAATTTTAAAATTTTATCTGCATCCAATTTTAATAAAGACAGTGCTTTTTGCCGATGATCGACTAAAATTTCTGACGCCAAAAGTATCCCTCCGTTCCCCAGGCGAGTACCTAATTCTTCTATTTATCATAAAGCGAAACGCCCAAAATTGCAAGCAGATTTGTACAGTTCGCTTTGTAAAAATAAAAAGAAGGCATGAGTTGTTAAAAGATACTCATTTCATATTTTTCACTCATGAGCTCAAGCAGCTTAATACCAGCAATACTATTCCCTTTCTCATCCAGCGCAGGCCCGAAGATGCCAATCCCAAAATCATATGGCGCTGCCCCCATAATCCCGCCGGAGACACCGCTTTTGGCAGGAATCCCGATATTAATGGCAAATTCTCCGCTTGCATTGTACATTCCGCAAGTCACCATAAAGGTTTTACAAATTCTAGCGACATCTTTTGAAAGGATCTGCTTCCCCGTCTCTGGATGCCTGCCGTCTAATGAAAAAACACAAGCGATTTTCGCCAAATCCAAGCTGTTCATCATGATGGCACATTGTTTCGTATAGACGTCCATGACCTCTTCTACATTCCCTCTAATGATATGATATTGCTTCATGTAATAGCACATGGCGCGGTTAATCATCGATGTCTCAAATTCGGAAGCAGCTGTGTCTTTGCAGTATGTAATGCTTGTGTCATTTGCAAGCTCTCTAATAAAAGCAAGTAGTCGGTTGAGCTGATCTTGCGGCGTCGCACCTTTTATTAAACTTGTGACTGCGAGCGCTCCTGCATTAATCATTGGATTCAGCGGCTTATTCGGGCTTGCTGTTTCAAGTTTAATCATCGAATTAAATGGATCGCCTGTTGGTTCCTGCCCAACAAATTGAAATACTTTTTTTGGCCCTTCTTCTGAAAGCACGAGCGCAAGTGCTAATACTTTTGAAATACTTTGAAGGGTAAAGCGTTTATCTACATCTCCCGCCGAGTGGCAAGTATTACTCACATGATAAACAGCCACAGATAAATCTGTCTGATCCGCTTTACCGAGAGCGGGAATATAGGATGCTACTTTGCCATTTTTGGCGACTTTTTTTGCTTCTTCTACAATTCGCTGAAGCTCTTCATTGTCACGACACGCCATGCCCAAAATCCTCCCTATCTTTCATGTAAAGTTAGTGTGTACAAAAAGAAGCATGTTTATGAAAGTGACAAAGCGGGCGAAAACTTCTATAATTTATGATGGAAAGGGGTTGTCTTGAACATGAGCATTATTCAAATTAAGGGGAACGTACGGTACAAGATCACCATTGATCCAAGTGTGTGGATTTTTGATGACCGCAAATTTTTAATGGATTCATTTTTTGAGAAAAGCGCAGCAAGTGAAGAGAATCAGCTTGATCAGGAGCTTGACCAAGAGCGGGTCATAAGAGAAGGTCAAACACTTCCACCCACTTTAAAAACAGAGAAGAAGTACGAAAAAGAAAGACTCGTCACAGGCAGCTTCGGTATGAAGCTTGGCGACATGCTGAAAAATGCAGAACCGCTTGATGCGGCGGCAACGTGTGAATTTGTCACAGAAACGGAAACAATTGCTGTGCCGCTTTCTAAGGCAATGGAAAGCATTGCTCATTTCAGCCAAAATGGAAAGCCTATTACAGAAGAAGGACCAATCCACGTTTATTTCGAGGATCAGTCCAACTTAACTCGGCCGATTAAAGGTGTAAAAGCGCTAATCATTACATAAGATAGAGGATCTGGACTATAATAAATCAGCTGCAAGCTGTGCAAGTCCAGATCTTTCTCCTTTGACAAGCTTGACATGTCCAGATATTTGTTGCCCTTTGAAACGCTCAATGACATACGTAAGCCCATTATTTAAGCTATCTAAATAAGGATGATCAATCTGCTCTGGATCCCCCATCAGCACAATTTTACTTCCCTCTCCAACTCGCGTTAATAATGTTTTCACTTCGTGTTTTGTTAAATTTTGCGCCTCATCAATGATGATAAATTGATCAGGTATACTTCTTCCACGGATATACGTTAAAGCTTCCACTTGAATCGAACCAATACCCGCTAAGATCGCATCAAGTTCTCCAGGTTTTTTTGTATTAAATAAAAATTCTAAATTGTCATAGATCGGCTGCATCCACGGCCTGAGCTTTTCTTCCTTCTCGCCTGGCAAGTAGCCTAAATCCTTACCAACAGGAACAATTGAGCGGGCCACGATGAGCTTTTTAAACATGCCGAAATCCTCTGTTTGCATCAATCCAGCAGCAAGTGCAAGCAATGTTTTGCCTGTCCCCGCTTTTCCGATGAGCGTCACGAGCGGGATATCACGCCGTAAAAGTAGCTCTAGCGCCATTGTCTGCTGGACATTTTTCGGGCGGATTCCCCAAATATGTTCTTGATCATAAATAAGACGCTTGACGAGCTCTCCTTTTTGATCAAGCATTCCTATAGCTGCCCCCCCTTCATTTCCCTTCATAATGACGAATTGATGAGGGTTTAACGAGGCATTGGTGACGTCTTTTACGTGTAGCTGATTTTGCTTATAAAATGCATTCAACTGCTCAGTCGGAATATAGAGCTCGTGGTAGCCATTATCAATGTCTTCATTTTGCAGCACACGATCACTTAAGAAATCCTCTGCTTGCAGCCCAATAGCATCTGCCTTCACTCGCACTAAGACATCCTTGCTGACTAAAATGACAGGCCGCCCATGAGGCTTTGTTTCTTCCTCTAAGCTCAAATTCTTCGCGACAGCCAAAATCCGATTATCGTTCGTTTTTTCAATGAAAATTTCTTGAAGCTCATGGAAAGAGCGGTGATTCAGTTCAATGCGCAGCGTCCCTTTTGACTCTAGCGTAATTTTTTCATGCAGTTTCCCTTTCGATCTCAAACCGTCGATTAAACGTGAAACGCGCCGAGCATTTTGCCCAACCTCGTCCATATATCTCTTTTTAGAGTCTACTTCTTCTAACACAACGGCCGGAATGACGACCTCGTTGTCTTCAAATGAAAAGATTGAATTCGGATCCTGTAATAACACATTCGTGTCTAATACATAAATTTTACTCAGGTCCTTCGCCTCCTGATCGGGGTTTCATTCATCCTTGTCTTTCCCAAAACGATTGTTAAAATATATGTTTTCATGAATAAAGTTAGAAGGTTAATTCAACAATAAAATAAATCATGCAGTTTGTGAAGGAGGGAATACACATGCGACTATTTGTTACATTATTCATGATTCATACCATTTTTCTGTTGGGCGCTTGCCAGCAGCAGGAAAAGCCAGAGGCTTTGGACAAGCAAGATGGACGCCAGCATTTAGTACGGGTGTCAGACTCAACCAAGAAAAATACCGATCAAGCCCGCCCATCAACAGATGTTGCGCAGCATCTTGTCAATGTGACCGAGCACGTAGCAGATGTAAATGATGCAACGGCTATCGTTATCGGCCGCTATGCTGTTGTTGGCATTGATGTAAAAGATGATTTAGATAGAAGCAAAGTTGAAACCATTAAATATTCAGTCGCAAAAGCGCTGAAAAATGACCCAGAGGGTGCGAATGCTGTTGTGGTCGCTGACCCAGATACAGTCAGCCGTTTAAAAGAAATGGGCAAAGAAATTCAAGCAGGCCGTCCTGTAAGTGGTATTATGGATGAACTAGCTGCCATTGTCGGACGTGTGATGCCAGAGATGCCGCGAAATGAAATCGATCGTAGCGAAAAGGACCCGACAAATGATCCGAATGATCAGCTCAAACAAAACGATCAAAAGCAGTTAGACAAAAATCAAAACGATCAATCAAACCATCATATGAATCAGAAGAAATAATGAGAAAGGCTTATATCTCCTGTGATATAAGCCTTTTACTACGCTGATTTCAAGTGGTCCAGAAAACATGCTATAATGAATGCAATAAAGTGAGGTGAAAATGATGAGAGTGAAGTGCTCATTATGTGAAAAGCTTGAAACCATTGATGATGATACACTCGTTGCTAAGCGGTTAAGAAATCGACCGATTCATACATATATGTGCGATGACTGCCAAGAAAGAATTAAAGTAAAGACAGAAGCACGCATCAAAACTGGCAGATTCTCTCTTTATCAAGATCCTGCGACGAAAGAGAAAAAGAAGAAAAAAGGAAAAAAAGAACAAAAAACATAAAAAAAGACCTGACACATGTTCAGGTCTTTTTTACGTATTTACTGTTCCTTCTTTTTTCGCACGATGCAGCCGTATTTTATAAATAATCAAAATGGCAGCTGCCACGACCAGGCCTTCCGCTACTGGCAAGAAGATTCCTAGAAATGTGAGAAACGTACAGCCAAAAATCAAAAACAAATAAATCACGAGCGCTTTTAAAATCGGTAAACGTCTAGCAAAGCCGAGCTTAAAAACAATAATCGCTAAAACAAGGATGGTGCCATATAGGAGCCACATCCCTGTTTGCGGATTTTCATCGACACGAAACAGCATCGCGAAAAAGGATAGATTCTCACTTACTTCCTGATCATTCAAAAAGATTCCCTCCCCTTATCTTTCAGGGTTCTATCTTTGTTAATTCTTCATGGAATTATGATAATCCTGCTAGCTTTTTCTTCTTCGCCGCTTTCTCACGTTCGTTTTTATCTAAAATTTTCTTTCTTAGACGAATGGATTCTGGTGTAACCTCACAGTATTCGTCTTCATTAAGGTACTCAAGAGATTCCTCAAGTGACATAATACGTGGTTTTTTCATACTAACCGTTTGATCTTTTGTCGCTGAACGTACGTTCGTTTGTTGTTTCATACGGCTAACGTTGACAACAAGGTCGTTCTCACGGTTATGCTCACCAACAATCATTCCTTGATACACTTCAGTACCCGGCTCAACAAAAATCACACCGCGCTCTTCAACGCCTTGGATTCCGTAAGAAGTTGCTTTGCCTGTTTCCATTGAAACAAGTACACCTTGACGGCGTCCGCCAACTTGACCAGACTGCATCGGCTGATAGCTGTCAAACGTATGGTTCAGAATACCAAAACCACGAGTTAATGAAAGAAATTCAGTTGTATATCCGATTAAACCACGTGATGGTACTGTAAAGATCAGGCGAACTTGACCGTTACCATTGTTGATCATGTCAATCATGTCACCTTTTCTTGCGCCCATTGATTCCATGATAGAGCCAGTGTGCTCTTCTGGTACATCAATTTGAACGCGTTCTACAGGCTCACATCGAACACCATCCACTTCTTTTACAATAACTTCTGGCTTCGATACTTGTAATTCAAACCCTTCACGTCTCATATTCTCAATCAGAATCGATAAGTGAAGCTCTCCGCGTCCAGATACAACCCAAGCATCAGGTGAATCAGTTGGATCCACGCGAAGACTTACGTCTGTTTGAAGCTGCTGCTCTAAACGCTCTTCTATTTTACGTGAAGTCACGTATTTCCCTTCACGGCCTGCAAATGGGCTGTTATTGACAACAAACGTCATTTGAAGTGTCGGCTCATCAATACGAAGGATTGGCAGTGCCTCTTGGTGTTCTACCGGACAAACTGTTTCACCTACGTTGATGTCTTCCATACCAGATACAGCGACAAGATCTCCAGCTTTCGCTTCATTGATTTCCACTCGTTTTAACCCTTGGAAACCAAAAATCTTTGTCACACGGAATTGTTTCACACTGCCATCAACTTTCATCAGGGCCACTTGCTGTCCTACTTGCATTGTTCCTCTGAATACACGGCCGATTCCAATTCTTCCAACATAATCATTGTAATCAAGTAGCGCCACTTGGAATTGAAGCGGCTCTTCATGGTTATCAATTGGGCTTGGAATATGGTTGACAATTGCTTCAAACAAAGATTCCATGTTTTCATCTTGCTTGCTCGCATCATTACTTGCCGTACCATTGATTGCTGATGCATACACAACTGGGAATTCAAGCTGTTCTTCTGTTGCATCCAATTCAATGAACAAGTCAATGACTTCATCGACTACTTCAGCCGGACGAGCAAAGTCGCGGTCAATTTTATTGACAACAACAATTGGTGTTAAGTTTTGCTCAAGTGCTTTTTTCAGCACAAATCGTGTTTGAGGCATACAGCCTTCATAAGCGTCCACCACGAGAAGTACACCATCTACCATTTTCATGATACGCTCAACCTCACCACCGAAATCGGCGTGTCCTGGTGTATCTAAAATATTAATGCGTGTATCTTTATAATGGATCGCAGTATTTTTAGCTAAAATCGTAATACCACGCTCTCGCTCTAAATCATTTGAATCCATGGCTCTCTCAGCGATATTTTCATTCGCACGGAAAGTACCAGCTTGATGGAGCAATTGGTCAACAAGCGTCGTTTTACCATGGTCAACGTGGGCAATAATTGCGATGTTGCGAAGATCTTTTCGAAGTTTCACATTTTCATCTCCTAAAATAATTAGATAACTTTCATATTATATCACAATCCCCTTTAAAATCCGATCGTTTTTCTGTAAACTTATATTAACTCTAAAAAAAGGGATGGAGACAAATGAAACAAATCAAATGGCTTCTATTATTATGTGCATTACTTGCAGTCGTCAGTATGGCGTTTATTGGGGTATCTGTTGCAGAAAAAAGCATACTGGGAACATGCCTTAGTATCGTGTTCGCCTTAATTTTCATGGGTACAGGATTTACATTAAAAAGAAAATTAAACGTGCAATCATAAATTTTTTCAAAAGCCTTTTACATTCTACATGTAGAAGGCTTTTTATTTTGAGCAAAAACAAGACCAACCACCCATGAAAAACCGAGTAATCAGACTGAAAATAGCATATAGACTTGGCAAATATAAGCAATCTGAACCTCTCTATTTTTCGACAAGAACTTTTATAGTTCTCCAAAATCAAACACAAAGTTACATTTTTCCTATTCTTCCACAAACTTTCTCATGGTATGCTGTTCTTGCAACAAAATTTAACAGAAAAGGGAGAGAAAAGAAGCATGAAGAAGTTTTTGAGCAAATCGCTCAGCTCTGTTGTATTTTTCGCTTTAGCTATCATTCTTACTTTCACAACAGTAGCTCCTGGGCAAGCAAGCGCTGCAACTTTCAAAGGGATTCCTTTTGAGCAGCAACAAATTATTAAAGATTTATTGGAGAAAAACGAGCGTGTCATCAACATTCTCATCAATTCATTTGTTGAGGAAGACAACAGCTACACATTCGATGTGAAAAAAGCGATTGAGCTCGGTTTGACTGAAGAAGAAGCGGCGACTGCTGAGAAATTCTTAGATCGCGCAGCTGTTCTTACAATCGTTTTCAGTGAAAGCATCACTAAAAACGAAAAAGGAAAATTAGTTTTTGATGCAGAAAAAGCGATTGAACTTGGTCTTACTAAAGAAGAAGCAACTAAATTCGAAAAGCTTTTCAAATCAGTGATCAGAATTGCTGATCTTGCTGGTGATGCACTTGTTCTAGACAAAAAAGGAAACGTTGTAATTGATTCAAAAATCGCAAAAGGTCTTGGATTCAAATCTACTGAATTACTTATTTTCAACCAATTGCTTAAGAAAATTCCTCAAGAGCAATTAAAAACTTTCTATGATGCAGTTCAACTTGCAAAAGAAAAATTAAACTAATCTCGAAAACCCCCACCTGGTTCGTCCAGATGGGGGTTTTTATTTCAGCCAATATAGAATGATCATGATGACATACACTACACTAAACACGATACTCGCTCGGCATAAGAGCTTTCCATAGTAGCGCTTCTCGAATTTTCTTTTTTCTTCCTTTTCATTTAAATATGGGATGGGATCCGGTGTCTTCATGAGAGAAATTGGCTCTTTCATTTCTTGATAAAGATGACGGCAACTCTCGCAGATTTGATAAGCAGGTGGCTGTAGATTTAAGTTTTTATAAATACTGTTTATCGTGTTTTTCATCTCAGTTTCTGTTAAATTGATTCCGTCTATATCCTTCAATTGAAAGATGGCGTTCCCGTATTGCGCTTGTCGAAGCGTCCCTTTTTTCCAGGTGGCGAATGCTAAGCTCTCATTTTCATTCTGAGACATTTTTGGCAGAAGAAGAACGTTTGTCTCTCCGCCTTCTTTTTTTATCGCTACATGAATGCGATCTAGATCTATTGATCGTCCGCTTCTTTCGAAAAATTCAATGGTTTTTTCCCTATATTCTTTATCGGTCAAATCCTTACCCACGATACGACCCCGGTAGGAATAGCCGCTTAATTCGCCTGTAAACGCAGAAATATTCACTTCATACTGATCACCTGCAAACACGTAGAGATAAGGGATAGGCTGGTGACTAGATTTTAAATATAACGACTGATCCGCTGGTACAAACTTTGAGGCGAATTCTTTTGCACTTGTTGCAGATAAAGGGCGATATTCTTCTGAGAAATTATCTACCAGTTCCGTTTTGGTGAATTGGAACATTGTATGAGGGACATTTACGATCGGATTGAGTAATAGCAGAAAAAAGACGGCTATACTCCCTGCGCACCACTGTCTCAACCTCATCTTGTCTTGTAATAAAGCACTTAACAAATAAATCGTCATAAAGCTTCCTGCTGCTGTCGCTAAAATCACAATTGATTTAAATGAAGATTGAAGCTCATACCTCGAGATAGAAGGATAAAATATATAAAGCAGTGCAGCGAAAATCAGGCCATAGAACAAAAACAATTCCTTCCACTTCTGATGCCAAAACGAGCGGAAGAAAAAATACAAAAGAGATGCGGCAAAGCCAACCATGAGCGCAGCGGTGATAAGATCTCTCCACACAAGCCCAGTATCTCCACCGATAAAGAACATTTTGCTTTCAGCAAAAATAATAAACACAGTTTGACATAAAGGCAGAAGTAACACAGATAAATCAAAAGCAAAAAACACGCCTTTATTTTTTAAATAAGGAAGAGAAATCACATAATAAAGGGATGCAAGCAATACATAACCATAGATGAGAAATTGCATAAAATCGGTCAGTACTTCAAATGTTTCAATCGTATATTGTCTCGCCATGACTTGGTGAACCATTTCAATTGTCATTCCGCCTAGCAGAACCACACGCAATACGACACCTGCATAAGTGACAAAGAGAACAAACAGTCCAAAAACACACCATTGAATGATCTTGATGCTGTATTCATTTAAAATCAAATACCTTTCAAAGTGGAGGGATACATCACTAAACAAATCAAACATCGATACACAATCCTTTACATCAAATTAAGGCCTCGTTCGTATAGACATTTGTCTTACCTAAAAGTTTCATAAAACACAAAAAATCACTTCATTCTCATGAAGTGATGGTGCTTATCTATTATTTTCGCTTCCTTTTATGTAATCGTGCAAGATCTTTTCACAAATGGATCGATTTCCGGCAACAATGCTATTTTTCTCTAGGAACGTAAGCCGGTCTCCGTGAATATTTGAGTAAACAGCCCCTACTTCATCAAGCAGCACGCAGCCTGCTGCATAATCCCATGGCGCAAGCCTTAACGTGACGTATGCGTCACTTCTGCCACTTGCAATATAAGCGAGCTCAAGCGCAGCTGACCCTATGGTTCGTGTCCCCCTCACATCACGTACGAGACGGGCAAATGGTTTGGCGTCAAAATGCGGGCTTTCAATCGCCCATGTCGGGTTTATGCCAACAACGGCTTTTTCAATCGCTACATCTTTTAAAGGCGGGAGTAAGGTATCGTTCATATAGGCGCCTTTTCCTTTGACTGCATGGTATAGCTCGTCATGAATCACGTCATAAATAAGTCCGATTTTTCCAACACCATTTTCAAATATCCCAATTGAAATGGCAAAGTTGCGTTTTTGATGGATAAAGTTCATTGTGCCATCAATCGGATCAATGATCCACACAATCCCACCCAGTGAGGTCACCTCTTCCCCTTGTCCCTCTTCTCCTAAAATATGATGATCTGAAAATGTCGACTGAATCTTTTCAATGAAAAAACGCTCTGTTTCTTTATCGATATTTGTGACAAGATCATTTGGATTTGATTTTGTTTCAATTGATAGACCTTCCTGCATGGACGCTTTAATGCGGCTTCCTGCTTCTTTTACCCAAAGCTTTGCAAGACGGTCAATTTCCACCCAGTTTGTCATCAGACTGTAAACCTCTTTTCTATGTAGTACCTATTTGTATTAGCATACTGATATTATGTACGTAAAAGCAAGAAAAAAGCAGCTTCATACAAAAACGAACCGATGAATTGGTTCGTTTTTACCTCACCTTGTTTTACCCTTGAAGCTGCTCCCATTCTTTTCTTAGGCGCTCAAGCTTTCGTTTGCTGCGTTCAATTTGGATATCATCTTTTTGCTCGATGGCTTCATGAAGCGTAGAAAGCTCATAATCAACCTCTAATCTCCACACAGCGATGCGATTCTTCTTCTCTTGTCTATACCCCTGCTTCACGATTTGCTTCATTGGTCAACGCCCCTTCCAGAGAATGATTCATTCCTTGTCAGTTTTCATTGATAAAAAATACAATCGATAGGAGAATTGGTTCTTGCTTATATCGTATGAAGCGATCGCATAACCGCAACGACATTCTGAAAATTGTGTTTTTACCTATTTGTTATGTACCACAAATTCGATGTTTTTAAACGCTGCATCATGTTCTGCAATCTTTCTCCTCATGGTGCATCTTTTTTTGAGCTTGACCAAAGCTATGATAAATTATGAACAGCGAAAAGATACAGGAGGCATAACATGAGTGAGATGCGTTTTAGAGATGAAGATTTTGAGACATTCACAGTTGACGGTTTAGATGAACGAATGACCGTATTAAAAGAAAGAGTCCGTCCAAAGCTTGAGGCACTTGGCGATCATTTTGCACCGCTTCTTTCTTCTATTACAGGAGATGAGATGTTTGTACACGTAGCAAAGCATGCGAGAAGATCAGTCAACCCGCCAAATGATACGTGGGTTGCTTTTGCAAACAGTAAGCGCGGGTATAAAAAGCTCCCTCATTTTCAAATTGGGCTTTGGAAAACTCATGTATTTGTATGGTTTGCGCTTATTTATGAATCTCCGGTTAAAGGTGAGTATGGACAATTATTCGAAAAAGAGCTAGACACCATCCAGCAGAAAATACCGCAAGATTTCGTTTGGTCTAAAGATCATATGAAACCAGACGTACTGCGTCACAGTGAGCTTGATGCTGAACAGCTGAAAACACTATTTGAACGTGTTCAAACGGTAAAGAAAGCCGAACTCCTTTGCGGCATTCAACTGCCTAGAGAAGAAGTCATTCAAATGAATAATGAAGAGTTTTTATCGAAAATCGAAGAAGCCTTCCGCACGTTGACTTATCTATACCGCTTTACACAGAAAGAATCTGTATAAAAAACGAGCCTATCACGGCTCGTTTTTTTACATGCGTATAATCGCTGCTTCTTCTGCCTCTCTAGCCCTTTTCACTGTGCGATAAGGAGAATACCCGCTTCCTTTTTCAAACGCCGCAGAGTGCGTCTTTTCCTCTGCTTTCGATGGCACAACCTCTTTAAATCGTTTATAAGCATTTAATAATTCCTGCTTGGCAATTCCTTTTTCATACGCTTTTTCAACGGCTTGAAAAAACGAAATGACCGCAATCTTTTCCTCTGTTGTCCAGTCGACATCCATTGGATATTGATATTCCATTTACTTGTCCCTCACTTTAACACTCATTTCTTATTTGAACTTTCATTATAGCACTTGATCTATCAGAAACCGATCGATTTTATGCTTTACATTCCGATCAGTTCATAATATAATTCTTTTGTTTTATGCAATGAAACCTGTCGTTATTGGCACAATAATAGCAGGTATTTCGATGAAGGTGGGAAAGCAATTGTCACAACATGATACACCCTTATACACTGGACTAAAAAAACACGCTGCAACCAATCCAGTCCAATTTCACATTCCAGGCCATAAAAAAGGAGCCGGAATGGATCCTGAATTTAGAGCATTCATTGGTGATAATGCATTAAGCATTGATCTCATTAATATAGAACCTCTCGATGATTTACATTCGCCTCGAGGGATGATAAAAGAAGCACAAGAGCTAGCTGCTGAAGCATTCGGTGCTGATCATACGTTTTTCTCCATTCAAGGAACAAGCGGCGCGATCATGACAATGGTGATGACGGTCTGTGGACCTGGAGATAAAATCATTGTTCCTCGTAACGTCCATAAATCAATTATGTCCGCTATTGTATTTTCTGGGGCAGTTCCTGTTTTTATTCACCCAGAAATCGATAAAGAGCTTGGTATCTCACACGGCATTACACCAGACTCAGCAAAAAAAGCACTGACCGAGCACCCAGATGCAAAAGGTTTACTTGTGATTAACCCAACGTATTTTGGCATTTCTGCTGACTTAAAAACGATCGTAGAGATTGCCCATTCATTTAATGTACCTGTCCTTGTGGACGAAGCGCACGGTGTGCATATTCACTTTCACGATGAGCTTCCGCTGTCTGCGATGCAGGCAGGTGCCGACATGGCGGCAACAAGCGTCCATAAACTCGGCGGCTCACTCACCCAAAGCTCTATTTTAAATATGAAGGAAGGACTTGTTTCAAAGGACCGCGTGCAATCGATTTTGAGCATGCTGACGACAACATCCACTTCTTATTTGCTCTTAGCGTCACTAGATGTCGCTAGAAAGCGTTTAGCCACTGAAGGAAAGGCGCTCGCAGATGAAGCGATTCGTTTGTCTGAATTAGCGAGAAACCGTCTGAATCAAATTTACGGCATTACCTGTATTGGTCAGGAAATACTCGGTTCAGCTTCTACTTACGATTATGACCCAACGAAATTAATTATCTCGATTAAAGACCTGGGGCTAAATGGCCATGATGTCGAAAAATGGCTGAGAGAAAGCTACCGAATTGAAGTGGAACTCTCTGACCTTTACAACATTTTATGTATCGTGACCCCTGGCGATTCTGATGAGACGATTGATACGCTTGTAACGGCTATGAAGGAAATTGCCGCAACTTCAACATGTGAGGGAGGCAAACAAGCCGTGACGGAAGTGTTACTGCCTGAGATCCCATCGCTAGCAATGACGCCGCGTGACGCCTTTTACGCCACAACAGAAGTGATTCCATTTAAAGAAGCGGCTGGCCGCATCATTGCAGAGTTTGTCATGGTATACCCGCCAGGCATTCCGATTTTTATCCCAGGCGAAATTATCACAGAAGAAAATGTCTCGTATATCTTTAAAAATATTGAAATTGGTCTCCCTGTCCAAGGACCTGAAGATTCAACACTAGAGATGATCCGTGTCATTAAGGAACAAAAACCAATTTTATAAAAAAGAAACATGCAGCCCCAAATGGAGCTGCATGCTTTTTTATTTATTCAGAGGCTTCATCACCGCAATGACAGTGACCACACGTTCCATATAGCGTTGTCACTTTTTCATTCTCAAATTGATCAATGGTTTCATTGCAATCTTGACAAATAATTGTACCCACGTACATTCCCCTTTTCTTCACTTATAGTTTGAAAGCGTTTAATCTATTTCTTATCTCTATAATATGATGTCACATTTAAGTTGTCAACGGTTAATTGTATGACACATTTAATCATTTTTTATCAATATATGCTTTTTCCTCATCATATTGAGGGAACGTTTCAATTGTATTTTGCTTCATATCAATTCTGTAACAATTGAGTAACAATCGAAAATTGTCAAAAAGGACATGATACACTAGAGTGACTAACAGGGAACCGGCTCCTAAAAATGTTGGTATAACCCCAAAGGATTTTGAGGTGAATAGATTGAATTTTATGAGGACACTTCTCATTATATTCCCCATGCTCTTTGTACTTAGTTCATGCTCTTTTGCTTATATCATACCGAATCAGACAGACCAAGTCAGTCATATTCAAAAACCAAGAATTCTCTTTTTTACTGATGCAGAAAATCTTGATAAAGAAAGTCCATATTATGATGCAGTACTCGATTTAAAAAATGAGTACCCAAAGGAAATGTCAAAGATGATTGTAAAAGAAGATCGTAAAGGCTGGAAAAATGAAGTAGAGGAATTACCGGCTATTTTACTTGTCAATGATGAAAAAGTCATTGTAAAGATTGAAGGAAATGTCCGCAGTAAAGAGGATATCTTATCACCCTTATGTCATGCATTAGACCGCGTGAATACAAATTAACGATTCGACCTTGCACTTATAGATAACCATATGAAAAAATCCCTCACCTCATGAGGGGTTTTTCATATGGAGACATTTGAGCAGCCTTTCTTTAAACGGTTTAAAAAACCCTCTCCTTTTTGGAGAGGGTTTTTTAGGTTCGTTATTTCACGATATGGATTGGGCTTCCAATTGCTACTTCAGCCGTTTCCATTGTGATTTCACCTAATGTTGGGTGAGCATGAATTGTCATTGCGATATCTTCAGCAGTCACTCCAGCTTCAATTGCAAGGCTAAGCTCTGAAATCATATCAGAAGCGCCAACACCTGCAATTTGTGCACCGATGACTAGACCATCCTCTTTACGAGTGATCATTTTCATGAAGCCATCAGTTGCGTCAAGAGAAAGTGCACGTCCGTTAGCTGCAAATGGGAATTTCGCTGCAACGATTTCGATTCCTTCTTCTTTCGCTTCTGCTTCAGTGTATCCAACAGTTGCAAGTTCTGGCTCAGAGAATACAACAGCAGGAATACCAAGGTAATCAATTTCAGCTGGCTCTCCAGCGATGGCTTCAGCTGCAATTTTACCTTCGTAAGAAGCTTTGTGTGCAAGTGGTGGTCCATCAACGATGTCACCAATTGCATAGATGTTAGATACGCTTGTACGGCATTGTTTGTCAGTTTTGACAACTCCACGGTCTGTCAATTCAACACCAACTTGTTCAAGACCAAGCTCATCAGTGTTTGGACGACGACCAACCGTTACAAGTACGTAATCAGCATCAACTGTTTTTTCTTCACCTTTTACTTCGAAAGTAACAGTGACACCATCAGATGTTTCTTTAACGCCTTTTGCAAGAGCGTTTGTATGGATTTCAACGTTTCCTTTTTTCTTCAGGTTACGTTTAACCAAAGAGCTCATTTGCTTTTCGAAACCTGGAAGGATTTCGTCTCCACCTTCAAGGATGACAACTTCTGTTCCAAAGTTTGCATAAGCAGTTCCAAGCTCGGTACCGATGTATCCACCACCGATAACAACTAACTTTTTAGGTACTTCTTTAAGCGCTAAAGCACCAGTTGAGTTGATCACGCGGTCCGTGTATTTAAATGTAGGCAATTCAATTGGACGAGATCCAGTTGCAAGAATTGCGTTTTTGAAAGTGTAAGTCTGTGCTGAATTTTCATCCATTACACGTACAGAGTTGCTGTCTACGAAATAAGCTTCACCTTTGACGATGTCTACTTTATTTCCTTTTAGAAGACCTTGAACTCCACCTGTTAATTTGCTCACAACAGAAGCTTTCCACTCTTGAACTTTTGTGAAATCAACTGTTACGTTTTCAGCTTTGATACCCATGTCTTCAGAATGCTTTGCATTCTCGAAACGATGACCAGCATTGATTAATGCTTTTGAAGGGATACAGCCGACGTTTAGGCATACGCCGCCAAGCGTTCCTTTTTCAACGATTGTTACTTTTTGTCCAAGCTGTGCAGCACGAATAGCAGCTACATATCCACCAGGACCTGCACCGATGATAAGAGTATCTGTTTCGATTGGGAAATCTCCTACTACCATGATATTACGCCTCCATTAAAATTAATTGTGGATCATTCAATAAACGCTTGATGTGGTTAAGGGCATTTTGCGCAGTAGCTCCGTCAATCATACGGTGGTCAAAGCTTAGGGAAAGAGCTAAGACTGGAGCTGCAACGATTTCGCCATCACGAACAACTGCTTTTTCAGCGATACGGCCAATACCAAGGATCGCTACTTCTGGGTGGTTGATGACTGGAGTAAACCATTGTCCACCAGCAGAACCGATGTTTGTGATTGTGCAAGATGCACCTTTCATTTCAGCTGGAGCCAATTTACCATCACGTGCTTTTGTTGCAAGCTCATTGATTTCGTTAGACACTTCGAAAATCGCTTTGCGATCTGCATTTTTCACAACTGGAACAAGCAGGCCTTTTTCAGTGTCAGCTGCAATTCCGATATTGTAGTAATGCTTTTGAACAACTTCATCTGTTTTATCATCGATAGAAGTGTTAAGTACTGGGTACTTTTTCAAAGCAGAAGTTAGAGCTTTTACAACGTAAGGCAAGTAAGTTAACTTGATTCCTTGATCAGCTGCAACTTGTTTGAATTGTTTACGATGTGCAACAAGGTTTGTTACATCAACTTCATCCATTAATGTTACGTGAGGAGCTGTATGCTTAGAGTTCACCATTGCTTTCGCGATCGCTTTGCGGATTCCGCTCATTTTCTCGCGAGTTTCTGGGAATTCTCCTTCTAGAACTGGAGCTGCTGCCGCTTTTGGAGCCGCTTCTTCTTTCGCACTTTCAGCTGCTTGAGGTGCTGCTTCTTGAGTTGCAGAACCACCATTAACGAAGCTGTCGATATCTTCTTTTAGCACGCGGCCGTTTTTACCAGTACCTGCAACTTTGTAAATTTCAACGCCTTTTTCACGAGCATATTTACGTACAGATGGCATAGCAATTACGCGCTTGTTTGGATCAGCATCTACTTGCTCTTGTGCGCCTGCGCCAGTTGCTGCTGCCGCTTCTTCTTGTGCTACTTCTTTCTTCTCTGGCTCGTTACCAGCTTCAGCAGTACCTTGTACTTGAGCTTCAGTTTTTGCTTCGCCTTCTTCTTCGTTGCCTTTAAATTGAAGATTTTCGTAACCAGGTGCATCGAACGTAATGATTGTTTGTCCTACAGTTGCAACTGTTCCCTCTTCAACTTTTAATTCTAATACTTTTCCTTTAACAGGTGAAGGAATTTCTACAACTGCTTTATCGTTTTGTACCTCTGCTAAAACGTCATCTTCATTGATTTCGTCGTTTGGTTTTACAAACCACTTAACGATCTCACCTTCGTGGATACCTTCTCCGATGTCCGGAAGTTTAAATTCAAATGCCACTGTTTTTCGCCTCCTAGATTTTGTTGAATCCTTGTTGTGTATGTTTACACGGTCTTGTAATTGATAAAGGGGAAGAGAAATAAATTCTTTTCCCCTCTGTCATTTAATTAAAATTCAAGAACTTTCTTAGCTGTTTCAAGCACGTCTTTATGGTTTGGAAGCCATACGCTCTCAGCTTGAGAGAAAGCAAATACAGTATCAGGTGCAGCTACACGAAGTACTGGTGCTTCTAGGCTAAGAATTGCTCTGTCATTGATTTCAGCTACTACGTTTGCAGCAATACCAGCTTGTTTTTGTGCTTCTTGAACAACGATCGCACGACCTGTTTTTTCAACAGAAGCGATGATTGTTTCAATATCAAGCGGGCTTACTGTACGAAGGTCGATCACTTCAGCAGAAACGCCTTCTTTTTCAAGTTCTTCAGCAGCTTTAAGTGATTCGTGAACCATTGCACCGTAAGTGATGATTGAAAGGTCAGAACCTTCACGTTTCACGTCAGCTTTACCGATTTCAATTGTGTACTCTTCTTCAGGAACTTCCTGACGGAAAGAGCGATAAAGTTTCATATGCTCAAGGAACACAACCGGATCGTTGTCACGGATTGCAGAAATTAATAGTCCTTTTGCATCGTAAGGTGTTGAAGGAATGACAACCTTGATACCAGGCTGTTGTGCGATAAGACCTTCTAAGCTGTCAGCGTGAAGCTCAGGAGTATGAACCCCTCCGCCGAATGGTGAACGGATTGTCACTGGAGAATGCCAGCGTCCGCCAGAACGGTAACGCATACGAGCCATTTGTCCAGAAACAGAATCTAATACTTCGTAAACGAATCCGAAGAATTGAATTTCCATTACTGGGCGGAATTCTTGTAGTCCAAGGCCAATTGCAAGACCGCCAATACCAGATTCAGCAAGTGGAGTATCGAATACACGATCCTCACCAAACTCTTTTTGCAATCCTTCAGTCGCACGGAATACGCCGCCGTTTTTACCAACGTCTTCTCCGAAAACGAGAACGTTTTCGTCATTTTTCAGTTCTGTGCGTAACGCATCAGTGATCGCTTGAATCATTGTCATTTGCGCCATGGCTTACTTCGACTCCTTCTGTTTGTAAATTTCAAGCTGTTCAACTAAGTTGAATGGTTTCACATCGTACATGTTTTCAATCAAGTCAGTGACTTTTTGCTTAGGCTGTTCGTCAGCTTCTTTGATCGCTTGTTTGATTTGTTCTTTTGCATCTTCGATGACTTTATTCTCTTCTTCTTCAGACCATAGGCCTTTGTTTTCCAAGAATTTGCGGTAGCGTACCAATGGATCTTTTTGCTCCCACTCGTTTTCATCTTCTTTTGTACGATATCTTGTTGGATCGTCACCAGCCATTGTATGTGGGCCGTAACGGAATGTAAGAGTTTCGATTAATGTTGGACCTTCGCCATTTACAGCACGCTCACGAGCTTCAGCAGTCGCTGCATATACAGCTAATGCATCCATACCGTCAACTTGTACGCCTACGATACCAGCTGCAGCTGCTTTTTGTGCAATTGTTTGCGCAGCAGATTGCTTTTCAACAGGTGTAGAGATCGCATATCTGTTGTTTTGGACAACAAAAATCGCTGGCGCTTTGTAAGCCCCTGCAAAGTTAATACCTTCGTAGAAATCACCTTGTGAAGCTCCGCCATCACCAGTGTAAGTGATTGCAACAGCATTTTTACCGCGCTTTTTCAAACCAAGAGCTACACCAGCAGCTTGAATGATTTGTGCACCGATAATGATTTGCGGAGAAAGTGCATACACATCTTCAGGCATTTGGTTACCAACAAAATGTCCACGAGAGAACAAGAATGCTTTTGTTAGCGGAAGGCCATGCCAGATTAATTGTGGTACATCGCGATATCCTGGAAGAATGAAATCTTCTTTCTCAAGTGCAAAGTGAGTTGCAAGCTGAGAAGCTTCTTGTCCAGCTGTTGGCGCATAGAAGCCAAGACGTCCTTGACGGTTCAATGAAATTGAACGTTGATCTAATACACGTGTAAACACCATACGGCGCATTAATTCTTTTAATTGGTCATCTGAAAGATCCGGCATTGCCGCTTCGTTTACGACTTCGCCTTTCTCGTTTAAAATTTGAAACGTTTCAAACTGCTTTTTGATGGCATCAAATTGCTTTTTGCTATCAACAATTGCTTTTTTTGTTTTTGCAGCCATTCTAAAGTCACCTCTTCCTTTCTTTTAACAGTCAATTTGTCGTGAATCCATTTATACATACAGATATAGGATAACCCAAAATACTCATATGACTCCTGTATATAATAGCCACAAAGAGTGTTGTCGAAACATTGGATGATCGCTTACTTTTGAGTCCTTCTAACTGTATTAACGATAGTTCACAAAATACTAATACAACTTCTGTTAACAAGGAATAGTTTACAACAAGAAAAATAGTCCGTCAATTGATTTAACGGCTTTATTTAAATAAATGTATTCGCTTTACTTTTTATGGTGAGCTGTATCAATCTGTTTAACGAACAGCATGAACTGTACTAGTATAGAGTGTACTACTGTACTACAATAGCAAATGTTTGTTTTTGTCGAAAAATAAGAAAAGAGCTGTTTTTTTCAGCTCTTTTTTGACTCTTTATCTGCAGCTTTGTACAAAGCCTGTTTATGCTCATTCAATTGGTCTGTATATTGATTGAACTTCTTGCTTTCTTTTCTGACCTTGCTGTAAGAACGATTCACTGTCTTCAGTTTGGATTTCAGTTCCTCGTATCCTAAGTCTTTTTTCTTTAAAGATTGATACAAATGCTGATCTTGTTTCAACGCCTTTTGATACTCACGGTAAAGCTGATCGTACGACGCAAATCTCTTCTCGATTGATTTCACCGTTTGATCTGCTTTATCCTTTAATGCCGCATCTTGTATCCGCCCGGCAGATTCCTTTACAGTTTGCAATTCTTTTTTCGATTGATCCATGCTGTCTTTTTCTGTTTTTAAATGTTCTTCTCGTTTCGTAGCTGATGCTAACGCCTGATCAGAAAGGCTTGACACTGTTTTTGTATGGTCCTTTGTCGTTTGAATCATTTTCGTATACAGCTTCTGCTCTTTTTTCTCATAGTTGTGCAGTGCGCCTTGCTCTTTTTCAAAGGTCGCCTCTTTTTCGCTCATTTTCGTCATCGCATCTTGCATCTCATTGAACGGACTTTGACCTCCGCAGCCCGCAAGCAAGAGGGTACATATCCCCGCTAAAGCAGCACCTGCTTTGATGCTTCTTTTCCTCTGTTTCATCAAAAGGTCCCCCTTTATATCTCCACATACCACTATAATTTTTATAGGCGTTTGTGACAAGGAAAGAGGTTAGCCTTTTTAGGTGAAGAAGATTTTTTTCAAGCTATAGGCTCATGACTATACAAATAGTGCATTCATACATAGTTTATATTACACGCTTCGCCTTCACTTCTGAGAGGCCGAGTGTATTTCCAAAGGAGGTCAAAAATATGTCTAATTATAGTCATGGAAGTATGTATGGTGGATATGGTGGATACGGCGGATATGGATACGGTGGTGGCTGCTGTTATCCAAGTTATGGTGGTGGATACGGATACGGTGGTGGACGTACATTCGCTTTAATCGTCGTCCTTTTCATCCTATTGATCATTGTAGGCGCAGCATTCTTAGGCGGCGGTGGCGGCGGCTGCTGCTAATGGCTGTCTAAGCCTTTGACCGGTCTCATAGGGCCGGTCTTCTTTATTTCATTGCATATGTTGTGTATCATTTTATATACTTTACATACAAAGGAAATAGGAGTGAAGTTTTGTGATTACCATGGATGATATCGTAAGGGACGGGCATCCCGTCTTGAGGCAAACAGCTGAAGCGGTCGAACTCCCGCCAACAGAAGAAGAAAAACAGCAATTAGCTGACATGATCGAATTCGTTAAAAATAGTCAGGATGAAGACATTGCTGAAAAATATGGACTGAGACCCGGCGTAGGACTAGCAGCTCCGCAAATCAATATTAGTAAACGTATGATCGCTGTTCACTGTGAGGATGAGGATGGGCAGCAATACAGCTATGCCCTGTTCAATCCTCGTATTGTCAGTCATTCAGTCAAAAGAGCTTATTTGGCTACTGGAGAAGGCTGCTTATCTGTTGATGAAGCCATCCCTGGATTCGTCCCGCGTTATGAAAAAATCAGGGTCAAGGCAACAACGGTTGAAGGGGAGGACATTGATATCCGCTTAAAAGGGTTCCCTGCCATCGTCTTTCAGCATGAAATTGACCACCTGAATGGCATTATGTTTTATGATCATATTCAAAAGGATCAGCCATTCGCCGAGCCAGACAACTCTGTTGCGATCGGCAGATCATAAAATAAAAAGAAGACCCATTAGCCAGGGTCTTCTTTTTTATTCTTCAATGAGGCCTAAATGGGTCACTGCATGGAATATGCCGTCCTCATCTACTGGTTTTGTCACAAAATCAGCCAATGTTTTTAATTCACTCACAGCATTTCCCATGGCAACACCTGTTCCAACAAATGAAATCATTTCTCTATCGTTCAGACCGTCTCCAAAGGCAACGGTATCCTTTTGATCGTAAGGCAGTCTTTCGATAACTCGTTTGATGCCTTCAGCTTTCGACCCGCCCTTTGGCAGGACATCTGTTGACAGCTCGTGCCATCTGACAAGATCAATTTCTTCGCAGAACGCCTCGTATTGGACTTCCTCTTCTGCCTTACAAAATAGCAGCATTTGAAAAATCTCGTTTTCTTTAAAGAAAGACAAATCATGCTCAGGATGCTCTGTTTTTAAAGTCCCAATCCCTTCATGGATAAACGGATGATTCGGCACAGAAGCCTTCATCGTTTTTTCCCCCATGAAAACAAGAGGATGATCATGACGATCCGCCGTCTCATAAATTTGCTCCATCAGCTCCAGTTTAAGCGGATTACCGTAAATGACCTCTCCCTCATACATGACATACTGACCGTTATACGCAATAAAGGAGTCAAGTGCTAATTCTTGTAAGATAGGTTGAATCAAAAAAGGCGAACGCCCAGATGCAATAAAAAGATGATGCCCTTTTTCTTTTAATAAACGAACTGCTCGCTTCGTTGATTCAGGTATTTTTTTATCATGATCATATAAAGTACCGTCGATATCAAAAAAGATGACTTTTTTATTCATATCTCGTCTCCTGTCTCTCGTTATGTACACACTCTCCCCTTCATCATACAGAAAGATTTCCGCTTTCGAAACCAATTCCTTTTAAAACGCCCATTTCCCACATATAACCATGTAACATTCAATGGAAACATCATATAATACAAGTATAAAGAGAGAACGGACTTGCTGCCCTAAAATGACATCATCCCGAAAGGAGGCGATCCGCGATGCTTCGTCGTCTGCGTAAGAAAATTCGAAGACAATGGAAGGACATGCTTCGTAAAAAATCGATTGCTTAAAAGGATCTTCCGCACATTTGCTGAAGGTCCTTTTTTCTCAGAGCCTTTTCTTATGCGCGTTTTTTTAATATAATAGAATAAGCGAGTGTAACATACGGTATTTAAGGAGAGATTTGGATGATATATAAGGTATTTTTTCAGGCAAGTACTACTGAGGTACCTGTAAGAGAACACACAGATTCACTATACGTTGAAGCGGTTTCTGAAAGAGACGTACGCGATAAGTTGAAAAAACATAACTACAATATTGAATTCATTCAGGCTGTAGACGGTGCTTTTTTAGACTATGAACGAGAAAGTGAAAATTTTAAAGTATTGGAGCTATGAGAGGAATGAAATTTGTTAAAAACGATCAGGCGGCAGTTTTTGCGCTCGGCGGATTAGGTGAGATCGGTAAAAACACGTATGGCGTTCAATTTCAAGATGAAATCATTTTAATTGATGCTGGTATTAAGTTCCCTGAAGATGAGCTTCTCGGAATTGATTACGTCATCCCTGACTATACGTACTTAGTTAAAAACGAAGATAAAATCAAAGGTCTATTCATCACTCACGGACATGAAGACCACATCGGCGGTATCCCTTACCTTCTCAAGCAAGTGAATATTCCAGTTTACGGAGGCAAACTCGCAATCGGCCTACTTCGTAATAAATTGGAAGAGCACGGTCTCTTGAGACAGACTAAACTTCACATTTATGAAGAAGAAGATACCATTAAATTTAGAAAAACAGCTGTGTCTTTCTTTAGAACAACGCACAGCATTCCAGATTCTTACGGAATTGTCGTGAAGACACCTCCTGGCAACATCGTACATACAGGTGATTTCAAGTTTGACTTTACCCCTGTTGGCGAGCCTGCCAATTTAACGAAAATGGCTGAGATTGGTAAAGAAGGCGTCCTTTGTCTTCTATCTGACAGTACAAACAGTGAAATCCCAGAATTTACGATGTCTGAAAGACGCGTAGGTGAAAGCATTGATGACATCTTTAGAAAAGTAGATGGACGTATTATCTTTGCAACGTTTGCTTCAAACATTCACAGACTACAGCAAGTCATTGAGTCCGCTGTTGCCAACGGCCGAAAAGTCGCTGTGTTTGGGCGCAGTATGGAGTCCGCAATTGATATTGGACAAGATCTTGGCTATATTAAATGTCCAAAAAACACGTTCATTGAACATAATGAAATCAACCGTCTTCCAGCAAACAAAGTCACCATTCTTTGTACTGGCAGCCAGGGTGAACCGATGGCAGCTCTTTCTCGTATTGCAAACGGTACTCACCGCCAGATTTCCATTAATCCTGGAGACACAGTTGTCTTCTCATCTTCACCGATTCCAGGTAACAATATTAGCGTAAGCCGTACCATCAACCAGCTTTATCGTGCTGGCGCTGAGGTCATTCATGGCTCACTAAATAATATTCACACATCTGGTCACGGCGGACAAGAAGAACAAAAACTAATGCTCCGTTTAATTAAACCTAAATTCTTCATGCCGATTCACGGTGAATACCGCATGCAAAAAACGCATATTAAACTTGCGAATGATTGCGGAATTCCTGAGGAAAACTGCTTTATCATGGATAATGGTGAAGTTCTTGCACTGAAAGGTGACGAAGCAAGTGTCGCTGGCAAAATTCCATCAGGTAACGTGTATATCGACGGAAGCGGCATTGGTGATATCGGAAACATCGTATTAAGAGACCGCCGCATTCTTTCAGAAGAAGGTCTTGTCATTGTTGTCGTCAGCATGGACATGAACGAATTCAAAATCTCTGCTGGTCCTGATTTGATCTCAAGAGGCTTTGTCTACATGAGAGAATCTGGAGACCTCATCAATGACGCACAGGATTTGATTTCAAAGCATCTTGAAAAAGTGATGGAACGCAAGACAACACAATGGTCAGAAATTAAGAACGAAATTACTGACACACTTGCACCTTTCCTTTATGAAAAAACAAGACGCCGCCCAATGATCTTACCGATCATTATGGAAGTGTAATCAGACAAAGGGCTAAAATGATCTTTATTTTAGCCCTTTGTCTTCTTTTCAGCGTGATATGAAAACCTTTGAAGTCTAGGAAGGTCGAGTACTGGCGCGGAGCGAATGTGACATTCGTGAGCACCAGCACGCAGAACTGACACCGAATGCGAGGGTTTGTCTTCACGCTGAGAGACACAAGCCATTGGCTGTGTCTCTTTTTTTCGTCCAGCATTAAAAAACCGCATATATACAAATATACATGCGGTTTCTCATTCATTCTTTTATGATTGAATTGGGAGATGCTGAAAGCTTCTGACATCAAACAATCCCTTTGTCGTCATTTTTACATCAGGAATGACTGGGAGTGCCAAGAAGGATAGCGTCAAAAATGGATTAAAATCTAAGGCAAAACCTGTTTCTTTCAACGCTTCATGGAGTGCATGAAGACTTTCATTTACTAGATGTGCTGGTTGATCTGATAATAAACCAGAGATCGGTAATGGAAGTGTATGAAGAGGCTGGCCGTCCCTCACAACAGTCAATCCGCCGCCTGCTTCTTTTAACGTCTCAATGGCTTTGATCATATCGGCATCATTTGTGCCAACAGCAATTAAGTTATGAGAATCATGCGCCACAGTTGTTGCAATGGCTCCCTCTTTTAAGCCAAAGCCACTGACAATCCCTACCCCAATCTCAGATAAACCTTGATGACGTTCGACAAGCACCATTTTTAATACATCTCTTTCTGTATCACTAGTAAATTGTCCATTGATTTCTGAAGGAGATACTTGTTCTAATTTCGTTTCAAGCTGATTCGGAATGATGCGAATGACATTCATCTTTTGATCATCTGTGATAGGCAGTATAAGATCTTTATCTTGAACATCCACTGCATGGACAGATTGTAATAATGCAGGACTCGGTGATATCTTTTCAACACTTGGCTGGTAATCTCCATGCTGTGAGACCAATTCGCCTGCAATAAATACGCTTGTGATGTCTACTTGATGAAGGTCAGAAATGAGCATAAAATCCGCGTCAAAGCCTGGCGCAATCGCTCCCTTTGTGCTAAGACCAAAACACTCCGCTGCATTTAAACTCCCCATTTGATACGCTAAAAAGGGATCCAATCCTTCTTTGATGGACATACGCACCTGCTCATCAATACTTCCTTGCGCCATGAGATCATCTAAATGTTTATCATCGGTACAAAAGAAAAAGCGTCTCGCATTTTTCTCATTGACAGCTGGTAAAACATTTTTCACGTTTTTGGCAACAGATCCTTCTCTCAGCATGACATACATGCCTCGTTTTACACGTTCAAGGGCTTCCTGAGCTGTTGTCACCTCATGATCTGTTTGGACATTTGCTGTCCGGTAGACGTTTATTAATCGGTCTGTTAAGCCTGCTAGGTGGCCATCAATTAATTTGTTCTCGTTTTGAGCATCGAGCAGTTTTTGAAGCATATCTTCTTCTGCCTGCTCTACACCGACATAGTCCATCACCTCAGCAAGACCAAGAACCTCTTTCTCTTGATAAAGAGGCTTTAAATCTTTCGCTTTTAGCGTAGCACCTGATCGTTCAAAGCTGACAGCCGGCACACAGGATGGCAGCATAAAATATATATTTAAGGTAGCTTTTCTCGCTTCTTCCAGCATAAAACGGATGCCTGTTATACCTGAAACGTTGGCAATTTCATGCGGGTCTGTTACGACACTTGTCACACCGCGGGGAACGACAGCTTTGGAGAATTCAGCAGGGGTCACCATGGAGGACTCGATATGAACGTGCCCATCAATAAAGCCAGGTATAAGCATTTGACCGGCTGCATCCAGCTCCTGCTCTCCCTCGTATTCTCCAATCCCTACTATTTTTCCATTTTCAACAGCGACATCAGCGTCTATCCATTCCTGGTTAAACACGTCCATAACCTTCGCATGTTTAATCACTAGGGCTGCTTTTTTTCTCTTTGCAGCTACCTCAATTTGATGTCTGAAAAGCTCCTTATCCAACGACACTGCCTCCTCCAAGTAAACAATATAATGTTTCTTATCGTAAACGAATCTGTTTGCCCAGTCAATGACATTTAGAGAAAATCAACCATATAAAAGGACTGATTTTTATTTCTGAATAGTGATAATTGCATGAAAAATATTGGGGATCACTTTTGCTGTTATTCATAACAAAATGAGCCTATTTCAATTTGCTTCCCCCTCTTCACTGTCCGTCTGTCGTGTACACAATCATAAAAAAACACCCCGCCCTCGGAGTGTTTAATAGTCGTTCTGCATTTCTCGTTTTTCAAAGCGTCCAATATCTGCTACTGCCCCAATAACAATGAGGATATCTTCTTTTTGGATCATTTCATCTGCCAGCGGGGAAACAATGACTTCTTTCCCGCGCTTAATCGCTACAATATTGATGCCATATCTTGCTCTAATATCAAGATCTAAAAGAGAATGCCCGGCAAGTCTGCTGTTTGCAACGATTTCAATGAGGCTATACTCATCTGACAGCTCGAGATAATCCAGCACGTTGTTGGAAATGATTTTATGCGCAATCCGCCTGCCCATGTCTCGCTCTGGATGAACGATGCGATCCGCTCCAATTTTGTTGAGTACCTTTTCATGGTAGTCATTTTGCGCTTTCACTGTGACCATTTTGACGCCAAGCTCTTTCAGCATAATCGTTGTTAAAATACTTGCCTGAATGTTTTCTCCAATCGCGACGATGACATGATCAAAGTTGCGAATGCCGAGGTTTTTTAAAACAGATTCATCCGTCGAATCACCAATCACCGCATGTGACGCAATTTTAGCGTATTCGTTCACTCGATCTTCATTCATATCCATGGCCATCACTTCAAGTCCTTCTTCGCTCAGCGCCTTGCAAATACTTCCGCCAAAGCGTCCAAGACCAATGACTGCATATTCTTTTTTCATGTTCAGACTCCTTTTATATCACTTACCATGCATTTTACTACGATTTGGTTAATGAATCCATATGCGAACGAATTTTTTTGCGGAACGCTTCACTTAAGTAAAGGTCTGCTCCTTTTTCAATTTCACTGCGATAATGACCTGGCGGAGCGATTTCTTCGCTCTTTTGAAGGACGAGAAAGGTTAAACAATCCTCATATACTTGATCACCCATTTTGACATCGACAAAAGCTGGACGATAAGTACCCTCATATACACCCTCTCGTTTGTACAAATAACGAATGGCATCAAAAGGCACCTCATATAAAACGCCCTCTGTTTCTCCGCCGTCTTCTACCATATCGGCTCTTGATCCATCAGGCCGCACCAATGTAAATCTAGTTGTAAAGCGGTCAAGTGCACCGCCTCCGACGATTCGTTTGAAGTAATGATCGACTTTAGCTAGCTTAAACCTTGCATCATCCATACAGGAGCCATAGGCAAAATAATAGAAGGATGACGGCTGACGCTGCCACAGTCTGTATTCTTTCCAGCTGCCGCTCTCAATTTCCTTCAGCCCTGATGCCATCTGCTCTGGTAATGTGTATGCAATGGCTGCCTTTGGTCCTTGATCCGTCATGACATCAATTTCCTGCTTGTCATACCCTTCCTCTAGCGCGTCTAACTTATTCAATGTTTCAGCGGTCACCTCATACAATTCCCCATATACTGTGCTTTTTCCCGTGAGAATACACGCAGGGTATCCTGCACCAGTATCGTATAGCCTTCCATTTATCCAAGCTGATTTAGCTAATGGCCTGTTTTCTTTCATATACGCCTCATGGTGCTCTTCATGTTTTAGAAGCGCCCCATATACAAATAAAGTTTTCTTCGTCATGAAATCACGTCCTCTCACCTTGCTACTGTCTGCTCTTTTGACACACAGGTAAATAAATATGAAAAGCTGTGCCTTTTCCCAGCTCACTGGATACTTCCATTCTTCCGTGATGATCTTTTAAAATCGTCGCACAGATGGTCAGACCAAGCCCTGTTCCTTCTTTTTTAGTTGAGAAGAAAGGGTCATATATTTTCTGAATATTCTCTTCAGACATCCCTTTCCCTTCATCTTGAATGGTGATTTTCCATTCATTCATCACTTTCTCTGTTGATATGTATATGCTACCGCCTTCAGGCATCGCCTCAATGGCATTTTTGATTAAATTAATGAACAGCTGCTTCATTTGGTTGGCATCTGCTAAGATAGCCCCAGCATCCTGCTTTTTAAATGGCTGCTTGAGGTCAATATTAGAAAGAACTGCATTTGTTTTTAGCAGGGTAATCACCTGTTCTAACAGCTCATGAAGCCGGACTTCTTGAAAATTGACCGATTGAGGCTTTGCTAACACAAGCAGCTCGCTTAAAACAAAATCAATCCGTTTAATTTCGGAAAAGATAATGTCAAAATAATCGGTTCTTTCGGGATATTGTGTTTTCATCAGCTGTAAAAAGCCGTTTACTGATGTCAGCGGATTTCTGACTTCATGGGCAATTCCAGCGGCTATTTGTCCTGCAACGGCGAGCTTTTGCGCCTGCATTTGCAATTGTTGATTGGATTTTTCAAGCTCGAGCTTTGCCTGCTTTTGTTTCGTGATATCGGCAACCGTTCCAATACCTCCAGTAAACTGGTGCTGCTCATCAAAGTAGAGCTTGTAATGAACGTCTCCCCATACCTTCTTTCCCTCTTTATGGAGGAGCTGCAGTTCAACTCGGCCCGCATCCTTATGTTCTTTTATCACAGATAACAAATGCTTGACAACACGCTCTTCTTGATCAAAGTACTGATTGTACATCGTGCCTAGACATTCATCTATATCGTAGCCCGTCATTTGTTTCCATGCTTGATTTAAAAAAATGATTTGACCCTTTTCATTTGTTTCAAAGACGATTTCTTGCAAGTTATCTGTTATTCGATTCAGCCGCTCCGTCAGTTCGTGTGCTTCTTTTTCTCGCTTGTTTAAATCTGACACAAGTAAATTTAACCGGTCCACATAGCCTGAGACGACCCAAATACCAGCTAAAACAACGACTGTAAAGGCTAGATCGAGCGGCCAATTAATTTGATAGCCGCCTAGATAATAAAAGAAACCCCAGCTTAAGATTAATATAAATGCAAGAACAGATAACACGATCCGCACTTGATATGTTTTGTTCAAATGATTCCACCTGCCGCCCTGAGATTCTTTGTCAATTGTACCATTTTCCACTTATTTTTTGAGGGAGATGGGGCATTTTTAAGGAACTTTTTTCATAAAAAATAGCCTGTTCTCAGCACGAAGCAAGAGAGCAGGCTATTTTTATTTACTGCTGAAGGGCTTCTTGCAGCTCTTTTAGCAGTAGTTCTGCTCCTTCAGCGCTTAATGTAATTTGACCATTTCCATATTCATGATTCTCAGAAGTAATCTCACCAGTCATGAGACAAACACCTTGAGGCTGATATTTTTTCAAGACGATTTTATCTCCATCTATAAAAAATTCCATACTGTCTTTAATTGCGATATCAAGTGCTCTTCTCAATTCGATTGGCATAACAATACGCCCTAGTTCATCTACTTTTCTTACGACTCCGATAGATTTCAATTTCGTTCCCTCTTTCTTTCATTAGCTCAAGATCAATCTGGTATTCACCAATTGATATATCGTAGACGTAAGAGATTCACGAAAGGTTTCTCCTGCTTAAAAATTTTTTTCATAAAAGAAAAAACAAAGGGAAAATTTATTGTGTTTGTCAAAATGAGACTTGAATTTTACAGATTCATTTCAAGGTCATCACAAACCCCCACAAATGACAGCAGCCCTCTGAACTTTTAAATGTAAAATTGTTTAAAACAGCAAAAATAGAGATTGGGTGAAAACATGTTTCAAAATGCCGAAATTGGAATTGATTTAGGAACAGCTAACATATTGGTTTATAGTAAAAACAAGGGAATTATTTTAAATGAACCGTCCGTCGTGGCAGTAGATACAGAAACAAAGACTGTACTTGCAGTCGGATCAGAGGCAAAAGAAATGATTGGGAAAACCCCTGGGAAAATTGTGGCGATCCGCCCGATGAAAGATGGTGTCATCGCTGATTATGATATGACAACAGATTTACTAAAACAAATTATGAAAAAAGCAGGAAAGAATATTGGATTTACCTTTAGAAAGCCGACCGTCGTTGTATGTACACCTTCTGGTTCAACAGCTGTCGAGCGCCGCGCGATCAGTGATGCTGTAAAGAATTGCGGGGCAAAGCATGTGCATTTAATTGAAGAACCTGTCGCAGCTGCAATCGGCGCTGATCTACCGGTAGACGAGCCTGTTGCAAACGTCGTCGTAGATATTGGCGGAGGAACAACCGAAGTGGCGATCATTTCATTTGGCGGCGTTGTCTCTTGTCATTCCATTCGAATTGGAGGAGATCAGCTGGATGAGGATATCATTACGTTTGTAAGAAAGAAATACAATCTATTGATCGGAGAGCGGACAGCCGAACAGGTGAAAATGGAAATTGGGTATGGACTCATTGAACATGAGCCTGAGTCATTAGAAGTGCGCGGACGCGATCTTGTCACAGGTCTTCCAAAAACGATCACGCTTGATTCTCATGAAATTCAAGGCGCCCTGCGAGAATCACTTCTTCATATTTTAGAAGCAATTCGTGCCACGTTAGAGGACAGCCCTCCAGAGCTAAGTGGTGATATTGTAGACCGCGGCGTGATTTTAACTGGCGGTGGTGCTCTTTTAAATGGCATTCAAGAATGGCTCTCTCAAGAGATTGTCGTTCCGGTTCATATTGCGGCAAATCCGCTGGAATGTGTAGCGATTGGAACAGGGCGTTCATTAGAAGTCATCGACAAATTGCAAAAAACATTAAAATAATCTTCCTGTTCTACTTCTTTTTTCCTCATTTCGATCATATCGTGAGAAATGGATAAACGTGAAGGAGGAAAAACATGTTGCTTGATTTAGGTAAACGGGTCGTTGTCACAGTCATTTTAACGGGTATTATTTTAGGAGGAATGAGCCTGTCATTTTCACATATGCCCCCTTCTAACGCACAGCCTGTGAAACAACTGAACCGCTAAAAAAGCCGCACGAAAGCGGCTTTTTTATTTTAGCTTCAAAGCGGATCCCCATTTTCCTTTTCGGTCATAAATCTGATATGATAAACATGACTAAAGGAGGGTTTTTTATGAGTTCATTCAAAAAACAACTAGATCAATATGCAAAGACCATCGTTGAAGTCGGTGTGAATGTTCAAAAAGGACAGGAAGTGGTCGTATCGGCGTTTACGGAATCTGCAGACCTTGTTCGTCTTGTGGCAAAACACGCGTATGAGCGCGGGGCGAAAAACGTACATATCCGCTGGAGTGATGGTGTTCTCACCCGTTTAAAATACGAACATGCACCACAGGATGTTTTTGAGCAATTTCCGGAATGGGAAGCACAGATGATGGAAACCATCGCAAAACGCGGCGGCGCTTTTATTACCATCTTGTCGGAAAGCCCTGACCTTCTGCGAGGCATTGACTCGAAAAAAATCGCTGCACAGCAAAAGGCTGCTGGTTCAGCACTTCATACATACCGTCAATACGTCCAATCTGACAAAGTCGCTTGGACGGTCGTAGGTGCTGCATCAAAAGACTGGGCGAAAAAGATTTTCCCTGACCATACAGATGAAGAGGCTGTCGCTTTATTATGGGATCAAATCTTTAAAGTCGCACGTGCTGATCAAGCAGATCCTGTTGATGCGTGGAAAAAGCATGATGAGTCACTCAATGAAAAAGTAAAAGTATTAAATGAGCGTCACTACCATAAGCTGCACTATGCAGCACCAGGTACAGATTTAACGATCGAGCTCCCAGAGCAGCATATTTGGGTAGGGGCTGGCAGCGTGAGTGAGCGCGGTGTATCTTTCATGGCCAATATGCCGACAGAAGAAGTATTTACCGTACCTAAAAAAGATGGTGTGAACGGTACTGTCTCAAGTACAAAGCCGCTCAGCTATGCCGGAAATATCATTGATGAATTCACATTAACCTTTGAAAATGGCCGGATTGTGGATGTCAAAGCTAAAGCAGGCGAAGATATCTTAACATCACTGGTTGAAACAGATGAAGGTTCTCATTATTTAGGCGAGGTTGCCCTCGTACCAGATGATTCACCGATTTCAAACTCGAATATCCTCTATTACAATACACTTTACGATGAAAATGCATCGAACCACCTTGCCATCGGCAGCGGTTATGCGTTTAATATCGAAGGCGGAAAAGAGATGAAACGAGAGGAATTAGACGCAGCTGGTGTCAACAGCAGCATTACACACGTCGATTTCATGATTGGTTCAAAAGAAATGAATATTGATGGAATCACAAAAGACGGGAAGCGTGAACCGATCTTCCGTAATGGAAATTGGGCTTTTTAATCAAAAAAAGACATCCATGTGGATGTCTTTTCTTATTTACGCATAAAGCTCGTTGAGTCTCTTTTGAATGTCTTGATCTGCTAAAAACTCATCATATGTTGTTTGTTTATCAACAATGCCATTTGGCGTCACTTCGATCATACGGTTTGCAACCGTTTCAACAAACTGATGGTCATGAGATGAGAAGAGCATAGCCCCTTTAAAGCTCATTAAGCCGTTATTCAGCGCTGTAATGGATTCTAGGTCTAAATGGTTCGTCGGCTCATCTAACAGCAGAATATTCGCTCCAGACAGCATCATTTTTGATAACATACAACGAACCTTTTCTCCTCCTGATAAGACACTTGCTTTTTTCTTTACTTCTTCTCCAGAGAAAAGCATACGTCCTAAGAAGCCTCGTAAGAAGCTTTCACTTTGATCATTAGGGGAATATTGACGCAGCCAATCCACAAGATCTAAGTCGCTTCCTTCAAAGTATTCACTATTGTCTTTCGGGAAAAAGGCTTGAGACGTTGTTACGCCCCATTTAAACGTCCCGCTGTCTGGCTCCATCTCACCAGCAAGGATTTTAAATAAAGTGGACACAGCAAGCTCATTACGGCTTAAGAACGCAATTTTATCTTCGCGGTTCATAATAAAGCTGACGTTATCAAGTACTTTCACGCCGTCAATCGTTTTTGATAGACCTTCTACTTGAAGGACATCATTTCCAATTTCACGCTCTGGCGCAAAATGAACATACGGATATTTACGAGACGATGGCTTAATGTCATCTAGAGAGATCTTATCAAGCAATTTCTTTCTTGATGTCGCTTGCTTCGATTTAGAAGCGTTCGCACTGAACCGGGCAACGAACTCTTGAAGCTGCTTAATTTGTTCTTCTTTTTTCTTATTTGCATCTTGGCTTAGTTTGAGTGCCAATTGGCTGGATTCATACCAAAAATCATAGTTACCAACATATACTTGGATTTTTCCAAAGTCAAGGTCCGCAATATGAGTACACACTTTGTTTAAGAAGTGACGATCATGCGATACGACGATAACGGTATTTTCAAAGTTAATTAAGAATTCTTCCAGCCACTGAATCGCTTGTAAGTCCAAGTGGTTCGTTGGCTCATCAAGAAGAAGAACGTCAGGTTTACCGAATAAAGCTTGGGCTAGTAATACTTTGACCTTTTCAGAACCGCCAAGCTCAGACATTTTCTTTGATTGAAGGCTCTCTGGAATGCCAAGACCTTTTAATAGGATCGCTGCTTCACTTTCTGCTTCCCAACCGTTTAACTCAGCGAACTCACCTTCAAGCTCCGCTGCACGAATCCCGTCTTCATCTGAGAAATCAGGTTTCATATAGATCGCATCTTTTTCCTGCATCACATCATATAGACGTTTATGACCCATGATGACGACCTTTAACACTTCAAACTCTTCGTATTCAAAGTGGTTCTGTTTTAAAATCGCTAAACGTTCACCAGGGCTCATATGAACATCGCCAGTTTGAGCATCAATTTCTCCAGAAAGAATCTTTAGGAACGTTGATTTACCAGCTCCGTTGGCACCAATTAGTCCGTAGCAGTTGCCAGGAGTGAACTTAATATTTACTTCTTCAAATAGTTTACGATCAGCAAAGCGCAAACTAACATTATTTACTGCAATCATTTATTAATCCTCCATCACTCATTCATCATTATGAAGTATAACATGAATAACGTTTGATAGAAACGTCTCTCTCTCAGAACAAAGGCTTTTTGTCCATTATGGTATAATAAGTTGGAATGATTTGTTGAAGGAGTTCATGCAATTTGAGATTACTCACACTCATGGAATACTGTTTATTGATTTTCTTTATGGGCATTTATTTATCTGCAACAGGATTTAACGCGAAGCACTTTGGTCTTTATATTGGGCTTGTTCTCATTTACACTCTGGTCCACCTCTTTTCCAAACGCTTTTTACAAAAGCGGGGAAAAGAAAATCAAAAGATCGGATTGTTTCGATCCGTTTTAGCCATCACCGGGTCTGTGTTCGCTTCTGTTTTGGCCATTGTGATCATTGTCACGATGCTCACGCCAAATTAAAAACGACCCTTCTTTTAAAGGTCGTCCATTCAAGCACCTTTCTCACGCCTTGAGAAGGGTGCTTTTATTGTGTTTGTCGAATGTCACCAAATGGGAAGAAAACAAATTCTGATGTCCCGACAATACGATCCTTTTCAATGAGTCCAAGTCCATTTCGGCTGTCCATGGAATTAAGTCTGTTGTCACCCATCACAAAGTAATCGTTTTTCGGTACTTTCACCGGACCAAAATCCCCTGTCAAATGCACCTCATACTCTTTCGCATGCACCTTGTTCTCTTTTAAATAAGGCTCATTTACTTTTTTGCCATTAATGTAAAGGGTATCATCCTTCATTTCAATCGTGTCGCCTGGAAGGCCGATCAATCGTTTTACATAATGAATTTTCTGACCATCTTTTCCATTTATAATGACGATGTCACCGCGTTTGACACCACCGAGATAGTTAATGGTTTTGTTTACAAACAGCTTTTCCCCGTCATGAAGGGTTGGGTCCATTGACTCTCCTTCCACCACATACGGCTCAAATATGAACGTACGGATGAGAAAGACAAGTGCAAGTGCAATCAAAATGGCTTTGATCCATTCAAACAGTGAACTTTTCTTCTCTGTTTTGGCTTGCTTCGCATCAGATTGAATGTCATTTTCGTTTTGTTTGTTTTCTTCGTTCAAAATACTGCTTCCTCCTAAGGCTTTCTGCTAAAAGACTTGAAACGTGAATTGAATAACTTTACTTTATCACATGTCAATTAAAAATTCACAAGACAACCATCCATTTAGCTATTTTTTCCTAATTTGTTGATCATTAAACAAAAAGAAGCACCGCTCTTCACGATGCTTCTCTTCTGAATTACGCTTCTTGTTTGACTGGTTTTTTCAAAATACCAAGTAAAAGCGCTGTGACAACAGCACCGATTAAGATGCTGATGATATAAAGAACCGGATGATTTGTTACCCAGAAAACGAATAGTCCGCCGTGTGGTGCAGGAAGCGTGACTCTAAAGAATTCCGTTAATCCGCCAGCAACTGCTGCGCCAACGACGGCTGAAGGAATCACGCGCAGAGGATCTGCCGCTGCAAACGGAATCGCCCCTTCGGTGATGAAAGCGGCCCCCATGAAGTAGCATGTAATACCTGCTTCGCGGTCACGTTTTGAGAATTTATTTCTAAAGATCGTTGTCGCAAGAGCAATACCTAGTGGTGGAACCATTCCGCCTGCCATAATAGCAGCATGCGGTGCATAGTTGCCAGCAGCAATCATAGCAAGACCAAATGTGTAAGCCGCTTTGTTAATTGGGCCACCCATATCAATCGCCATCATACCAGCTAAAATAATGCCCATTAGTACAAGGTTTCCAGTACCTAGTGATTCAAGCCAGTGTGTTAATCCGTCCATCACCATTTTAACTGGTGTATTGACAATATAATGCATGATAATGCCTGTAAAGAAAATACCGAACAATGGATACAGCAGAACCGGTTTAATGCCATCGAGCGACTGCGGTACGATTGTGAATACTTTTTTCAAGAGCACCACGATGTAACCAGCAAGGAAACCAGCAATTAGTCCGCCTAAGAATCCAGCACCTGCAGCAGAGGCCATAAATCCACCGACCATACCTGGCGCAAAACCTGGACGGTCTGCAATACTCATGGCGATAAATCCAGCTAATACAGCAACGATTAAGGCAAGCGCATTATCTCCGCCAATTCCTTTTAATACAGCTGCAAATGAATTGAAGGAAGGGTCATTAGGATCCGCCGACTTAATACCCCAGAAGAATGAAATCGCAACGAGGATACCGCCTCCAACAACAAATGGAAGCATGTTGCTTACGCCGCTCATTAAGTGCTTATAAAATCCACTTCTTCCGATGCCTGATGATTCATTTTCGTCTTTTGAAGAACCTCCGCCTGAACCTTTATAAATCGGTGCATCCTGATTGATTGCTTTTTCGATCAATTCCTGCGGGCGGCGAATTCCAGCTGTCACAGGTACTTCAATGACATGTTTGCCTTTAAAGCGTTCCATTTCGACTTGCTTATCCGCTGCCACAATGATGGCTGGCGCTTCTTCAATTTCTTTTGCTGTAAGGGCATGTTTAATTCCACTAGAGCCGTTTGTCTCAACTTTAATGTCAACGCCCATTTCTTTTGCTTTTTCTTTCAAAGCATCTGCCGCCATAAATGTATGCGCAATGCCCGTTGGACAAGCTGTTACCGCTAAGATCTTAGCAGGTTTTCCTGATGCTGCCGGTTCTTCTATAACTTCCTCTTCTTCTTCATCGTCTTGATCATGCGTATTGATGATGTCGATGATTTCATCTTCAGTAGCCGCTTCGAGCAGCTGCTTTCGGATTTCTTCGCGCATGAGAAGTGTTGATAAACGAGAAAGTGCTTCTAAATGCGTGTTGTTTGCGCCTTCAGTTGCTGCAATCATAAAGACTAGATGACTTGGCTGTCCGTCTAGTGATTCATAGTCTACACCAGCAGTCGAGCGGCCAAATGCAATGGCAGGTTCTTTCACACTTGATGTTTTAGCGTGCGGAATCGCAATTCCTTCGCCAATACCAGTAGAGCTCTGTTTTTCACGATTGATGACAGCTTCTTTGTAGCCTTCTTTATCATTTAATTTACCTGCTGTATCTAATACAGTCACCAGCTCTTCAATCACTGCTTCTTTCTGCTGGCTATCTAATTGAAGCTTAATCGTATGCTTCGTGAGTAGTTCTGTAATTTTCATGATGACTCCTCCTTTAAATGCGTGTGACTTTTACTTGTGGTAGTAGTGTGTCGACAAGCTCTTTTGTTCCAAGTTCCTCAGAAAACGCTGTAGCGCTTCCTGATGTAACACCAAGCTTAAATGACTCTTCAATGGAAAGACCTTTAGAAACGCCGGCTAAAAATCCTGCAACGACTGAATCTCCTGCACCAACTGAGTTGATGAGTGTACCCTTCGGAACATTCGACTGATAGACCCCTTCTTTACTGAACAAAAGGGCTCCGTCTCCTGCCATGGATACGATGACATGTTCAGCACCTTGGTCTAACAGCTTTTTCCCATAAGGGATGGCTTCTGCCGCTGATGAAATACTCGTCTCAAACATTTCACCTAACTCATGATGGTTTGGTTTCATTAAGAACGGTTTCATATGTGCTGCTTTTTTTAACGCTTCCCCAGAAATATCAAGGACAACTCTTACACCTTGCTGCTCACAAACTTCAGCAATACGCTCATAAGTGTTATGAGGTAATGAAGAAGGAATGCTGCCAGCTAATACAACGACATCTCCTTCAGTCAATGAAGTAAATTGGGATAGAAACGACTCAAATTGCACTTCCGTAATAGTTGGACCCAGTCCGTTGATTTCTGTTTCTTCACCAGTTTTTAGTTTCACATTGATTCGTGTATCTTCTGACACCTCGTGAAAGGCTGTTTGTAATTGTTCATTTTGTAAAAAGTTTTGAATATATGTGCCTGTAAATCCGCCAATGAATCCAAGTACTTTTGATTCAACACCGTGACGTTTTAAAAGCCTTGAGACATTGATTCCTTTACCACCTGGATATTTTTTGTCATAGGTTGAACGATTTAAATCGCCGACAGCAAAATCCTCCACGTGTACGATGTAATCAACTGATGGATTTAAAGTAACTGTATAAATCATGTTTTCACTACCTTTATAACCGTTTTTTCATGGTAATTATCGAATGAATCCTCTTTTGCATCGTTTGTGATAATGGTCGCTTCCTGTAAACTAGCAAAGGCTGAAAACGATATTTCGCCAAACTTTGAGGCATCTGATAAGATATAGGTTTTTTTCGCCTGCTTCATGGCTCTTTTTTTCATGAGCGCTTCCTCTGGATCAGGTGTTGTAAACCCCGCCTCGGGATGAATGCCGTTCGTCCCAACAAAACTTTTGTCAAAACGGTAATTTTCCATCGCTGTCAAAGCTGCGGCCCCCACCATGGCTCCTGTTCGATGCTTTACTGATCCGCCTATCAGGTAAAAAGAAATCCCTTTTCTCATGAGTGCTTCAATGTGCATAACACCGTTTGTCACCACAACAATATCTTGATCTGGATCGATATATTCAATCATTTGCTGTGTTGTCGTACCAGCATCTAAATAAATACAATCGCCTTGTTTTAAAAGTGAAGCAGCTGCCTCTGCAATCAATGACTTTTCTTGAAGGTTTTTGGCAGATTTCTCATATACATCTGGTTCAAGACGGATACTTGATATCTTGGCTGCTCCCCCATGAACTCTTTTGAGGAATCCTTTTTCTTCAAGGGCTGATAAATCTCTTCTGATTGTAGATTCCGACGCATCCGTCATAATCGTTAAGTCCTGTATTTTGATGACATCATTTTCTTCTAAACAGTCGATAATGAGTTGATGTCTTTCCGGTGTTAACATGAAAACACCCCCTTTTGAAAACGTATTCATTTTGCGCGCACCTTTATTGTAATCGCTTTTTTCAACATTATCAATACAAAACAATCAAATACATTCAATAACTATCAAAATCTTTCACCATGGTCATCTTACCTTTATATGTACCATTTGTAAACTGAAAAATATGTGACATTAAGATGAAAGTCATGGTATTAGCATTTCTATCATTTTTCATTTCATTCAATGGAACTAAAAAAAGCTTTTATGCGATTTGCATAAAAGCTTCAGATGGTGAAGTCACACTATTTGCTGCTCTTTTTCTTCTCAGTATTATTCATACCTGAGCGATTCAATAGGATCAAGTCTTGCTGCTTTATTCGCAGGGATTAACCCAAAAATAATCCCAATGAGCATACTAAACAGTACACCTCCACACACCACTTGCCACGACACAAGAGACGGCCAGCCGGCAAATAGTGACACTAGCGAGGCACCGCCTAAGCCAAGTGCGATCCCCATCAACCCGCCGATGAGTGTTAAAACAACAGACTCGATTAAAAACTGAACGAGTATTTGAGCCCTGGTTGCCCCAAGCGCCTTTCGAATACCGATTTCCCTTGTCCTCTCTGTCACAGAAACGAGCATAATATTCATGACACCGATGCCGCCGACAAGTAAGGAGATACCGGCAATTGAGCCAATGATCGTTGTCATAACAGACGTAATTTGGCCGATGCCTGCAGCTATTTCTTCCATATTGATCATTTCGTAAGCGTCTTCTGTATGGTGATTTTCATTTAATAAAGCAGCGGCGTTTTTCCCTACTTCCTTCATTTGGTCAGCATGCGCTACTTGAATAGACAACTTATCATATTCATTTAAACCAAATGTTGAGGTGAGCATCGCAAATGGGACATATATTTCATTCATATCAAATGAAAACATTCCTTTCTGTTTTGCTAAAACACCGATGACTTCAACAGGCTGTCCGTTCATCCAAATCATCTCGCCTAATGCCTTTTGTCCATGAAACAGTTCTTTTTTTACACCTCCTGAGATGATAGCTGCTCTTCTGCCGCTTCTAAAGTCAATATCTTTTAAATCCTGTCCTTCTGCTATTTGAAGTGAATGCACATTCATATAACCTTCATTCATACCATTAACTGTAGCATCAACTGTCGTATCTTGAAATCTCAATTGCATTCCTTGTGCAGTCGAGGAGGCGACCTGTTTCACCCCATCGATTGTCTTAATGCTTTGTATGTCTTCTTCAGTAAATACGGCTTCAAATAAGGCATTTGGATTCGCATTTAACTCTTCATCAGAAGGCGTATACGTCATATCAATGGTATTGTTTGGCCCTGAAATCGATTCTTTCAACATTTGCTCACCGCCTTGACCGATGGCAACGACTGCAATCACCGACCCAACACCAATAATAATCCCAAGCATCGTTAAAATAGAACGTAATTTATGAGCTAAAACAGAATTCAGCGCTATTTTGATATTTTCAAAGAGTTTCATTCATAGCGTCCCCTTGCTTCCAACTATCTTCAACAAGGCGGCCATCTCTCACAACGACCGTCCGGTTTGTATATGCAGCTATTTCTTCTTCATGAGTCACAAGCACAATCGTTGTCCCTTCCTCATTCAGCTGTGTAAACTGTTCCATAATTGAGAAGCTTGTTTTTGAGTCAAGAGCGCCTGTCGGTTCATCCGCTAAGATAAGCTGAGGCTCATTGACAATCGCACGTGCAATCGCCACCCTTTGCTTTTGACCTCCTGACAACTCACTTGGCATATGTTTCATTCGATCTGCCAAACCAACCTTTTGAAGTGCAATTTCCGCACGTTCTTTTCTTTCCTTTTGACCGATACCAGCGTAAATCATCGGGAGTTCAACATTTTTCCTCGCATTTAATCTAGGCAGCAAATGAAATTGCTGAAAAACAAACCCAATGGATTGATTTCGAATCACTGCGAGCTCTTGATCCTTTGCTGCTGACAGCTCTGTTCCTTGAAAATGATATTGCCCTGAGGTTGGGCGGTCTAAACAGCCAATGATATTCATTAACGTCGACTTCCCAGAGCCGGACGGCCCCATAATCGACATATACTCGCCCTTTTCAATGACAAGGTCAATCTCACTTAATACATCAAATGTTTCTTGTGCGACCTCATAGCTTTTTGTCACGTTTGAAAGCTGAATCATTCAGCATTCACTTCCATTCCGTCATACATGTCATCAGATGGATTTGCAATGATTTGATCGGCTGTTGTTAAACCTTTTGTTACTTCAAGAACATGACCTGACGTTTCCCCCAGGCCTACTTTTACTTTTTTCAGTACATTCTTCTCAACAACATAAACGTATTGTTGTCCATCATTTTCTTTTTTTACTGCTGTTTCAGGAATCGTTTGCGCTTGGCGCTTGTCTGTTTCAATTTCCATGATCATTTTAAAACCTGGTTTTGCCTCAGGTTTTTTTCCCTTTATTTCTATTTCAACTGGATATTGAACAGTTTGATTGCCATCAGTTGTATCGGATGCTGCCCGTGCAGGAACAGCCCCTACTTTTTTCACGACTCCTTGCCAGCTTTTTCCGCGAATGACATCAGATGTTACCTTTACTTTTTGTTTCTTTTTAATTTTTATGGCATCATACTCAGAGATCAAACCTCGCACGATCATTTTTTTCTCATTGCCAATATGGATGATCGGCTGTCTCTCTTCTAGCTTCCCTGCTCCAGCCTCTTGCTCAATGGTTATGACTGTTCCTTCAATTTTACTATGTATCGTTAAATCTTCTAACTGTGCTTTTACTTTTTCTTGGTTAAGCTCAGCTTGTTTTTGCTCTAATTCAGCTGCTTTCAGTTCTAATTCAAGCTGATCTCGCTCGTTTTTGGAATTGGAGCCAGACTCACCTGCTTGTTTTTTATCTAATTCACTGAGCCTATTTTGCAGTTGTTCGCGTTTTAGTGTACTTGATTCAGCCGCTAGTGCTTGCTGCTGCTCTTCAAGCTCCAGTTCCTTATTTTCATATGTAAGGAGCGGCGTTCCAGCCTTTACCTTTTCACCTTCTTTAACAGCAATTTCATTTAGTTTTCCCTTTTCCTCTTCTACATAAATGAATTGCTCTTCAGAGAATGAAAGTGTTCCAGGTGTCATCACAGTAGATGTTATTTCTTTTGGCGTGAGTTTGACTGTTTTAAATGCTGCTGTAGAAGCAGGCTTTGATTGATTTTTCGCAATGTTAAATCCAATAAATAGACCAATCACAATGATAAAAATTGATCCGATGATGATTTTCTTTCTCATAAAGACATTCTACCCCCAGCTTACTGACATGTTGATTGTGGTTCCTACATATTGAAAAATGAAAGATAGTACATAAAAGACTCCTATCATCATCCAAGAAATTCTCGGCGATATACGGCCGACTTGGATCAATAAAAAGCCTGTTAAAACAAGATTCCAGATCACAAATAGATCGAAATTGGCTAACACAGCATGCCATGGACCAGAGACTTGAATCAGTGCGTTTAATGATGTAACAGTGATATCTTTTGGAACATGGAAAAGGATGACCGCCAAATGAGAAATAATCGTTCCAATGATCGTAATTGGTGTAATAAACAGTACCGCTGAAAACAGCTGCTGAAACGAAGCATCACCTTTTGCTAAAAATACGATGAACCTATATATGGCAGCATTGATGACAATCCCAAGTATTAGACCAATGAGTGTGACCACATAAACAACGGGTATCGGCAAACTTAAATCTGCCCACATTCCTGCATTCACCAGCTCAGACAAATAAGTGATAATGACTGTTAAAACAAGCACACAGCATAAAGGCCGCCAAACGACCGGATTTTCCCACACTCTTTTCAGGTGCTCTGTTGGTCTTGTGCTCACTCCTATGATCGTGGGCTTTTGCCTTTTTTCTTTCATCAAATGTCATCCTCTCTATGTCAGGCAAGTATGAAATGCACATTCACGCTCTTGTTCTTTCTATTTTATCAAAAGATTGCCAATAAGTAATAGAACATTTGATTTTCTTATTTTCATAGAGGAAGGACTATTTCTATTATTCTATTTTCACGAACGACATCCTCCAAATGACACCATGACCAGACGATATTCATATCAAAAAACGCTGATTTTACTTACCTAAAAACATTTTATCAAATAAACAACATGCCTATCGGAATAAATATCCTTTTCCTTTGGATTCGGATGGTCACAGGTAGACACACCAATTTTTTGTTAAAATAATCCTAGTAATTTCGACAAATCTCGGCTTTATAGGACTATGATTGGTTTCTTTTACAGAACAACAGAGACTTTAGTATCAATACTTTCATATTAAAAAAATAAAAATAAAGGGATTTTACTTGATCAAACGTTATTTTTTCATATAATGTAAAATAGAGGTAGGTTAAATGATAGTGGAAATGGAGTCAAGTGAATGTTAAGAGAAAAATTGAAAATGCAATTGATTTTACTTTATGAAAAGGAACAAGAAGCATGGCAATACTTTCGAAAGGAAAGGGAACAGATTTATCATGAGCTCAAATTACTTGATATGAAAGAAAGCAGACCCTCTAATGACAAAATATACTACGCTGCAAGATGTGTAGATATTATTAAAGAGAAAAAGGGAAGCATTGTGAGCACAAAAGAATTAAAAGAACAGCTTCAAGCCCAAACAGATTTTAATGTGAGACGAATCAGCGAATTGTATGATCTCATCCAGCAGCTCGACCCTCACATTTCTAAAGCACGAAGGGGATGTTTTATTTACGAAGATCATACCCAAGTACCTCTACAAGCTTTTCACACATAAAAAATTGGTTACAGCCGCTGGCCATAACCAAATCCTCTAATAACTATTATCCACCACTTACAGGAGGAATGAGTGCAACAGTGTCCCCGCTACGCACTTCAGCATTTTCCCTCGTATATATTTCGTTGACTGCAACCATCACGTTTTGTGCAGCATCAACACCATATACCTCCTGTAATTCTAATTTAATCTCATCAACCGTTGTTTGATCTTTTTGAATGATGATTTGTTGTTTACCGGCCTTCTCAGCAAGGCCGGCGAACAATAATACGTTAATCATGCCGATCACCTTCTTTTTCGTTCAGTTGAAGATCGCTAGGTTTTCCTTCTGGATAAGAAACCGTTTCAAGCTGATCACCTATCCAGGCCTCTCCGTCTTCCCAGTATTCTTTTTTCCAAATTGGAACGATTTCCTTGATTCGTTCAATAGCATATTCATTGGCTTCGTATGCGGCCTTCCTATGAGGAGACGAAACGGCTATCGCGACAGCAATGTCAGATATCTCAAGTGTCCCAATACGATGCATAATGGCGACTTCAGTATCAGGCCATTGCTTCTTGATTTCTTGTCCAATTTGACTTAGCATGCTTTCGGCCATTGGTATGTATGCTTCATAGGTTAAACGCAATGTTTTTTTGCCATTTGTCCACTCTCTGACCGTCCCGATAAACGTCGTAATAGCTCCTGCCTTTCGTCTTGTCACATGCTGAATCAATTCATTCACATCAATTGGCCCTTTTGTTATTTTAAAAAGTTCATTCAACCAAGGCTGCCCCCCTTCAATAAGTTAAAAGCACATGTCACCCCGCGCTTTTCAAAGGCTGAAAACACAGGAAACGAGTAATTTTCGGTTAGCTGAAACGCTTGAGAAAAATAAATGGCTGCTTGTATATTGGAGAGTGTTGAAAGATCGATAAGCTCCTGTTCATTCTTTACGCAAACGATTTTGCGATAAGGCGCCTGTTTGTATCCCTCTATCAGGACGGCGTCTAACGGGAGATGTTCACACATAATGAGCAATTGTTCTAACGTCATGTGCTGCATTGAAAAGTGACATTCACCTTCTCCTTCGACACCTGCGGCAAATGCACCCGCTTGAACATATCGATCGGTATCTTTTTCTTTAAAAAGACGATCTGGTTTCCCTCCATGTCCATGATGTTTAAAGCAGCCTAGCTTAAGCCCCTCATGTTCAGCCAGCTGACATAACTTTTCGATCAGTTTGGTCTTGCCGCTATTTTGATAGCCAACCACCTGTAATATGCTTAATTTGGCATCCAGCATGGAGAGCCACCACCTTCGTGCTGAAACAGCAGAACATTGACCTGATCACCTGCTTGAAAACCTCTTGTTCCCCCAGGCAAAGCGATGAAACAGTTGGCATCAGCAATAGAAGTCACCGCACTTGATTTATCAAGACCAGTTGGCGTCACACTCAGCTGGCTGCCAGTGAATTGAAGTGCTGCTCTGACAAATCGAGTAAAAGGATTGGCCTTTGGAAAATCATGTGTCAGCTCCGCCAAAGCAAAAGAAGGATATGGATTTTCTTTCAAGCACCATCTATAGATGATCGGTTTCACAAATAATTCAAATCCAACAAAACAGGCAGCTGGATTTCCTGACAGCCCAAACAGTAATTGACCATTTGGCAACGCAGCAACGGTCGTCACACTGCCCGGTCTCATGGCCACTTTATTAAACAAAACCTCTGCACCTAGCTTTTCATAAATAGCAGGCAGAAAGTCAAAATCACCCACTGACACACCGCCTGTTGTGATGAGCATGTCTACCTTGCTCAAGGCTGCTTTTACTGCATGATAGCTTTGATCGAAATCATCGGATACACCACCTAAATCAAGCGGCTCTCCTCCGGCTTCAAAAATCTGCGCAAAGACCATACTGAGATTACTGTTTCTGATTTTGCCGTCCATCATTGCATCACTTACCTGTAGAAGCTCTGTGCCTGTTGAGATAATGCCGATGACCGGCTTTTTGACAACTGGCACCACTGCATATCCGAACGTCGCCAGGATGGCAGTAACGCCTGGGGTCACTTTTGTTCCTTTTTTGACCATCACTTTCCCTTTGAGCGTCTCTTCTCCTTGACGAGAAATATTATGTCCCTTTTGAAGCGGCCTTTTTAACGACATAAAAGGTTTCCTGTCTTTTTCGAAGGTCTTTGTGAGTTCGATCATGATGACGACATTTGCTCCATCTGGAATCTTTGCACCTGTCATGATACGAATGGCTTGAAATGGGCCAATGGTTTTTGGTGAGACCATTCCTGCCCCAATATGATCAATGACCTCAAATTCAATCGGATGCTCGCTTGATGCTTCTTTTGTATCTTCTGCCCGAAGTGCAAAGCCATCATACGGAGATCGATCAAAGGCAGGAACATCATGGTCTGCCACAATATCCTCTGCAATGAACCTCCCAAGGCTATTCTTTAAAGGGAGCCATTCTACTTCTCCATGCTTTTGATATTGGTTGATTTTTTTCATGGCCTCTTCTACTGGAATTGGCTGTCGTCTTTCCATCACGTCTCACTCCTATACGCCTAGCAGTCTTGCTAGTAATGAATTTGCTACTTTTTCATCATTTGTCCCATGGATTAATGCACGTCCTCCTTTGAAACAGACAATACGGTATGTTTCATAGCGTACATGGATTAAAAAATCATTCACTTCCACCTCACAAATAGAGGACAGACGTTCTTTTAAATGCTCAAATGATAGATTCGTTAAATCCTTTGACACGATTTGAACTGTGTCCCGCCCGCAAAGGACCGTCGCTTTTTTACGCTGATCGTGTAAATATGGGTAGGTTCTTTTCGTGCCGCAAGATGGACAGTCCTGCTGCTTAGTACGAGATAAATCCATTTTAAACGATGTGGACTGCCATAGATCAAATGTGACAAACTTCCGCTCGATTTGATCTTCATGCCCAGTTAAATATTTTAGTGCTTCTGTTTGCTGATAAGCAGAGACCATTTGAACAGCAGGTGAAATAATCCCCGCTGTATCACACGTCAGACCACCAACAGGCATCGCTGTGAAAACACATGATAAACAAGGCGTTTTATTCGGCAGTATGGTCATATACATCCCTTGACTGCTCACACAGGCGCCATATATCCACGGCGTCTTCGTTTCTAGTGATAAATCATTCATCACCATTCTTGTCTCAAAATTATCTGTCGCATCAATGACGATATCCGCTCTCTGAAATAATGGTCTTAACAGCTCGGCCCCAGCATCTTCAATAAGGGCGTGTATGGTCACTTCATGATTGATCTCTTGGAGACGTTTTTTTGACGCAATCGCTTTTGGCACATGCGCCTTTGCATCATGTTCTGTATAGAGCTGCTGACGCTGTAAATTTGAGAACTCTACATAATCACGATCTATCATTGTCAAAGTGCCGATTCCAGACCGGACAAGCCCTTCAGCAGATGCCGTTCCAAGTGCACCAGCTCCAACGATCAGGACATGACTTTCAGCCAATGCCTGCTGGCCTTTTTCCCCTACCGGAGGGAACAAAATTTGTCTTGAATATCGCTCCTTCAATGCTGTTCTCTCCTCACCGTTTTTATGTATCATATCATACCGTTTTCAGGTAAATCGCTTCTTTTATTGATATTGTGAAATTCGTTTGATGTCACGTTTAGTTCGTCCTCTGGAACAACGCGCACCTTAAGCTTATGAAGCAAGTCTTTAATCGCTAATTGTTTCTCTTTTAAACACGCGTGAATAAACGGAAGACAGCGGCGGTGATAAAGCGCAAACAAAGGTTGTAACCTGCCCTGCACAAGCGGGACAACGGCATCTGTATGCTCGTTGCAATAGGACGATAATGCCTCGGCTGTCTCTTTTCGTATGAAAGGCATATCACATGCAGTCACCAAATACCAGTCTGCATCTTGCTTTTGCATAGCGGTATATATGCCGGCAAGCGGCCCGCACCCGCGCATCTGTTCATCATCTAACCAGACAGCTTGTTCACCTCTTGCTTCGAAAAAAGGCAGAAGCACTGGATGACTGATGATGATGGTTTGTCCATCCAATAGCTGCTTTTTAACATGCTCATACAGTGGTTTCCCTTGATACATATGACTTGCCTTTGGTTCTCCAAAACGTCTGGAAGCTCCTCCAGCTAATATCACATTCACTACGCTCATCATCTCATCCCCTTTGATATGGTTGTTCTAATTACACTCATTTCGCATACTTTATTGGTAACATGAATAAGGAGGGTCTACCTATGAACCGGCGCCATGCTTCTCCCCTATTCCATGATCTGTCTCAAGAGAATTTATATTTAAAAGCTGAAACTGCCAAATATCAACAAAAGATTTCTGATTTACAGTCCACATATACGTATTCTAAAAATAAGAAGTTAACTCAAGAATATCATGAGATGAAAAAGGATTTCACTGAATTAAAACAACAATTGGATGAAATGACCATTGATCAAGACGATGCTGCATCTAAAATACAGGATCTCTCCTATAGTAAATCGGAATTATTACATAAAATGGTCCTTCTCCATGAGATGCTGCAAAAGGAAACCTATCATAGAAGAAAAGAAACAGAAGAAAAGCACCGGCTGCATTTGAAAGTTGTAAAATATAAGGAAATCTCTCAACAATTAAATGAACGGTTACAGGATCAAGATCAGCTGCTTTCAAAAGAGGAGAAAAAAGGGAATACATTATCAGCTGTGATTGAAAAGCTGCAGCAAACACTAAACGATAAAAACGCAGAGCTCCATTTATTACAGGAAGGCGTCAGGCATCTTCAGGAGCGTTTTTATGAAACACAAGAAAAATTACTGCAAATTGAAAAGGCAAAGGAAGCGATTTTTTATGAAGCGCTCACAAGCTATCAAAAACAGTTAGCAGAAAGTGAGGAATGGATCGCATCTCATTTTGCTGATATTGACCAGTCAGCTCAAACAAATCCACAGCCATTCTCACGAGACACCATCCTGCAAACAACGGAAGAAATTGAACCTATTTTGAAAAAACTAAATGAACAAGTTCAAACACTCCAGGCACAAGTCGATGCGGTGCAGCGTAATGGAGAAGTCATGACAGTGAAGATCGACGGATTCAAGAAACAGCATGATCACATGCCTAAAGAACGAAAGGTTGTCTATACAGTTGATCAAAAGAAGTGATCAGCTCATGATGTAAGAAATAAAAAAACTGCCGGCTTTTACGCCCAGCAGTTTCTTTTTTATTTATTCGTCTTCTGTTTGAATATCGCCTTCTAAAATATACTGTCCGCGATAAGGCTTCTTCACTTCAGGGTACATTTTAATTAAGCTTTGCATAAACGTGGTCATATTTGGGATTTCAAGACCGCTCTCTTTTTCAATCTCTTTTTGAAGCTCTGAGCTTTTAATTGCCGCATTATGACGCTTTAACGTTTTGATCGCAGCTTCACGAAGCTTAGCTGCCTTTGAACCAGGTCGAGCTGTGCCTCTTCTGCGTCTTGTAGATCCTTCAGGAATACCTACAGGTGCACCGTTTAGCTGACCTGTTCCTAAAGGTGATGTAGCGTTTGATTGTGATTGTGCCGGCTGCTGGTAGCTTCTCATTTCTTGTGCAGCTAGCTCAGCTAATACAGGCAATGAATCCGTCTTTCTCTCTGTACGCACTTCTTTTTTTGTATCTGCCACTAGACCTGTTCCTTGACGGTCTAATTCTCTTAATTTTGCATAAATCGCATCTCGTTCAATTTGATATTCACGAATGACCTTCACTTCTGCTTCATTTAGTTGTTCCAATCGTAAACGTAACGCTTCCCTCTCATTAAACAATGGATTTCCCCCTCATCATATAAAAAATATTCTATAGTAAATATTAGATTAGAAAACTAATTTTATCAACTATTTTTTTATCATTTTACAATTTGCTATCAGGTAGGTATTTTCAACTAAAATTTTGCCAAAGAGGAAAAATCGGCACCCATTTCACTGCCACTATAGGCTTTTGACAAACTTTAAAATATTGTAAAAAATTTGAATAAATGCTTATACTACTTGATTTATATAGTTATTTACCAAACTGAAATTTCTTTTGTGCAAAAACGTTCTGAATAGTAAAAAGTTAAAATCTTTACATTTTCATTTCAAAATAAAAATGTAAATAGGTCGTAATACCTTTTTGTTTCAGGGATATTTTTTAATAAACTCCCTCATTTTCTCTTTTCTTAGGAAAGACACCTACATGAACAGTCCATCCTGTGCAATCTGTCGCCTATTTTTGCCCATGAAAAAACCCCCATTCATGGGGGGAAAGCCTATTCTGCAGTCTTTTCAGACTCAGAAAGAACTCGATTGACACGTTTTTCAAGCATTTTCATACCGCTTCCGCCAGCTTGGAAGTGACGTAAAGCACCTGTTTTATCAAATACATAATACGCAGGTACATATTCGTTTTCAAAGGCTTCTGTTAATTGATGATCACTGTCCACAAAGATTGGCTGAGTGATTTCATGCTCTTTTGCAACCTCTTTGATTTTTTCTAGATCGAGATCATCCTCTGAACGCGGCATATGCACAGCCACAACGTTTAGTTGATCCTTGTATTCATCACGGAATTGATTGACTTGAGGCATTGCCTCTTTACAAAGATGACAGCTAACTGACCAGAAATGAATCAATGTTGGTTTATCACCAATTAGATCTTCTTTTGTTACTTCTCCATTTAACCACTCTTTTGCACCAGTTAGTTCTGGCATTGGTTGACGTAATTTCATTATGAAGCGCCTCCATCCATTGTATGTGTCGAAACAAAAAGGTCTAACATCAGTTAGACCCCAGCGTGTAGACAAACCCTCGCATTCGGTGTCAGTACTGCGTGCCGGTGCTCACGAATGTCACATTCGCTCTGCTCCGGTACTCGTCCTTCCTAGACTGCAAAGGTTTTCTATCACGCTGAAAAGAAGACAAAGGGCTAAAATAAAGTTCATTTTAGCCCTTTGTCAACAATCTGAGGTCTAACATCAGTTAGACCCTCCTGTTTCTTCAGCTATCAATTAAAGTGTTTTTTGACCAGGCTTCCAGTTCGCTGGGCAAAGTCCACCAGTTTGTAATGCTTGAAGAACACGTAATGTCTCATCTACATCACGACCGATATTGTTGTGGAATACTGTTTGATATTGAAGTTCGCCTTCTGGGTTAATGATGAATAGACCGCGAAGTGCAATTCCTTCTTCTTCAATTAAAACGCCGTATTCTCTAGATACTGTGTGGTTTGTGTCAGCAGCTAGCGGGTATTTTAATTCACCTAGACCATTGTCTTTACGATCTGTGTTGATCCAAGCAAGATGGGTATGGATTGTATCAGTAGATACACCAATGATTTCTGCATCTAAGTCTTCAAACTCATCATAACGATCGCTCATTGCTGTAATTTCAGTTGGGCAAACAAATGTGAAATCCATTGGATAGAAGAAAAGAACTGTCCATTTGTCATTCTTCATGTTTTCCTCTAAACTTACTTTACCAAATTCCTTGTTAGCAAGTACTGCTTCCATTTCAAAACGTGGAGCTTGTTTTCCTACAAAACGCTCTGCCATATGTAAATCCCTCCATAAAATAATATCTTTATACAGACTTCTTAGCTGTATATAAAATGAGAATCAAAAGATGAAATTCTCATTTAGTTAATAACTTCACAAATATAATTATAATACTTAAGCGATTTTTAGTCAATATTAATTAATAATAAATTTAATTAACGATTCGTCACAATCTCTCGCTCCAACTAACAAAAGTTTAACATGACTTGCACGAAGGAACAAATGATTAGCTTCTCTTTTAGAGCATACATAGAAAGATTTTGAAGATCATAACAGCATTTGAACAAGAAGATTGGGTTTCCATCATCCTCAATAGCAGTATAATTTCGCTAAAATTAATCGCTATTTTTTTGATTTATTTTATCATCAGAGTTATAGGAAACAAGATGATTAAGCGTGCCTATTCAACATTCTCTGAGAAGCATGAAGTCTCTTTATCAAGAGCTCAGTCGCTGCAAAGTCTTACGTTAAATATCTTCGCCTACTTATTGATTTTTATTCTAGTTGTCATGATCCTCGACTTATTTCATTATAATCCGACTGCTTTGCTAGCTGGAGCAGGTGTTGTTGGGCTTGCAATCGGTTTTGGTGCACAGGGTCTAGTAAGTGATATTGTGACAGGATTTTTTATTCTATTAGAAAAACAATTTGATGTAGGTGAGTATATCACGGTTGCAGGCTTTGATGGCATCGTAGAACAAATCGGACTTAGAACTACACAGCTTCGAAGCTTTGATGGCACCCTTCATTTCATTCCAAATCGAAGCATACTGAATGTTAGTAACCATTCAAGAGGGACCATGACCTCAAGTGGTCGGAGTGGAGGCGTTCGGTTCGTCTTCCCTCGTGCTGCGTCTCATTGCGAAAACCGAAACAATGGAGCAGTGGCGGGTAGAACGAATCTTGCGCAAAAAAATGAAAGAAGTACTCGATATAGAGAAAAAGCAAAAAGAACCGGGTTCATAATCTACCGGTTCTTTTTGCTTGCTTTATTGAACACGCTGTTCTACTTCTTGACAAATTTCATCAGCCGTCATACCTGACGCTGTAATGACGGATGCCTTTGTCGTTGTGTCTGAAATGCCAAGAACATTTGAATCTAGTCCTGTCACCACATAGCAGTCACACTGATCCATTTGTTGTTCATTTTGAATACGTACGACGTCATACCCTTTTTGCTTCAAAAGTTCTTCTACATCGGATAAAGATGGTTCTACACCAATTCTTGTCATAATCAAGAACACCTCCTGGTCATAAGGTGTACAGGAGGAAGCACGATTATTCATTCACCCGCTTGCTTTTTAAAATAAGCCGTCATGACATTTACAGCCGTTTCGATGGCCTTTTCATCAGGCATGAGTTTTGCATGGTGCAGACCATATTCTGAATCTACCCCTAACCAAAACATGAAGCCAGGATATTTTTTCAGCATGTAGCCAAAATCTTCTCCTGTCATGGCTTCTCTACATTCAATTACATTCGCAAGCCCTTCTTTGGCTACATATGACATAAATTCTTCTGTCAGGTCCTTTGAATTATCCACTTCGTAATAAGATGAAGGGTATCGAACTGTTGCCTTGCATTCGTAGCCAATTTCAATTCCTTTTGCTAGCGCTTCAATTCGCTTTCTCACCTTTTCCATAGACTCTGGTGAGAGCGTGCGAATGGTTCCGTCAAGTTTGGCATGGTGAGCAATGATATTTTGAGCAGTTCCTCCCGTAATCGTTCCGACTGTAATCACTGCACTATCAAGTGGATCGACATTACGAGAAATGACAGATTGCAGCTGACCTACAAGTGCACTTGCAGCGACAACCATATCATTCGCTAAATGAGGGTAAGCGGCATGTCCGCCTTTTCCTTCAAGATCGATCACAAGTTCACTCGTATTGGCAAATAATAGCCCAGGCTTTGTTGCAATCGTTCCGACTGGATACTCAGGTGCAATATGCAGCGCTGTAATAAAGTCTGGCGTCCACTTTTTCAAAACATCACTTGCAAGCATCGGTTCAGCTCCGCCTGGCCCTTCTTCTGCTGGTTGAAAAATAAATAGGATATCTTCTTTGATTGGCTGGTGAACGAAATAATCAATGATACCAAGGGCAATGGTCATATGAAGGTCATGTCCACATGCATGCATTTTCCCTTCATGCACAGATTGAAATGGATACCCAGTTTCCTCAGGAATAGATAAACCGTCCATATCTGCACGATAAGCAAATACGCGCGCGGGATTTGTTCCCTTCACTTTCACAAAAAGTCCAGTCCGCCATGTTTCAATCTCTACTCGATCCTTTGAATACGTGCCGAGATGCTTGATGAGATACGCTTGTGTTTTAAATTCTTGGAAACCAAGCTCGGGAATTTGGTGTAAATCTCTTCGAATGGATATTAATTGCTCACGATTTAACAAGTGAACTCGCTTCCTTTCCACTATACGAATAAGACGTGGATATATCATCCACGTCTATGTCTTCTGCTGCGAATTGTATGAATTAAAGCTGACGCAGTTCTTGTTTAATTTCAGTCTTACCTTTTGTTTTTTCATCAATGTCTTTGATTTTCTTAGCAGGTGTACCTGCTACAACTGTGTAAGGCTCAACATCGTTGACAACGATCGCACCAGCTGCTACAACCGCTCCTTTACCAATTGTCACGCCTTCTAAAACAACAGCGTTCGCGCCGATGACAACATCATCTTCTACGACGACTGGTTTAGCAGATGGCGGCTCAATAACACCCGCAAGAACAGATCCAGCACCGATATGACAGTTCTTACCTACTGTCGCGCGGCCGCCAAGCACCACGTTCATGTCAATCATCGTACCTTCACCGATCACAGAACCGATATTAATAGAAGCACCCATCATGATGACTGCATTATCACCGATTTCAACTTGATCACGAATGATTGCACCCGGTTCAATACGTGCTTTAATGTTTTTCAAGTCTAACATAGGAATCGCAGAGTTGCGGCGGTCATTTTCCACAACAACATCTTCAATTTTGTCTTTGTTTGATGCTAGAGCTTCTTGGATTTCACTCCACTCACCGAAGACAACACCTGTGTTGCCCGTGATGAACGTTTTTGCCTGTTCACCAAATTCAATATCTTTTAAGTCACCTTTGATATAGACTTTAACAGGTGTTGATTTTGTACTATTTTGAATAAATGAAATAATTTCATTAGCGTCCATTTGTTTCATGTATGTATGTCCTCCTCTTAATTTATACTTCATTACTGTATCAAAGGAGAGTTTTAATGACAAGTGAAAGAGTTGACTCTTCAATGGAAAATAAAACAAGCGGGCCCGATTATCCCACTTCTTGCTGGTGAAGTTGAATAAATTGTTTGCCAAAAGAAATCAATTCCTCTTCTTCGTCTCCTTCTGGATTCAGCTCAATTTTGACTGATGGCAGGACAATATCACCGCCGAGATCCTTCACTTTTTCTTCGATTAAGTCAACAGCTCCACAAAAATGCTCATACGATGTATCTCCGGAACCGAATACAGCAAACGCTTTTCCGGTTAAATCAAGCTCTTCCATTTCTTCATATAAATCAATAAAGTCATCTGGAAGATCACCATCTCCCCATGTATACGCACCTAACATAATGTGCGAGTAATCATTCAGAAGCTCGGCATCAATATCCATCGCTTCATGCCGGTCGACGCTAGCTCCTGCATCCTTTAATCCTTTTTCAATTAAATCTGCCATTGCTTCTGTGTTCCCAGACATCGTGGCATACACCAATAAAACCTTTTCTGTCACTTTTTCTTCCTCCTTATCAATGAATCAGCGCAGGCTCCTCATAAGGCCTGACAAACTTGCTTTCATATAAACCCGCGCAGAAAAAATTTTCGTTTTGATTGGCTACACGAAAACCGTGTCCTTTGATCGTATCAAACCATTTGAGCTCTTTTTGCTCTATATCAAGCTGATACACTTTAGAAAACCCGTGTTCGTCTTGCGAGGTGGTCACATACACAATGCCATTATCCTCTGACACATCCAAAAACGATTCTTCTCTAGCGAAGGCCTGTGATTGAATATCATGTAGAATATTTGTATGTAAGTCTAGAATTTGAACTGATCCTTTCTTGCCTTTTTTTGAGCCTAACGCACAGACAAGAAGATGTTCCTCATAGAACAGCATAGAAGCTGTCATTCGATGCTCTTCTCTGTTTAGTAGAAAAATCTGTTCACTCTGCAAGTCATACACCCATATTCCTCCATGAACCTCATGAATCTGTGTTCCAATATAAAGGTGATCACCTGCAACACATAACGAACGAATCACTGGAGGCTGATTCACATGAGCAAACGGCTTCATAATTTCCCAGGAAATCCCGAAATCGGCTGACACATAAATACTGTGTTTTCCATGTGCGCACACAAAACCATCTTTGCGCCCTGTAATAGACCAAACAACTGCATTTGTTGGAAATGATGATAGCGCCCACGTATTGCCCTCATCTCCTGACCTGATCACTGTTCCATTTTCACCAACGCCAAATAAATAAGGCCCAATATAGCTGATGGCATGAATTTTATGCTTGAGCTTAAACAGCTGCTGCCACCCGCTCTCAACACTGTAGTGGAAAATACCTTCTCGTTTTACCGCGACAAAGTATCCACCACTTTTAGATGCAGCAACGGCCGTTGCACCTTTATGAAACATGATTTTCAACTCGTTTCTCCGACAAAGAGGCCCACGTTAAAAAGCTGGTGGCAAATTCCTGACAGCACGCCACATCCTCATCTGTATCTGGCGCAAGCTCCATTTTCAATGTTTCAGGAAATACGGATGCACCTGTTGATTTCAGCATGTCATGGAATGTATGAACAGCCTCGCAAAACTTCGGATAACTGTAATCACCAGATCCGAATACAGCCGCTTTGATGTCACTAAGTTCAAGAGTAGAGACCTCTTCATAAAAATCCTCTGCTTCATAAGGTAAATCTCCATCACCCCAAGTATAGGAACCGATCAATACATAATCGTATGAAGAAAGATCCTCTGCACTCGTATCATCAAATTCCATCATCTCTGTATCTATCCCTTTTCCTTGAAATGTTTGCTTTAAGATTGCTGCCATATCTTCCGTATTGCCAGACATACTCGCAAATGCAATTAGTGCTTTCATCTATTGGTCACCTCATCTAAATGATAATCATTTTCAATTATTATATGTACACTTTAAATGATAATGATTTTCATTGTCAAATGTTTTTATGAATAAGCGTTGTTCAAGATAAAAAGAACCCACATAAAAAACCGCTCATTCCAATTGGAAGGCGGTTCTAAAATGATCAGGATATCATAGCTTTATGATTCACTCGTTTTATGTTTCTGAATAAAATATGGACCGCAATCGGTTTCGTGCGTCATCACAAATGTCCAATTTCCCTCCCAATCCATGACATACATATCGCTGTAATCCATATCACCATCTTTATATGGTAATTCATTCATTGAGAGTGCACTAGCGTTTTCAAGAAGATATGCTTCGTCCACAAATTGATAAAAAACTGTACATTTATGCTTTGTTTGATGAAGAAATGCGTTTATCGCTTCCTCTTTTTCAAGGCATGCAACCTTTCTCCAGCTGCATAAGTGCCATAGAAAACCATCTATCCCGATCTCTTTTTGTTCTTCTAATGAAAGATGGCTTGCAAAACGTTCACGCCATCTCCCTCGTAAATATTTTCCCCACTTCGGTATGTCAATCTTTCTTCTTTGTTTATTTCTCATCATTTGATCCAGCTTTCTGCTTTTTTCGTAGTATGATAAATAGGCGAATCTATCAGAAATTGAATTCAACCAAGAACGTTCACTTATCCTAAAAAAGCACCTCCTCTTCCAGAAGGTACTTACACTGCATCACTTTCAAGCATTTCTTTCACTACACCAACAAATGCTTGAACCTGTTTTAACTGAAAAGATGCTTCATAGCCTAAAAGCCATGTGTCACGTCCAATTTGCTCTCCATTTACATCAACGAGCGGGGTTTTATGAACACTTTTTTCGTGGTCATATAAGGTGACAGAAGGCAAAATGGCATAGCCGATGCCATGATAAGCCATTTGTTTACATGTCTCAATTTGGTCCACAAGAATCGTCTGCTTTGGGGAAACTTTAAATTTTTGGTGCCACCAGTGCTGGATTTCCTGATAATAGGTGCTGTCGCTTTTAAATTGAATAAACGGCCGTTCTGTCTCAATTAACTCATCCACGTCCTTGATCACGGAATCAACTAAATATAAATGATCAGTCATCAAATATTCCTTTGTCCCCTTCCAATCAGGGTTTCCGCGAATAATGCCAATGTGCACATGGTCTTCATACAAGCTTTTGAGCATTTCACTACTCCAGCCGGTAACAAGTGATACTTTGGCATTTGGATATTTTTCGACATACCGCTTTAACACCTTTGGCAGCCAGTGCTGTCCAATAATGGACGCAACTGCAAGCTTGAGTGTGCCATGAATTTCTCCTTCAAGCTCATCGATTCTCTCTCTCACTCGATCTTGCTCCGTCGTGACCTCTTTTGCAAACTGGATAATCTGTTCACCTGCTGAAGTCACGGTCAGCCCTTTTTGTGAACGAAAAAAGATTTTAGTTCCCCATTCCTTTTCGATCGTTTGCAACCTTTGAGATAATGCAGGCTGAGAGACAAAGAGCCTCTCCGAAGCCTTTCTCATATTCAATTCTTCACTTAGCACAACAAGCATATGTAACTCTTGAAGCTGCATGGGCGTCCCCTCTCCCTCTATAAGTTTTTCTTATTCCATATGATCATTATATAAATTTTAACTTATGAAGGCAAAAAAAAATAAGCTGGGCTGCAGCTCATTTTTTCGCGGAATGAATGACCTCATTTAAGCGCTTTAATACAACACGTCGAGTAAAAATCCCTTCAAATACTTGCTCCTCATTTTCTACACAAACAAATCCATTATTCGTCACAGCGTGAACGCCTTTTAGCACAGGATCAGTTGTTTTGAGTCTTGGAATATCCGTTAACATGACCTCTTCTACCTTCAACTGGTCCAGTTTCTCGAATTCAATTCGTTCTAAACCAAAAATTTTATCCATGATCATATTCGTTCCGATTAACCCGTGTAGATGATAAGAAGCATCTAATACTGGTATGGCTGTATATCCTGTTTTTGTCAAGACCAATAGGGCATGCTCAAGATTATTTCCAATTTGAACATGTGCCACTTTATCTGCATCAATCATATGCTCCGCTACTGTTGACTCAAGCAATTGAGTCGGTTCTATCTCTATCATGTTTCTTCGACCCCTTTTCTCTCGATCATCAATCATACATTCCCCTTTAATATTAAGCATAAACTAAAACGAAATTTGTCGAAAGATTTTTTCTGCATAAAAAAGATACTCAGCCCTCGAGTATCTAATAGAATGTTAAACCAATATTAATTCTCAAACCTTACTCTGTCATACAATGTGATCAATTGCTTATACGTATTGTCGTCGACATTTTTTGTCCCACATTCTATATCATTGATCTCACTGCTTAGTAATTCGACAGCATATTCCTGATTCAGCAATACGTTTAATAATAGCTTTTTCTCTTCTTCATTAAAACGATTTTCGATGACGCTCATTCAACATCAGGCCCCCTGTTTCATATATGCTTTTATATTGATTAGCAGGCTTTTGAATGTCTGCTTCCTCTCTATACAGCTAGAATAAGGAACTAGAATCGAATCGTCAACCGCACGTTTCGACAAGGTTTGGAGAAAAATGACGGAATTTATTTTGTGTATCGATTGGCATAGCAAAATGCTGCATATGAGTCGGGTTTTATTTTTGCTTCAATTCCCATAGCTGTGATCATTCCAGTCATTTCCTGGATCAGCTCTTTCGTACTTCCTTTTTTGCCAATATCTAGATGGGCTTCAAAACGAAGGTCTGCCCCTTCCTCAGCAAACGGAAGAAGCAAATCCATCAGTTCTGTTAAAGGACCCTCCAGGATGTCTGCACATACCTTTTGGGTAAACGCTGTCTCTAATGAAATTTTTTCTCTAAGACTTTGCACAGGCCTGCTGATCACTTGTTGTGTGAGACAGCCCCAAGCTCCTTTGCCAATCCGGTGAAGATGAATTGCAGTCATAAATGTTGTGATATTCTGATTGACTTGAGAATCCGTGCCGATTGATAACACATAGACGGATCTAGGGTCTTTTCGAATAAAGTCTTTCATTCTCATGACGACATCAGAAAACGCTAAATAATCTTCAGAAAGATTGTAGAAAAAAGAATCACTCACAGAAAGGAACTCCTTTTTAATGGTCTCTTTTCCGAAAAATGCGCTGATTGATCATCTTCCATTTGTACATCACCTATGATGACAAGTGTATATTGCCGCAATAAGCGAAGGAATCCTCAGAAAAAACATTTCATACGATTCAGCTTAGGATTGTAGAAGCTCAAAAATTTCAATCGAAATCATATCAATGTTGTCAAATGGGAAAGTGTTTGGCTTATCCCCTTGTTGAAAAACAGTCAATTCAAACGTTTGATTCTTTTCGAAATACTTAACACTACAGATTTTCTCACCGTTCACTTCAAAATAACGCTGTGCCGGCTCGTTTGCAGCTTCTGCTGTCTCTTGAAGACTTTGCAGCCTTGTAATGATACCCATTAATTGTGACATTCTAAAAAAAGACTCCTTTCAAAAAAACAACTCAAGATGAACCCGTATTGATTATACACAAGTCCTACAAAGCATCATACCATAAAGTGTTCTCAGATGATATTTTTCCTCTTGAATTCAAAAAAAGAAAAAGAATCTGTTTTTTTATTTTGAGTCTTTTCTCTCATCTCATACACGATGTTTTTTATAAACCGGCAGATCTCATGAGCCGTTTGGCAATTTCGTCAAAATCCTCTTTTGAAATACCCGGGGCAAACTCTTCCGGTAATTCTCTATAATCTGGTACAGGCGCACCTTGCGGGGTACCCTCAATGACTGTCAGCGGCTTTCCATCAATCGGGTGGCTGCCTTTCCAAATTTTATTGATATCCTTGTAATCCGTATCACTAAATGTGTACAGCTTCGTATGCATGTTTTGATCTTCAAATTTCCTCGCAGAGTCAAAGTATTTGTTGTCGAGGTTTGGAATCGGCAGCATCTTTCCTACATCTACTCCTGTGGCTACCTCAAGCGCTTTTGCATATGCCACAACATGCACACCGCCCCTTACAAGTAAATATCCGATCATCTCTCTTGCCGTAGGATGGTCCGTCATTTCATACACACGCATTTTATGCGTACGAGCCCCGCATTCAAGAAAGAAATTATGAAGAAGATCAAGAATCAGGTTACCACTTGAGAACACATTCTCTCCTGTCCAAGGTTTTGCCATTGAATCAAACGGATAGCCTGTTTGTGCCGTTTGAATAAAATGCTGTGTATTTCGTTTATCGACAGCCGCTTTCATCGGTGTCGTATCTGGATCTCCGCCATGAGTGGTCCCCGTAATCATGAGATTCACAGCCGTTGTCACAAGCTCTACATGACCGAATTCTTCAGCTGTAATACTTGATACGAGGTCATAAAACGGTTTGAGTTTTCGTTTCCCTCTAAAGTTAAAGGATTGAAACATATAATTATTTAATGTGGACATTTCACCAAATTTCCCGCCGAGTAATTCTTGCACAGCAGCGGCCCCATTTGCATCTGGGTGATCTGGTCTTGGCAAATCAATCAGCAGCCGCTTGTCACGTTTGATCATGACTTTTCCCTCCTACCGTCTAACTATCATCATTTAAGATGTATGGAGGATTTGGGATGTCCTATGCATAAAGGAAAAGATTGAAGCACAAAAAAAACTTGGCGGGGGTAGCGCCAAGTTTTTTGGATCTTGATCTGATAGAGGGGTTGGGGAACAGAGAGTAGCTTCTCTCTATAACTAAATGATAATGATTATCAGTTTCATTGTCAACCATTTTTTTATTTCTTTTTTCTATCAAAAAAAGCAGCCGCTCTGGCTGCTTTTAAATTAATCCATCTTGCTCATATAGATAGGCATATGGAAGATCTATAAACAAATACATGTCTCCCTCTAACGGATAAGAAAACGTTCGTATCCGCTCCCCTGTTTCTAAATCACTGTAAATATCGCTGAAAAATCCTTTCCCGCTTATTCTCATTTGGAGAATATTCGCCAGGAAATAAGGGCGCCAGCTCCAGTTTTTCTCTATATACTCCGGCTGAAACAGCCATTCTTTTTCTTTTTTAAACACATTTCCAGTAATTTGAAAGCCTTCCTCATTACACATATAAATTCGAAAGCTGCAATCTGTTAGTTCGAGTGCCAGTTTTTGTATGAGTTCATCATTTGTGCGGCATGATTTTTTCAAGGCCGTAACAGCTTGGTGAATTCGTTTATAAAATGTTTCAGAATGTTCGTAAACAGCTTGAAGCTTCTTTTTCTCATGGGCAATAAATTGTTGAAATTCTTCTCTAAGCTGATCTTTTCGTTTGTTGCGGTCGATTAATTCCGCCGTAGGCTCATGCAGATAGAACCCTTGAAAATATCTCCCGCCATTTCTCCATGCATACTGCAGCTGAAAATTCGCTTCAATGTCCTCATAAATTAAAGCCGCCCCTATTTTTCTCGCAAGCAATGAAATGCTGTACAAGACATACTCATAGGAAGGGGAAGGAGCGGACGCCCTTAATGCGTGTAAATCTATTTTTAATAGATCGGGTGAAAGCAGGCCAATCCGGTCAAGGTTACTGCTTTCTTTTCCTATATTAGATACGGCGATTTTGATCCCATATGTACGATAATACGTTAACGTATGGTAAAGCTGTTCAATGTCGCCGCTAAACGTATGTTCAGTAAATTCAATGACAAACCGATTAAGCTGAATGCCTCTTGCTTCATATTCCTTTAAAAGCTCTAAAAAGCTTTCGCCATGATCAAGCATGAGAACATTGGCATCATGATTAATAAAAATGAGCAAATCTTCATCAGCTGTTGTGAAGAGATCAAGTGCTTGACTAAGTACTTTTTGATCTACTTCCAGTTTATATTCGTCAGGAATAGATGAATCCGTAAAGAAGGAGCCTAGGCTAACCGTTTCAGACTCAAGCTTCATTCTTCCTAGAATTTCATAGCCTATCACTTTTTGCTCTTCCGCACTGAAGATCGCTTGATAGTGCGGGAAAACATCTTCAATATTCGTTAAAATATCTAATGGATCGACCATTTTCATCACCTGCTTCTCTCTTTGTGTGATTATACCACATCAAAAGCAGGTCTTACACGGTCATTCAAAATGGTGATTGGTTGAGCCATTGACCCCCATCCATCGTGATACAATCTCCATTAATATAAGACGCATGTTCAGATAGTAAAAAGGCCGCAAGCTCTGCAATTTCCTCTGGTGTGCCCAGTCTGCCAAGAGGGACTCTATCTAAAGTTTTTTGCGCTGCCTCTTCAGATTCCCACAGTTTATCAGCCCCGCCTGTTCTCTCGATTGGTCCTGGTGCGATGGCATTGACGCGAATTCGATACTGCTTTCCCCATTCTACTGCAAGCGTTCGAGTAAGAGACAGAACTCCTGCCTTTGCTGCTGCTGAATGCGCCACACCTACACCAGCACCCCATGCATAAGTGGCCACCATGTTGATCATACTTCCCCTTTTCTTTTGACGAATCCAGTAATTACCCACTGCATGACTGCAAAAAAATGTGCCATTTAACACAATATCAATGACCGCTTTCCAGCCGTTTGGAGACAGTTTTTCTGCTGGGACCAAAAAGTTCCCTGCTGCGTTGTTGATGAGTGCATCAACATCGCCAAATGTATCCACCGCAAACTTCACCATCTGATCGGCATCCTCTGGTTTTCGCACATCCATTTGGAAGTAAGCAACCGATCCTCCTTCCTGCTTAATATCACTTGCAGTCTTTTCCAGCGTTTCTTCTGTTCTTCCAGTAATCACAACATTCCAGCCTCCGAGTGCCAAATGGGTAGCCATCGCCTTCCCCATTCCGCTTGATCCTCCTGTGACAATCACTGTTTGTTTCGTCATTTGTTCTCCCCCTTTGTACACTTTGAATGACTATTCATTCATTATTTTTCTATCATATCATGATTCCCCCTCCGTGCACCATATGGGAGATTTAACAAATATCATGCTATACTTAATTTTATTTTTAAAGGAGTCTTATATGAAGCAACTTACCCGCAGACAGTTTTTAAAAGGAGCAGCTGGTGCGAGTATTCTCGGCTTTTTGGCTACAACATGTGGATATGGCTATGCCAGATACATCGAGCCGCACATGCTCGATGCCGTGTCACTGACCATTCAAGATGCTCAGCTTCCAGCTTCATTTGACCAGTTTAAAATTGCCCAATTTAGTGATGTTCATTTAAGCGATACATTTCCTGCTAAGGATCTAGAAGCCGTCGTCCAGAAAATCAATGCTGAATCTCCAGACCTCATTGTGTTCACAGGTGACCTAGTTGATTTTCAGGCATCTATTGAAGAACATGAAAAAGCAAAAGCTTATTTGACTAAGCTGAATGCTCCGTTTGGTAAGCTGGCGATATGCGGAAACCATGACTACGGACCATTTGGCGTGGAGCTTTATGAGAAAACGATGGAAGCTTGTGGATTTACATTATGTAAAAATGATGTGTTTCTTTTAGAAAAAGAAGGGGCGCACATTCAGATCGCTACACTGGATGACCTCATGATGAGCGTGCCAGATTACGACCTCATCAAACGGGAAGTATCCTCTGATTTATTTACTTTACTGCTCGTACATGAGCCTGATGCTGCACTGGAGCTGAAACAAGCGCCCATTAACTTACAGCTCTCTGGGCATACGCATGGCGGTCAAATACAGCTTCCTTTTTATGGACCAATTCTCACAGCACCTTATGGCCATACATATGTAGAAGGTTTATACGGCAGCTATCAGCACCGCATCTATGTCAACCGCGGGCTCGGGACAACAAGACTGCCACTTCGATTTTTAGCCAAACCTGAATTAACCTTTTTCACTTTCACATCTCGCGTATAAACAGAAGCCAAACCACCCTATCTTGCATATGTATAATTAAAGATATTTCTCATGACAAATGTTAGGAGAAACCTTAGTGGGCCTGATTCCGTCCATATAGTATATCTGGTGACGGACATTATGGCTTCTTTTATTTGAGTAAAAGGAGTGTCCTTTGATGCTGCGATACACGGTGAAAAGTGGAGAAACACTTGCTTCTATAGCGCTTGATTTTCGAACAACGACAGATGCCTTAAAGGCTGCAAATCCGTCACTTCAGGCTCGCGAGCCAGAACAAAATGAGGTCATCATCATTCCTGGGTTGCCGGATCCTAGCACGATCCCTTACCGCATCTCTGTTTCGATTTCAACGAAACGTCTCGTTTTGTTTTCTGGATCACAGCTCATTCGTTCGTACCCGATTGCAACAGGAAAGATATTAAATATGACACCGACAGGTTCTTATTATATTGTCAACAGACAGCCCAACCCAGGAGGTCCCTTTGGCGCCTATTGGCTGAGCCTTTCGAAAATTCATTACGGCATCCACGGTATGAATAACCCGTCTTCAATTGGTAAAGCTGTTTCTAGAGGATGCATTCGCATGTATAATCAGGATGTCATCGAACTTGCTTCACTCGTTCCCAACGGAACACCTGTGACCATTAGCCAGTAAGAGAAATCAATTGTATGAATGGTTAAAATTTTATATGATATAAAGTGGGATCTTCAGGTTAAGGAGCGTATTTATGGATATTTTTAAAAACAGAAATTTTGTTCGTCTCTTTTTTGCAGCACTTGCCTCGCAAATGGGGACAACAGTAGGCAATATGGCGTTTGCCTTTTATTTGCTTGACCATTTTAGTCATCAGCCCGCCTACGCCACATTGGCAGAGCTAATGTATTCACTCCCTACCATCTTTGTCTTTTTTATGGTCGGTGTGGTCGCAGACCGTTTTGATCGTAAAAAAGTCGCAGAGAATTGTGATTGGATACGAGCTGGGCTGACGATTGTTTTATTTGTCGTCATTTATTTTAATTCACTTCCACTTATTTTCTTGATCTTGTTTATACGAAGTGCCATTACGAAGTTCTTCTATCCAGCTGAAGCATCTCTCGTACAGGCGATTTTAAATAAAGATCAATATGCAAAAGCCGCTGGCTTAAATCAAATGCTGTTTAGTTTATTTATGGTGTTTGGTGTTGGAATCGGTGCTATTATGTATAAAACCATTGGGCTTCATGGTGCCATTACGATCGATTTGATCAGTTTTATTATTTCCGGCATCCTGATTCGTTCATGTAACATTCCAATGGAAGCGCGTCAGCCAAATGGACAAGCAGGCTGGAAAAGTATGACCATTAAAACGTCTCTTAAGGATTTTAAAGAAGGCATTATTTATATTTTAAAAAATAAATTACTGGCTTCCTTAATTTTTGGCTTCTTCGTTTTCGGTCTTGTCAATGGCGCATTTGCAGTCCTTCCAATGTTTACAATGAAATATGGTCTTTCACCAGAACACTTTGAATTGCATACATCTTTCTTTACGATCGCGATCGGTGCAGGGCTTCTTGTTGGAAGCGTAATGGGCTCTGTTCTCGCTAAAAAGGTGAAAATGCAATATCTCATGTCGATTCCGATTCTTATTGCAGGCATTCTCATTTTTGTACTTGGTTCTACCCATACATTGTGGTTATTTTATGTCACATCATTTGTCATTGGAACATGCATCGGTCCAATCAACATTGTTATTGGCGGCTGGTTGCCAAGAATCGTCCACCCTCGTCTGATGGGACGTGTGTCAGGATGGGTTGATCCGCTCACTATGTTTGCCCAATCAATGACGTTAGGTTTGATTGCGGTACTATTTCCAAAGCTCGTGACGAATATTTCATATATTTATTACGGAATGGGCATGATTATTTTACTCGTCTTCCTTTTTTACTTCATTACACTGCCAAAGTTCAGCAGAGAAGCTGCCGAGTTAGATGTACAGCGTGAATTAAAAGGTCAGGGAGTTCAATAAATGAACATCTAAAAGGGCTAAAATGATCTTCATTTTAGCCCTTTGTCTTCTTTTCAGCGTGATAGAAAACCTTAGAAGGCTAGGATGGACGAGTACCGGAGCGGAGCGAATTTGAGATTCGTGAGCACCCGACTGACACCGAATGCGAGGGTTTGTCTACACGCTGGGGCTTTCTTTTTGAGAAAGTCTTTTTTTCATGGCTTCAACGTCCTTCATGTCCTAGGACGTTTATTTTTTCTGTTGATTGAACCGATTTGAAGCAAAATCAATGATTCTTTCGACTGCATAAATGCTAATAAACAAAATGAGAAAGAGAAGTAAAGGATGAATTGGTTGATCGTCTATCACATACACAATCCCTCCAACGACCAAAGCGATGAATAAAGGAGCTAAAATGTCTTTCAATAGACACATTCCTTTCTTTTATCATATACACCCATTGAACTTAATCTCATATTCATTATAAAGGTTCATTTAGATGATCATCCTTTCTTTTTTTGTTTTTTTAAATAACAGATATATGTATAAAAATGTAACAATTTTAATAAAAATTCTTTACATTATTGGAAGTTTTATAGTAGGATAGTCAAGTTGGAGGTGAGGGGTATGCTAAAAAGTTATTACTTTATTCATTCAAAAGATGATCACGGACAGTATGTTGTACATACAGAAGATTGTGCGTTTCTAGGAGATGCTTCAAGCCGTACATTAATTGGTCTACACATGAATGGTGAAAGCGCCATTGAAGAAGCCAAAAAAATGACGAATGACACTGATTTTAATGGTTGTTTTTATTGCGCTTATTCTAGTCATACAAAATAGTCCATTTTTTAAGCCATATGTTCGACCCTGTTGTCTGGCATATGGTATAAGCTTTCAGACGGAATCATGACTCAACATAAGAAAGAAATACAAATTGAGAAACTACCCATTTATTTAAATAGGTGGTTATCAAGATCTAATAGTTCACTTTATATCTATTTCATTTCCATTAGTTCTTATAAGAACTCCCTATTACCTCAAAGTCTCTCTTTTGCTCCTTCAATGAAAAGAGTCGCATTCTTTCCAGCTGACACGGCTAGATGAGACATGAAGACGGATGTACGGGGTTGTTTTTGCTATGAAGATGGTGTGCTCCTGATAAACTGCACCTTTGACTGTATGATGATATGTCAATAACAGGGATGCATTTTTTACATTGTGTTTTCACTTTTGTGTAGACGAATTATTATTCTTATTTTGTATAGGGATAGTGATTGAAAGAGCTAAGGATAATAGGAATATTAATATATATATAATCCCATTATAAATAAATTGTTTATTTATAATGATTTGTATAAATCCCGTTAATGATATTATAAAAATCAGAATACACAATACACGAACTAGATTCATTTATATACCACCTAACTAATATTTTTTTCAAAGCATTCGCCTATGTTAAACCCTGATAAGAATGTTAAGCCATAAAAGCAAGGCGCACAAGCTGTTCCCATTGTTACACTACAAGCTCCGCCACAGATGCTTCCTGCTAATGTAATCATCGCCCAACTAACTCCTTTTGAAGATAAACAATTGTTAAAACCATTCCACCATTTAATTATTAGACAAATTGACTCCATGTACAGTTAATGCGTACCATACAATCTTCAAAATTGGTATTAATGCGGCTGTCGAAAACGAAATAATAAAGAAGAACCGCTTTAAAAAGATTAAAATAAAAAAAGACAACCCAAGCACAATGATTGTCGATAATTTTTTTACTGCTGAACAATTAAGCATTTTTCTTGAAGGCGCTCAAAAAGTATTTCGCACTATACTGCGCTTCTCATACTTGGCCCCCCAAAAACTAATAATAGTTACCTCACTATAAAGTCGGGGGAAAGTAATAAACCAATTAAAATTGTACCTAAAATGGTGTAAAGAGTTAAAGATTTCCTTTGGTCATCCTTTAAAAGAAGAAGATTTCATATTAATTAGTCGGACGAATGGAAAACCTATATCACCTAACTCACTTAATTATGCTGTCAATATAGTTGCCGATAATCAAAATCTAAAGAAAATTACCGTTTATGGTTTAAGACATACTCATGCGACTATACTGATAAGCAAAAGAATACCAGACAAAGTAATTGCTGACCGTCTTGGAAATACCCCTCCAATGATCAATGACATATATATCCATACTTTCGAATAATTAGAAATAGAATCAGTGGAAGTTTTTGAAGAGGCTATGAATTTATAATTTTGGGGAAGTATTGGGGGTTGATTCTAAAACATTAAATTTTTAATCCTCCCTAATCCCTTTATACCAAAGGTTTTCTTTTTACAATAACTCCATTTGCAATTTACCAATAAAAACGTATAATTTATACTAAGCACAGGAAGACGAAAGACAAAGGAGAGAAAAAATGGACGATTATGCTCATACTAAAGACATAGAACCTACAGCAGAAAACATCGCAAAAGCCATTTATACTGTTAACCGCCATGCTAAAACCGCACCAAATCCCAAGTTTCTTTATCTTTTGAAAAAACGTGCGCTGCAAAAACTATTACAAGAAGGTAAAGGAAGAAAAGTGGGCCTACATTTCTCTAACAATCCCAAATATAGTCAACAACAGTCCGACGTGCTGATTGAAATTGGAGATTATTATTTTCATCTGCCACCAACTAAAGAAGACTTCGAATTTTTGCCACACTTAGGAAATTTAAATCAATCATATCGCAATCCGAAGGCGAATATGTCATTAAACCGAGCAAAACAAATCCTTCAAACGTATGTTGGTTTAAAAGAAAAACCTGCCGCCACAAAACAAAAATCACATTATACGAAACCCGTCTTCAAACGACTCGGGGAAAGTTATTTTTAAACAGAAAAAACCACTCAGGCCGAGTGGTTTTTTCTTTAGATAATAAAGTGATCGACCTTTTCAATGAGCTGATGAATTTCTGGTTTACTAATTTGATCATCTGCTCCGATTGTTTCCCCTTTATGCCGCAAATCTTCAGTGATTAACGAAGAGAAGATTAGAATCGGAATGGAGCTCGTTAAAGGGTTTTCCTTTAGCAGTTTTGTTAATCGATGACCATCCATTTTGGGCATTTCGATATCTGTAATCATCATATCAATTTCTTCTGTCACACTGATTCCTTTGCTGACAAGATCCATGACATGATCATATGCTTGTTTGCCATCTTCAAAGGTCACAATGTTTTTATAGCCTGCTTCAGTTAATTCATTCGTTAATAGACGCATGAGCAGCGGAGAATCTTCAACAACATACAGCTTCTTCCCTGTTCTTCTCTCGTCTTTCTCACCGTCAAACATATGATACGTTTCTACTCCAGAAGCGGATTCAATATCATAAATGATTTTTTCGTAATCTGGAAGGAAAATCATTTTCCCATCAAGCTTAATAATGCCTGTTAAATGACGGTCCATGCCTTGATTGAGTGCAGTCGGCTTTTCAATCTCTTCCCAGCTGACGCGGTGAATTTGTGAAACCGTTCCTGTATGGAACACAAATTTCCGTTGGTTGAATTCAGTCACGATATACTTCTCTTGTTCGGACCGATCTGACTCGACATTAAAAAAGGAAAATAGATTGATGACTGGTAAAATCTCGCCTCGTAAACTAATCATACCTTCTACGTCTTGGTGAGAGTGCGGTACAACTGTCACCTCAACTGGCTGAATGATTTCTCTTACTTTCATCACGTTAATGCCGAATTGATTTGAACCAATTTCAAACTTCACAATTTCCAATTCATTTGTACCAGAGTCAAGTAAAATTTCTTGTTTGTTTAAAGCCACGGAAATCCCTCTATTCTTCTATATAAGATTGTACTTTTTATATCGGCAGCATGGGTAAAAAGTTGACGTTTCTTTACGCTTTCTCTCGTACGAATTGATGAATCACAAGTCCTATCGCTGCAAGGATGAGTAAAGACCCTAGTGCAAGGCGGCTTGCGAGATTTCCGTGCTCTGCAAATAGCAGTGTGACTGAGCCATAAATGATCGGTCCGACAATTGAAGACACCTTCCCTGAGAAGGCAAAGAGACCAAAAAACTGTCCGCGTTTTTCTTTCGGTGTCAGCTCAATAATCAATATGCGTGATGCCCCCCAGCTCGCGCCAAGTGAGATCCCAAATAAACTGCCCGCTACCCAGAATACCCATTCTGTTGAAGCTGTCACAGCCAGAATCAGCGCAACGATTAAAATGACATAAACGACTGTAATCGAGCGCTTTGCCCCGATGGCTTTTGTGATATATCCAAATAGAAAGGATCCAATGATACTTGAAATGGTTGATACAAGATAAAGTAAAATAAATTGCCCAGCGGTAAAGCCAATGATGATTTTGGCATAAACGGCCATCATCGCAATTGCTGTCTGTAAAGCATCATTCATAAAAAAGAAAGCGATCATAAACATAAAAGCTGGCTTGTATTGCTTCATATCTTTGAACGTGCCAATAATCTCTTTATACCCGCTGAAAAAAGACGCTTTTTTCACTTGCTGTGGCAGCGGATAAGGATCTTTTACAAAAAAGAGAAAGGGCAGAAAAAAGAGAAAGAATAAAAGTGCTGTTGGGATAAACGCTTCATGAAACTGGTCATTGCCGACAAGTAAATAAACAGAGAGGCCGACAAGTGTTCCTAAATAGCCAACGGCGATGCCAAATCCAGAAATAAGAGGTATTTCATCCTTTGTCCCAAGATCGGGCAACATGGTGTCATAAAAAACAAGACTAGAATGATAGAAAAATTTTGCAATCACAAACAAGGTGACCACCACTAATAAGGAGACAGGCAGCCCAAACCATTCGTTTGAGAAATCAATTCCAGCAAAGATCCCCATCAAAAATGTACAAGCAATACAAATCAGGGTAAACACCGTGATGTAGCGCTTCTTCTTTCCTGTACGATCGATTAGCACACCGTATAAAGGTGTAAAAATCACGAGGAAAAAGCTGGCTAGTGCGTTTGCATAAGAAATAAAGGTACTGGCGATCTGATCCATTCTAGCGCTGTCCCCTATCGTTTCCTGCAAGTAGAATGGAAAGAAAATGGTGATCATATTTGATGAAAATATCGTATTTGCAAAATCATATAGTGCCCAGGCCAAAACAGGTGCTGTCAAAAACAGCCCGAAGCCTGCCCCTTTTTTCTGTACGGTCTTTTTTCCTGTTCTCAATATATTGTCTCCCTTCCCTGCCTGGATTTTCACTATCATTCTACTTTATGTGAGATTGCCCTCTTCCATACAAGCGATCTATGCAAAAAGCACCCCTTACTATACTAGCAGAGGTGCCTCTTTTCATTATTTCTTCACTACTACAATGGTACTTGCAATCAAATCGTGAAGTGCTTGTTTTTTCTCTGTGAAAAACGCAATGATGTAGCCAATACATAAGATTGGAGACAAAAAGCCTTTTGCAAAAAAGCGGCCTGTTGCTCTTCCGAATGTCACTTTTTCACCCGTTACTTTTGTGACTTTGATCCCAAGAGCCATTTTGCCAAGAGTTCCTTGCAGTTTTGATGATTCCATGATGGCGTAATAAAGCCATGTCACCACGATACCGATCAAAATCGCTCCTACGTAGAAAAAGATAAGTCCCATAATGACAGCCCATTCTTCATCCGTTATGACGGTTGTAGAGTAGTAATAGCTGTCATCCTCTAGCATCAATGCTGCCTCTGGGCTTGAGACAAACAAGAGTGTCGCCAAAATAAACATGATGAAGGCATAAGGAACACCGATAATGACACCGTCCAAAAGGTGAGCAAGAAAACGATAGCCCACGCCTGCTAGCTCAGGATGCTTCTTTTCTTGAATGTGTGGTTCTGCTATGTTTGTTTCCATCCTATTTCTCCTTTATTATGTATGTTTTCTATAAATTTCTTATAATCATTCGTTATTATATCTTATGGATATAGCAAGATCAATGGAGCTTTACACTTTTACATATATTTTAGATCAGCGTGTCATGAATGATTTATGTGAATAAATACTGAAAATTTGTGAAAATCATGGCACTTCTAGTTCTTTTATCTCCTGTCCTTTTAACATTTTGTGATATTTTCGTCTTGTTTCGATTCTTCTGTTGACAATCGCGCTTCACATGGTACAATAGTCAAGGATTTTTTAAAGAAAGGTGTTCATGATGGGAACTGTCGTACTATTAAAGAACAACGAAATGACTGTGATTGAAGATATTTGCGAAGCTGATTTTTTAGACATGAAGCATGGTTTGTCAAATGATGACACAGCTTATATCTCTTGGTATGAAGATTACGATACTGCTTATGGCTATTGATTTCATTTCATAGATGAAGCGTAAAAAAAGGCGATACAACCTGTAGGCAGGTTGATCGCCTTTTTACGTTTGTGAACTTCTTTCACTTTCAGGTTCCACATGAATAAAGATTTGTGCATGCGGAAATTCATGCTGAATCTTCTCTTCGATTCGATCACATAATTGGTGAACATCTTCAATGGTAGTTTTTCCATCCACAATCAAATGGAAATCAATATATTCTTCTGCACCAGACCGTCTTGTTCGAAAGTCATGGTATTCAATGAATTCTTGGCTGAATGCTTGAATGATAGCTTCTATCGATTGTTCTTCCTCCGGTGTTAACCGGGCGTCTACAAGCGGCGGGAAGGCTTCCTTCATGAGTTTAAACGCTTCACGCATAATAAAAAGGGCCAGAATCATACCAATGATCGGATCTAGGAAATACCAATCTGTTAATGCAACAAGCAATAAACTAAATGCCACCCCTAATGACGTATAAACATCTGTTAAAAGATGCAGCGCATTCGATTTCATGGCGACAGAATGTACTCTCTCTGCCTCTTTGTTCACAACCCTCGATACAACAAAATTGATGAGCGCGCCTAACAGCATGACCACAATGCCAAGTACAGGCAGCTTGACGGGCTCTGGATGCATTAATTTGTGAACACATTCGTATATGATCCAAATGCCAGCAACAAAGATCAACAGGGTCTCAATGGTTCCAGAAATATTTTCGACTTTTCCATGTCCATAAGGATGTTTTGAATCTGCTGGCTTTCTTGAAATACGAACAGAGATAAATGCAATAAAAGATGCCATTAAATCGAGAAAGGAATGAATGGCTTCTGATAAAACAGCAACAGATCCAGTTAACAGCCCCACAATGATTTTTAAGATCACAACAAATGTGTTACTCATCACGGATAGAAATGCTATTTTCGATGTCTTCGCTGATTGTTCCATCTATCGTCCTCCTTCAGGAGATCGTATGTCTATGAAAGCCATTCCCATGACTTCATTCTCACGTTCTTTCATTTTACGCAGTTTTGCCGTTTTCTAATCATCATCACAGCCTGTATTTTCCGAGCTGGTTACGCTATAATAAATGTTGCTCTTTCTTCAATATATCACTCATGCTGTGATGGATAGGAGAATAGACTACATATAATGATATCCGATGCCCTTCCGCAGGTGACATTTATGCAGTGAATGGTAAAATAGGATAAAAACATAAATATTTTAAGGTGATGAGAAATGGAGCATTTGCTGAATCCAAGAGTAAAGGATATTGAAATTTCAGGCATTCGAACATTTTCAAATCTCGTATCGTCATATGAGGATGTCGTTTCATTGACTATAGGTCAGCCCGATTTTTATACGCCGCATCATGTTAAAACAGCTGCTAAAGCAGCCATTGACGAGAATTTCACCTCATATACTCATAATGCTGGTTTCCTAGAGCTAAGACAAGCGATCCAGCATTACATCAAGAAGAAAGTGAATCTTGATTATGATGCAGAGTCAGAAATCATTGTCACAACAGGTGCAAGTCAAGCAATTGATGCTGCGTTTCGAACCATTTTGACTGAGGGTGATGAGGTCATTTTACCTGGACCTGTTTACCCTGGCTATGAACCGATCATTCGAATGTGCGGCGCGGCGCCCGTACATATCGACACAACGAATGCTGGCTTTAAATTAAATGCCAAGCTGATTGAGGATGCATTAACGGAAAAGACAAAGTGTGTTGTCCTTCCTTACCCTTCAAACCCAACAGGTGTCACACTTTCTGAAGAAGAATTGAAAGAAATTGCCCAGCTGCTTGAAGTAAAGGACATCTTTATTTTATCCGACGAAATTTATAGTGAGCTGACATTTGATCGGCCCCATCATTCAATTGCCTCTTTCCTAAAGGAACAGACCATTGTGGTCAACGGACTGTCAAAATCTCATAGCATGACCGGATGGAGAATTGGCTTTTTATTTGCTTCAGCTCCAATTGCTAAACATGTATTAAAAGTACATCAATATAACGTGTCTTGTGCCTCGGCTGTCTCACAAAAGGCGGCACTTGAAGCCGTGACAAATGGTGTAGATGATGCACTCATCATGAGAGAGCAATATAAGAAGAGACTCGATTATGTATATGATCGGCTCATTTCTATGGGGCTTCCGGTCATTAAACCTTCTGGCGCTTTTTATATTTTTCCATCCATTGAATCGTTTGGAATGAGTTCATTTGATTTTTGCATGGAGCTGTTAGAAAGTACAAGACTTGCTGTCGTACCTGGCTCTACTTTCTCTCCATTAGGCGAGGGGTATGTGCGCCTTTCCTATGCATACTCACTTGAAACGCTGAAAGAAGGACTTGACCGGCTAGAACAATTTATACTTGAAAAACGTTCCATACATTCAACAGACGAATGAAACAACGGCTCTCTTGCCGTTGTTTTTATTTTGCAGGAAACATGATGTGAAACACGGTGCCCTTCTCAGGCTGACTATCGACACGGATCGTCCCGTTGTGATTTTCTAAAATATTAAATGTCACCATGAGGCCGAGTCCAGTGCCCTTTTCTTTTGTGGTTAAAAAGGGCTCTCCTATTCGCTTCATGACTGATTCAGGAATGCCGACCCCTTCGTCTCTAATGGTGACGAGTATCCCATCTCTTTCTGCTTTGGCCGTAATGTCTACCTTTCCTCCGTCCGGCATGGATTCTACAGCATTTTTGATTAAATTGATAAACACCTGCTTGAGCTGATTTTGATCCCCGTTCATTAGGAGATCCTCCTCAATGTCACTTGTGTTCATTAAAATTCCATTTAAGTTGGCCTGTGTTTCTAACAAAGCCGTGACTTCGCTGATGATTTTCTTCAAATCAAGCGTCTGCATCGATGCAGTTTGCTGCGGCTTCGCGAGCATTAACAACTCACTTAATATAACCTCAATCCGGCTCAGCTCAGAGAAAACAATGTCGAAATATTGATCACGATCTTTTGTTTTCGGTTTAATGAGCTGCAAAAAGCCTTTAATGGCCGTCAATGGATTCCTTATTTCATGTGCAATGCCCGCCGCCAATTGGCCTGCAATCGATAATTTTTCAGAGCGCAGCATCAGTTCTTCTGTCTGCTTTCGCTCGGATATATCTCTTAAAATAATTTGAACGGCTGTTTCTCCAAAGAATGTTGTTGGGATACAAACCATTTCTGTATAAATCAGCTTATGCTTAAACGTATGGCAGCTCATCGTGACAATCTCAGAATCTGATGCTCTTTCAATAATACGCGACAAGCTTTTTTTGACTTTTGGCTGATCACAAGAATGGATTTGATGAAAGATATCCTTTCCTATTAATTTATCGTAATGTTCGGCTTCAAATAATTTAATGCCCGATTCATTCATAAACACCCATTTATGATCATGGATGACCGCAATCGTATCAATTGAATTTTGGATAAGCAGCTGATACCGCTCTCGGCTTTTTTGAAGGACGGTTTGGAATTTTTTACGAGATGAGATGTCCACTAAGAGCAAAAGCTCTGCCCGCTGATTTTGATAGATCGTAGGCGATGACTTTACTTCAATGTGAATGCTGCTCCCGTCTTTCCTCTTCCATTCTTGTTCAATCATTCCGACTGGAAGGCCTTGCTGCAGTCTTGTAATTCGATTTCTCACTATGTCGTGGTATTCCTCGGCAATAAAATCAAACGTGGACTTGCCGATCATGTCATCTCTTGTGCATACCCCCATTAATTGCAGCATCGCATCGTTCGCATACACAATTTTCCCAAGCGCCGTAATACATAACGGATTTGGCAGCATAGCAATTAACTTTTCAGCTTCACTGACATTTTGGAAAGCCGGTAGACTGCATAACGACTGTTCTGACACGTCTGATGTTGTTTGAAATGCTGCTTTTTGAGGCTCAGAGTCCAGCACCCTCATTTTCAGGATCATTTCTCTACCTAATTCGTTGTCTAAACCATCACAAGCAACAAAATCAACGCTTGCTTCAATCCAAACAGCTGTAAGATCACTTCTTAGCAGTCTAAAGTGGCAAATCTCTAGCATGTGCTGATTGTAGAAATAGCTTTCGACGAGAAATTGATCTTCGTTATGAACAAAGTCCTTCAAAAAACACCCTAGTACATCCTTTTGTTCATAGAGCAAAAGCTGTTTACAGTTGGAAGAAATGTAGAGAAAGCGGCCATTAGAAGAAAGAACGGCATGTAAATCAATATTCGAATACAACTGATTCGAATCTTTCATTTTTTGTTCCATCGTCGTCCGACCCTCCTTTTATTTTTTTAGGGTTGTCCTTAGATTGATGTATAAAAAAGATTCGCTAGAAAACCCGTATTTTCCTTCCATAATCGAGTGAAACGTCCATATTTTCAGCAAAAAAGAGCACATTCTCTTGCTGTGCTCTCTGCTGTTTATTGCTTTTCGTATTTTTTTTGTAATTCAACGTACTTATCAACAATTTTACTCGGGATCGTTTTAATGACAGGATCTTTATCTGTGACATAAGGGGTCACGACACTAAAAGCCACCTTTGGATTAGAAGAAGGATAATATCCGCCAAAGGTTAAATTGTACGTGGCATTTCCCCACCAGCTGCGGTTGGCGCCATAGTAAAAGGTTTGGGCTGTGCCTGTTTTCCCCGCTACATCATGCTGACCGAACCGGCCAGCGGCAGTCCCGCCTGTTGATGTGACCATTTTCAGGCCCATTTTCACGCGGTCAATATCAGCTTTCGAGTTGTTAATGGTATTCAGCACCTTCGGCTCATATTTTTTCACAACCGGGCCTACTTCTTCCTTATTCGTTGGAAGGTGAACACTTTTCACCACTCTTGGCTGAACACGGTTGCCTCCATTGGCGATTGTCGACATGTATTGTGCGACTTGAAGCGGTGTGTACGTGTCATACTGTCCAATTGCTTCATCAAGTAAGAGCCCGCCGACCGTCTTAGGATGCGTCTGCATTCCGCTTGATTCCTGCGGCAGGTCGATCCCTGTTTTCACGCCAAGACCGAATTGCGCATAATAATTTCTCATTTTTTGTAAATGCTCAGGTCTTGCTGGCAGAGGACCATCCTTTTGATAGGTGATGCCTGCCATCCTCATCGCTACTTGGAACATATAGACGTTTGAGCTTTTTTGAAGCGCCTGAAGGTCATTAACCCACCCAAGAACTTTGTAAGACCTTTTCGGTTTCCCCCCACTCCCTGCAAAGTAGAGCGGTGTATCCATATAGGATTGATTGTGTGACATCCCGTCTTGATAACCAGAGAGGACAGTGGCTCCTTTTACGACAGAGCCCATCTCATATTGCGTTGTAAAGTTTCCAATGGCATAATCTGTGACATCTCTGCCGTCCATTTTCTTTCCTGACATGGCGAGAATGTCGCCTGTGTTAGGATCCATCATGACAACAAATGCCCGGTCCATCATATAGTTTCTTGCACTAGCGGATCTAAGCTCTGATTCGACGATCTTGTCGACTTCCTTTTGCAGCTCCATATCAAATGTCAGCGCAAGGTCAAGTCCTCTTCGTCCCTCTGTCCGCTTGATTTCATCAAGCATCTTCCCGCCGACTTGTGTATATTGAACGGTTGCTTTTTCTGGATTTAAGAAATCCTCGTATTGATATTCTAAATAACTCTTCCCTACCCGGTCATTTCGCGAGTAGCCTCTTGCCATATAGTAATCTTCACGCTCTTTCATGATTCCTTGCTCTGGTGTGGTCACACCGCCAAGTACATTATAAAGGGTCTTTTCATACGGATATTTTCTTGTCCAGTCATTGATGACATTCACGCCAGGCAGTTCATCAAGGTGCTCTGATACAAGTGAAATTTCTTCGTATGTCAAACTCTCTGATGATGTCTGTTTTGATTCTTTTGTTTCATCGAGTAAAGCAACTTTTTCGTCCCCTTTTTTCTCTTCGTTTGGGTCCATTGCTTTCACAATTTGAGGCTCAAAGGCATAGCCGCCTGTAAATCTTCGGTAGATCGCTGCAACTGCTTTTTCGTTTGCATCGTTTTCAATGGCCTTTACTTCTTTCTTTGGCACACGCTTCACTTGAAGCGGATAGACATCTTTCGCATTGATATCCTTTTTCTCTGCTTTTGAAATAAGCTTATCGGCTTCTTCCGGGTGGCTGGCCAGCCAGAAATCTCGAATGTCTCGCTCTCTCAAAAAATCAGTATCCATTTTTATATAAGTCGCAAGTTTTCTTGCTACCTTAATCTTATCCTCCGCTTTCACACCGCTTTCTGATGTATAAACGATCGCAGGTACACTTTCGTTATCAACGACGACTCTTCCTCTCGCGTCATACATTTTTCCTCTTGGAGACGGGTATGATGCTGTTTTGACCTCTGTTCGGTTTGCTTGCTTTTTATAATCCTCACCATTGACGATTTGCAGCACACCGAGCTTGATCACAAGTACAGCAAATAAACTAAATACAGCGAAGAAAAAGAGATTAATCCTCCAGGCGTTCCGGCGCTTGATTTTTTTCTGCTCGGCAGCACCTTGATGCTGTTTCTCTCCCACTTATGTAGCTCCTCTCATCCTTTCAATCTTTTACAATTACCACTCATTATTGTAACACTTTTGTAATAGTTGTTACAGCGAAACAAGTGAAAAAAAGCTGTCAATCCCTATTCTGCAAAAAAATATACTAACACTTTAAAATATTGGTATGTTTATGTCGTTTTCATTAAGTGGAAGAATTCCCTATCCTTTGATATGAAGAGGCTCTTTCTATGACTTTAACAAAAATGACAAACACGCTTTGTCAATGGAGGATGCTGGTACATTTATAACAAAAAGTCTATGTTATGATTTTCTGTGAGAAAACAAAACAAAGATTTTAGGAGGAGTTACAAAATGAAGAAGAAATCATTCTTTTTTTCAGCGCTAACAGCTGCTGCATTGATTACGTTCACTGGAGAACATTCAGCTGATGCAAAGGAGCTTAACCTGAAACAAGTCATACACGTACAGCATCAAGCCATTGATCTTCATACATTAGCTGCAAAATTACATATCTCTTCAGATGTGAACAAGCTAAGCAAGTCTAACCAAAAAGAGATCGAAGCTCTATTAAACAAGCTGATCAAAAGCGGTCAACCTGTTACTGGTACAAAAGTGGTGAAAGAAGTAAACAAAGCAAAAAATGAACAAAAACAAGAATCAGTGAAAAAACCAACTGCTTCTAAACCAAGCACTCCAGCGAAACAAAACACAAACAACAATAACAGCACAAAAGCTGACCAAAAAGACACAACTGCAGCAAAAGCAGACAGCAGCTTAAATGCATTTGAAAAAGAAGTAGTTGAGCTGACAAATAAAGAGCGTGCAAAACAAGGATTAAAGGCACTTTCTGTTGATTCAAAATTAAGCAAATCGGCGCGCGCAAAATCTCAAGATATGAAAGATAAAAACTATTTCTCTCATACAAGCCCAACTTACGGATCTCCATTTGATCAAATGAAGCAATTCGGTATCACTTACAAAACAGCAGGTGAAAACATTGCCCAAGGTCAAAGATCACCTCAAGAAGTTGTAACGGCTTGGATGAACAGTGAAGGTCACAGAGCGAACATTTTAAACAAAAACTATACACATATTGGTGTTGGTTATGTGAAAGATGGCAACTACTGGACGCAGCAATTCATCGGAAAATAATATGAAAAAGGCTGTCCCACCGAGGGACAGCCTTTTAGATTGTTGACAAAGGGCTAAAATGAACTTTATTTTAGCCTTTTGTCTTCTTTTCAGCGTGATAGAAAACCTTTGCAGTCTAGGAAGGACGAGTACTGGAGCGAATTTGAGTTTCGTGAGCACCGGCACGCAGGACTGACAACGAATGCGAGGGTTTGTCTACACGCTGAGCCTGTCCAACCGTGGGACAGGCTTTTATTTTACCCATAATTTATAAATACTCTGCGTTCCACTGTTTTCTTCGCCCTGTTCGCTGAGCTTTTCATAAAGTGACTTCGCAAGTGAGAGGCCTGGCATCTCTTCTTCCATCAGCTCTGCTTCTTCAAGTGCAATGCCCATATCCTTGATAAAATGCTTCACATAAAATCCTGGCTCGAAATCACCTTTCAGCATTCTTGGCGCAAGGTTTGACAAGGACCAGCTTCCTGCAGCTCCTGTTGTGATGCTTTTGAGCACCTGCTCTGGATCAAGACCTGATTTTTCGGCATAGGCCATTGCCTCTGCGACACCTACCATGCCTGCTGCAATGGCAATTTGGTTACACATTTTTGTATGCTGGCCGCTTCCAGCCGGTCCTTGATATTGAATGTTCTCACCCATGTGCTCAAATAGAGGCAGACAAGCTTCATAGGCTGACCTTTCTCCGCCAATCATAATGGCCAGCGTACCATTCTTCGCCCCTACGTCACCACCTGATACCGGTGCATCTAACGCAAATAGGCCTCTTTCCTTCGCTTTCATTTCAATTTCTTTTGCAAGCTGAGGCTTCGATGTGGTCATATCAATGATATAAGTACCAGGAGCAGCATGTGTCACGAGCCCTTCTTCCCCTAAATAGATCTCTTCCACATCTGATGGATACCCGACCATAGTGATGACAGCATCCGCACTTGCTGCGATTTCCTTCACTGTTGACTTCCATGAAGCGCCTTTTTGAATCAATGCGTCTGCCTTCGTTTTCGTTCTTGTATACACGAGAACCTCATATCCTGCATCCATTAAATGTCCTGCCATACTATGTCCCATTACACCGATTCCAATGAAACCAACTGTTTTGATTTGTGCCATCACGTGTTCCTCCTTAAAGAGACTTTGTCAATCCACCATCAATGATCAGTGTTTGACCTGTCATATATGTATTCGCTTCAGATAAAAGGAAAGCCGCATATGCCGCAAATTCCTCTGGCTGTCCGTACCGGCCAAGCGGGATCGCTCGTTCTGCTTGTGCTTTGATCTCTTCAACTGATTGATGCTCTGTTTGCGCGCGGTGCTTGTCCAGCTGTTTGACGCGCTCTGTTTCAATTTTTCCCGGGGCTAACGTATTGATCAAAATGCCATCTTGTGCAAGCTCCTGGGCAGCTGTTTTTGTCCATCCAGCAATCGCCGGTCTAAATGTATTCGACAGCATCAAGCCTGGAATCGGTTCTTTCACCGACATAGACGCAATATTTAACACGCGTGCGCCGCGTTTTTTTAAATAAGGCAAGGCCTCTTTTAATAACCGGATATAGCTGAGTAAATGAAGCTGAAATGAGTCCATCCAATCTTGATCCGTTAAGGTCTCGAGCGTCCCTGTTTGAGGACCGCCTGTATTGTTCACAAGAATGTCGAGACGCTTTTCATCACCAGCTGCTGCTTGGGCAAGCGCCTTGATTTGCTCGGCGTCAGATACATCACATACTTGATAAGTCAGCTGCCCTTTTACAAGCGGGGACAATTCTTTGACCGTTTCTTTCAGCGTCTGCTCATGTCTTCCTGAGAGCATTACATCTGCGCCCTCTTTTGCTAGAGCAAAGACTATTGCTTTTCCGATACCTTGACTGCTTGCAGCTACCAATGCTTTTTTTCCAAATAGATTGACATCCATGTCAACACCCCCTCTGCACTTATTTTATCATACAAAAAGAACCTTGCTCACGTCGCAAGGCTCCTTTCCATTCTATTACACCTTAAACCGGTCAACCGCCTGACGTAATGCCTGGCTTGATTCGTTCAGCATTTCGGTCGAGGTTTTCGTTCTTTCTAAAGCTTGTACTTGTTCATCGGTAGAAGCATGCACTTCCTCTGCTGAAGCCGCAGATTCTTCTGAAATTGCAGCAATGCTTTGAATGGAATCATTCATTTTCTGCTGTTCTTCTGTCATTTCATTGATCTGTGTATGAATGCTGTCAATGGAGCCGACAAGTGCCTGCATTTCCATTGTGATGCTGCTGAGTGCCTCACCTGTTGCATTGATGGCATCACCTTGTTCCTCATTCATTTTACTTGCTGCTGTCATTGCTTCAGCCGCCTTCTTCGATTCATCTTGAATGAGTTTCACAGTTTCACTAATGTGTTTTGTTGATTGTGCAGATTGTTCAGCAAGCTTTCTTACTTCTTCTGCGACGACAGCAAACCCTCGTCCGCTTTCTCCTGCTCGCGCTGCTTCAATGCTTGCATTCAGTGCAAGTAAATTCGTTTGATCAGAGATTTCAGAGATCGCCGTCACGACGTTTTCAATATTTTTCGTTTTATGCTCAAGATCCAGCAGCATTTGCTCTACCTTCTTCGATTCTTCATTCGCTTGTGTTGATTTTTGGACGAGCTGGCCAAGAGCATCGAGCCCTCTATAGCCTGCATCTTCAGATGATTTTGAGTTGGCTTGCATTTGCGTGGCAAGCTCACCCATATGACGTACTTTTTCATACAAATGCTCTGATTTCTCATTAATTGTTTCAGCATCTATTGCTTGTTTAGACGCCCCTGTTGCCACCTCTTGAATGGCAGTTGCAATCTGTTCGCTTGATAGTAAGGTCTCATTTGAAATTTGTGTCACTTCATCCGTTGATTTCACAACCTGTTCTGAAGCCCCTTTCACTTTTTCAATTAACTCCCTAATGCCCTCTGTCATTTGATTAAAGCTTTTCGTGAGGAAACCTATTTCATCCTGGGACTTTGTTTCAAGTGAGCTGGTTAAATCGCCTTCAGACACTTTACGAACATGCTCTATCAGACGCTTGATTGGCGTTGTAATGCTTCTTGCTAATAAGTAGCTTAGGATCATAGCAAGAATAATCGCAATCACAGATATGATGAAACTTGTTTGATTCATTTGTTCTGTGATCCAAAGCAGTTTCTTTTTCTCGAAGCTGACCCCTATCGTCCAATCGGCTTCTTTAATTTTAGATATGACTGTCAGCTGTTTGTTATCATCAATACCAGAATTGTCGATCGCTTTTTTCACAGAAGCGACTTTTGATATGTTTTTTCCTTGCTCTGTTGGATGCGCCAAAATGGTGCCTGTGCCGTCAACTAAGAAAGCGGTTCCCATATAAGGAATCTTTTGTTCCTTTATATAGGATTGAATGGAGGACAGCTTCAAATCAAGTCCAGCAACTCCAACGACTTTTCCATTTCGCACAATCGCCTTAGTGGCTGAGACGACCATTTCATTGGTTGCTTTATCAATATATGGGTCTGTCCACAGGACCTCATCAGGCTTTTCAGCCGCTTGAATAAACCAATCTCGTTTAGAAGGATCATATCCTTCGCCAAAATCGGACTCTGGGAAAGCGAACATTTTGCCATCATTTGTTCCAATATAGGCAAGCGAGATGAGTTCATCCTGCTCCTGTAAGCCTTTTAGTTCATCGCTTTCAAATGCCAATGTTTGTTTTGTTTGTTTTTGTGCAAAATCTTCAGTCAGTGTACTTGTTGCCAGTTTGTTAATTGTATCACTGTAACCATTAAGTCTTAATGCAATGATGTCTCTCATGCTTTCTGCCGTTGCTGCTGTGGTGGTTTTTGCATCACGTTCAATGAGTGGTCTTAATACTATGTTGGAACCCACTTGAACTGCCACAACGGTTAAAATTAAAATAACTGAGATAAAAACAGCTATCCTTATTTGAAGTTTCTTAAACATCTCATCACCCCTACATCCTACTTTCGTATCTTATTTTGTATATCGGCAAAATTGGTACCGCATTCAATAGTTGTAAGAAAATTTAAATAGAAAAAAACAAGCCATAAAGGCTTGCTTTAAGTAAAATATTCAATTTTTGCAGACGGAAAGTACTGATCGATATATGATTCTAACGTCTGTCTTAGTTCTTGTTCTTCATCTTTTTGATAGATATATTTTCCAATTCCATATCTACCCCATTTGTATCTTCTTTTTTCTTCATCTAATTCTAATTTTGATTTCGGGTAGTTTTTTTGGATCACACGCTTCGCTGGTTTTGTAAAGCGGTGCTGAATCATTTCAAAGGTGATATCGTGTCTCACATCTTCTGAAAGGGCGGCATCGAGTTTTTCAAAAAGAACTTTATACCCTTCCTGCCAGCCTTCGTGAATGTAAATCGGGGCAATAATAAAGCCAAGAGGATAGCCTGCTTTTGCCACTTTGACAGCCGCTTCAATTCGTTGATCGAGCGGTGATGTTCCGGGTTCGAAATATTTAATGACATAATCAGCGTTGATACTAAAGCGGAATCTTGTTCGACCGTTGTGCTTTGCATCTAATAGATGATCGACATGATGAAATTTAGTGACGAAGCGAAGCTTGCCAAGATCGGTTTGCCCAAAATATTCAATCGCTCGCTTCAGTGTATGTGTCAAATGGTCAATCCCTACGATGTCAGAGGTACAAGAGGCTTCAAATCTTGTGATGTCCGGCGCACGCTCGTTCATGTACTGCTCAGCCTGATCTAATATTTCTTCTACATTAACGTACGTGCGAATGTACGGCTTACTTCCCATTGTCGTTTGCAGGTAGCAATAATGACAATGCCCCATACATCCCGTCGCAAATGGGATCGCATACTCTGCAGATGGTTTAGACGAGTCGAACTTCAATGTTTTCCGCACACCAATGACAAGCGTTGATTTCGCATTGCGATACTTTTGCAAGTCATTTTTCCCTGGGATATTTCTCACCTGGTTATGTGAAGTCGTTTCTCTTATTTCAATTCCCATACCCTCGAACTTTTCCTTCAGCTCTTGTCCTAACGGGTACTCTAGCGCTCGAGGTTCAATATAAACAAGCTGGGGGACGAAAGGTTTGATCATATTTAGCACATCCTTACCTTTAAGGTTTCATACCGTTACTTTAACCGCTCAGGATGGCTTTTATCCTTTCTAAAATCTCCCTTATTCAAACAAATCTTGATAAAGGGCTTCTGCTTCTTCGTATGTTGAAAATACGGCATCATCAGGTGCTAATGGATGATACGTTTCCAGTAAAAATAGTGCAAGCTCCTCTTCGTTGTATGGATGTGAAACGATTTCCGCTTCTTTAATTTGTGCTACGTTTGCTGCATGTGGATTTCGATAAATCACATATACTTGATCACCCGGCTTATAGTCAGAAAAAGGCAATCTGGTCACCTCCATTTTTTAATTATAGGTTGCCCTTCTCGCTGCTCGATATGACCCATTATGATAAAATTCGACAAAAAAACCAGACAGTTGAACCTGTCTGGTTTGATTCACTTAGTTATGTTGAAACGTTTTCTTGACGAAATCAACTACTTCTTCTGTTGTGCTAAGTGATAAAATATGCTCTTTAAATGATGCAGCTTCTTCCTTAGAAAGCTTGCTTAGCTGCGTTCTTGCTGGAAGAATGGATGTTGCACTCATTGAGAATTCATCTAATCCTAATCCAAGTAGAAGCGGGATTGCGATTTCATCTCCTGCCATCTCACCGCACATGCCAACCCACTTACCTTCTTTATGCGCTGCTTCAATCACAAGCGTAATCAGACGTAAAATGGCTGGATTGTATGGCTGATAAAGATATGACACTCGTTCGTTCATTCGATCAGCAGCCATTGTGTATTGAATCAAATCATTTGTTCCAATACTAAAGAAATCCACTTCTTTTGCAAATTGGTCTGCGATGACAGCTGTTGATGGAATTTCCACCATAATACCGATTTCAATGGAATCGGATACGTCTGTACCAGCGGCAACCAATGCTTCTTTTTCTTCAAGTAAAATGGCTTTTGCTTCTCTAAATTCTGATAACGTCGCGATCATAGGGAACATGATTTTCAAGTTTCCATATGTACTTGCACGAAGTAAGGCGCGTAGTTGTGTTCTGAAAATCTCCTGTTCTTCGAGGCAAAGGCGGATCGCTCTAAAGCCAAGGAACGGGTTCATTTCTTTTGGAAGCTGCAAGTAAGGGAGTTCTTTATCGCCACCAATATCAAGTGTGCGGACAACAACTGCTTTACCTTCCATCTTCTCTAACACTGTTTTATAAGCATTGAACTGTTCTTCTTCTGTTGGAAGCTGATCTCTGCCCATGTATAAAAATTCTGTACGGTACAATCCGACCGCTTCGCCGCCATTTTCAAGTACACCTTTTACATCTTCAGGTGTTCCGATATTTGCAGCTAACTCTACGTGAACGCCGTCTTTTGTGACCGTTGGCTGGTCAACAAGTTTCGCCCATTCCGCTTTTTGAGCTAAGAAGTCTTCATGCTTTTTTTGATACGCTTTCACTTCATCTTCAGAAGGCTGAATGATGACGTCTCCAGTAATACCATCAACAATGATGAGATCATCGTTTTTGACCGTTTTTGTTGCTTCTTTTGTTCCAACAACGGCTGGAATCTCCATTGATCTTGCCATGATCGCTGAGTGAGAAGTACGACCACCGATATCTGTCGCAAAACCTTTGACGAATTGTCTGTTTAGCTGAGCAGTATCAGAAGGTGTTAAATCTTCTGCAATGATAATGACTTCTTCAGAAATCATACTTGGGTTTGGAATGTCAACGCCTAGCAAATGTCCAGTAACACGTTTTGTAACGTCGCGAATATCCGCTGCACGTTCCTTCATGTATTCATTGTCCATTGCTTCGAACATCGTGACAAACATGGTCGCTGTTTCTTTTAAAGCAAATTCAGCATTTACTTTATCCGATTTGATTTTGTCCTTTACTGGGTTTAGCAGCTCTGGATCACTTAACACAAGAAGGTGCGCAGAAAAGATATCTGCTTTGTCTTGGCCAAGCTCTTTTAGCGCATGTTCTTTAATTGCTTCAAGTTCTTGTTTTGAAACATGAATTGCTTCTTCAAAACGTTTTACTTCTGTCTCTGGATCGTTAATGTCTTTTTGGTGAACTGTTAAATCTGGTTCTTCCAGACGGTATGCTTTTGCAATCGCAACGCCTGCTGAAGCACCGATTCCTTTCAGTTGTTGCATTACTCGCCTAGGCCTTCACTTTTCATTGTGTCTTTTAGTGCAGCAAGTGCATCATTTTCATCAGAACCAGAAGCAGAGATTGTGATTGTAGCACCTTTCGCAATTCCTAGAGACATTACACCCATAATAGATTTAAGGTTCACTGTTTTACCATTATATTCTAAGTTGATATCAGCATCATATTTACTAGCAGTTTGTACAAGAACTGTTGCAGGACGTGCGTGAATTCCAGAATCTGCAGTTACTTTGAATGTTTGTTGAGCCATTTTTATCAATCTCCTTTTTATACAATTAATACATCCACAATATTATATCATACTGCCGAGCTTGTCATCTAACAAGAACGGCAGTTATGAAAATTATTTTGAAATTTTCATGATGTTTTCTTGACCAGCTTTGATCTCGTCGGATTCTTGAAGGTCAATAAATTGTCCTTCACCTAAGTTTGTAAATACAATTGGTGTCATCAAAGATGGTACTTCTGACTTAATTTTATCAATATCAACCTCTAAGAGTTTTTGACCGATTTCTACTTGATCTCCCTCTTGTACAAATGCTTCAAATCCTTCTCCTTTGAGGCTGACCGTATCAATACCGAAGTGGATCAAAATTTCAAGTCCACCATCAGATTGCAGGCCGATTGCGTGTTTCGTTGGGAAAACATTTAGAATTCTCCCTTTCACCGGTGAAACCACCGTTCCATCTTTTGGCAAGATGGCGAAACCGTCACCCATCATTTTCCCTGAGAATACTTGATCTGGTACATCTGTAATCGGATGAAGCTCCCCTGTAATTGGTGAAGCAAAGATTTCTTCCCCTTGCTCGTTTTGAAGCGGTTTTGCAATGACTTCTTCGACCTGCTGGCTGACTTCTTCTTTTGCAGAAGGGTCTTTAGCTGGACGCGGCGTGCGGCCTGCAATGATGTCTTGCATTTGTGTTTTTAAATTATCAGAGCGCGGTCCAAAGATTGCCTGGATGTTGTTCCCTACTTCGAGGACACCTGAAGCGCCAAGCTTTTTCAAGCGGTCTTTGTCCACTTTCTTCTGATCATTTACTGTGACACGCAAACGCGTAATACAAGCATCTAGGTGTTTAATGTTTTCTTGGTCACCCATTGCTTCAAGGATTTCATACGGCAAGTCATCGGCTTTTCCAGCCTTAGCCCCGCTTGCACCATCTGCTGCTTCATCCTCGCGGCCTGGCGTTTTCAGATTAAATTTACGAATTGCGAATCTAAATCCGAAGTAATAAATGACAGCAAGCACGAGACCTACTGGAATCACAAGCCACCAAGCCGTTCTGTTTGGCAAAATACCGAATAAGAAGAAGTCGATTAACCCTCCTGAGAAGGTCATACCGATTTTCACGTTTAGAATATCCATTATCATAAAGGATAATCCAGCAAATACACAGTGGATTGCAAATAATAATGGTGCAACGAACAAGAATGAGAATTCAAGCGGTTCTGTAATCCCTGTTAAGAAAGAAGTCAGTGCTGCTGAACCCATAATTCCAGCTACAAGCTTTTTATTCTTAGGTTTTGCTTCATGGTAAATCGCAAGTGCTGCTGCTGGAAGTCCAAACATCATGAACGGATATTTCCCTGTCATGAATGTTCCGGCTGTCAGCTGAACACCATCTTTGATTTGTGCCATGAAGATACGCTGGTCACCACGGACAAGCTCTCCTGATAAGCTCTTATAGCTAAAGAACTCATACCAGAATGGTGAGTAGAAAATGTGGTGCAGACCAAACGGGATAAGTGAGCGTTCAATCACACCGAATACAAAGGCAGCAAGCGGCTCATTCGCTGCAAGCAGTCCTGTTGAAAACGAGTTCAGTGCACCTTGGATTGGCGGCCAAATGACTAGCATCAAAAGCCCTAAAATAAGTGCTGAAATGGATGTGACGATTGGAACAAATCGTTTACCAGCAAAGAAACCGAGATATTGCGGGAGCTCAATTTTGTAAAATTTATTATACATATAAGCTGCTAATACCCCGACAATGATCCCGCCAAAAACGCCGGTAGACAAGGTCGGAATGCCGAGCATATTAATATACGCTGGATGGCTTTCCTTAAAGAACTGGGCCAATTTGATAGAATCTGACGGAATCGATCCGTTAGCCATTAAGACGGCACTCATCGTAACGTTCATGACAAGATAACCGATGATCGCGGCAATTCCTGCCACTCCGTCTCCATTGGCAAGACCGATCGCAACCCCTACAGCAAATAAGAGCGGAAGATTAGAGAAGACGATGTTCCCTGCATTTTCCATGACACTTGCAACAAGCTGAATTGTATCATTGCTTAAAAATTGAGCTACATCAATCAGCTGCGGATTTTGCATCGCATTTCCAAGTGCTAGTAAAATACCAGCAGCAGGAAGGATCGCAACTGGAAGCATAAGTGCTCGTCCAATTTTTTGCAACACACCAAAAAGTGATTTAAACACTGGTTGAACCTCCTTTTGTTTTCGCTTACAACATACATTTGGGTTGCTCCCTGACGTACATTTCATAATTAACCGTTTACATTTCACTTTCAAACACAAAAAAAAGGCATGGTGATATAAGGTTGCGCAAATAACAGGATCTTATCCTGTATTTACCTTAAGTCACTCATGCCTGATCGAATCAGTTACACGTTTCAAGGAAACTATGAAATTTTATTAGTCAATCTGTACAGGTGAAGCGTCAGGTAGACAGCTTCTGCATCATGTACAGGCTTTTTCAATGCATGCTGCAAAATTTTGATCATTTTCCAAGCAGTATTGTAGCATAAAGGATATTCATTTTTCAATAGATGAAGCAACTTTTCTGGTTCCTCTAATGATTCTTCCCGTTTAATACGCTCAATCGAAAACGTAATATGGCGCAATAAGCGTAAATAATGAATACTTTCTCTGTCTACTTTCATATGAAAGGAATCTTCTATGACTTGGACCATCTGCGTGATGAGCTGCGAATGACGGTTCACCTCAGATAAGGGCCGGTTCGTTAAAGCCGAATGAATATGGAGCGCAATAAAACCAATCTCTCCTTCTGGCAGCTTTGTTTCAATATCTGGCCGCTCGTTAATCAGTTCAACGACTTCCTTTGCGACCTCGTATTCTTTCGGGTACAGCGATTGTGTCTCAAGCATAAAAGGATTGGTAATATCATAACCTTGCTGCACCCGCTTAAAACTAAAGGCTATATGATCGGTCAGTGCAATATGAATATGCTCATTCAAGCGATGTCCCATTTTTTCTCGTATATGATAAATGACGTCATTGGCAAGCTCGATCATGTTCTCATCAATGTGATGAAGCAGCTGTTTATATTCTGTTTGTTCCTTCGTGTTTTTTAACACAAACATCTTTTCAAATGCCGCTTGATCGAGAACATCACCCGATTTTTTTCCGAAGCCGATCCCTTTTCCAATCAGAACCACTTCGCCCAAAGAAGGGTGTCTTGCGATGATGACATTATTATTTAACGCTTTATCAACGGTGAAGGATTCCATGAACATCCCCACCTCCTTCTTATTCAATCCCTCTTATCGTACAAAACAGATGAAACGTGCGTCAACGATTGTTTTTCAAAACGGTGGTTGTTCGCTCTATGAGGCGAAATGACAGCACTCGTTTTTCTGGTGCTTCTCCCTTTAACGCCCGGTCGTACAAGTCAAATGCTTCCTGCCCCATTTGTTTGAGTGGAATTTCAATGCTGGAAATCCCTAAAGCCTCACTCAATTGTTCGTTTTGAAAGCCGAGTATGGCGGGTGATTCCCCTACTTTTATATGGTGACGCTGCGCTTCTAATAAAAAGCCTGCTGACACGTCGTCATTTGTGATCAGTAATGCTGTGGGACGATTTTTCATCCCCTGCCATTCTGTAAATAATTGCTTCCCATCAAAAAGTGTTAACTTCCCTTCAATGATCCATTCCTCATCAATGTCCTGCCCAAGCGATTGCATCATATCTTGATAAGCTTGAAGGCGCGTTTGGCTATTCGCTCCTTCTGTTCTGGCAAGAACGATCGCAATTCGCTCGTGCCCGCATGCCGCTAAATGATGAAGCCCTTCTTTCAATGCTTGATCATGTGCAATCGACACCGCTGAACAGTCATCATGTGGTGTAGGATGACAAAAAATAATGGGGCCGGATTCCTGCCACTTTAAGATGTCTCGATCACTTAGCGCATTTGAGCAAAAGATTAAACCGTCCACACGCCGCTCCTTTAAGCTCATCAAAGCTTCTTTTTCCTTTATTGGATCATACCCCGTTTGAAACAAGGCAAAGTGCAGGCCGCGTGCCTGTGCTTTCTCGGCAATGCCTGTGACAAGTCCGCTGAAATAGGAGTGATCAATCGTTGGAAGAACGATTCCGAACATATTAGAGTAGCCCTTTGCTAAATGCACAGCCTGAATGTTTCTCGTATATTTGAGCTCTTTCATCGCATGCAGCACACGCTCTCGTTTTTCTTCTTTGACATAAGGATGATCATTCATCACACGTGATACGGTTGTCACAGATACGCCCGCTTTTTTCGCAATCTCCCTTATATTTGACATTTTTTCTCCTACTTTCTCTTGATATGGTAAGCGTTTCATACTTTAAGATGTATGTGAGCTGAACAAATCACTGGATGGAAAGGGGAATTCAAGATGGGTATTATCATATGGATTATATTATGTATGGCTGTTTTGTTTTCTGCTCGCTTTGCACTACATCCTTTAGGAAAAGAACATAAAATCAAACCGTTTCAATCAATTGATGATTTTTTTGTTGACAAGGATCGAAAAGAGTGACAAAAAATCACGATGATACTTCCAACGCATGGACGTTCATCGTGATTTTTTTCATTACTTGATGATCGTCAGCTCTTTTGGATAATTGGTTAAGGTGACTGGACCATCTGCTGTGATCAGTACATCATCTTCAATTCTCACGCCGCCGACTCCTGGGACATAAATACCTGGCTCGATCGTATAGACCATGCCTTCTTGGAGAAGGTCGTCATTTGCCTGGCTCATAGAAGGAAACTCATGAACAGACACCCCTAGACCATGCCCAAGACGGTGCGGGAAGTACTCCCCATATCCCGCTTCTGTGATCAGCCCTCGTGCTTTTAAGTCCAAGTCCCCAATTCTCACGCCTGGCTGGCTCATTTCAAGTGCTGCCATTTCTGCGTTCAAGACGGTTTGGTAGATGTCTTTTTGCTTGTCAGAAGCTTCTTGATAGATGAATGTTCTTGTAATGTCTGAACAATACCCATCGACAATCACACCAAGGTCAAATAACACAAAATCGCCTTTTTTTAAGGCTGCCTGCCCTGGATTTCCGTGGGGCTCGCCTGATTTTTCGCCAAAGAGAACCATCGTCGAAAAGGACATGCCTTGAATGCCTTTTTTCTTTAACTCATATTCAATGACAGCGAGCACTTCAGTTTCGGTGATTCCTTCTTTTAAGGCGTTCACCCCAATTTTTACCCCTTCATCTGCCAATTGAGCGGCTTTTTTCATTGTAGCAATTTCAGATTCATCTTTAATCAGTCTTAACTGATTGAGCTCTTCTTCTGCCCTGACGAAAGTTTCCGCCCCAGTGGCAGCTTGGAGCTGCTCTGCTCTTTGAAGCGGAATCGACTCTTTTTCAATCGCAAGTCGAGCCGCTCGTACACCTCGTTTTTCTACTGCTGACTGAATGAAATCAAATGGGTTCTCATGGTCTTCATAACCAATGATATCGCCTGACCATCCAGCATTCTTCGCCTGCTCCACTTCCATCTTAGGCAAAATAAAAAATGGATCTGCCTCTTGAAACACAAACAGCCCCATCACTCTTTCGTGCGGCTCTGTGAAGTATCCAGATAGATAAAACACATTTTCCTTTGTATGTATAAATGCACCTTGAATGTCTTTTTTCTTTAGCCAAGAAGACAAGCTCTTCATTCGGTTCATCGTGATCCTCCTCACACGTTTTACTACTGATCTATTGTATCAGTTTTTGCTGTATTTCGCACAAAAGCGCACTGGCATGAAGCCAAGTGCGCTATGATCATTTGCTTAAGATGCACGAAGCAGTCGCAGTCCATTTAAAATGACCAAAATCGTACTTCCTTCATGCCCGATGACGCCAAAAGGCAAATCAAGCACTTGTAAGAAATTCGCACAAATTAACAGACAAATCACCGTTAATGAGAAAATGATGTTTTGCTTAATGATTCTATTCATCTTTCTTGAAAGGCGGATCATCTTTGTTAGGTTATTTAAATTGTTCTTCATTAAAATGAGATCCGCTGTTTCTAAGGCAACGTCAGTGCCCCCGCCCATCGCAACGCCAACATCTGCTGTGGCGAGTGCCGGTGCATCATTTATTCCGTCTCCTACCATGATGATCGAGTTACCTTGTTTTTTAAGTTGATTGACCTCATGTACCTTTTCATCTGGAAGACACTCAGCGACAACTGTTTGGATGCCAGCTTCCTGCGCAATGGCTTCAGCCGTTTTTGGTTGATCTCCTGTGAGCATGACCGTTTGAATGCCTAAATCATTCAGCTCTTGAATCATTTTTTTAGCTTCAGGTCTAATTTGATCCTTAAGGCCAAGGCAGCCAACGACTTCTTCATCCTTTTGAACATACACCACTGTATATCCTTTTTCAGAAAGAAGATCACCCGTCTCTTCAATCTCTCGGTCCATAGGAGCCTTGCCGGCAAAATCTTTCTTCCCTATGCGCCACGTTGCTCCATTCCATTGTGCTTTTACACCAAAGCCCGAGGTTTCTTCAATGGTGACGTGTGCTGATCTTTCTACTTGGTGCTCTTTTGCCATATCAGAGATCGCTTTTGCTAATGGGTGGTTTGATTGACTTTCAATTTGATAAAGCGCCTGATAAAAAGCAGCTTTCTCTTGTCCTTCAGCCAGCACAACCTTTTCTACAGCTGGCTTCCCGCTTGTAATCGTCCCCGTTTTATCAAAAGCGATCATGGTGCTTGTGCCTAATTTTTCTAAAAAGACGCTTCCTTTTACAAGCATCCCGTTTCTTGCGCCGTTTGAGATAAGTGAAAGAGCGGCTGGCATAATGGATGCAACAAGCGCACAAGGTGAAGCAACCACCATAAACACCATCGCCCGGTAAAAGGTTTCACTCATGCTCCAGCCGAGTACAAAATGAGGCAGAAACATTAAAATAGCGACGGTGATTAACACACCTTTTACATATGCACCTTCAAATTTTTCAATGAATGCTTGGCTTGGCGAAACACTTTCTTGAGCGGATTCAACAAGCTTAATAATTTTATGAAAAAGCGTCTCTTCATTATATTTCGTTACTTCTACTGTTAAAGAACCATTTAAGTTCACAGTTCCTGCAAACACGTCTTCCCCTTGCCCTTTTTCCTGAGGAACCGATTCACCAGTGAGTGCAGATTCGTCCACACTTGTTCTCCCGCTCAGGATCACACCATCTGCTGCAATACGCTCGCCAGCTTTGATCATAATACGGTCGCCCGGTGTTAATGATGAAGCAGCGATTTGAATGGTTGTGCCATCGTCTTCAATTAAAGTCGCTTCATCTGGTGCGATACTCATTAAAGCTGTTAAATCTTTCTTGCTTTTATTTGACGTATACGTTTCAAGCGCACCGCTCAATGAAAAAATAAAAATTAAGATGGCACCCTCTGCCCAATATCCAATAATAGCTGAGCCTATCGCTGCGAAAATCATTAAAAGTTCTACATTCAGTGTCTTAGACGAAATGGTTTCTTCGATCCCTTCTTTCGCCTTTGCAAAACCTCCAATAACAAAAGCAAGGATGAAAAGAGGGATACTCCACATGCTTTCATCCTTTAGAACCCACCCAATCAAGATGAGAATTCCCGAGATCCCTGCTGCCATTAATTCTCCGTGCTGTGTCCATTTGTGAAAGGACCATTTCGATTCCTTTTGTTTTGTCGTTTGATAAAGTGCTGTATTCTCATTCATGATTGTTTTCTCCTCTCTAATTGATAATGATTTTCACATCACCAATCGTTGCCCGTTCCGTTTTTCATCTATAATTTCTGGTATTTCAAGCTTTTTATAGGTCTGTAACTCATTATAACAGGTTCTGATCAATTTTCAATTAATAATTATTATAATTTCTTCTTGATAATAATTATCATTATTGATGCAGATCATTCCTTCCTCTTCTGAGCACAGTTTATTCAGATGAAAAGCAATTGAACACTAAAAAAGAACCAACGGAATGACCTTTGGTTCTTCACAGAAAACATTTGTTTTACGAATTCGTCCACTCTTTGATTTGTTTTTTCGTCAGTGGACCTACATGATTTTTCACCACTTCTCCTTTTTCATTAATAAAAAAGGTGGTCGGGATCGTGATGATTTGATATTTCTTCATCATTTCTCCGTGCTCATCAAGAACGATCGGGAATGTAAACTTTCTGTCTTTCACAAATTGGGCGACAGCGTTTTTACTTTGTTCAGCACCTAGTAAATTAACGGTCAGAATGTCGACATCACTTTGATTTTCTTTCACGATCTGTTCAAAGGCTGGCAGCTCTATTTTGCAGGAAGGGCACCATGTTGTCCAAAAATGCAGGATTGTTCGTTTTCCTTTCGGCGGAACGATTTGCGTTTCACCAGTTAATGTAGGAACCTCTATCCTCGGCGCCATAACAGGTTCTTTCGCTTCTGCCTCTGTATTCATCAGAAATAGAAGAAGGGTCATCATCAGAAGACTGGCGGGTAGATATTTACGTTTCATCAAGATCTTCCTTCCCAGTTTTCTTATAGCTTGCCCTCTCGATAAAGATGACATTCAAGCTTTTTTCATTCTAAGAAACATCGAAACGCCAAGCTCCTTACAAATGGTGGCATAATGCAGCGCAGTCAGCAGCAGCATACCCGTGTTCATTCCTAATATAACGCCCATCATGTTCAGGCTTTCAATTGACCCGAGGAAATATACCATAGAAAATGAGACGACATGCACCCATATATTATGTAGGAACACGTCTTTAATCAGCCCCATACCGATTAAACACGCTTGAAATGGCATCACAAACAGGTGGCATAAAAAGTACGGCCAGAGCAGCTGCAGATAGACGGCAGCTTGTGGTGAATCAAAAAAGAGCTGCGTGAGCGGATAAGCGAAATAATACATCACCATCACTGCCGGCACCCCATACCCAAACGTAATGAGAATCGCTTGCCTGACACGTTTTTTCACGAGATCATACTGCCCTAAAGCATAGGCTTCAGATACATTCGGAATCATCACAATCATGATCGAATGGGCGATAAACGCTGGGAAGAAACCGATCGACATGGCTACACCAGCAAGCATTCCATAATGATCAACAGCTAGTGTTCCAGAGATACCTGCTGCAACGAGGGCTCCTTTGATTAAAAAAGGTTCAACGGCATTGGCGATGGCATGAAAGATGCGCATCCCAGTTGTTGGAATCGAAACAGCCAACAGGCGCTTTCTCACGTCACTCCCTCTTAGTTCAACAGACCTCACATTCACAGCATTTTTCGCCATGACGTATTGGGAGTATAAATAAATAAAGACGACAAGATCACTCGCAACAATGACCCCAATGGCGATGAGCACCGCTGTTTCAATATCAAAGGAATACCAATGGAAAAATAAAAACAAGCAGATGAGCTGGATCGTTTTTTTCAGCATATTTGCTAGGGCGATTCTGCCCATTTGCTGCTTTCCCATAAAATAACCGCGTGCAATAGAGGTAAACGCAATAATCGGAATAAGAGACAGCACTAAGCCTTTCATGAGCGGATGATACGACTGAAACACAGGAATGAAAGGCAGTACAATCGCTGCTGCTCCCGTGGTTGTACATGTCACCACAAGCGTCATTTTAAAGGCATGGCGGAGCATACTTTTGTGAAGCCGCTCATGCGACTCTGCAATGAATTTAGAAATGGAGACTGGAAGCTCTAGGCTAGCGATCACAAGTACAAGCATGATGATTGGAAGGATACTCATGTAGAGACCCATCCCATGTTCTCCAAGCTCTCTCGCTAAAATCATATTGACTAAGAACTCTATACACTCCGCAATGAAAGCTGCGACAGATAGCAGAATGACCCCTTTTACAAATCGATTCATGTAGCCTCCCCTTGTCTAAAAGCAAATTCTTTTCACATTCTATGAGACAAGTCCTGAAAATATTTTTAAAATTGAAGACAAAAAAAAAGCGACCTGTTGATCGCTGCTTTTCTTTAGACGGCAAATACGTGACGGCCGATTCGTTCTACAATTTTACGGGAACGAATCCAGTTATCTGTCGCCGTTTTTGGATTATAAAAATAAATGGCCTTTGTCGTTCTGTCATGTTCTTTCACAACCTGCTTCACAGCCTTAACGGAATCTTGATCTGCCTTATCATTGATGCTTCCATTCGATACTGGCTGGAAGGCATTTCGCTGATAAATAACCGCTCTGACGCTGTCAGGAAAAGAGCTATGCTCTACCCTGTTTAAGACGACGCTTGCTACAGCTTTTTTCCCTGCGTAAGATTCACCTTTCGCTTCAGCATGTACCAATCGAGAAAGCAAGTCCATTTCTTCATTAGAATAACGCGTTTGTTTTTTGGAGTTTGCCTCTTTCGTCGTTTCAGACTTCACTTGTTTTTTTTGCTTCGGTTTTGAAGCCTTTTCTTCTGTTGACGTGCTTAGCATTTTGACTTTCGGCTGACGCTTCCCCTCTGAAAATGCTGGGATTACCTTATGATGATCATCTTGATCTATATATGAAAGCTGATGCTTAACAGGTGCTTGTGAAAGTTCGTGACTTAATGTGCCTTGCTGCTCTTGTATATTGTCCATCTTCATTGCTGCTACCAGCATAAGGATGGCAAAAAGAGCTGTATGAATTTTAATCATTCGCCTCATTCCTCCTTTAATCAAAGTAGGCCGTAAGATACTTGTCCACTCTAACAAGAGCTTCTTCTATTTTCACGCACAAAGATTTGCATGCCTGTCCAAATTCCGTCATTAAATGGCATGTCCTAGTTGAAATGCGCATGAACTGGAAATGTTAGCGCTTAAAAAAGCCCCTTTTTAGCCTATAATCATCCTTATGCTCCTGATTATGGGTTATTACATTTTCTTTTCATATGTATCAGGCTGATTTGAAGTATGACAAAAGAGCCAAAATAAAAAAGCTTTCTCTCATTAGTGAGAAAAAGCTTTAGCTTCTTGCTTCTTTAAGATATTCAAAAATAACATCTCCACGATGTTTGGCCATTCCGCGAAAATATTTAAAATCATCTTGCTTTACCAAAATAGAACGAAAAGTTAAAAAATCATCTTTTTGAATGGTCACTTGCTTCTCCGTCCCATTCCGTAATGATTCAAGTATTGTGAGGATTTGTTCTTCAGTCAAAAAAACCGCTCCTTTTCTGCCATGATCAAATATTAAATATACCATTCGTTTGAAAAGCGTACAACGAAAACGAAACAAAAACGTCTTTATCCTTTACATTGGTATGAAAATATTGCAAAATACTTTTTAATAGGGAATGAAATCTGTTTTTAAAGGAGAGGGATCGGTTGAAGATTGCAAAAATTGGAAATGTGATCGAATTTAGAAATGGTTTAACAGGTGTAGTTGAAAAAGTGAATGAAAACTCTGTCATTGTGGATGTCACCATCATGGACAACTATAGAGATTTAGAACTGGATTCACTAACAGTCGTTAATCATAAAAACTATAAAATCATCAAAGACTCCGTACATTAATTTGCAATCCTCAATTCAGACTATCATTACATAAATATATACGAAGCAAAGCTGTCAGACAGCTTTGCTCTCTTTTGACAATCACATATGAAAAAGACTGACACCTTTTGAAGGGAGGTCAGTCTTTTTGCGTATGAAAGGTTTGCATTTCTGCCTTGGTTTTGTACATCTCTACTTCCTCAGGTGTCATAACGCCTTTATCAATTAAAAGTGCAATCACCCCAAGCAATGTGGACGCACTCCATTTATATCGTTCTTTGTTTTGATGTTCAAGCATCTGAAGCTCTTCTCTTAGCTCCATCAGCAGCTTCTCTGTTTGCTCTTCTTTGTTTTCCAACACAAACGCCTCCGTTTTCCACTCATTGCCCCTATTTTATCTCAAAGCAAACGTGATAAGCAAAAAAGCACGATTCGCCTTTACAAACATACGTTCTGTCATGTATAATGATTTTACGAGCTGGTAGCCCCCAGCCGTCCTAGCAAGTTCTATTCCTATTGGTATGAGAAGAGTGACATGACTCTTCTCTTTTTTTATGGTTTGAGCCTTATATTTCCGCCATAAAAAAAGACATGTCATCCGGCATGTCTTTTCCTATTTATTAGCGATTATCAATCGTTTCTGGATACATATCATGATTCATCATACGATACGATGCCATTTCTTCATACTTAGTTCCAGGTTTTCCGTAGTTTGTATACGGGTCAATCGAAATACCGCCTCTTGGTGTGAATTTGCCCCATACTTCAATATACCTTGGGTCCATCAATTCAATCAGATCGTTCATGATGATATTCATACAATCCTCATGGAAGTCACCATGGTTACGGAAGCTGAACAAATATAATTTTAACGATTTACTCTCAACCATGATTTCATTTGGAATATAGCTGATATAAATCGTCGCAAAATCCGGCTGCCCTGTTTGCGGACAAAGTGATGTAAACTCTGGGCAATTGAATTTTACGAAATAGTCTCTATTTGGATGTTTATTTGGGAACGTTTCAAGCACTTGTGGTGCATATTCAAACAAATAATTGGTCCCTTGGTTTCCTAATAAAGTGACACCTTCTAATTCTTCTGGTTTTCTTGTCGTCATCTTGTCTCTTCCTTTCTATACGCCTCGTTTATTTCCCCACAATAACGTGTGCAGCTGCGGCAAGACTCTCACTCGATTCAAGTCTGGATCTTGCGCCACTTGATCTATAAGCGCTTCATATTTCTTTAATAAATGCGTCAATAAGGAAGCGTCGTCAGCTGTCGTCGTGTCATCATTTCCTACCTGCAAGTAAAAAGGAAGCTCTGGGTATTTCGCATGAACATCCTTCGCATAGGCTAAATCACGATCATCAAAAATCACGACCTTTAGGCTTGCATGCTGCAATCTGTTTCCATTTTTCAATTCATCTATAATACGTGTCAGTTTCGTAAAATCTGTTTTCATATTCGAGCTTGGCGGCTTTGGAGAAATGGTTAAATCATCAATTTTTAAAAACCAATCCTGATACATCGTTCCTTGTGTTTCAAGCGCTGTATCGATCCCTTCTTCATGCAGCAAATCAATGAGTGATTCCATTTGTTTTAATAACGCAGGATTCCCTCCTGAAATGGTGACATGAGAGAAAGCCTGTCCACCTATTCTTTTCAGCTCTTTCACAATATCTTCTGCTTGAAGCCACTGAATATCCTGCTTAGCTGACCCATCCCATGTAAATGATGAATCACACCAGCTGCAAGAGTAGTCACAGCCAGCCGTTCTGACAAACATTGTTTTTTGTCCAATGACCATTCCTTCTCCTTGGATGGTTGGACCAAAGATTTCTAATACAGGAATCGCTTTAGCCATTGAGCTCAACTCGTTTCGGCCGGTAAATGCAATAGCTTGTTGGTGTCTCCCTGACAAAGACCTGAACACATGTCGGTCTGTTCGCTAAAGTCGATAAGTATGCCGCTACTTTGTCATGTACGGTCTTTGCGACAACCTCAGTGGTTGGCATGGCGTATGGATCGTTTGATGAAAATTCTTCATGGTCGTTAAGCAGCGTGTGGTCGTACTGCCCATGAATGAGCTTTTTCAGCGTACTGAAATTGACAAGAAAACCTGATTCATCCAGATTGTCTCCTGCAATCGTGATATTAATCGTATACGTATGACCATGTATGCGGCTGCATGCACCGGCATCTTCTCTTGGGATGAAATGTGCTGCAGATAGATGCATATCTTTGTTCAATTCAAATGAAAATGGGTGATTCGTTTGTGGATAGATTTGAGAAAGCATTTATTTCGCCTCCTTCATTTTCATATAAGTGTCATAGCCGTTTTTCCGAAGCTTACAAGCGGGACATTCCCCGCAGCCATCAGAAATGATGCCATTGTAGCAAGTGAGCGTTTCATTTTTCACAAAGTCTAGCGCATCCAGCTCATCGGCAAGCTTCCATGTTTCTGCTTTATTGAGCCACATTAGTGGTGTATGGATGACAAATGGTTTTTCCATCGCCAAATTCACTGTGACGTTGCAAGATTTCACAAACTCATCTCGGCAATCTGGGTAGCCGCTAAAGTCTGTCTCACAAACACCTGTGATAATATGTCTTGCTCCGATTTGATACGCAAGAATAGAGGCAAAGGATAAGAAGACTAAGTTTCTCCCTGGAACAAACGTGGAAGGCAGCTCTCCTTCTTTTTCCACAATGTCTATGTCATCTCTTGTTAAAGCATTTGGTGCCAGCTGATTCAAAAGAGACATATCTAATAGATGATTCTTCACGCCTAACTTGTCAGCGATTCTTTTGGCTACATCAATTTCTTCTTGATGGCGCTGATTATAATGAAAGGTTACGGTTTCTACCTCTTCAAATTGTTGAAGTGCCCATAATAAACATGTCGTACTGTCCTGTCCCCCGCTAAAAACAACGACTGCTTTTTCATTTTTCAATTCCTGTTCTCCTCCTTTTGCAGATGAGTACAACCGTACTAGCTGCATCTGAAAGGCTCATGAAACCCCCTATTTTCTCAAAAGAAAAGACACCTTCACATGTATATGAGGTGTCCTAGCCATAAAAAATAAAAAGTGCCACATCCAAGGATACGGCAAGTCCTTAGTTTTTTATAGAGGGTTTTGCTAGAACCTCTCCCGTTTTCACGGATTTTTGTTCAATTTTCACAGAGGATAGTGTACCACATATTATTCATGCAGGCTATCCCTTCTTTACCTATTAAACGATTTAGGCACTTTTTTCAGACAAAGAAAGAGGATAAAAAAGATACTGACATAACCGAAAATAGGGTAAACCGTTGAAATCAGTGTACCGTATCCAATTTTACTGATCACATAACAGCATAGGAGGATAAGAGATATCGTATAGATGCTTTTCATTCGGATATATGCCCTCACTTGTCTTTCCAGCCCATATAAATTGCCTATGACGGATGTAAAGACTTCACCGAAGATCACGAATAAATAAATGAGATGAATAGAGTTTGCTACTTGATACACCACTTGGGCCATTGGAATATCATACGCCTCCAGCATGTCTAATGAAGAAAGAGATAAAAAGCAAGCAAGCAGAATAAGTGTGAGCATGATGCCCCCAAAGACCGCTCCCTTTTTAATCACAGCTTCTGATGTCATTTCATTTGCGACCGGCACTAACACAGCTTGAGACAGCGCTAAATTAAAGGCACCATATGAAACGGCAGACAACATCCATTCGCCCTCTCCCATTTGCAGCGCAAGAACATAACTTTCACTGCTGCTAAAAACAAATGAATCAAGAAACACGATCAATGAAAAGAAAATAAGCATCGGAACAACGAGTACGTTGACACCAAATAATCCTTTTGATCCTTTAAAAAGCACAATGACGCTCAGAATGATCGTCATAAAAATCCCATATTCCTTCGATATACCAAGCTGCTCCTCAAAAATAGCCCCTGCGCCAGAAAGCATCACTGAGGTGACACCAAGTAAAATAAAAAACATGACGACATTAATATATCGACTCGCAGCTGCTCCAAATAAAAAACGATTCATATCTTGATAAGACTCTGCTTCAATTCGTTTAGAAATAAGCATCAATTTTGCGCCAAGTAGAGTGAAAATAGCTCCGCTAATCAGAATTCCCAGCAACCCAATCCAGCCAAAACGAACAAAAAATTCTACGATTTCTTTTCCTGTCGCAAACCCAGCTCCAACTACAGTTCCTACATATACAAAGGCAAGCTGAAAAGCGGATTCATTTGAACGTTTCATGTGACCCCTCCGCACCCATCACTTTCGATTGTCTCTTTTTTATCCTATGAGACAAGTTCCTTGAAAAGAAGGACAAACCATGATTAAATGCAAAAAAGGATTTTTCATCCGGCTTTGAGCAAAACAGTTGAAAGTCAAAATAGGTCAGAGTATACTATAGTCAAAGATGGTCAAACAATAGACCATTTTATTTAACATTCATTGGTCAAATAAAGTCAAACTTTATTTGAGGAGGTCATGGCAAATGCGTTGTCAACATTGTCAAGTAAATGAAGCAACTATTCGCCTGAATATGCAAGTGAATTCGTCCCGCAGCCAAATGGTTTTATGTGAAGACTGCTACAGCTCTTTGATGGAGCAGTCAAAAATGAAAATGGGACCTCAATCGTTCGGAGGAAGTTCATTCTTCTCCGAGCCAACAGGACATGCCCCAAGCGGAGAGCAGCCTAAACAAAAGGGCTTACTCGATGAACTTGGCCGGAACTTAACTGATGGCGCAAATGCTGGTTTGATTGATCCAGTCATTGGCCGTGATGAAGAAGTCGCAAGAGTCATTGAGATTTTAAATAGAAGAAATAAAAACAACCCTGTTCTGATTGGTGAACCAGGTGTTGGTAAAACAGCGATCGCCGAAGGACTTGCATTAAAAATTGCGAGTGGCGATGTACCAAATAAATTAAAGAACAAACAAATCTATTTATTAGATGTTTCCTCACTTGTGGCGAACACAGGGGTACGTGGTCAATTTGAGGAACGAATGAAGCAGTTAATCAAAGAATTGCAAAGTCGTAAAAATATCATCTTATTTGTAGATGAAATCCATCTTCTTGTAGGCGCAGGGTCTGCCGAAGGATCAATGGATGCTGGGAACATCTTAAAACCAGCCCTTGCAAGAGGCGAGCTGCAGCTAGTAGGTGCGACCACATTAAAAGAGTATCGCCAAATTGAAAAAGACGCCGCACTTGAACGTCGCTTCCAGCCCGTCATCGTGGATGAGCCAACACAGAATGAAGCGATCGACATCTTAAAAGGCATTCAAGATAAGTATGAAGCCTATCATGGTGTCACCTATTCTGATGAAGCCATTAAAGCGTGCGTTCAATTATCTTCACGGTATATTCAAGAGCGTCAATTGCCGGATAAAGCCATTGATTTAATGGACGAAGCTGGTTCAAAAGCGAACCTCTCTCTTGATGTAGCAAGTGAAGATGAACTGACAAACCGTCTTGCGCAAATCGCCGCTGAAAAACAAGCTGCTTTAAAAGAAGAACAATATGAAAAAGCAGCGAAGCTTCGAGATGAAGAAGAAGCGATTGAAGCAAGACTCCAAAACCAAACAGATCACAAAGAACATGTCGTCACAGCAGAGGATATTCAGGGCATTGTGGAACAAAAAACAGGCATCCCTGTTGGCAAACTGCAAGCAGACGAACAAACAAAAATGAAAGAAATTGACGTTCGCTTAAAAGCACGAGTGATCGGTCAAGAACATGCCGTGGAAAAAGTAGCGAAGGCCGTGAAAAGAAGCAGAGCTGGCTTAAAATCGAAACATAGACCGACTGGCTCCTTCCTTTTTGTTGGGCCAACAGGTGTGGGGAAAACCGAATTGTCTAAAACGTTAGCCGAAGAATTATTTGGCTCAAAAGATGCGATCATTCGTTTAGATATGAGTGAGTATATGGAGAAACACTCCGTGTCCAAAATCATCGGTTCTCCTCCTGGTTACGTTGGACATGATGAAGCTGGCCAGCTTACTGAAAAGGTTCGCAGAAAACCATATAGCATCATTTTGCTGGATGAAATCGAAAAAGCACATCCTGATGTCCAGCACATGTTCCTTCAAATCATGGAAGATGGCCGGTTAACAGACAGCCAAGGCAGAACCGTCAGCTTTAAAGACACGGTCATCATTATGACAAGTAACGCAGGCAGCACAGATAAAACGGTTAAAGTCGGCTTTCAGTCTGATCAGGAAGAAGCAATTGAGGAACAATCACTGATTGATTCACTCAGCATCTATTTCAAACCAGAATTCTTGAACCGTTTTGACAGCATCATTCAATTTGACTCATTAGACAAAGACGATCTAGTGAAAATTGTTGATCTTCTGATCAATGAACTGTCAGAGCAGTTAAAAGAGCAAAATTTAACGGTCCACGTCACAAACGAAGCGAAAGAAAAAATCGCGGAGCTCGGATATCATCCTGCATTTGGTGCGCGTCCAATACGAAGAACCATTCAAGAGCACGTCGAGGATCAAATGACGGAGATTTTGCTTGAAGAAGAACACCTTTTTGGATTTACAGTCGATGTTGAACACGACGAAATCGTTGTGAAAAAAAGATAAGTACATCCTAAGAAGGAGGAGCAGCTCCATCATGTGCTGGTGGCTAAGTTCCAACTGAACGCTGACGCTCCCCCGCCTCTTTTCCTTTATGATAAAAGAAAAAGAGGTGGAGCACATGGATCACATGATAAATTGGAACTACGATCTGATCAAAATCATATATGAAGAAAAATTAAAAGAGCTGCTTATACATGAAACACCACAAAATGAAAAAAGAAACTCCCTACATCTATAAGGGAGTTTCTTTTTTACGGCAAATGGAAAGCGCTTTCTTCAAAATTTCTTCACAGAAACTGTCTTAATTTTATATTCTGACTAAAACCCTTCTAGAACACACCGATATTAACTATAGAAAAAGATAGTTAAAGGATTTGGTGAGATAATGGACAAAACATCGTTAATTGGTATTATTTTAGCATTTATTGCACTGAGTGTCGGTATGGTTTTGAAAGGTGTGAGTCTAACCGCTCTTATCAACCCGGCGGCTATATTGATTATTGTTGTTGGAACGATTTCAGCTGTTGTCATCGCATTCCCATCTAGTGAAATTAAGAAAACACCAAAATTGTTCGGGAAAATTTTCAAAGATAACAAGCTTCCAACGATTCAAGAAATGATCCCTCTTTTTTCAAACTGGGCTCAAATTGCTCGTCGTGAAGGTCTTTTGGCATTAGAAGCTAGCCTTGAGGAAGTCGATGATGATTTTCTAAAGAACGGCTTAAGCATGGCGGTTGACGGTCAAAGTGCTGAATTTATTCGCGACGTCTTAACAGAAGAAGTTGACGCCATGTCTGAAAGACATCAGTCAGGCGCATTAATCTTTACACAAGCAGGTACATACGCTCCGACGCTTGGTGTACTTGGCGCCGTTGTCGGACTCATTGCCGCACTTGCAAACATGGGAGATATTGAAGCACTTGGACATGCAATCAGTGCGGCCTTCGTTGCCACGCTGCTTGGGATTTTTACCGGGTATGTGTTATGGCATCCATTTGCGAACAAGCTGAAGCGTAAATCTAAGGAAGAAGTAAAGCTTCGTCTCATTATGATCGAAGGCATTCTTTCTGTCCTTGAAGGTCAATCTCCAAAAGTCATTGAACAAAAACTGCTCATGTACTTACCAGCGAAAGAACGCGCAAATCTTGTCATTGAAGAAGGAGAAAAACAGAATGGCTAGGAAACGTAAAAAACATGATGACGATGAACATGTAGATGAATCTTGGCTCATCCCTTATGCCGATCTTCTTACGCTTCTTCTCGCCCTCTTCATAGTGCTCTTTGCATCTAGTTCCATTGATGCTGCGAAATATGAACAGATGGCCAAGTCTTTTAATGTTGTTTTTACTGGCGGCACTGGTGTCATGGATCAATCCAGCATGCAAAGCACTGAGGAAACCGAAAACAGCAATCAAACTAAGAAATCAGCAGAAGATGATGATGAAGAAGCCAAAGCAAAAGCGCGAGACCAAGCGGTTCTGACAAAGGTCAAAAAACAAGTAGATTCATTCATTGCAAATAAAAAACTTGGCTCCAAGCTCGAAACAAAGCTTACGGATGAAGGTCTGCTCATTACGATTGAAGACAGCATCTTCTTTGATTCTGGCCGAGCGGTTATCCGCCCGCAGGATGTCCCGTTAGCAAGAGAAATTTCAAAACTGCTTGTCATTAACCCTGCTCGTGACATTGTCATTAGCGGACATACAGATAATGTCCCCATTAGAAATTCAGAATTTGAATCAAACTGGTATTTAAGCGCGATTCGTGCTGTAAACTTTTTAAGTATTCTACTTGAGAACAGCAACCTAGACCAAGAGAACTTTAGCACAAAAGGCTTCGGTGAATTCAAACCGATTGCCTCAAACGATACAGCGGAAGGCAGAAGTAAAAACAGACGCGTAGAAGTACTTATTTTACCGATTGAGAGAAAAGCGAAATAAAAAAGGAAGCCACCAGCGGCTTCCTTTTTTATTTGTTTATTCTTTATGATCATATAAATGCTTTGCACGCAGCCCCACATGTTTGAGCATATCGATGCAGGCATCCTTCTCTTCTTCACTCAGCACACTGATCATCTCATGAATTTCTTTCGCATGATCTGGGAAGATGTCATCAAGCAAAGCTCGTCCTTGTTCCGTAATATGCGCAAATGTCACCCTGCGGTCTTCTGCACAAGCCTTACGACTGAGGAGTTCTTTTTTCTCCAATTTATCGACCACATACGTGATGCTTCCGCTTGCGAGTAAAATCTTATCACCGATTTGCTGAAGCGGCTGATCACCTTTATGATACAGCAATTCTAGTACAGCAAATTCAGTCGGATTCAGACCGTGCTTGACAATATGTTTGTTCATGTGATGATTGATTGAGCGATAAGCACGTGATAATACAATAAATAATTTCAAAGATTTCTCAACATTATGATTTTCCATTTTTTATCATCCTTTATGAAATGCAACCCACTAATGTGACATTAATAAACAATAAGTAAAATGTCAACATGTTGACCCATCTTTAGCATGAAAATGAGACCAGAACGAATCACCTAATTTTTTAAAAATCATACAAGTCATCGTAATAAAGATAGGTTCAATGCTATAATAAGTTTATTAGGTAATACGTTGGAGCGATGAATGATGAGTATACTGAAAGGGTTTTGGAAGAAGATCAGGCTGTACCTTATTTTGGTGATGATTCCAACCCTAATCATTAGTTATTTTATCTACGAAAAAGAAACTGAAAAAATCGATTTAAAAAACAAACAAACGGCTACACTTATGTTAAATATTCACAAAAACCAAATGAATTATTTAATTAGTGAAACAGAAGCGAGATTAACTTCCCTTGCCATGGGATTTGACCAGCCGCTTGAGGCGAAAAAAGTACAAAACATCCTAGAGAAAATCTATAAACAAGAACCTCGTTTTTCAGGCCTGTATCTTTTAGACAAAAAAGGAAATGTAACAGCAAGTACCACACCGTTAAAGGAAAAAATCAACCTTTCATTCAGAGATTATTTTAAGCGCATTCAAGTGACCAAGCAGACCGTGATCACAGATAACTATGTGAGTAGAATTACAAAACAGCGGATTCTCTCCATTTGTGTCCCTGTTTTGAATGAAAACGAAGAAGTCACCAATGTTTTAGTCGCCGCCATTCAAATTGACTATTTAAGAAATATCATGAATGTATTGAACCCAGATCTTCATTTTAAGATGCTGAATCAAAATGGACATGTTGTGTTTACAAGTGGGCCGCAGCCAGCATCAGAAAATGGCAGCACCGTATCTACATATTTAGATGAAAACAGCTGGAAGCTAGAGGTTTTTCCGCAGCGTGCTTCAACTAGTGAAGTGCTGTCCGTTACGCTGGTTCCTCTATCCAGTGCGTTTATTTTATTAAATATTTTATTCACACTTGTCCAATATATCATTTTAAGGCGTCAAACCCAGCAGGAGCGTCATCAAAATGAGGCGCAAAAGATTGAATTAATTGGAACACTCGCGGCAAGTACAGCACACGAAATTCGCAATCCATTAACAGGGATTAGCGGGTTTATACAGCTTTTGCAAAAGAAGTATCATTCAGAAGAAGATCAGCTCTATTTTTCTGTCATAGAGGAAGAAATTAAACGGATTAACCAAATAGTCAGTGAGTTTCTTGTGTTAGGAAAACCTACTGCAGAAAAATGGCAGAATAATTCTGTAAAAGAAATTGTGAGTGAGATCATGCCGATCGTTTTCTCTGAGGCGAACCTGTATAATGTCGAGGTTGATTTGCAAATCAATACGATTCAAGATGTTGGTGTGTATTGCACGAAGGATCACATTAAACAAGTCGTATTAAACGTAGCGAAAAACTCTTTAGAAGCGATGCCAAATGGCGGTCATTTGAAGATTGTGATTGAGGCTGAAAAAGAACATGTCATCATTAAAGTGAAGGATACGGGTGAAGGCATACCAGAAGAGATGCTAAAGCATATCTTCCTCCCCTTTATTACGTCGAAGGAAAAAGGCACAGGTCTTGGGCTTGTCGTGTGTAAACGAATCATTTCGATGTATGGCGGGACAATTGATATTCACAGCGAAGTGAATAAAGGAACAACCGTTATGATCATGCTTCCTTCCGCTCACTCAGCATAGCTGAAGAGTTCAGCCGGTTTTGCTTATGCAAGACCGGTTTTTTCATGTCAGTAAGAGGGCCGGTTCACAGATAGGAGACTCATTTGGGACACAAGATCATGAAGGGATGCAACAGATTGTTTTTCATGAAAAAGAAGATGCTGATACTCATTCATCAGGTTGTCCAGTTCTTGACTATATTTAATTGTCGTCTCACCTGTGTACCCTTCCACTTGAGCTACTTCTACCATTTGTTTTCTCTTTTCATCAATGGACATCAGCAATTGTTCTTTCTTTACATAAATATTCATGATCTCAGCTCCCGCAATGAATTCGTCTGTCTATGTTCTAAATGATCCGACACCAAAATTATACTTTATTTGTAAATTAAATTAAATATGCTTATTTTATTTAATTTTTTACAGCCTAAAGACCTCTTACTCAATCATATCTGGGGGTAAACTTCAAATTTGGGCAGGACTGACACATTGATTAAACAGAATTTTATCCTATGCAGAAGATCAAAATCAACCATTTTCTTTCTCATTTCATGTCTATTTTCCTAAAAAAAAGCTGATCTTCCGCCTTATGCGGAAGGATCAGCTCCTTTCATTAAACCGTTTCTTCTTCGTAAATTGGCACCCAGCCCTCAGTTGTGACAAATATGCGAACTGCGACCACTTGGCGATCCTCTTGCAGTGTAAAGTAGTGACGGATATTCGGAGGCACAGAAATTAAATCTCCTGGATTCAGTCTCACATCAAAAAAGACGCCATCCTTGCCTTGAATGGCAAAGATTCCGTGCCCACTCACAATAAACCGTACTTCGTCATCTGTATGATGATGCTCACGCTTAAAGTTTTGGAGCAGCTCATCAAGATTTGGTGTCGCATCAGATAATGAAATCACGTCCTGCGCTTTGTACCCTCTTCGTTCAGATATATTCTGTATTTCCTTTTGGAAAACGGTCAAAATTTCTTCTTTTTCCTCATCTGTTAAATCATACTTTTCTGATAACCGGTTTGGCAGCTTTTCAATATCCCAATGTTCATAAATGACCCCTTGTTTTTCTAAATATGCCGCTACCTCTTGTTCGTTTTCAAGTAATGTGTTCTCTTCATTATGAATAAAAATCGTCGCCATGTGTTTTTCCTCCTTTTTATCTAACAAGCTGCTTTTGATAAAGCGTTAATTTTAAATGATAGCTAAATAAAAATTCATAAGCCTCTAACACTCGTTTTGCTTCAAATGCTGTTTTTCCCCAGACAGTGATGCCATGATTGCGAATGAGCACAGCACCTGATTCCGTCTCTTCTGTAAGGTGCGCTGCAAATTGTTCTGCAAGATGCGGAATATGGGCTGGGTTTTCAATAATAGGAAGAATGGCTTCTGCATCCTCTTCCCAATAACCAAGGGCTTTTATGATTTCGTTGCCTTTAAAACGAACCTCTCCTTTATCCCCATACAGCTCTGAAATGACATTATTATCGATTGTGTGGACATGGAGACAGCAGCCTGCTTTCGTCCGCTCATACACATATGTGTGAAGCAGTGTTTCGGCCGATGGTCTGAGCGGTTGATTTGGATCATCAGGCTGACCTGCTGCATCCACTAAAACAAAATCTTCGTCCGTTTCTTTTCGTTTATCTTTGCCGCTTGCCGTCACCAAAAATGTGATTGGATCATCCGACACCTTAATAGATAAATTGCCGCTTGTTCCGTAAAACCAGTCTCTTTGTGCCAATTCACGTTTGACGTCTGCTAGCTCCTGCCATCGTTTACTCTTTGCGTCAGCCATTCCTTCACTTCCTTTATTTGAACAAATTGCGCTTTTAAATCGATAAATGTTTCATACTCCTTATGTACGAGCCCGAGCTCTTTACACTCATTCAGCAAATAGTCACGCGCAAACGTGAGATCCGCATGTTTTGCTGCCTCAATATCGGTCACTGAATCTCCGATCATGATAATGAAGTCATTTTCATGAGTCAGCTCTCGAATGATCGAGGGCTTGCAGCAGCCACAGCCATTTTGACATTCTGAATCGCAGTCATGCGGCCATTCAATCTGAATATGATCTTCTTTAAATGACGCATGATTGCAATAAATATCGGCTGGATCTACAATGCCTTCGAGTATGGGATAGACAAAAAAGTCCATACCGCCGCTTAACACATAGAAAGGAATGTCTGCTTTTTTTACATCATCAACAAATTGTTCGAATCCATCTCGAATCTCTGTATCTTCTAAAATAAACGACTGAATGGCTTCCTTCTGATCACTCGTTAGTAATTGAAACATCTGTCCGACGCCTTCTTGAATCGTGATCTCTTTTGACAGGACACCATCCTTCAGCTTCGTCCATTCACTTGGTGCAAACTGCTTCATGATGCGAATAATATTATCATTTTTCGTAATCGTTCCATCAAAATCACAACATACAATTGGTTTTTTCATTTATTCTGCTACCCTTCCCCAAAGATCAAGTGCTGCTTTTAAGTCTTGGCAAGATGATGCCTTTTCTTGGATGGGCTCTTCATTTATCACCGCATCAATAATGGATCGAAATGCTTTCCCTCCGCCGATGGCTCCCCGCGGATGTCCGTGAATTCCTCCACCTGCGTTAATCACATGATCGAATCCAAAATCTTTGATCAATACTGGAACCATACCAGGGTGAATGCCTGCTGATGGGACAGGGAACGTTTTTTGAACCGTATCCTCTTTTACGCAAGCTTCATAGATACCAAGGGCATCTGTTTTCGGAAGTGCGACCGATCCATAAGGAGATGGAAAAAGGCTCAAATCAGCGCCAGCATATCGATTTAATGTACCTAAAAGAAGCGAATGTGAGAACCCATATTCAGGAGATGATGTAAACGCGCCACTCACTGCTGGATGTGCCATAATAGGCAATTGAATGTCTGGGTCCTCAGCTAAGCTTTGCATGACATCAAGTCCGTAGGCAAAGACGTTGAATAGAAGCGCATCTGCTCCAAGTTCAGCGGCCTTCCTTGCTCGACCTTTAAGATCAAAGGTTCTGCCAGTTAAATTAACGGCGTACAGCGTTCGGTGCCCTGTCTCTTCATATGTTTCTTTTAATATCTTTTTTCCTTCTTTGATTCGTTCTTCAAAAGGGGCTAATGGACTTTCAAATAAAATTTCATCATCTTTGATGAAGTCAACACCGCCTAATGCCTGTAAACGGAGCTGCTCTTTTAATTCCGCCATATCACGGCCGATCACGCCTTTAAAAATACTCATCAATAACGGCCGATCAAACACATCTAATTTCTTTCGTATCCCCTCTATTCCAAATACCGGTCCAGGCAGCTTTCTTTTAAACCTATTCGAAAATTCTATATCGACAAGCTTTACTTTCCCATCTAGTGAAAGCTTTCCAAATATCGTTGTTAAAACGGCTGGTAAGTCTGCTGAAAAGTTAGCCTCAGGATAAGCAATTGTTACCTCTGATTGATACAGGCGATTTTCAGCTGATGCAACCTTTTCTGTCACTTTCTCTACTCGGCCTTTATGTTTTTTAAGCTGCTCCTTTTTGAGCTGCGGCAAATCCGTCCATGATCCAACTGTTAAACCAAGTGCGATCTGCTCCGCTTTACGGTCAATTTGTTCATCCTCTCGGTGTGTTAATACGTATGTTGCCAGTAATTCACTCACTAGGAATCCCCTTTCGATTGCGTCCTCTATATGTTCAATAAAAAAACCTCTTTAAGTGCTTGGGCAGCGCCTTAAAGAGGTTTCGTCTCATTCATCCGAATCTTATCTCTCAGCGCCTGCTGCAAGAATTAGCACCGTGCTTCATGGAAGTCGGTTGCCGGGCTTCATTGGGCTAGTCCCTCTGCCTACTCTTGATAAGAATATTCAATTTTCTTCAATATTGCCTGAATTATCCCACCATTTTTTTACGTTGTCAATGGCTTTTTTCAAATAGCTGCAAGGCAGCGATGCGCTCTGCGGCTTCTTTTAACCGCTTCTCACTTGTTAAAAGCCCTACTCTGACGTAGCCTTCACCGCCAGCACCAAAGCCATTCCCCGGCGCCACGACAACATGCGCTTTCTCTAATAATAAGTTAGAAAAGGATTCAGATGTAAATCCTTCTGGCACCTTTAACCAAGCAAAAAATGATCCCTTTGGAGCACTTACGTCCCAGCCAATCTCCTTGCAGGCAGCGATCCATGTATTTCGTCTTTTTTCATAACGATCATTTTGCACCTGTACGCACGTTTGATCGCTTAAAAGAGCTTCTGCTGCTGCATCTTGAGTAGCTTTAAACAGTGACACAAACAGATGATCCTGATAAAGCTCGATCGCTTCAATGACAGAGGGATTTCCTGCTGCAAAACCAACTCTCCAGCCGGCCATATTATATGTTTTGGACAATGTGTAAATTTCAATACCCGTCTCTTTCGCTCCATCTATTTGCAGGAAGCTGACCGGCTTTTCTCCATCGAATCCAATGCCGCCATATGCGAAATCATGGACAACACACAATTTGTGATCTTTCGCAAAAGTAACGGTTTCTTCAAAAAATGCACGACTTGCAGTGGCACCAGTCGGATTGTTTGGGTAATTTAAGTACATCAATTTTGCCTGTTTCTTATCAGCCTCAGGCAATAGATGGTAGTCAGGTAAAAAATCATTTTGTTCAAGAAGAGGCATGGTGACCATATGAGCTCCAGCAAGCACAGCGCCTGACCAGTAATCAGGATAACCAGGGTCTGGGACAAGCAGCGTATCACCCGGATTCAGTAAGCATTGCGGCAGCTCAACAAGTCCCGCTTTCCCGCCAAATAAAATGGCGATTTCTGTCTTCGGATCAAGCGTGACACCATATTCTCTTTCATAAAAGGCTGCGGCGGCCTTTTTTAGTTTTGCTGTTCCGCGAAAAGAGGAGTATTGATGATTTTCGGGCTTTGCTACCGCTTCCTGCATGGCTTTTACAATATGCGGAGGAGTTGGCTGATCAGGATTTCCCTGGCCTAAATTTATGATATCAGCTCCTTCCTGCACTTTTTTCTGCACTTTTTGGACAAGCGACGCAAAAAACTGTTTCGGTAAATGTTTCAACACATCTGATTGCTGGAATTCCATTTTTTTCACCTTCTATTCAAGTTACGTGACAATACACTCACTGTAATGGATTGTTTTATGAATTGTAAAGCAATTTTGAAAAAAGATTGACATGTGAAGAGCAGCTCTGATAATATCTTGAATTAAGAAATGCATGCAGACAAAACAATGACATATTGATTTCTCTTATCGAGAGTTGGGCGAGGGATTTGGCCTTTTGACCCCAACAGCAACCGACCGTTAATACCACTGTGAAGTGGGGCGCAGCAAGTAAAGCGCCAAGACAATTGTCTTATAGGGCACGGTGCTAATTCCATCAGACGTATGTGCTGAGAGATAAGAGAGGCTTAGAGCATACACGCTATCAAGCCTCTTTCTCTCAGGAGAAAGAGGCTTTTTTATATGATTTGGAGGGGAAGCAATTGGTTACACTTACGGCATCATATGAAGAATTAACAGAGAGCTCGGCAGTTGCACTGGCGATTAGACTTGGTTTGATCAAAGAAAGCAGTCATTTGACATGTACTGAAATCGGTGACGGGAATTTAAATTACGTCTTTCATATTTTTGATCACAAACGTGAAAAAGGATTGATCATCAAGCAGGCACTGCCTTATGCAAAGGTGGTTGGGGAGAGCTGGCCGCTTACATTAGACCGTGCAAGAATTGAAAGTGCTGTACTGATTAAGCAGTCAGAATATGCGCCGCACCTCGTACCAGCAGTCTATTATTCTGATACAGCTCTTGCTGTGACAGCAATGGAGGATCTATCACACTTAGAAATCGTCAGAAAAGGGCTAATTGCCGGAAAACAATATCCGCACTTATCAGATCATGTCGGTGAATTTTTAGGCAAAACACTATTTTACACATCTGACTTTGCCACAAATCCTAAAATCAAAAAACAATTCGTGAAGCAGTTTACGAACCCTGATCTTTGTGACATCACAGAAAAGCTCGTCTTCACAGACCCTTTCTTTAATAGTGAAACAAATGACTTCGAAGAGGAATTAAGAGAAGATGCCGAAGCGCTGTGGGCGGATCTTGCCGTGCAAGCAAAAGCAGCAGAGCTAAAGCGCATTTTCTTAACCTCAGCTGAAACACTGGTTCATGGAGATCTTCATACAGGAAGTATTTTTGCAAGCGAGACTGAAACAAAGATCATTGATCCAGAATTCGCTTTTTACGGTCCCTTTGGATTTGATATCGGACACTTTATTGCCAATCTGTTCTTGAATGCTTTATCTCATGAGAATGAACAGGATCAGCAGCACCTTTTTGCTCATGTTGTCAATGTATGGGCCACATTCAAAGAAGTGTTCACAAAGGCTTGGAAAGAAGACAGCATTGAAGCGTTTAGTGTATCGGACAGCTTTTTAGAAACAACCTTTGACCGTATTTTAAAAGAAGCGACAGGCTTTGCCGGCTGTGAGCTTGTTCGCCGAACAATTGGGCTTGCTCATGCGGCTGATCTGGATGCGATTCCATCATCAACTAAACGGATTCAGCAGAAAAAAGCAGCACTTACGCTCGGAAAAACATTCATTAAACAATATCATGCAGTGGAAACAGCGTCTGACCTCGTCGCATTATTCCAGCAGTCTGTAAAGGAGTGACGGGTTTTGTCTAAAGAATTTGAAGTTCCCCGTTCCGTCGAATGGGAAGAAAACCATATTAACATTTTGAATCAGCAAAAATTACCGGCCGAAACCGTATTTGAGCATTTATTTACTAAAGAAGATGTGTATGATGCGATTGTGACGTTAAAAGTGCGCGGAGCACCTGCTATTGGCATTACAGCAGCTTTTGGGCTGGCGCTGAGTGCTCAAGGAATTGATACAGAAGAAATTGATGTCTTTCAACAAGAAGTCGCTCGACTAAAAGAATATTTAAACAGTGCTCGTCCAACAGCTGTGAACCTTGCCTGGGCATTAGACCGACTGATTCAGCGCATTGAGCGTGCTGCTTCGGTGAATGCAGCCAAAACAGATCTTGTCCATGAAGCCATTCAAATTCAAATCGAAGATGAAGAAACATGCAGGCAAATTGGTCAAAATGCTCTCCAGCTCTTTAAATCAGGTGACCGTATTATGACCATTTGTAATGCAGGCTCCATCGCAACGAGCCGTTACGGAACAGCGCTTGCTCCTTTTTATTTAGCCAAAAAGAAAAATCTTGATCTTCACATTTATGCTTGTGAAACACGCCCTGTTCTTCAAGGCGCTCGACTGACGACATGGGAGCTGATGCAGGGCGGTGTGGATGTGACGCTCATCACAGATAACATGGCAGCCCATACGATGAAAGAAAAGCAAATTTCTGCTGTCATTGTTGGAGCTGATCGAATCGCTCGAAATGGAGATACAGCGAATAAGATTGGAACGTTAGGTCTTGCCATTCTGGCCAAACACTTTCAAATTCCGTTTTTTGTGACAGCACCACTTTCGACCTTTGATGTATCGACCCGCGATGGGGCAGATATTCCGATTGAAGAGCGCGACCCGCTGGAAGTTAAGGAATTAAACGGCATACAAATTGCACCGCCCGATGTTCAGGTATTTAATCCCGCCTTTGATGTCACTCCCCACCATCTCATTTCAGGTATCATTACAGAGAAAGGAATTATCACTTCCAATTACACAGAGGAGATTGATGCACTTTTCACTGAAAGCATCTCACTCTGATCACAAAAAAGCGCCGTGTTCTTGTCATTTAAGAGCACCGCGCTTTTTTGTTTCGATCGTTTTGGCTAAAATTTCTTTTTTTTGTTCCTCTGTCAAAACGTTCATTTTGACACATAGTGACGTGACGGCATACATTTTATCTTTTTTGCCCCAAAACATCCTAGCGCCCTCCTTTTTCCCTCAACCAACTTTTTTAGCTTAATAAAAGGATATGTCGTTTGCTAAACATTTGGAACAGGTCAATCGATTTATTTTTGAACAAATGGGATGCCTTCTAATTCAAGCAGAACCGCTTTCATATCTGTCTTCGTTCCTGCATAACCCGTGAGAGACCGGTCTTTTCCAATGACCCGGTGACACGGGATAAAAATAGGCAAGGCATTGCGCCGGTTGGCTTGTCCAATGGCTCTGACGGCCTTTGGATTGCCAATCGCTTCTGCAATGTCTGCATAGCTTTTTGATTCACCGTATGGAATAGCCGAAAGTGCCTCCCACACTTGCTCTTGAAATGGAGAGCCAGCTTGCTTGAGTGGAAGATCGAATACTTTACGATCTCCCTTGAAATACTCATCAAGCTGTTTTTTCGCTTCTCGCAAGACCGGCGTATCTGCTTTTTTAAGATCGGCTGTCTGCTTTTTTGCCAAAAACGGTTCATCATCAAACACCACTTCGATAATGACACCGTCTTTTTCTAGTATGTATAATGCCCCGATTGGTGCGCTATAGACTGTATAATACATATTAAAGCTCTCCTTCTTGTTTCTGTTGCCTAAGTGGCAGCGTAAGGTGGAAAACTGTCCCTACTCCTTCCTCACTCTCTACCTCAATGGTTCCTTGATGCTCTTCAATAATTTTATAACTAACCATTAAACCAAGTCCAGTTCCTCGTTCTTTCGTTGTATAAAATGGTTCACCAAGACGCTTTAGCTTATCCTCTGTCATTCCGCAGCCTTCATCACGCAATGAAATGACAATATGCTCCTCGCCCTTCCGCTGAATGCTCACGTATACATTTCCTTTCCGCGGCATCACTTCAATCGCATTTTTTAAAATGTTAATGAAGACTTGCTTTAATTGATTTTGTTCACAGTAGATCAGCGGAATCTCATCCATGACATTGAGGTGCATTTGGACATTGCCAAGATTCGCCTGTGCGTGCAGAAGATCCATCGTGTCTTTTACAATTTGCACCACATTTTTTTCTTCATACACAATGGCTTGCGGTTTCGCTAAAATCAAAAATTCTGTAATAATGGATTCAATTCTTTTTAGCTCTGATGTGATGACATTGAAATAGAGTGAATACTCCCCTTCAATATTTCCTTTCAGCAGCTGAATGAAGCCTTTTAATGCCGTCATCGGATTTCTAATTTCATGTGCAATTCCAGCGGCAAGCTCTCCGACCACATGAAGTGTATCTGATTTTCTCACCCGCTCTTCTAGTTCCTTCCGCTCTGTCACATCTCTAAAGATCGCTAGATTCATGTTATGAATAATATTGCGTTTAAAGGAGAATTCCAGTATGCGCTGATCTGGGTGGCTCAGCACAAACGGAACCTCATTGTCCATCTCATCTAATGACATCGCCTGAGCGGGCTGTGCTAAATTTTCAATTTGATATGGGGCAAGTATATGAAAGAGATTCATTTCAGTTAAATGATCGTCCTTCAGTTCTAGCAGTTCGCTTGCAGAAGGATTGACATCAATAATCCGGTATTGATTATCGAAAAGAACAATGCCATCCATTGACCCGTTAAATACTTTACGGAATTTGAGCTCACTTTCACGAAGCTCCTGCTCCATTCGCTTTCTATCACTGACATTACGTAAAATGGTTAAGTGCTGTCCTTCTAATACCGCATGCTTCGAGGTGAACTCAAGCTCTTTAAATTGACCATTTGCCATTCTGAACAGGAGTTCTTCCCTTATTTCATCATTCCTGATATAACGTCTTCTTGTCGGTCTATATCTCTTATCAGATTTGACGAGAAAGTCTGTGAGTTTCTTGCCAATCAGCTGATGCATTGGTAATTCAAAAATACGGCAGGCCGATTCATTGGCTCTCACAATCTCTCCATCGTCCGCCCATATGATGATAGCATCCATCGCATTTTCGAATATTTCTCTAAAGCGTTCTTCACTTTTTAACAGCTTCTCTTCCATTAACCTTTTTTCTGTAATATCCCGCATGATGGACATATAAAAACCGCTCATAACATTTGATGTAATGGTCAGTTCGAATAATTTGTGCTGACCAGATTGAAGGGTAACGGGAAGCTCTCCCTTTGCCTTCCCTGTTTCTTTTAATGACGTTAAAAGGTGCTGCAAAGCTGGAAGATTTTCTTCTTCGACAAATTCATTTAAATAACGATCTGCTAAATCTGTCTTTTGAAGCTCAAAGCTCTGACAAAAAGAGTGATTGGCGTCGATCATGCAGCCATCCTGATCAAAAATGACCATACCATCAATCGCTCGGTCAAACAAATCTTTGAACAGCTGCTCATTCATGGAGCGTTCTCGTTCTAAGATTTTCTTTGAAGAAATATCTCGCATCACCACAATATATTGTTGATTCAAGGCGTCATGTTCTGCGACAAATTCAATGTATTTTGTCTCGCCATTTTCAAGCTGGATGGAGATTTCTCTTTTTAATGTACCTTTTCGAAAAAAAATCTCGAGTGAGCATTCAATTTTATCTTTCGGGATGCCGTATAGGAAATCTAGAACGGATTTATTGAGGAGGTCTTCTTTCGGTGTCTGTACAAGCCTGCATGTCGCTTCGTTGGCTTGGATAATGTTGAGGTGCTGATCAAATATGAAAATGGCATCTAACGTCTTATTTAACAGCATTTTTTGCTGCATCAACTCAGTTCGCAAATATTCGTTCTCTTTTTCTAATTTTCTGATATCTCCCACGGGGATTAATCGCTTGCCATCGAGCGTTTCAGTCATTCTCTTACACTCCTTTTCCAGCCTCGTTCCTCTACAATATTTCTACAATTTTTTCATTGTTCCTTCATTCGACTCATAAAAAAAGATAACTTTTCACACGAAGACTGTTTAATTTATTTCATGCGGATGACACGATTGTATAATGAATCTTTTTTCTTACGCTTCTTTTACAACCATTCTACAATTTCAAATCAAATAGCGAAATGAGCCAAAATGTACTTTAAAATGGGGCAAATGAGGGAACAGTGGACATAGAACGTTTATGTTTGAAATGAAGCAGGAAAGGTGATGTTATGGCATCTTCACGAGATAATTATTTTGATAATGCGAAATTTCTTCTGATTTTTCTAGTTGTTTTTGGTCATTTGTTACGATCATTCATCCATGATAATGATTGGCTGCTCTACTTATACAAGTTTATTTATACATTTCATATGCCGGCCTTTATCTTGGTTTCTGGCTTCTTTGCAAAAGGGTTTAGAAAGCCTGGTTTTATGAAAAAAGTCGCCGTTAAGCTGATCATTCCATATTTAATTTTCCAGGTAATCTATTCTGTGTACTATTATCTCTTGCAGGATCAAAGTATGTCCAATTTAAATCCAATTGATCCGCAATGGTCTTTATGGTTTTTAATTAGTTTATTCTTTTGGAATTTGCTGCTCATTCCTTTTTCCAAACTGCCGTTCCACTGGGCGATGATCGTCAGTTTATCGATTGCATTACTTGTCGGTTACGTGGACAGCATTAGCAATACGCTCAGCTTATCGCGTACGTTTGTCTTTTTGCCCATGTTTTTGGCTGGCTTTTATTTAAAGAAGCAGCACTTTGAATTCATCCGAACAAGCAAAGGGAAAATAACAGCATTTCTTGTATTGATGGGCGTGTTCATGTTTTGCTATTTCTATGAATTCGATTATTCCTTCTTATTTGGGTCACAATCATACTCTTCTCTTGGAGATGAAGGACTGATTGCGGCTATGAAACGAATGGCATGGTATTTGCTTGCCTTTGGCGCTACGTTTAGCTTCTTTGCATTAGTCCCAACACGCCGTTTCTTCTTTACAAAATGGGGCACGAGAACATTATATGTCTATTTATTGCATGGCTTTGTCATCAAGCTGCTCAGAACAACGTGGTTTGATGATTGGGCACTAAATACATCAAGTGTACTGATTTTATTGCTGCTAACCATCCTCTTAACCTTTACCCTATCTAGTACATTTGTCAAAACCGTTGCACAGCCAGTGATTGAGCTCAAAATGACCAATCTCATGCGAACGATCACTGGCAGACAAAGCAGCTATATCAAATAAAAAACGATCCCACGAGGATCGTTTCAGATTGTTGACAAAGGGCTAAAATGATGTTTATTTTAGCCCTTTGTCTTCTTTTCAGCGTGATAGAAAACCTTTGAAGTCTAGGAAGGATGAGCACCGGCGCGGAGCGAATTTGACATTCGTGAGCACCGGCGCGCAGACCTGACAAAGAATGCGAGGGTTTGTCTACACCGCTGAAACGATCCCAAGAGGATCGTTTTTTCTATTTCTGGTTCTTACATTCAGCATCCTTTTTTGGCTTCATGAGGGTATCAATCCATTTGCTACTGTTCACATCTCCAAGCTCACTGCCAAATTCCTCTTCTAAGATGTCTGGGTTCATCGGTTTTTTATGGTCTTTGATATCCTTGCTCTTCACATGTTTTTTAGTCACGAGATGCTCCCCCTTGTTTACCTTGGTGAGAATTTCGGTTTGCCTGACGATCTTTTGATTGTTCGTCATATTGTGTTTGACCTTGGTCATGTACCATGCTTTCAGTTGGCGTCATATTGTTTGTGAGTGCTTCATTTTTCGCTGCTTTTCTTTTCATTTGAAATCATTCCTTTTTTGGTATGTTTAGTTCTTCTCTTAATTGTTCAAACAGCTCTTTCATTTGCTTAACCGTTACTGGTTTTTCCTCAGGTTTTAATTCATAGCCAATTTGCCCATTAGCTTCTAACGTAGCTTTTTTAAGACTGCTGATGTCCGTGATGCCTTGCTGCTTTAAGCGCATTTTGAATTCATCCCTTGTGAGCCTCGTTTTCTTCAGCTTGTGATCAAGCATTTCTCCATCCTGCAAAATGACCACAGATTTCCCTGACACCAATTTTTCAAAGAAATCAGATTGGATAGACAATTTTTCCATGATGACGAGTGCAATAATAAATGTAGCGGCGGCATAAATCGTTTCAAGTAAATTATGCTCAATAAAGGGTTGGATAATAATCGATCCGATTGAAATCATGATGACCGTTTGTTGTACAGTTAATTGACTAATGGATTTAGGCCCTGCTATTCTCAGCAGCAAGGTACCAACTAGCAGCATGACAATTGCTTTCCATATTACATCCAGCACGTCTCGTTCACCTCTTACCTATAGATTGCGAACATCTCGCGTGAATTAGCCAGTTATATAATGGAAATCAAAAAACAGCATTCACAGGGAATGCTGTTTAGCCAATAATAACGCGCTCTTTCGGGTAATGATAATTCGCTTCACTTTCTCTCCGGCCAATTAAATATAAGAAGCTTGGAATCCCAATCCGGCCGATAAACATGACCATCATGATAATACACTTACCAAATACAGTGAGGTCAGAGGTAATCCCTAGTGACAAACCGGTTGTTCCGAAAGCAGAACAAACTTCAAATAAATTTTCAAGAAGTGTATTATGTTCTGATAAGGTTAACAGGAATGTAGCACCAAATACCAAGATAAAGGCCATCATCGTCACCATGAGGGATTTATTAACATCCGCTTGGTGAAGCTCTCTTTTGAAAATTTTGATGGACTTATTTCCCCGTGCAAAATGAAACAGGGCGAGTAAATTAAGGGCAAACGTAGTTGTCCGAATTCCGCCTCCCACCGAGCTTGGAGAAGCCCCGATAAACATGAGCAAACATAAAAATAACAGCGTCGGCTCTGTTAATTGAGTAATGTCTAATGTCGAAAGCCCACCACTTCTTGTAGCCGTTGATTGGAACAAAGAATAAAACAAAATTTCGTGCCAGCTCTTCCCTAGAAAGGTAAAACCTGCTTCAAGTGCATATATCCCGATTGCGCCAACAACGACTAGGCTGCCAAACGTGATCGTTGTGATTTTTGTAAACAGAGAAAACGATGCATGCTTCCGGTCTTGATTAAATAAATAGTCCTTTACTTCAACCAGCACCGGAAAGCCAATGGCTCCAAAAATGATAAGCAGAATCGTAATAAATTGTACAAAATAGTCACCTTTGTAAGGGATCAACGAATTCCCTGTAATATCAAAGCCTCCATTGGTTGTCGCACTAATACTTGAGAAAAAGCCATGTAAAAAAGCCCCTTGCACGTCGTAATATTTGAGAAAATACATACTTAAAATCAAACCGCCGACAAACTCAATCAGCAAAATTAAATATAAGACCTGCTTCATTAGTTTCACAATTCCTGATAAATTGCTTTGGTTTTGGTCTGCCATAATGAGTTTTCTTTCTTTAATGCCAATCCTTTTCCTCATAACGATCCATACGAAGGTGCCGAGGGTCATAATTCCGATTCCACCGATTTGCAGAACAAACGCAAGAATCCACATACCTGTGACGCTAAATGTTTGTGAAATATCGACAACGGTCAGACCTGTGACACTTACAGCACTCACAGCTGTAAATAGGGCATCAATAAATGTCCACTTTACTCCCTCTTGATGAGCAACTGGCAAACTTAAAAGAACAAATGAGACTGTGACAGCGAGAAAATAATAAAGGGCAATCAGCTGAAAAGCCGATAGCCGGTCAATTAGCTTTTTTATTGGGTTCATTGTTATTCCTTCTTTTAACTTTCATTTTTCAATACTTATCATTGTAATGAAAAGAGACATGATTTTAAAGATATTTTATGCTTTATTTTCTTTTTCATCAAAAAGAAAAAGACATCCTATCACAGAATGTCTTTTTGGTCTTTCTTATTTTGCTTCTAACCTTCTGATTCTTTCGTTTAAATCAGGGTGTGTCGAGAAAAGAGAAGCTTTTCTTTTACCACTGATTTTTAGTGTCGCGACTGCTGTTTGATCATCATCTTTGATTCTTGACGTATACGCCTCAAGAGAACGAAGTGCATGAATCATTTTGTCTTTTCCTGCAAGGTCAGCACCGCCACGGTCTGCATGGAATTCACGATGTCTAGAATAGGCAAACACGACAAGGCTTCCTAGGATAGAGAAAATAATTTGGAAGACAATTACAGCAATAAAGTGGACAATCGGCACAAGCTCTTCACGTGGAACGAAACGACTTGCGATCCATGCCGCAATTCTTGAAAGGAAAACAACGAACGTGTTGACGATCCCTTGTAGCAGCGTCATTGTCACCATGTCACCGTTCGCAACGTGAGCGACTTCGTGAGCAATAACACCTTCAACCGCTGCATCATCCATTTCATGCAGCAATCCAGTCGATACAGCAACAAGTGATCTTCTCTTAGAAGGACCTGTCGCAAAAGCATTTACTTCAGATGATTGATAAATACCAACCTCAGGCATTTTAGAAAGGCCTGCTGCTCTAGATAATCTGTGAACACGGTCAACAAGCTGCTGCTCATCATATGTTAGCGTATCCTTTTCAGGGTTTAACACGCGCACACCCATCATCATTTTTGCCATCCAGCGAGACATTGCTAATGACATAAACGAGCCAACAAAACCAACAACTGCACTGAATACAAGAAGATACATGATATTAAGTCTTCCGTCTGCTCCTATATAAGAACCAACACCAGTTGCTGCACTAATAACCGACAGTACAATACCAATCGTAGTGATAACAAGAATGTTCGTTAATATAAACAGAAAAATTCTTTTACCCATACATAACCTCCGCTGTCATATTAAGTTCAAATGAACTTATTAATAAAATTATAAAAATAAACGTCTCAAATTGCAAGGAAAAGGAATCGTTTTCTATGTTTATCATAACGGCTTAAGCCCTGCCATTTCAATGATCACGCTACTTGTAACCGATGAATAGTGAACAAATTGTGACGCTCCGTTCCAATTTTAGTTTATTTTGCATTTTCATCAAAAAGAGATTATGATGTTGAATTAGATCAATAATCACGTTTTTGACGTACAAAATGAGGTGGAACATGGTGACTTTTAAATTAACGAGAATTGACATGACAAGACTTCTGTATTCTCTAAAAGGAGAGGGAGATCTGACTCCGCTTCAGCTTTTGAATTCATCTGTAAAAAGCGATAAGGAACATAAATATGTTGAAATAAAAATCCCTTCGTTTTTTGAGAAGCTCGAACGGCGGAAGCAAAAATCGGAGCACGGACTTTCAACGAATGAAATTGTTGAGCTTGGTAACTTGTGTGAGCTGACTTCACTTAAATCGACTGCGATTCAAAACTGGATCAAACGTGATATTAAGGATATGATCGGCCATCCAGAGCTTGGCAAAAAGTACTCCATTGATCAGGTCGTTATTTTATTAATTGTCAGGGATTTAAAATCAGTATTTGATTTTGATTCCATTCGCATGATCTTATCTGCCTTATTAAACACAATCACAGATCGAACGGATGATATTATTAGCCCCATCCGCTTTTATGAAGCATATGCGCATGTCCTTGATTTTATTTATCATCATACACATTTTCCATTAAATGAAACGAATTTACGAGAAATGACAGAGGAGCAGACAGACAAGCTCCGTGAAGGGTTTACAGAATTGTCGAAGCCGCAATGGCACTTGATTAAAGGCATTATCAGTTCTACAGTCTTCTCTGTTTTCACTTCTCACTTGCAAAGCACCGCACAAGAAATGATGTTTAATACGCTGCAGCTGAAAAAGCTTAAATCAGAGCCGAGGTGACCTTTATCACCTCGGTTTTTTTGTGCAGCAATTGCCAGCATAATTGCAGGCAGTTTTTTTCAAAATAAGAAGGCGCAACAAACATGAGGTGAAAGGAGGAATATGATCATGGCAAACCGAAATCAACTTCTTGTTCCTGGAGTAGAACAAGCATTAGATCAATTTAAATACGAGATCGCTCAAGAATTTGGCGTGACTCTCGGTTCAGATACAGTCGCACGTTCAAACGGCTCTGTTGGCGGCGAAATCACAAAAAGACTCGTTCAACAGGCTCAATCACAAATGGGCAATCAATCTAAATAATGACATGGTGAAATACGCCGGAGTAATTCTGGCGTTTTTTATTGTTCATATGTGTGCTCATGCCTTTTCTCGCGATAAGAAGGCGGCACATCTTTTCCTTTTTGCTTTGCATGTTCTCTTTTTCGTTCACCGGGCGGTCGTTTCTGATCCCTGTCGTTTTTTTTTGCGTGCTTTTCAGCATGACCATCAGGGTCAGTTGAGTGATTTTTTTTTTGCTCTTTATCGAAAGAGCGATCCTTTTCCTCTTTGATCTGTTTGTCTTTGTTTTCATCATCAGGTTTTGTTTGGTGAGGCGTTTGAACAGAACCTTGCTCTTCCCTCTCTACTTCCTGCTGCTCTTTGTCTTCGCCTTCAGGAGCCTCTTGATCAGGCTGCACCTCTTCACTATCGTCTGTCTTTACTTCTTCTTGTTCGTCTTTGTCTGCTTGATCTTCATCATCTTTCTTTGGCTCTTCTTCTTTGACAGCATCACCATCTGCGTCTTCATTCTTTTTGATGTCTTCTTGTTCTTTGTCTTGCATTTCTTGATTTCTAATATATGTTCCTGTTGAGATGCCTGCCTTTTGTGCTTTCTCTCTTGTTTCCAGGTCACCCTCCACAGTTTCAAGCTTGTAATCGCGCTTTTGATATTCACCAGAGATGGTGTTAATTTTGCTTTTTACGTTTGTTTTATATGTATGATCCTGCTTGTTTTCATAAACAGTTGAAATATAAATGCTTTTAGAATGGTTCACGTATCCCTTTTTATCACAATCGTCTATGATTTCCTGCACCACTTTGGTCATGTCGGTTTTTTCCAAATCTTTCATACTGGCGAGTACTTGTTTCGCATCTTTATTCAGCGGTGTGACACCGATCACTTGATAATTGTGATCCAGCTTTAGCTCAAAGCTTGGGTTAATGTCAATCGTCATATATGCATATGCTCTTTGACTTGAGAAAGATGGCATCATAGTGAAAATCACGACAATAATAGCTGCGATTGATAGAATTCCTGCATTTAACGGACGTAAACGGAGCAGGTCAAAAAAACCGGCTCTTTTTCTTTCGAGACGTGATTCATTCGGAAATGTCACTTCTTGCCCGATTTCATAGTTTTGCTGTTCGTACTTTGTCCGCAGAAATTGTCCATCAGGGGTCAGCAGCGTGACATATTTTTTGTTTTTCTCTACTATAATGCCTCTTCTCATGAATTAAGCACCCCTTTAAGGTAATCTTTCAAATACACATAATCACCCGTCATAATGATCGCCATCGCAATGATATATTTTCTATTTCTCTCAATCGTTTTGCGGCTAACTTCCACTAGCTTTTCCAGCTGTTTGACTGGCAATTGTTTTTTCTGAAATAAAATGGTTCTTAGCTCATCGTGTTCAACAAGTGTATGGGCCACTTTAATTGCATTTTGCCTGGCATCTGCATGCTTTGGTGAATGCTCAAGCAACTCTTGAAACGTGAGGCCGTATACTTTCAATCGTTCTTTAAAATGTTCAATCTCTTCTCTTCTGTGTTCTTGTTCAATTAAACGCCTATATTCTTTTGCAGAAAGCTCTGCTTCAATCATGCTTTGAGAGTATTCGCCATTCTCACTTTCTTGAAGGTCCATTTGAACCGTTGGCGCATTTCTTGCTTCTTTTCGAATATAGTCGATCACTTTTCTTTTAATAATTAATTCCGCAAAAGCAAGGAGTGAGTTTCCTTTTTCAGCAGAGTATTTTTCTATCGCTTCATTAAAGGCAATTAAGCCTATGCTGAATTCATCATCTTTTTCATCTATATATCGTTTACAAACGGATGAAACCGTCTTAGCGACAAATGGTTTGTATTGCTCTATTAATGCATTTTGCAGATTGCTATCACCTTGTTGGATACTGATAGCCGACTGCTCTAATGTTTGCTTTTTCTTTCCTTTTTTAAACGAAAGGCTAAGCAATGGTTTCACCTCAGTTCTCCCTATATTACTCATTTATGATAGCTAATTTATGAGGGAAGCGCAAAGGAAGAAATGAGGAATTCATTTCCTGTTACTCAATTATGACACGTATTTCATTATCTACTTTACAACGTTTCGTCTAAAAGCAAAGAAATAAGGGGGTGTCTCCCCCTTTTTTGTAATATACGTGTTATGAAAATGAAATGATATTTCTTTCAAAAAACCTACTCTTCTAGGCGCACTTCTTGTTTTTCCTTGCTTTCTTGCCCGCCCTTTCTGGATGGACTTGATAAAAACCAGCCAAATGCTGCAATCGCGAGAAGCACCGTCCAGAAAATGATTTTCCATAATGTTGAATGAATGAAATGAGAGGACACGACTCCAATGGCAGGATGTGAAAGTGTATAAAGCGTGAGCTTCACGCCAACCCATCCGACAATGACAAATGCTGCTGTTTCTAGGCTTGGTCTTGTTTTCAACAGCTTCACAAAGACAGTTGCTGCAAATCGCATGATGATTAGACCGATGATACCGCCTAAAAGAATAACGATAAATTGACCGCCATCAAGTCCACCGATTTGCGGAAGATTTGTGTTTGGAAGTGTCACCGCTAAAGCGACGGCTGCTAAAATAGAGTCTACTGCAAAAGCAATATCGGCAAGCTCTACTTTCACAACTGTTGCCCAGAAGCCGCTTTGCTTCATGTTTATTTCTGATTCCTTTTTCTTAAATACATGAGATTTCAAAATATGGTGAATGGAAATATAAAGAAGATAAATTGCGCCAATTGCTTGAACTTGCCACACGTCCACTAAAAACGAAATAAGAAATAAAGAACCAAATCGCATGACAAACGCACCCGCAAGTCCGTAAAACAATGCCTTTTTTCTTTGCTTTTCAGGAAGGTGTTTGACCATCACGGCCATGACTAGCGCATTATCAGCTGCTAAAATCCCTTCTAATCCAATCAATACGAGAAGAACCCACCCGTATTCTAAAATAATTGCTGCATCCATCATCATTCCTCCTTGTTTTTTTATCTATTGTCCCACAACAGACAAAGGCTTATGAATGCAAAAAAGACCTTTGCCTGAAATGGCAAAGGTCTTGCTAGACATGTGATATGTAGAATCATGCCAACAAAGCCGATGGAACGTAAGTCCATGTAATGACGACTTTGTTTCCGGTAATACCGGACGCTACTCCCCTTTGGTGGGATTAAGAATATTTAGATTACTTATATATTAATCAATAGATACTGGATTGTCAACAGGTTACGTGCATCCCAATACCGTGATTAAGCAGTTGGCGTTTCTGTTTTTCTCTTTCTTCGCTTAAACCATACGTAAAGAACGAACAATAACACAACACCGATCCCAATCGGTAAAAGATATGGATCTAAAATGGCGCCAACCTCTTTCCAGTTCTCCCCAAGCATAAATCCTAGATACACATACACAAACGTAATCGGCGTAATGGCCAAAAACGTATACAGGCAAAATACCCACACATTCATCTTGGCAATACCGCATGGAATGGAAATAAGGGTTCTCACTCCTGGAATAAACCGGCCGCTAAACGCGACAAAACCGCCATGCTTTTCAAAGAAAGCATCCGATTTATCAAGCGACTCAGGTTTTACAAAAAAGTATTTCCCATATTTATTTAAAAAGGGTCTGCCGCCGTAACGTCCTAACCAGTACAAGGTCAAAGGGCCAGCCACGCCGCCAATCGATCCTGCAGCCACAACACCGATGAAGGCCATGTCCCCTTCTGAGACCCAGTAACCCGCGAGAGGCAAAACCACTTCAGCAGGAACAAATTCAATGCATAATGCGAGGAAGATGCCAAAGTACGACAAATTCTTAAAGGCATCAGCTAAAGAAATAATAAAATCTTCGATGTTCATCAATCCCTTTCACACATAATCAGTTTGACAGGCCCTATCACTTTTAGAACCGTGCCACTTATTAAACGAATAAAACCGAAGAAACGATTCACTTTTCATCGTTTTTTTACATTAAAATTTGATTTTACTATAAAAAATGAACGAAAAAAATGCTGATTGTCCTTTTTAAGTGAATGAAAAGTGAACACAAGGGACAATCGATCCGATATATTAAATATATGTCTGTTTTTGGATACAGGAGGTTTTCTCACATGACACATTTAACAGGAAGTTACAACGGATGGCTTGTCTTTCTGTCAGTCGCTGTCGCCGCTGTCGCCTCCTACTCAGCTCTTCATTTAGCCAGCCGAGTGATACAGTCAAGCGGCGCAAAGAAAAAGGGATGGCTGATCATTGGTGCAATGATCATGGGGATGGGGATATGGTCGATGCATTTTATCGGTATGACGGCATTTCACATGCATTCTGGCATCACATACGAAACCCCTTTACTGATTTTATCGATTTTGGCATCCTTTATCGGTTCTTTGATCGCTTTTTCGATTTGCATTCAGCAGCAGCTTTCCACAAGACGACTGCTGATTAGTTCAATCACTATGGGATCGGCTATTTGCAGCATGCATTATCTCGGAATGGAATCAATGGCCAATGTTTCAATTAGCTATGATCCAGTCCTCTTTTTCCTTTCGTTTTTCCTTGCTGCGCTAGCTTCTTACTTTTCGTTAAATCTCTTTTTTCGGCTCCATCGATCTGAGAAAAGACAGGAAGATCATCTGTTAAAAATAGCTGGCGCACTCGTGATGGGTTTTGCTATTGCTGGTATGCACTATACCGGAATGGCTGCTTCTACCATGTTTTTTCATTCAGAGGGACAGGTCGCTGCGGGTGGTTCTCTTGAAATGTCGCCATTCAGTCTATCCATTTTCATTGGTTTGATGACTCTTATTGTCCAAACGCTGATGATTTTCGGCGCTTTTATTGATCACCGAATCATGAAGCAGTCAGATAAGCTAAAGGAAAATGAGCAGCGATTCCAATCACTCATCAAACATAATATCGATGGCATTATCGTGTTATCTGTCGATCGAAAGGTACTTTCTGCTAATGACTCAGGTAAGCAAATTTTAAAAGTGTGCAATTCCTGGATTGGTGATGATGTCAGCCGATACGTGATGCCGACTGAGATGTGGGAAGAATTTATTTACCAATCAAAGAAGGCCATCACACGTGAAGCAGAACTGAAAGCAGCAGATCGTTTTTATTATTACCATGTCACTTACATACCTGTTCATGTCAACAATACACTTGACAGCATTTATCTTGTTTTAAAGGATTTAACGCAGCAGCGGATTGCAGAAAAAGAAATTCATGTGATGGCACATTATGATGCATTAACTGAGCTTCCTAATCGGCGTCACGGTATCAATCATTTAAATGATGTTTTATCCACTCAAGGAGAGACAAGGACATCAACGGCTGTTCTTTTTCTTGACCTGAATCGTTTTAAAATTATTAATGATGCACTTGGTCATAACATAGGGGACTTACTGCTCAAAGCCGCTGCAAACAGACTGACGCAATGTTTACCGGACAATGGCTTTATTGCTAGACTTGGCGGAGATGAATTTTTAATGATTTTCCCACACTTGGAGCATGATACATATAAAATTGAACAGCTTTCTAAAAATATCATCCGTCAATTTGAACGCCCTTTTTTCATCCAGAATCATCAGCTCATTACATCGATCAGTATTGGAATCGCCATCTCCCCGCAAAATGGCAAAGATGGGATGGAACTGATGAGAAAAGCCGATATGGCGATGTATTTATCCAAAAAACATAAGCAAAGCCGTTATGAGTTCTTCACCGAATCAATGGAAAAATCGAGTGAAGACAGGCTAAATCGAGAGCTGGAGTTAAGAGATGCCATTCAAAGAGAGCAGTTTGTGCTTCACTATCAGCCTCAAGTCAGTGCCAAAACAAGAAAAATGACAGGGGTTGAAGCTCTTTTAAGAATGAAAGCACCAGACGGCTCCTTAAAGTCACCTGAGGCTTTTATTGAACTAGCCGAGGAATCAGGCCTTATCATTGATATAGGTAGATGGGTCATTGATACCGCGTGTAAGCAGGCAAAAATTTGGTATGACAATGGTTTCAAGATTCCTGTGGCCGTCAATTTATCTGCTAAACAGTTCAATGCTGAGGACTTAATTGATTTGATCAAGCTGACACTGAAAAAATACGACCTTAAGCCGTCACTGCTCGAACTTGAAGTCACAGAAAGTATGACAATGGACAACATTAAGCAATCAAAACAGGTGCTTATGTCACTTAAGCAGCTTGGGGTTCGCATTAGTATTGATGATTTCGGTACAGGTCACAGCTCCTTAAGCTATTTAAAGGATTTGCCAATTCATAGACTAAAAATTGACAAATCCTTCATTGAGGATATTCTAAGTGATTCAAAGTCTGAACAGATCACAGGTGCCATTATAGCGATGGGCCACCAATTATCTCTCGAAGTCATTGCAGAAGGCGTTGAAACCTTCGCACAGGCGCAGCTGTTATCTGCGCAGGGCTGTGACGACTTACAAGGCTTTTATTATGCAAAACCCCTTCCAGCAAGCGATATTGAGAAATTCATCGCCTATCCTGCACATGAGCTGGACACATAAAAAAAGGTGCCAACGATGGCACCTTTTCGTTTTATCTAAATAATAAATGCTGACTGTGAATGCCCGCTTTTTTCAGCAGACTAATCAATTGCTCTTGTTCTTCACGCGTCAGACCAGAAAACGCCCGCGCAATACGAAGAGAATGGATCGGGTAAATCTTATCAAGATAACTGCGCCCTTTATCTGTTAAATGGGCATAAACCGACCGTTTGTCCTTTGGGTCCTGTTCTCTTTCAATGAAACCATTTCGTTCTAACTTGTCAATTACGTACGTGACATTCCCGCTGACAAGCAGGAGTCTTGAGCCGATTTGCTGAAGCTTTTGAGCACCTCTTGTGTACAGCAATTCAAGAACGGCAAATTCAGTTGGATTAAATCCATGCTCTTTGCTGTCTCTAATACTGTGTTCTGAAACGCTTTTAAATGCTCTTGCAAAAACCTTGTAAAGCGTCATTGAACGTTCTACTTCTTCTTCATTAAACGATAGTCTCATCACATATCTACCTCTTATAATATTTTTTTAACTTCAAGGCTTTCTTGCGGTGCAGTTGGAGCCTTTCGTAAAAAATAGAAGTACGTTTTGAAAACCCTTTCAACCACATAATTGACTCCATTCGTGTTATGTATAAGATTTCGATATAAACTTTTAAAATCCTTCTTATTTTTCACAATCATCTCGAAAAAAAGCTTTTTTAGCAAACCATCAAGTTACGACAAATTTTAACATAATCTGTAAAGACTCTATGTTTTCTTGCAACTAATTCGTCAAAATTCTACAAAATTCAATATTGAAATAATATTGAACACGCAAAAAAAGAACCCTCTATGTGACTTGCGCACATTTAAAGGGATTTTCACAGATTGCGCTCTGTTTTGTTGAAAAAGAAATGATACTCTTTTTTTAAGTCACTAATTGTCATGTTTTTGGCCGTGTCAGGGCTGTAAACCCCTAACGAACACAGCTGCTTCGTATAATAACGTCTTTCTTTCGCTAAAGCTTCTTTTAATATACGCCGCACCGAATATCCCCTCCTATCAATTGATATGGATCGGGTGCTTATGAAGACCTTTTATACAAATCATTTTGTACGGCTCTTAGAAGAGCATGTGCATTCTGACCCGCAGCCTGCATGAATTGCTCAAGCAATTCGTCCCTCTTCACATCTAAAGCGATGATTTCTTTTGCCATACGGATGATCTGTGTTTGCTCCATCATATGCTCCTCCTCCTATTTCAATTCACCATTATTATATGTGCTCGTGAGATGCTTTGCACGCTTAGTGTTAAGTTTCCTCCCATGATTTTTTCATTTTTTTCGTTTTTGTGTTATATTTTCTAACAAACGTTAGGTTTTTTTACTTGTCGTTCTATATAATATAAAGAAAAGACTTGCAGGGGTGAGTATATGACGCAGGAAGATGTATCTTATAAAGATAAAAAAGTCATTTCAATCGGGATTGTCAGTGAATTAACAGGGCTTTCTGTCAGGCAAATCCGATATTATGAGGAACGTAAACTCATCTACCCCCAGCGCTCAACAAGAGGCACGCGGAAATATTCTTTTTCTGATGTAGAACGTTTAATGGACATCGCCAATAAACGGGAAGATGGTGTGCAGACAGCCGAAATTTTAAAAGATATGAAGAAAAAAGAACAGGCGTTAAAAAGCGGGCAATTTAAGAAAAAAATGCTGGAAGGCCAGATCAACGCACACTTCCGGTACAAAAATCGATAAACAAAAAAGAATCGCTCTTTTGAACGATTCTTTTTATTTAGACGACGCTTCATCTCCTTCGACAACCCCTACAAAGTCAATGAGGACACCTCTTTCAGGATCTTCCTTTACCCGAAGGGCAAGTGCCTTTTTCTCTCCAGTTTGAGCATCTTTATAATTCGCATGAAAGACATGAATGCTTGCTTCTTCCAGCTGAAAGTCTTGATAGGAAAGCTTCTCAATGCCCCATTCTTTTTTTAATGTCAGAATATCATTCGGACTTGGGACCGCACCTTCGACATAGATGTTCTCCATTTTTCTTTTATTCCCTTCAGCGATCGCTTCAAGCATGTGCTCTGCAGCAACAAGCCGCCTGTCTTTCCCTTCGTCTTCCCTTTGACATGCACTAAGCAAAAGAATACACATCAAAATGAATAAGAACTTCTTCATGCTTCTCTCCCACCTTCTCCTTAAAATGTAAAGGATGAAAGCGCTATATGCAATCTTTATTCAAAAAAGACTGTAAAACGACACGTTTTACAGTCTTTTTGCTACATCAGTGTATGAAGGAACGCTGTGGCAATCCCAAAATAGATAAGCAGTGATAAAATATCATTCAATGTTGTAATCAGCGGTCCAGATGCAATAGCCGGGTCCACGTTTAATCTGTGTAAAATAATGGGCACGACAGTACCTGCCATTGTTCCAATAATGAGTGTCGCAAGGAGTGAGGAACCAACGACAAATCCTAAAATCATATTGCCCTGCCAAACCATCGCGACAACTGTAATAATGATTGAACAGACAATGCCAATGTAAATACTTGTTCTCAGCTCTCTAAAAATAAGGCGCATAATGGTTTTTTTCGTTAATTCTTCTTTTGAAAGCCCTCTAATGACGACTGCAAGAGACTGTGTACCAGTATTCCCTGTCATACCTGCAATCATCGGCATGAAGAAAGCAAGAGCAACAACTTGCTGAAGGGTATCTTCAAAATAATTTAATATACTGCCTGAAATCAGTCCAATAAATAATAGTAAAATCAGCCAAGGAAGACGGCGGTATGCCGCAACAAATGACGGCGTGTCAAACGTAATATCTTTACCAGAGGCAGCAAACTTCTCATAGTCTTCGCCCGCCTCTTGAATGACGACATCAATGATATCATCGACTGTGACAATTCCGACAAGGACATTGTTCTCTTCCACAACAGGAATGGCAAGAAAGTCATACCGTTCAATCAGCTTTGCGATTTCTTCCTGGTCTTGAAATGCTCCGACGGCAATGACTCTTGTAAACATGAGATCCTGCACTTTTTCATCCGGTTCACCTAAAATAAGATCACGGTATGAGAGGACACCTACAAGCTGTTTTTGATCATTGATCACATATAAGTAGTTGATCGATTCTGCAATTTCAGCAAAGCTTTTCAGCTTCACAACCGCATCCTGAACCGTATAATGCTGAGGTATCCATACATAACGGTTGGTCATGATTCGGCCTGCTGTCTCAGCAGGGTAATTCATGAGAAGCTGGACGGCCTTTGATTCCTCTGCTTCCATGTTTGATAAAAGCTGATCTTTTAGGTCATCATCCATTTCATCGAACAAGTTGGCTAAGTCATCATTATCCATTTTGTTTGTAACGAAGGCAGCTTTGTCTTTCCCTACTTTTTCAAGAACGATCTCTTGATATTCCCGCTCAAGCTCACCCATCATTTCCGTTACATCATCGACTGTTAAAAAACTGAGAAAGCGGCCGCGGTGTTTTTCTGGAAGCTCTTTAAATAAATAGGCCATATCATACGGCTGAAGCTCTTCCATAATGTTTTTAAATTCTTTGCGTTTGCCATCTCTTAATAAAATAATGATTCTTAAAATGAGTTCATCGTACGTAATGTTCTGTATCATTGCTGTTACCTCCCCAAGGTCAGGAGATACCCGGATCCCTTAGAATGTGCAGGGGTCAGGATCTCCTCTATCTGATGTCTCAATTTGATCTTTTGACATACTCTCTATGTGTCGCGAATCGGGATGATCCATCCCCACACCTCCTTTTCTTATAAAAAAGCACCTTCAACCGAATGAAGGCGCTTTGTAAGCATAGCAAAATAAACACTTGCTCCTTCAATCGTAGAGCTTTAGCACTGTATGGCATAGGATAAAATCCAGCTGCATTAAAAATCACCTTATGTCGATGATTTCTGTTGACCCATTGGCGTCTTTGGACATTTTTGGGCAGCAGCGTATCTCCATACAGGAGCCTCACCTAACGAAGTCTCATATTGTTAACACAATGAGATTACAGAAAAAGTGGAATGATGTCAATAAGCAAGATGCCAAGTCAACTCATGTATTCGCTTACTTTTCAAAAAAAAGAGCGATAGACAAGTTGACCATCGCCCTTTCATGTCTTTTATTCCTCTTCCGGCTGATTCATATCCTCTTGGGAGAGGAGATGAAAGGAATCATGCAAAAACAAAGCATATCCTTCTCCATCAGGGTGCGGAACATATTCCGCATGATCCATTGTCTGCTCTTCTTCTTTCTTCTTCATATTCTCTCGCCTCCTTTCCCGTAGTTTGTCCTAATGAAAAAACCTTACACATGAAAGTGTAAGGTTCGATCATTGCTTAATCATCCCATTCTTGCTTCAGGATTTTGCCTGTTTTAGCGGAAATCTCAAAATCAACTTCCTCGCCGCCTGGTGTAGTGATTTCAATTTCATAAATGTACACACCATTTTCTTTATCTAAATCTGAATCTGTGACTGAGCCTTTTACTTTTGCAAGGGCAATTTTTTCAGCCTGCTTTTTTGTGATTTTCACATTTTGTTTCTTTTCTTTCACTGGATCATTAAGCGCTTTTCCTGTTTTTGCATCGACATATACTTTATATTCAAAGCCGCCTTTTTTAATCTCGACCTCATACACCCATTTTCCTTTTTTACGCTCAAGGTCCACATCATCCACATAGCCTTTCACCACTTTTAGCGCTACTTTTTCAGCTTGTTTCTTTGAGACAAACGATGATTTCTTTTGCACCACTTGCTCTGCGTTTGCTGTTTGATTTGTATTTTGCGCTTGAAGTGTGAAACCACCTGCGACAAGAGTTCCTGTTAATGCTGTAGCTACTAGTACTTTTTTCATCATGTTCATTTCCTCCTCTGTTTGATTTCTCCTTTATCTTAATAAAACAAGATGATAAAGGAAGGAAAGAAACATGAGAATATCATGAGAAAAGGATTAGTTTTCATACGTAATGCCTTCAATGTCTCCTGTATACGCGTTCACAAGCACCTCTGCCTCTCTACCATCAGGCAAATCTAGCTCCACCTCAAACACGAGCATGCCGCTAAACGTTTCAAGATCTGCATCATCCACTGTCCCTCCGACTTCTTTTACGGCGATTTGAATGGCTTCTTCCACCGTTATTTTCGTCACCTTCTTTTCTTTAGATGTTGTTTTTTTCTTTTCTGCTTCTATCACCTTAAAGGTTTGTTTATCGACATCCACTTGATATAATTCTTTTTTTGATTGGATCGTAAAGATAAAACGATCTGACTTCTCTTTCTTTTGGATCACGGTTCCGTTCACTTTTTTAACGGCCGCTTCTTCTGCTTGCAGTGCAGCATTTTTTTCATTTGGCTTTTGATAGCTTTTTAACTGTTTGATTTCTTTCATTTGACCGTTTGCGGAAGATGCAATGATTTGATAAATGCCATTTGAATTTTCCAGCGTCAATGTATAGTCCTGTTTATGATTGATTAAATCAATATTTGTAATGGTTCCATTGTAGTCTTTTGCGATGATTTTTTTGATTTCGGCTTCACTTAATAATTTTTGATCAATGGTTTGAATCATAAGCATTGCAAAGGCCGCAAGAATGACGAGACATCCTGCGAGCGCAAGTACCATTTTCGTTTTTCTAGACATGCAGCGCCTCCTTCCTATTTCCTATTTTATAAGGAGGAAATGAGAAATCGATGAGAAAAGACCTATTTATTTCTGAAAAAGAATGGTCATGGTTGTCCCTTCGCCTATACGACTGTCTACCTTCAGTTCGGCCCCGTGCTCTTCAGCAATTTGCTTTGCAATTGAAAGGCCGAGTCCGGTTCCGCCCGTCTCACTGTTTCTCGCTTCATCCACACGGAAAAAGCGGTCAAAGATTTTCGGCAGATCCTCTTCTTTTATGCCAATTCCTTTATCAATGACTGAAATAAACGGCTTGACTCCTGCTCTCCCGCAGGTCACACCAACTGGCTCTGCACTATATTTAACCGCATTATCAATCAAGATGGTCAAAAGCTGTTTGATTTTCTCTTCGTCCCCCTCAGCGACGAGCGGCTGATCTGTTTGCACATCAGAGTCAATGGTTCGATTGGTTGCGACTTCAAGTGTATGACATACCTGCTTGCATAAATGACCAAGATCAACTGGCTTCATGTCCAAGTAAAGCGGCTGACCATTTTTCGCAAGTGTTAATAATTGATCTGTCAGCCTTTTCATTTTTTTCGCTTCATCATGAATCGCTTGAGATGATTCTTCTACAACCTCTGGACGTGTCTGTCCCCAGCGCTTTAATAAATGACTGTAGCTCAAAATGACGGTAATCGGTGTCTTCAATTCATGAGAGGCATCATGCAAGAATTGCTGCTCTTTCTCATAATGTTTCTCGAGTATTTCTGACATTTCATTAAAGGTTTGTCCCATTTGATACAATTCATCCTTTGAATCGCCTGCTAGTTTGATTCGCTTAAACGCCTTCTCTTTCATACTTGCCTTCATTGTATTGGTCATTCTACTAATAGGGCGGACGATTTGTTTGGTTAAAATGCGGCCTGCAAAATAGGAAAGCACAATAAATAAAACGCCTGCAGCGATTAAAATCATTTTTAATAACGCTAAATTCTCTTCCGTATTTTCAATTTCTTCATATACTTGTAGCGATACAATCTCGCCATTTGTCCAAATAACCGGAATCGCAGCGAACGCAATCATATGCTTGTTGTATTCTTTAATTTCTGCTGTCTGACCAGATTCATATGTAAAAGGCAGTGAACTAAACGTTGATTCCTTTGTGACAGTCAGCTTTGATTTACCCGTTTCTGTCACAACACGAATCATCCCATTTTGGGGCAAATAGGCTTTCAGCAGCTCCGAAGATGGAAGACCCTCTTCTTCTGATTTTTTCAAAGCAATGGCAATATTTTCAGCCACCTCAGACAGCCGGGACATATCTTTTTGCGTCAAAGTTATCGAAAAAATAAAATAAATGGCTGTATGAATCAGCAGCACCATTAAAAACAAAGACAACGACGTATAAAGCTGGATTTTATTTTTTAATCTCATTCTTTATCCTTTCATCACATAACCCACACCTCTCACTGTGTGAATCAGCTGTTTTTCAAATGGGTAGTCGACTTTTTTCCTTAAATAGCGAATATAGACATCCACCACGTTTGTGTCACCGAAGTAATCAAAGCCCCAAACGGCTGTTAAAAGCTGATCCCTTGTGAGCACTTGCTGCTGATGCTTTAGCAAGTGGACAAGCAGATCATATTCTCTCGGTGTGAGCTCAAGCATTTGCCCGCCCCTTTGTATGTCTCTTGTTTTCTCATTGACGGTCAGATCTGCTATGCTCAGCTCTGTCTCCTTTTCTTCTTGCGCATTTATATTGAATCTCAGCTGCGCACGAATTCGCGCTAATAATTCCTCTATGTCAAAAGGCTTTGTAATATAATCATTTGCCCCAAGATCAAGGCCGCTTACCTTATCAGGAACACTCCCTCTTGCTGTAATCAAAATAATGGGCGTGGCTGTATTTGTCTTTCGAACCCTTCTAAGCACCTCAAGGCCGCTTAATTCTGGCAGCATGACGTCAAGCAGCACTAAATCGAAGCTATCTTCTTCAAGAGCCTGGAGTCCGTTCATGCCTGTATCTTTGACTGTAACCTCATATCCTTCATATTCAAGTTCAAGTGACAGCACCCTTGCAATTTTCTTTTCATCTTCGATCACGAGTATCTTCCCTTTGTTCATCTCTATCTCTCCTATCTAAAAGGCAGGCTTGTCTTTCCATTATTATATGTTGCCTTTCACATTTGGAACAGTCACAATCTTCATATCTTATTTTTCATGAAAGAGGAATTTATTTTCGAACAAAAACATTTCATATATGCCTTCTTCTCTTTTCATCTCATCTATCGCTTGATTTCGATGTTTTTTTCAGTCTGCCCTTTTTAGTTCTTTCCACCCATTTTGCTCTGTACAGGTGCAAACACACTATGCAGCATTTCCTTCTTTTTCATATGATATCAAGAGTTTTCCTCAAAAGGTGACCTCTTTCGGCAAGAAGCGAGGAGAACTGCACATTTAATAATAGATTGATTATTTGAAAAATTATTACAATTGACCCTTTCCGATCAAAGGTTTGTTTTATACAATAACATTACGCAGCCTGAATCTACTTTGAAAACAAAATAAGGAGGGCTTTCTTATGAAAGGTGACATTCGCTTAATTCCGTATGAAGTAAAAGCCAATGTGATGGAAGCGAAAGAGACGCCGGAAAGTATTCAGGAGATTAAAGCACCCGAACTTTGGTCAAGTGGCTTCAAAGGAAAAGGCATAACCATTGCTGTCCTTGATACAGGTTGCGACACGGAGCATCCCGACTTAAAAGATCAGATTATCGGAGGAAAGAACTTTACCGATGATGATAACGGAGATGCGGATAATGTGAAAGACTACAACGGACATGGCACCCATGTAGCAGGAACGATTGCAGCAACGGATCAAAATGGCGGCATTTTAGGTGTTGCCCCTGAAGCCAAGCTGCTGATCGTGAAAGTCCTAGGCGGTGAAAATGGCAGCGGGAAATACGAATGGATCATTAATGGCATCAACTATGCCGCTGAGCAGAAGGCTGATATTATCTCCATGTCTCTCGGTGGTCCAAGCAATGAGCCAGCCCTGCAGGAAGCCATTCAAAATGCGGTGAAAAGCGGTGTGCTTGTTGTCTGCGCAGCAGGAAATGAAGGTGACGGGGACGAGCGTACGGAAGAGTTCTCCTATCCAGCTGCATACAATGAGGTGATTGCCGTCGGCTCTGTCTCCCTTGCAAGAGAATCCTCTGAATTTTCCAATGCCAATAAAGAAATCGACCTCGTCGCCCCAGGAGAAGACATTTTATCCACTCTCCCTAACCATAAATACGGCAGACTGACAGGTACTTCAATGGCTGCCCCTCACGTGAGCGGTGCACTGGCCATTATTAAAAATGCCGAGGAAGAAGCGTTCCAGCGCAAGCTGACAGAGCCTGAGGTCTATGCTCAGCTTGTGAGAAGAACCCTTCCGCTGAAACAATCGAAAACCCTTGTAGGGAACGGATTTTTATATTTAACTGCGCCTGAAGTACTTTTAGAAAAAACATTGGAAGCAGACCTTTTATCTCTATAACTTAAATATAGGTCCTGAGAATAGATCGAATTTTCTCAGGATTTTTTTAATTAAAATTATTCAAAATTTACTTTGACGAAATGAAGTGAACGTTATATAATCGAACACAATAAATTCATAGTTTGAGAGTCGGTAATTCGATGCCACGTCGAATTTTAATTGGGAAGACCGGTGAAAATCCGGCGCGGTCCCGCCACTGTAAGTGAGGAGAGCTTTTCTTTTTGATCCACTGTCATGAGGATGGGAAGGATGAAAAGCTTGTAGATTCACCAGCCAGGATACCAGCCGCTCTATCACATCAAACCCCCTACGGTTGATAGGAGATGTCGGAAAAGCGTCAGTTATGCTCACGCTTGATTTCGCACACACATTTTGTCTTTTTAAACCAGACATTTGCCCTCATCAATCTTGATCATGAGTGTAGATGTCTTTTTAAATTTAGAGGAGGAATTGGAATTGACAATTGTTAAAACAAGTAATCTAGGTTTTCCGCGAATTGGTTTAAACAGAGAATGGAAAAAAACACTTGAGTCTTATTGGAAGGGTCAAACGGACCGTGAAACCCTCTTAAGCACACTGGATGAACAATTTTTAACCGCCATTAAAACACAAATTGACCAACAAATTGATGTTGTTCCTTCTGGAGACTTCACCTTCTATGATCACGTGCTGGATACTGCTGTTATGTTCAATTGGATTCCAGAGCGCTTCCGCAGCTTGAAAGACCCGCTAGATACATACTTTGCGATGGCAAGAGGAACAAAAGATGCTGTCTCAAGTGAAATGACAAAATGGTTTAATACAAACTATCACTACATCGTTCCAGAATACGAAAAAAGCACCGAATTCAAACTCACACACAACAAACCGCTTGAAGCTTACGAAAAGGTAAAAAAGGCGTTTGGCGTTGAAACAAAACCTGTTGTACTTGGACTTTATACATTTGTCTCTCTCTCTAAAGGCTATGAAGCAAATGAAGTGAAAGAGATCGAGCAGCGTCTAGTGCCGCTTTATACTCAAGTTTTAAAAGAGCTTCAAGAAGCCGGCGTCAAATGGGTTCAAATTGATGAGCCTGCACTTGTCACCGCTTCAAGTGAAGACGTGACAGCAGTAAAAGAAATCTATCAAACAATCAAAGAAGCCGTACCTGCCTTAAACATTCTTCTTCAAACATACTTTGATTCAGTGGATGCCTATGAAGAGCTTGTCTCTTATCCTGTTGAAGCCATCGGTCTTGATTTTGTCCATGATCAAGGTCGCAACCTTGATCAAGTGAAGAAGCATGGCTTCCCGAAAGATAAAATTTTAGCAGCAGGCATCATTGATGGAAGAAATATTTGGAGATCAGATCTTGGCGAAAGATTATCATTTATTTCTGAAGTGATTGCTGACGTTCAACCGAAAGAAGTGTGGCTACAGCCCTCAAGCAGCTTGCTTCATGTGCCAGTTGCGAAACACCCAAGCGAACAGCTTGAAGAAAAACTATTAAACGGACTTTCTTATGCCACTGAAAAGCTGGCTGAATTAACACGATTAAAAGAAGGCTTAACAAAAGGAGCGGCTGCCATTGATGCAGACATCAATGAAGCAGCACAAGCGCTTCTTACCTTAAAGGAATTCGCGAAAGGAACAAATGCGGATCTAACAGCCGAACGCAACAATCTTTCATCTAAAGATTTTAAACGTCCAGTTGCCTTTGAAGAACGCCTTCGTATCCAAAACGAATCTCTTGAACTGCCGCTCCTGCCAACGACAACAATTGGCAGCTTCCCGCAGTCAGCTGAAGTGCGAAGTGCTCGTCAAAAATGGCGTAAAAACGAGTGGACAGATGCTGAATATGATGAATTTATTAAGAAAGAAACACAAAGATGGATTGATATTCAAGAAGAGATTGGCCTGGATGTTCTCGTTCATGGAGAATTTGAACGTACAGACATGGTTGAATACTTCGGTGAAAAGCTAGCCGGATTTGCCTTTACGAAATTTGCTTGGGTGCAATCCTATGGATCACGCTGCGTGAAGCCGCCAATCATTTATGGAGATGTAGAATTTACAGAGCCGATGACAGTGAAAGAAACGGTTTACGCACAAAGCTTAACTGAGAAAAAGGTCAAAGGAATGCTGACAGGACCTGTCACCATCTTAAACTGGTCTTTCCCAAGAACAGATATCTCCCGGAAAGACATTGCCTTCCAAATCGCATTCGCTTTGCGTAAAGAGGTAGAAGCGTTAGAAAAAGCAGGTATTGAGGTTATTCAAGTGGATGAGCCTGCGCTTAGAGAAGGTCTTCCGCTCAAAGAAAGTGATTGGGCAGAATATTTAAACTGGGCAGCCGAGTCCTTCCGTTTATCAACATCTTCTGTTCAAAATGAAACGCAAATTCATACACATATGTGCTACAGTAACTTCGAGGATATTGTCGATACCATCGAAGACCTTGATGCAGACGTGATCACGATTGAGCACTCACGCAGTCATGGCGGATTCCTTGATTATTTAGAAAAACATCCGTATCTGAAAGGACTTGGACTTGGGGTATATGACATCCATAGCCCGCGCGTTCCATCTGTTGAAGAAATGAGTAAAATCATTGATGATGCGCTGAACGTTTGTCCGACAGATCGCTTCTGGGTCAACCCTGACTGTGGTCTAAAAACAAGACAAGAGCCTGAAACCATTGCTGCTTTGAAAAATATGGTCACAGCTGCTGAAGTGGCTCGTAAAAAACTGGCGCAGCATGCATAATTGATTTCTCTCCCCTGCTGAACATGGCAGGGGTTTTTTATGCGCGTATTGTCCTGTTCGATCATCTACTAGGATGATTCCTTTTCTAGCATGATTCGTTTATACTAGAGAAGTCAGTCGAACAAAGGGAGGTAGACAATGAGTCACGAAGCTTTTTTACAACGCGCAATTGATCTTGCAGTAGAAGGAGTCAATAGTGGTACTGGCGGTCCTTTTGGAGCAGTCATTGTCAAGGATGGTCAGATTATTGCAGAGGGAAGCAACAATGTCACAACGAATAATGATCCAACTGCACATGCAGAAGTCACAGCCATTCGAAAGGCGTGCCAGGCTCTACATACATACCAATTAGAAGATTGTATTTTATATACAAGCTGTGAGCCTTGCCCGATGTGCCTCGGCGCTATTTACTGGGCTAGACCAAAAGCCGTGTATTTTGCAGCTGGACATCAGGATGCCGCGACTTCTGGTTTTGATGACTCGTTTATTTATGAAGAAATCAACAAAGAATACGAATCAAGAAACATTCCATTTTACCAGCTGACTCTTCAAAAAACCCTTGCACCGTTTGAAGCTTGGGAAACATACGACAAAAAGAAAGAATATTAAAAAAAGACACCTGCTGAGAGCAGGTGTCAGATCGTTGACAAAGGGCTAAAATGACCTTTATTTTAGCCCTTTGTCTTCTTTTCATTATTCAGCCACTTCAAGCTCCACTTCAATGTTCCCTCTTGTTGCTTTTGAATATGGACAGAATTGATGCGCAGCCTCGACAAGCTCTTTTGCTTTGTCATGGTCAAGGCCTTTAGCGGACACAATCAGCTTCACGCCAAGTTTAAAGCCGCCATCGCTTTCATCTTTTAAAAGACTAACATGTCCCTCTACTTCTGATTCAATTTCTACCCCTTGCTTCTTCGCTACTTGTTCAAGCGCTCCTCCGAAACAGGCCGCATAGCCTGCTGCAAATAATTGCTCTGGATTCGTGCCAGTCTCTCCATCTTTCTTTGCGTTTGGCATGACAATGTTATGATCAAGCACACCATCGTCTGAACGAACATGCCCAGCTCTTCCATGCTGCGCCTTTACTTTTGCTGTGAATAATGGTTTCATCTTCATCTCCTCCTTCTTCTATTTATACCTTTCACGTTCTATTCATTTCTCAAACATTTATCGCACATTGAGGAATTTTTCATTTTTAGTCTGTATTTATTTTAAAAAGGAAGAAAATCTTATACAATGATAAGTATGACAAAAAATAGTTGGTGACTGACATGACAAATGAATTCGAACATATGAAGCTGGAAAATCAGCTCTGTTTCTTGTTATATGCAAGTTCAAGAGAGATGACGAAGCAGTATAAACCGTTATTAGAAGAGTTAAACATCACCTACCCGCAATATTTGGCACTGCTTTTATTGTGGGAGCATGGGACGTTAAATGTGAAGACAATGGGCGAGCTTCTGTATTTAGACTCCGGTACACTCACCCCCATGCTCAAACGGATGGAGCAAAACGGACTCATCATCCGCGAGCGTTCAAAAGAGGATGAGCGATCTGTGCAAATTCGTTTAACTGAATATGGAGTACAGCTAAAAGAGAAGGCCACTGCGATTCCATTTCGTATGCTGTCTGGAACTGGCAGATCAGAAGAAGAGCTTAAAACATTGCGCGCCTCTTTACATGAGCTTTTGCAAAAATTAACACAACCAAAAGGCTGAGGGAACAATCCCTCAGCCTTTTATGATGTCAATTATTGTGCGACAGCCACTAGTTCTACTTCAATGTTTCCTTGAGTTGCTTTTGAATATGGACATACGCCGTGTGCTTTATGAACCAGTTCGTCTAATGCTGATTGCTCGATTCCAGTTCCTTTTACTTCTAATTTAACGCCTAGTTTGAAACCGCTATCTGAACTGTCTTTGACTAAGCTCACATGTGCCGTTACTTCACTTTCAAAACGGATGCGCTCTTGTCTCGCTACCATTTGAAGGGCAGAATCAAAACATGCAGAGTAGCCTGCTGCGAATAATTGCTCTGGATTTGTTGCTTTTTCAAGCTTTTTCGCTCTTGGTGTTCCAGGCATTGCCACATCATGCTCTAGTACTCCATCTGTTGAAACAACCTTTCCTTCTCTTCCTCCTACAGCTGATACCGTTGCAGTAAATAAAACGTCTGACATGAATATAACCCTCTTTCTCTTCATTAATATTTTCTACAATTTAATTGTACACAATCTAATTTCAAGAGTCAATGAAAAACACTCTTATTAAGCTTTCCTACAAGTTTCATTTTTATGAACATATCACGCTGGCTCATTTTTAAGGCAGTCAATCAATAAAAAAAGCCCTCTACATAGGGCTTTTAAATGGTGACATGCTGCGGATTCGGTTGTTCTAACGTGTGGTTTCTGTTATCCGGAGCGGCACTAGCTGATGCCACCCATAATGCCATGATCATGATGCTTGTACAGACGACTGTCCATTTTTTAAAATTCATATAAACAATCCCCTCTCTGAATATAGATTCGAGCATGTTCCGCTTCCCCATAGAACATGGAAGATTTTTCATAATCCTCTATTTCATTATAATACTTTGCGGTGTCTAATGCTAGCTCCTCTATATCGGGATATGCATAAGCAGACTCTAAAAAATGGAAAATTCGTTTAATATGCTCAGCGTCTTGTCTCAAGTACAACGCCTCTAGAAATATTGTCTTTTGAATATGAATGTCATCCTGCAGAGCTTCTGCTCGTTTCATACATTCTTCTCTGTAGTATAATGCTTCTTCGTTTTTACCTTGTTTGTATAATATCTGAGCGGCTGTATAAAGAGGATCTATCGATCGACGAAGATGATCGGATTGATTTTGATCAAATAATGAGATGGATTCTTTCATTAAGTCGAGTGCGCGGTTCAATTCACCCATTCTGTAATAGCTGTTGCCCATATTAAACAAAGAGGAAGCAATAAAACGCACATTCTGAAAGTCTCTTGATCTCGCAAGTGCTCTTTCGAGATGTGGTAATGCCTTTTCATGCCTTCTCATATCATCATAATTACCAGCTACAATAAATTCACACTGAATGGTACGAAGCGCATATAGTTCGTGCTGAATATAGACATCCAGCGCTAGTTTGGCATGGTGCATCGAAATATGTGTTTGTTTCATGTGATAATATATTTCTGACATTTTAAAATGATATTCCGCACGTTCAATATCGTCGAATACAAAAGAAAGCTTGTGCTCCGCCTTTTGATAAGACGATATGGCAGCAATGTATTGCCTCCGGCCGAATTCATACATGCCTCTGAAGAAATGATAGTAGTATTCAAGCATGCCTGTGACATGCGTTTGATGCTCATCTATTTCTTTCGAAAGCTCGGAAAAGTTGGCGCGAAGCTTTCCTTCCTTTAATGGCTTTAAATAATCGAGCATGACCTCATGCCTAAATTCCATTAAAGAAAAATAGAGAAGCAAATTCTGATCTTCTTCCATTGAATCAAGAGAGGTGCGAATTTCCTGCTTTAACTGTTCTGCTTGTTCTGAATCAAATCTGCGGATTAATTCATACCACTTGTTGATTTTCACTCCAATATCCGAAGAGGGAATGATTTTCGCCATACGTTGCCTTCTCCAATCTTCTCAAAATATAAAACATTACCATATTTTATCATACTTGACCTGAGAAATACAAAAATGAAAGGAAAAAGAGAGCCTGTAGTGACTAGACTCTCTTTTGACATCGTTATTCTCTTATTTGTCCTTGACCACGAATGACAAATTTTTCAGAGGTTAAGGCTGGCAGACCCATCGGCCCTCTTGCGTGCAGTTTTTGTGTACTAATGCCTATTTCTGCGCCATAGCCAAATTCAAAACCATCTGTAAATCGAGTGGAGGCATTATGATAAACAGCGGCAGCGTCGACGGCTGTTAAGAAAAATGCCGCATGCTGATCATTTTCCGTAATGATGGCTTCAGAGTGCTTGGAGCTGTATGTTTGAATGTGTTGAATCGCTTCTTCTATGTTCTGAACGATTTTGATACTGACAATTGGTGCTAAGAATTCCGTTTCAAAGTCAGCAGTTGTCGCAAGTGTTGCGCCCTGAGCAAGTGCGCATACAGCTTCATCGCCTCGGATCTCTACCCCGTTTGTATGAAGTGCTTCAAATAGCGAAGCGCCGTGTGCCTTTGCCCATGTTTCATGAATGACAATGCTCTCAATGGCATTACAAACAGATGGTCTTTGGGTTTTGGCATTCAGAACAATCTGTTCAGCCATCTCTTTTTTGGCTGTTTCATCAATGTAAATATGACAGTTCCCTGCGCCTGTCTCAAGCACTGGCACGGTAGACTCTCTCACAACGAGATCGATTAAATTTTTCCCGCCGCGGGGAATGAGGACATCTAGGTAATCATTTAAGGTGAACAGCGTTTTAGCCGTTTCTCGGCCTGTATCTTCAATCAATTGCACACTGTTTACTGGAATATCCGTTGCATGAAGCGCTTCATGAATGACCTTCACAATCGCTTTATTACTATGGATGGCTGATGAGCTTCCTCGAAGGATCACAGCATTTCCAGTTTTCAAACAAAGGGTCGCAGCATCTACTGTCACGTTCGGCCTTGCTTCATAAATCATCCCAACCGTTCCGAGAGGCACACGTACTTTTTCAATCCAAAGGCCATTTTCTTTTTGAATGGTTTCTAACGTTTCACCAATTGGGTCTTTTAGCTGAACCAGTTGAAGCGTAGCGTCTGCGATTGCTTCAATTCTCTCTTCCGTGAGTGTGATCCGGTCGATGACAGATGGGGTGAACTGCTTTTCCTCGGCTGCTTGAACGTCCTTTTCGTTCTCCTCAATTAAAAAAGCTGAAGATGCTTTTAGAGCTTTTGCGATTGCGTGTAAAGCAGCATTCTTTTGTTCAGTCGTTGTTAATAGCAGCTGATCTTTGGCCGCACTTGCCTTTTTTGCTTTTTCAAGAACTTCATTCATCGTATTCCCTCCTCAGTTTTGTACATGCTGCACCCAGTGATCTCGGTGTATGACCTCAGGCTTCTCATGTGAAAGCTCATCACTTCGCATTCCTTTAATGCCGAGAAGCTCATCAGATGCGTACAATGTTTGTCCCTTACCAACTAATCCGTTCGGACCGACGACTTCAACGACCTCTCCTTTAGAAAAATCACCAGCGACATCAATGACACCCGCCGGAAGAAGGCTTCTGCCGTTGTGCAAAATCGCCGCTTCCGCTCCCGCATCAATCATGATCTTCCCAGAGACAGGTGAGTGGAATTGAATCCATTGACGGCGGTTATTGACCGATGATAAGTCTTGTTCACCGATATACGTTCCATCACCTTGACCTGCGAGAATGTGAAGAAGCTTGTCTTCCCCTGTACCCATGCCAATGAAGACTTTGACGCCAAGTGAAAGTGCGGTTTGTGCAGCAGACAGCTTTGATTTCATCCCGCCTGTTCCAACCTTCGAACCAGTGCTCTTCGCATATGAAAACAATTTATCTGAAATGTGTGTCAATGCATCAAACCGCTTCGCGTCAGGATGCTCATTTGGATTTGCATCATAAATTCCGTTAATGTCAGTTAAGATGATCAATTGATCTGCATGGATTAATCCACTGACAAGAGCCGACAGCATGTCATTATCACCAAAGGTAAGCTCCTCGATCGAAACCGAATCATTTTCATTAATGATCGGTAAAATTTTTCTTTCCAATAGTTCCATCATCGTTGCGTAAGCATTTCGATATCTTGTGCGATCTGAAAAGTCATTACGTGTTAAAAGCATTTGTGCAGGTGTCATGTGAAACTGTGAAAATAGCTCTGTATATTTCTGCATTAATAAGCCTTGACCAACGGCAGCAGCAGCCTGTTTTCCTTTTAAGGTCACAGGTCTTGATGGATATCCTAAACTGCCAAATCCCGCCGCAACAGCCCCTGACGAAATTAAAATGATTTCATGTCCTGCCTCTTTTAGCTTTGCAATGGCTCTCACATGATCCCACATTTTTTGTTCATCAATGGCTCCCTTTTGCTCTGTTAATGAACTGCTGCCAATTTTTATGACGATCCTTTGCTTTTTCATCATTGATTCCCTCCGCTATACCTTTAGGCACAAAAAAATCCCTTTTTCTCCTTAATTAAAGGACGAAAAGGGATTTTCCGTGGTACCACCTTCATTGAATAAGCATGCGTGTGCTTATTCCACTCAACTCCTGTAACGCCAGGCCTGCGCTTAGATTTTTCCTCTAAGGCTCAAAGGGTAGGTTCAGCAGCTGTCTGCGGCAAATGTTTCAGCCTGTCATTTGCTCTCTTTACACAGCAGTTCCTGCTTACTATTCCTTTTCAACGCTCATTAATTTTTTTATATTATCACCAATTGCTTCAGAAAAGTCAAGCGGTCAATTAAACACGATCGTTTTATTCTCATGAACAATAATCCGATCTTCTAGATGCCATTTGACAGCACGTGCAAGCACACTTCGTTCAATCGTACGACCAATATTCTTTAGTGCCTCTGCATCATCCCGGTGATCTACCCGCTCAATATCCTGTTCAATGATCGGCCCTTCGTCTAAATCATTTGTTACATAGTGAGAAGTCGCACCGATTAATTTGACACCCCGCTCATATGCCCGTTTGTATGGGTTCGCACCGATAAACGCTGGCAGGAAGGAATGGTGAATATTAATGATTTTGTTCGGATGCTGTTCAATAAAGGCAGGCGTTAAAATTTGCATGTATCTAGCAAGCACAACCACATCAATATCGTACTCTTCTAATAATGCGAGCTGCTGTTTTTCTGCTTCTTTGCGAATGTCTTTATTTGCCTTCACATGATGGAATGGAATCCCGAGCGCTTCTACTGTATCTTTTGCCGTTTCATGATTGCTGATGACAACCGCAATTTCAGCCATTAAATTTCCGCTCTGCCATTCCCATAGAAGCTCATGTAAGCAATGAAGTTCTTTTGACACGAAGATCGCCAGCTTTTTGAGCTCACTTGCGCGTGACATGCTCCACGTCATTTGAAATGATTCAGCAATTGGCTCAAAGCCGTTTTTCAGCTGAGCAATATTAGCCGAGATGTCTTTCCAATCAAATTCAATTCTTAAAAAGAACCGACCACTTTCATGATCTGTTGTGTATTGACTGGATTCAATGATGTTTGCTCCGCGCTCAAATAAAAAGGTAGATACAGCAGACACAATACCGGGCTGATCCGGGCAGCTGACAAGTAATCTTCCTTTTTGCTCGTGCTTTTGTCTGTGTAATTCAAGTTTCTCTGTAATCAATGTTCTCATGTATCATGACCTCTTTTACGTTTTCATTCTAATGAAATATTATACTGGACTGGAAAGAGAAAAAGCAATTGAGAGCCGCATTTTTTATGAATATTCATTCAATTCCGCATCAGGCGTGATATAATATGAATAGACCTTTTATCACAAAAGGAGTGATGGAGATGAAAAGCATGACTTTATTTGGTAAAGTGAGCTTTTGGCTCGGCATCGTATGTCTAATTACCGGCATTTATCTTTTTATGACCGGAGAAAGACTCATTCCTTTACTCACGTTTGGTGTATGTTTTCTGCTTGTGAGTCAGCTTTACCGCAAAAATGAAAACGATTCCAATCATCATTCAATGTGACACAAAGGGCTAAAATGATCTTTATTTTAGCCCTTTGTCTTCTTTTCAGCGTGATAGAAAACCTTTGCAGTCTAGGAAGGACGAGTACTGGAGCGAATTTGACATTCGTGAGCACCGGCACGCAGGACTGACACCGAATGCGATGGTTTGTCTACACGCTGAGGCTGGCAAACAGATGCCAGCCTTTTTTTATTCAATGATTTTTAGCCCTACCGCCGCAGACAATATCAGTGCGATAAAGAAAATGCGTTTCGCCTCTTTCGACTCGCCGTAAAACAGCATGCCGACAATGGCGCCTCCTGCAGCTCCAATTCCAGTCCAAATGGCATACGCTGTTCCCATCGGAATTGTATTCATCGCAAGAGACAGCATCAGAAAGGACAGCGAAAATCCAGCTGCAATGAATAAAATCCATTTCAGATGTCGATCTTTCTGGAATTGATTCATCATGGTGACACAAAGCATTTCTAAGATGCCTGCACCAATGAGTAAAAGCCAGCTCAAGATTCAGCCTCTCCTTTCTCTTCACCTGTTGTCAGTTTCAGTCCTAATACACCGCACAAAAGCATCATGATCAGCAGTAATTTAACAAGCTGAACCGGTTCACCGAGTACCATGCCTAAGATGACGGTACCTGCTGTTCCAAGCCCGGTAAAGACGGCATAAAGTGTACCAACTGGCAGCACATTCGTTGCTTTCATGAGTAAATAAAAGCTTACGATAATACAAACGATGGTTGCGCTCCATTCCAAGAGGGAGTGGGCATATTTCAGTCCCATCACCCAGCCGACTTCAAATATGGCCGCAATGAATACATTTCCCCATTTCATCCGATCTCTTCCTTTCTTACCGATTCCATGCAACAAAAAAAGCCCGGAAATCGATCGTTTGATCAAACCTCCCGGGCTTTTATCCCTCCGTGTCCATATGGTCTATTCTAAAGACCCTATGTGTTTTCTCTCGGTCCAGACTGCGTCGCCGCACGGAACCCTAGAAAACCAATTCATCATAAGCAGACCTGCCATAGAGCAGATTCTGTATGAAAAAATTGTATCACACCCCAGTATGCCGGTCTACTGCTTTACCTTCTCAATCAAATATACTTGTTCATTTTTCGAAAGAAAGTGATGTGAGCCGAAGTATACTAAATCATAGCAAGAGGAAATCATGAGACCGTGCTGCGAGCTTCGAACCAAACGGATGTCATGATATCGAAAACCGCTTTTAGTACTTGGCTGATATAATGAAACAAGATCCATTTTATGAACGATTAAGGTCATGCCTTTGTGTGTACAAATGATTCGTTCTGTGTCAGACCGTAGAGAAATCATGAATAACAAAATCAATCATTTTATAGGAAAACAAGGGGTGGATCATATGATGATGACCGACGAACAAAAACATGCATTTTATCAAGCACTTGTTGAAAAAAATCCGCAATATGACGGCACATTTTTTGCTGGCATCAAAACAACCGGCATCTTCTGCCATGCCACATGTACCGCCAGAAAACCGAAATATGAAAACTGTGAGTTTTTCTTTACAGCAGAAGAAGCACTGCTAGCAGGGTATCGCCCGTGCAAACGCTGCACACCATTAACATTCCCTAACAGCATTCCAGAAGAAGTCGAAACACTCGTTTCAGCAGTTGAAAAAAGTCCTGAGAAACGATGGAAAGAAGAAGACTTTCGCCAATTAGGGATTCACTCTGCAACGGCGCGAAGGAAATTTAAAGAAATCTACGGAATGACCTTTGTTCAATATGCTAGATCACGCCGTATGGGACTTGCCTTTAAAGAAATTCTGAACGGAAAAAAAGTCATTGATCAGCAAGTCACCTTCGGCTATGAATCTTCTAGTGCCTTCAATGATGCATTTACGAAAATTATGGGGAATCCACCTAAAAAAGCACAGGTCAACATCCTGCATGCCAACTTTATTTCCACACCGATCGGGCGGATGATCAGCGTGACAGATGCCACACATGTGTATTTACTGGAATTTATGGACAGGCGGGGGCTTGAAAAAGAAATTGAGACCATGAGAAAGAAGCATCATGCCCGTATTTTAGTTGGAGAAACAAACGTTCATCAGCAATTAGCAAAGGAATTGGCCTTATATTTTGAAAAAAAACTCACGCAGTTTACTGTGCCATTTTCCTTACATGGCACCCCATTTCAGAAAAAGGTGTGGGATCTTCTCTTACGCATTCCGCCAGGCGAAACGAGATCGTATCGAGATCTTGCCATCATGCTTGGCGATCCTCATTTGGTTCGGGCGGTTGGCAATGCAAATGGTGCCAATCAATTGGCGATTATCATTCCCTGCCACCGTGTGATTCAAACAAGCGGTGAGCTTGGCGGATATGGCGGAGGAATTGAACGCAAGAAATATTTACTTCAGTTAGAACAGCGTGTATAAAAGAAAAATCGGCTCTCTTTATTGTTCAAGCGAGCCGATTTCTCCGTCACGGGTGATGCTGTATACATCAATGATTTGATCCCATTTTGAAATGGTTTTTTCTTTTTTCATGCCCATTTTTAAAGCGATCTTCACTGACGCTTCATTTTCAGGACGAATTAAGCTTACCATTCGTCTGACCTTCATTTCTTCAAAGCCGTATGTCAGACAGCCTCGTGCGGCCTCAACAGCATACCCCTTTCCCCACGCCGCTCTTTTTAGCATATAGCCAATTTCAAGCTCAGTTTGTCCTTCAATGTTTTGCAGCACAATTCCGCTTTGTCCAAGCGGTTCCTTCGTTTCTTTATCTTCAATGACCCACAGGGAGGTATGGTACATGCGGTCATTTTTTTGATTCCAGGCAATCCACTCTTTCGTCTGTTTTTCATCCTTTAAAGAAGGATAATACTTCATGACTTCTTCATCTTGGAACAACTTTTCATATAAGAATGGTGCATCATGCTCATTCATTGTTCTAAGGCTAAGGCGTTCTGTTTCGAGCACTGTCCGTGTCTGATTTTTCACCTATTCTCCTCCCCTCGCTTACTTGCTAAAGATATCTCCAAACAATCCATTTGATTCCGGGGCAAAGTATTGAAAGCCCGCACCGGTTAAACTAGCTGCTAGTGCTGTCCACATCATTAAGCTGACTGTCATCCACACCGCCACTTGTTTTCTTTTCGTACCGAAGCTCATACACATAAAAGCCGCTAAATGACTGCCAATGATAAAAGGACCGACAAGTGCAAGACCAGGAAGACCATAACGTTCCCAAATTTTTCTGGCCCGCAGCTGCTTTTTCTCCCCTTTTTCATCACTTTTATTTTCTTTTCTCTTCAACCGCCATGCTTTAAACCGGTCAACGAAGACAATGAGAAGAAAGACTGTAAGAAAGTTGCCGATGAACCCAATCACCGCTGATGTCACAGGATGCAGTCCACTTAAGATTGCCAGCGGAACGACACCCACCACTTCAAAAAAAGGCAAAGCAGCCAATACAAAAACGAGTATATACCCCCATACAATATCCAAAAACAGAACCCCTTTTCATTTTTGTCCTCTTCCCATTGTAATGAAAAACATGATTCCATTTCTACATTTTTTTAGAAAAAGAAAAGCACATCATATAGGATGCGCTCCAGATTGTTGACAAAGGGCTAAAATAAAGATTATTTTATCTCTTTGTCTTCTTTTCAGCGTGATATGAAAACCCTTGAAGTCTAGGAAGGACGAGTACCGAAGCGGAGCGAATTTGACATTCGTGAGCACCGGCACACAGGAGTGACACCGAATGCGAGGGTTTGTCTTCACGCTGAGGCACATCGTATAGGATGTGCTCTGTTTTACATGGTATTTTCATTTTTCTTGTTTGTTCTCCGCAAGACAACTAGCGTGAGCAATATTAAGATGACAACAGATAGCAGGCTTGTGAGCAGAAGCACACTTGGTGACGTCCAGCCAATCCATTCGAATATGAGCTGCGGTCCGAAAAAAATAATCGGAATCAGTGAAACGACATTCGCCTTTAAGATTGCATTAAATACGACGATACAAAGCAACATCAGAAGGATGACGCCCCATCTTTGGCTTGAAGTAAGCACAAGTAATGGTGTACCGAGCTTTTGATCCAATAATTTCACTGTGATCATGGCCGTCAGCTGAAAGATCCCTAAGATCCAAAAATAGAAAAATGCCCGGCGGCTTGTTTGAAAGGCAGACGCTCTAAACATCACAATCGTTATGATGACATTGGCCACTAAAATGAGCGGGTAACCAATCAGTGCGTACCAAGAATACGATAAGCTTTGACTGACTGCGTCTGCTAAAATCATGTAAAAGAGCGACCCAATCAAAAAGGCACTGACAAATGGAACCCAGTCTTTATAATGTCTTGAAAGCTCTTTTGCCAGTTCATCAGCAAAGCCCCGCGGATCTCCGCCAAATATATCCTCACCTGATTTGCCATCTTTCTCAGCCTCGACAGCGTGTGTTGTCAATTCATCCATGACCTCGTCAATTTCGTCCTCATTTTTCCCCTTTGATATGAGATAGAGTTTCAGCTCTAGTAATATGTGTCTTGTTTCTTTAGTTACCATATTCTCACTTCCTTTTATGTAATAAGCGCTCTACATTTCCTGACAGCTCATTCCAGCGTGCAATAAAATCTGTTAGCGCATGTTCTCCCGCTAGAGTGAGCGTATAGTATTTCCTTTTCGGCCCGCTTGCTGATGCTTTTGTGACCGTGCTGACCAGCTGTTCTTTTTGCATACGCAGCAGAATCGGATAAATACTTCCTTCACTAATTTGATCAAATCCATAATGCGCGAGCTTCTTCGTCATTTCATACCCATAAATATCACCTTCAGAAATAATCGACAGCAGGCAGCCTTCTAAAATTCCTTTTAGCATTTGTGTTGATGTTGTCATCATTATTCCTCCGATTTCAGTACCTTGCACCACAAGATAGCTTCATCTTACCACATACTACCTTGTCATGCAAGATACCATAATAGAAAAAAATCACCGCTTAAAGGGTGATTTTTACGCCCATGGTTTATCTGTCCCAAGTGCGTCAGCCAATGCTTTACTATGCTTTCGGCGGCTTTTTCTTTCCTCTGCTCGCTGCTTCGCTGTTTGATGCAGCATGATTTCTTCCTCTGTTTCCGGCATGACTTGTGGGACTTTCTTTGGCTTCCCATTTTCATCTAACGAGACAAAGGTAAGAAATGAAGTCGCTGCGAGTCTGCGCTCTCCAGACATTAAGTTTTCTTTGATGACTTTGACGAATACTTCCATAGAAGATGTGCCGACCCATGTGACATAGGACTCTAAGCATACAGACTCTTTTTGTCCAATCGGCTCTAAAAAATCAACTGAATCCATTGATGCCGTGACCGTTTCACATCGGCTGTGTCTTGCTGCCGAGATGGAGGCAATATCATCTATATAACTCATTAATTTACCGCCAAATAATGTTTGATGGTTATTCGTATCGAGAGGGAATACCCTGCTTGTTTTAACGACTTTTGATTCTTTACAATACTTGAAATTTTCTTCACTCATCATCATAGCCCCTTCTTGCTGATTTCTTTGATGCGGAACGCTTTTTATTAAACACTATTCTTTTAGGTTTGTCTAAACTTTTTGCTTTAGTCTCACATGAGAGATTTTCTTTCGGAAATGTTTCAACATTTACTAGAAGGAGGAATAATAGAACTATCTACGAACAAGGAGGCCATTTGATGGATTCTATGAAATCAGAGAAAGTGTACAAAACGCCGCACTGTATGAGTGAATATGATGCTTTACAAGAAGTCCTCTTATGCAGCCCTATCTATATGGAAATCAAACAAATCATCAACGAAACCCAAAAGCATTTTGCTAGAGAAAATATTTCTCAAATCAAAGCAGTGGCTCAGCATAAGCAGCTGATTCAAACGTTAAAACACCATCATGTACGGCCTACCCTGCTTCCTGCAAATGACCGCTTTCCTGAACAAGTCTTCACTCGGGATATTGGGTTTACGATTGGACATACCTTATTTGTGTCAAACATGGCCGCTCCGGTTCGGCAAGGAGAAGAACAATCCTTAAAAGAGTGGGCTCAGGCAAAGGGATGGACAACCGTCACCGTGACAGATGGAACGATTGAAGGCGGCGATGTGCTTGTGGATCAGACCCGTGTATTTGTTGGAACGAGCAAAAGAACAAATCCAGCCGCTATCCATCAGCTAAAAAAAGAGCTGCCGGATCACGACATCATTCCCATTCATCTTCCTCCTCACATTTTGCATCTCGATTGTGTGATGAATATTCTTTCTCATGAGGAGATATTGATTTACCCTGAAGCCTTCACCAAAAAGAATCTTCACTTGCTCAAAAAGCATTATGACCTGATTGAAATAAGTGAACAAGAGCAATTCACACTTGGACCCAATGTTCTATCCATTGGGAAGAAAAAAGTGATCAGCTTACCGATCAATCAAGAAACAAATGCTGCATTAACCGCTCACGGCTACACCGTCATTGAAGTGGATTTTTCAGAAATCATTAAATCTGGCGGCTCTTTTAGATGCTGCACACTGCCTATTCGGCGTTCATAAATACAAAAAAGCCAGCTACAGTTTGTCTACTTGCTGGCTTTTATGCGGCTTGTCCTATGCCATGGCATGGCGTTATTTCCTATCGTATAAATGACAGGCGACTTCATGTCCTTCTTCTGCTGCTTGTAATGTTGGCTTTTTTTCAGCACAGATGTCCATGGCGGCAGGACATCTTGTTCGAAATACACAGCCGCTTGGCGGGTTCACTGGACTTGGAATTTCTCCTTTTAAAATGAATCTTTTGCGCTTGTCTTCCACGTCAGGATCTGGAATGGGGATAGCAGATAGCAGAGCCTGTGTATACGGATGCAGCGGCGTCTTATATAAAGCATCACTGCTCGTCATTTCCACGAGATGTCCTAAATACATCACACCAATTCGATCGCTGATATATTTGACCATAGACAAATCATGCGCAATGAATAGAAACGTTAATCCTTCCTCTTTTTGCAGCTTTTTCAGCACATTCACGACCTGTGCTTGAACGGATACATCTAGTGCAGAAATCGGCTCATCTGCCACAATAAATTTTGGCGCTAAGGCAAGTGCTCTTGCAATTCCTATTCTCTGCCTCTGTCCTCCGCTAAATTCGTGCGGATAGCGGGTGGCGAAATCATAGCTTAGCCCTACCGCTTCAAGTAGTTCTTTCACGCGGGCAATCCTCTTCTTTTGACTCCCATAAAGGTTATGGATCTCCATCGGTTCGAGCATAATATCTTTTACTGACAGCCTTGGGTTTAAAGATGAATACGGATCTTGAAACACCATTTGGATTTGTCTATTGAAATCAAATGCTTCACTTTTAGACAGGTGGTGAAGACTTTTCCCTTCATACAAGGCTTCACCATCTGTCGGGTCGTAAAGCCGCATGAGCACTTTCCCAAGTGTGGATTTCCCGCAGCCAGATTCACCAACGAGACCAAAGGTTTCACCTTGTTTCAGCTGAAAAGAGACGCCGTCTAATGCTTTTAAGGTTTTTCCTTTGGATAGATGAAAATGTTTTTTGAGATTGTTGACTTGTAAAAGTGGTTCAACTGCCATCACACCTTCCCCCTTTCGCTTGGCAAATACCGCCTTGCACCTGCCCATTCTCTCTCATATGAAGTGCCAGAAAGGGAAAGAAGCTCAATTTGTCTACCGGTTTTAGGCGAGTGAAGCATGAGGCCATCCCCCGCATATATCCCAACATGGCGAACAGCTCCCTTTCCATTTTCATTTGCAAAAAACATCAGATCACCTGGTTCTAAATGGCTTGATGTGACCGGGGTTCCTTGAACTGCTTGATCGCTTGCATCTCTTGGCAAAAGATATCCGCATGCTTTGTACATGCTGTAAGCAAAACCGGAACAGTCGTAGCCAAAGCTGCTCATGCCGCCCCATAAATACGAAAGCCCGATAAATTGTTTTCCAATGTCTAAGGCATCCTTACCCGTCATAGTGAAAGGCAATGAAACCGGACGCACATCCTCTTTTTTGATTTCTCTCCTTCCTACTGGGGTAAGAACATGAAAGTGATCACTGGCTTCTTCAACCGCTGCCAGCTCTGTTAAAAAACTAACCTCCATATCCGCTTTCCCTTTTTGATATAACACGGCTTTTTTCTGACCTACGACATGGGTTGTAGCTGGCGCACCTTCCTCCGTTACTTGCTTTAATTGCTGAATAGGGATATAGCCAGGATAGCCTTGCGGATGTTTCCGGCTTGCCTGCTGCGGGATGACGACTTTCATCCATCCGTCTGTCTCTTTTAATCCAATGACTCGTTCGCCGAGCAGCACTTGCGATTGAATCAGATTTTCTTCACATAAAGCCAATTTTTCTTCGTAGGTTTGCTGGTTAATCCACTCTTTGATTTTGACGGAACCCTGAAGAATCTTTCGATCAATTTCTCTTGGCGACTGCGGCGCTGTCCATACATTCGCGACTGGAACCTTTGATTCATATATCATCACGAGACTCCTTTCACTCCTTGAATGCCTAACCCATGATGTGGTGGAAAGAATATATTTTTTCCTTTGTACACGATTCCTCCGTCTATTAAGTCCTCTTTTAGCATAAGCGGGGCATCAAAGTCGTAGCGGGTAATATTCGGCTGGCTTGCGGCGAGATGAGCGGCTGCTGTAATGCCAATTTTGCTCTCAATCATACTGCCAACCATGCACTTTACGCCGTAAGCTTCTGCTAAACCATTGATTTTCAGTGCTTCTTTTATACCACCTGATTTCATTAATTTTAAATTCATCAGATCACAGCTTCTCGTTTCAAGCACCTTGATCGCATCATGGAACCCGAAAATGCTTTCATCCGCCATAATCAACGTGTCTGTGGCTTCCGTCACCCGGCGCAGGCCTTCGATATCTTCTTTAGGCACTGGCTGCTCAACTAGTTCGATATTCAGCGCCTCCATTTTTCGAATGGCCACGATCGCTTCCTTCCACGTCCAGCCCTGGTTTGCATCGAGCCTGATCTGAATATCCGGCCCGACTTTTTCTCGAATCCGCTTGATGCGCTGAATATCAGTGTCTATGTCATCTTTTCCTACTTTTATCTTTAAAGTATGAAAGCCTTCAGCTACGTATTGCTTCGCATCTTCTGCCATCTCTAGCGGCCGGTTTACACTGACTGTATAATCGGTTTCAAGCTGATCGCGATATCCGCCAAGGTATTGATAAAGTGGAAGCCCTGCCTGTTTCGCTAAGCCATCATAAATCGCCATATCAATTGCAGCCTTTGCACTTGTGTTGCAAGCGAGCACACGGTCTATAGCTGAAAAGATTTGTTCATATTGCGACAATGAAGCCCCGAGCAAGATCGGCCTGATCACTTCACAGATGGCATAGTCGATGCTTTCCAGCGTTTCACCTGTAATCACCGATGTTGGGACTGCTTCTCCGTAGCTGATGTCACCTTGATCATATGTGATGATCACGATGAGAGATGCTGCGTCATACACCGTTCTTAAAGCGGTTTTGAACGGCTTCTTTAGCGGTACACTCGTTCTGCATGTACGAACATCTACGATTTTCATTTGATAGCCTCTTTCGCTGCGACACCTGGAGAAATATGCAGTTTTTTCCCCGTCGCATCTAGTGCAGCCTGCACGCCTATTGGGATGGCAAAGTTCGGAGATGAATGACCGATCCGAAAGCCGCCAAGTGCAGGTTTCTTTTGCGGCACAATATAGGTCTCCCATAGCTCTTCCAGCGTTAAGGAATGCTCTTTCTTTTTTGGCTCACATTGATGAAAATCCCCTATGATGAATCCAGCCGCATCCTCCAATTTGCCAGCAGATGTAAGGTGCTGCATCATTCGATCGATTTTATATGGTTCTTCGTCAATATCTTCAATGAACAAAAGCTTCCCCTTCGTATCGATCTCAAACGGTGTACCAAGTGTTGTCACGATCAGGGCAAGGTTCCCTCCTGTGATTTCGCCTGAGGCAGTGCCGTGATAGAAGGTTTGAAGTGGTGACAGGTGATGCGCATACGTAAAGGTCTTCGGAGTGAACAGCTGCAAAAAAGTATCTTTCGTATACGGATGGACCTCCTCACATCCCACATCAGAGGAAAGCATCGGGCCATGAAAGGTCACAAGACCCGTCTGCTGCTGGATGGCCGTATGTAAAAACGTAATATCACTATAACCCCAAAAGATTTTTGGGTTCCGGCGAATGAGGTCATAATCAATCGCTTCCGCAATTCTTCCAGTCCCGTATCCTCCGCAAGCACAAATAACGGCCTTCACTTCTGGATCTTGAAACATGCGATGAAGATCTTCTACTCGCTTATGATCGCGGCCTGCTAAATACCCATACCGGCAGTCAATATACTTCCCTTTTTTCACCTTCAGCCCAAGGCTTTCTAAAAAGGCAATCCCTTTTGCTAATTTCAGCTCATCAGGCGGGCTTGCTGGTGCAATAATCCCCACCGTATCCCCTGTTTGAAGTGCCGCTGGCAGCTGGTTCATGCCATATCCCCTCTTTCTCTTTTTCTTTCAATCTATGGGCATCTTCTTCATAACATGAACGATTAAAGGAACAGACGCTTTTTTCAAAGCGTCCAAGATTGTTGACAAAGGGCTAAAATGACCTTTATTTTAGCCCTTTGTCTTCTTTTCAGCGTGATAGAAAGCCCTTGAAGTCTAGGAAGGACGAGTACCGGAGCGGAACGAATTTGAGATTCGTGAGCACCGGCACCGAATGCGAGGGTTTGTCTACACTTTACTCTCCATCTACTTGCGCCCATTTCAAATCGATATAACCAACAGGGTGACGGACAATGCCCTTCACGCCTTCTTTTTGTAGATGTACTTGGTTATAAAAATGTATCGGAATGATCGGTGCTTCTTCAATGAGAAGTGCCTCCGCATCATGCAGAATGCTGTTTCTCTTTTGTTCATTTGCTTCTTGGCTCGCCTTTTTGATCAGCTGATCATAGGTGTCATTTGACCACCCTGTCCGGTTCATCGCATTCCCTGTTTGGAAGCTCTCTAGGAAATTGATCGGATCTGCATAATCTGCTAAAAATGAACTTTGCGAGAATTGGAATTTCAGTGCTTTTTGATCTTCTGCAAACACATTCGCTTCCATGTTCGCAAGCTTCACGTCTACACCTAGCGCTTCTTTTAATTGCTGCTGAATGGCTTCCGCCTTTTTCTTGTTCTCAGGCTTTGTACTATATGTTAATGTGACGGGCGGCAGCTTCGAATAGTTTTCTTCCTTCAGCCCTTTTTCTAACAGCTTCGCAGCTTCACTCTTATCATTTTTCACAAGATCGCCGCCAGCTTCTCTGAAATCCTCACCCTTTGAATCTAGAATCCCCGGCGAGACGAAGGCGCGTGCTGACTTCTCTTCATTTTTCGTCACATAATCCACGATATCTTGCGGGTTGATCGCCATTTGAAAGGCTTTGCGAATGTTCTTATTTTGAAAAGGTTCCATATTCACATTCAGACGATAAAAGAACAGTCCGGCCTGATCTTCAATTTGTACATCTTTATTTTTCAGCAGATTTTCACTTTGCTCTGCTGGGACAAAGGCAGTATCTAAATCTCCTGATTGATACATTTGATAATCTGTGTTTCGATCACTGATCATCAGCCATTTCACTTGATCCAGCTTAACCATTTTTTTGTCCCAATACGTCTCACTTTTTTCCATTGTGAAGCTCTCGTCATGCTTCCACTCTGTGAGCTTAAACGGTCCATTCCCGACAAAGGTTTTGGCATCCTTCGCCCAGTTCGGATCTTTCCCTGCCACCTTCTCATTCACAGGGAAAAAGGCAGGATTTGCGGTCATATTTAAGAAAGATTTCTGCGGGTACGCAAGTTGGACTTCAAGCGTTTTGTCATTTACAGCGGTGACTTTCACGTCTTCTTTCTTTCCTTTGCCGCTGTTAAATGCCTCGCCTCCTTCAATCATGTATGCTAAGAACGATGCAGAAGATCCTGTTTTCGGATCTAACAGCCGCTTCCAAGCATATTCAAAGTCGCTCGCTTTGACTGGATCACCATTCGACCACTTGATACCATCTCTTAAATGGAATGTGTACGTTTTCCCGTTCTCTGAAATCTCCCATTTTTCTGCCATTGCAGGAGATGGTTCGTGCTTTTCATTCAGTCTCGTTAACCCCTCCATTAAGTTATTCAGCCCTTGCCAAGATACATTATTAAAACCAATCGGCGGATCAAACGACGTCGGTTCGTTTTCGTTATTTATGGTTAACACTTTCTCTCCACCCTTATTGCTTGACGATCCTTTACTTGCTTGCTCATTGGCTGTACATCCTGCGAGCAGCATGATTGTTAACAAACATACACTGACGATCCAACCTTTTTTTCTCATGAGAAACTCCCCCTTTGTGTTACAGATAAAATCGTTTGTTTTGCTCGTTCATCCTGGAGCCAGCAATGCACTGTATGTGTAGGTGAACGCTGCGTTTCATGCGGCATGATATGATCACACACTTTCATGGCTGCCGGGCAGCGCTCTTTATACGGACAGCCTTTCGGTGGAGCAAATAAATCCGGCGGGCTTCCTTCAATTGGAATGAGTTCATCTTTCATATCAAGTCTTGGAACGGATTGCAGCAGTCCTTTTGTGTACGGGTGCTGCGGACTGTAAAAGATATCCCGTCTTGTGCCGACCTCAACGATTTTCCCTCCGTACATCACAGCCACTCGATCTGCGACTTGAGCTACAACCCCTAAATCGTGTGTGATTAAGATAATGGTGACACCTGTTTTCTTCTGAATCTCTTTAAATAGCTCTAAAATTTGCGCTTGTATGGTGACATCTAGGGCGGTTGTCGGTTCATCTGCGATCAGCACCTTAGGCTCGCAAATCAGTGCCATTGCAATCATGAGCCGTTGTCTCATTCCGCCGCTGAACTGATGTGGATATTGCTTTAGTCTCTCCTTCGGCTGCGGAATGCCAACCAAATCAAGCATTCGAACAGCCGCTTCTTTCACTTCTTTTTTTGTCAGCTTCTGATGCTCCTTCGCTGCTTCCATCAGCTGATCACCGATTGTCAAAGTCGGGTTCAATGCGGTCATCGGATCTTGGAAGATCATAGAGATATCGACACCACGGATGGCGCACATTTCTTTTTCAGATAAAGAAAGCAAGTTACGGTCACGAAACCAAATTTCCCCCTGATCTACATGAGCGCTGTATGCCGGAAGAAGCCGCATGATACTTTGTGACGTCACACTTTTTCCGCAGCCTGATTCTCCAACAATGGCAAGGGTTTCTTTTTCATACACATCCACATTCACCCCGCGTACCGCTTGAACCGATCCGCCATATGTCCCAAAACTGACATGCAGATCGATCATTTGAAGAACTTTTTTCAAAGCGCCATCACCTCTTCATCTTTGGATCAAGCGCATCTTGCAAGCCATCACCTAAATTGTTAAAACAAAACATCGTCAGTGAAATAAAAAATGCAGGGAAGAACAAACGCCACCAGTGACCATTATCTGACAGGACAGTCGACAGAGCATCATTGGCCATCACGCCCCAGCTTGCAAATGGCGCCTGGATTCCTAAACCGAGAAAGCTTAAGAACGCTTCAGCAAATATCGCTGTCGGCACAGTCAGAGTCATCTGGACGATAATCGGCCCCATCGTATTCGGCAGTAAGTTCCGGCGGATGATTCGCAGGCTTTTTGCACCAAAGGTTTTCGAGGCAAGGACATATTCCTGGCTTTTCAGCTGAAGAACCTGACCTCTCACGATTCTCGCCATTCCAATCCACCCTGTGACAGTGAGCGCTACAATAATGGTGACAAGCCCGGGCCCCATGAGCACCATCAATAAAATGACGACGAGTAAATAAGGAAGACCATAAAGCACCTCGACGATTCGCATCATGACATGGTCATATCTCCCGCCCTTATAGCCAGCAATACCGCCATAAATCACGCCGATGGCAAAATCAATGAGGGCTGCCATCACACCCACAAATAACGAAATGCGTGCTCCGTACCATGTACGCGTGAACACATCTCGTCCAAGCTCATCCGTTCCAAACCAGTGAGCAGCCGAGGGCGGTAGATTTTGCATCGAAAGCCGCTGCTCTGTCACATGATTTGGGGCAAGCAGTGGACCTAAGACCGCCATCATAAAAAGAAAAATCAGCACAGATAGACTAAACATCGCGAGCTTATTTTGCTTTAGCCGTCTCCATGTATCTGCCCAGTACGAAAGAGAGGGTCTTTTAATGGCATGGGCTTCGGTCTTCTTTTGCTCTCTAGGAGAAAACCATTCATCCGGCACTTCATGGTTTCGGTTTGGTTGATCGTGCTGAAGGTGTACGCTCATGCCTTTCCTCCTTTCTGATGCAGCTGAATCCTTGGATCAAGCAGACGATACCCCACATCTACAATGAAAAGAAGTGTGATTAAGATGATGCTGTAAAAAACAGTGGTGCCCATGATCACAGGATAATCACGGTTGTTAATACTCTCGACAAAGTATTTTCCCATTCCAGGAATGGCAAATATTTTTTCAATGACAAAACTTCCTGTTAAAATACTTGCGACAAGTGTTCCAAGAATGGTCACAACGGGTAAAAGCGCATTCCGAAGTGCATGTTTAAACACAATTTTAAAAGGAGAAAGTCCTTTCGCTTTGGCAGTGCGAATATAGTCCTGCGTCAGTACTTCAATCATGCTCGATCTCGTTAACCGGGCAATAATAGCCATTGGACCGACAGCCAGTGCGATTGTAGGAAGCACCATATGCATCGGACTTGTCCACATCGCTGTGGGGAAGAGCTTCAAATTCACAGAAAGCTGCTGAATTAATAAGGTAGCAAAGATAAAGTTTGGAATGGATATTCCGAAAACAGCAATGGTCATGGCGATATAATCAATCAAACCATTATGCCGGAGGGCAGCCATGACCCCTAGCAAGATGCCAGAGATGACAGCAATCAAAATTGAGATAAGACCAAGTTCTAATGAGACTGGGAAGCCTCTCGCCAATAGATCATTGACGCTTTCAGAGGGCTTTTTAATGGAAGGACCAAAATCAAAGGTAACGATGGATTTTAAATAGATGACATATTGAATATAAAGTGGTTCGTCTAAGTGATAGTAGCTTTCGAGGTTTCGCTGGACGGTTTCGTTTGTATTTCGTTCTTCATTGAAGGGCGATCCTGGAATGACCTTCATCAAAATAAACGTTAAAGTCGTAATGGTTAAGATCGTGGCAATCATTGCAATAAAACGCCTGAGCAAAAAGCTGGCCATCTGCTGTCTCCCCCTCGCTTAACAAAATGTTGTACGTGCGGCAAGCTCTGTCATGACAAGCATCGCTTGGTAGGCTTCTAATATATTTTTTGCTTGATACGTCACCGTCGTCGTCCCTTCTATGATGGCAGTACCCGGCATTAAATTCGCCCATTCGGCTTGTCCATAATTGGCGAACTCGATCTTGAGCAGCGGCTGATCAGGAGGCGTCAGCGGCTTTATTTGATGAATCTGTTTCATTGCAGCTTCCACTTGCTGCGAGATTTGTTTATTTACTTTGGCTGGGGTTAAGCATTTCACAGCAGATCTTGAAATGGTTTCTTTCACTGCAACTGTTTTCACGCCAGGCAACAGCTTTTCTGCTTCAAGTGCTGCTTGATCGTCTCCGCATACAAGGATCACCGGAACACCATAATAGCCTGCGACATACGCATTAAAGCCCATTTCACCAATTGGATGATCATTTATGTAAAAATGTCTGACACCAAAAATCATACTGTGGGACATCACACCTTTCATTGATGCCCTCGCATGGTAGCCTAAAAAAACAGCTGCATCATACGTTTGATCTAATCCTTGAACCATTGAATAAGGTTTTACATCGCCTGATATGAGGGCTGCCTCTTCATGCAGTTCTTCGATCAAGAGATTATTCATTTTAGAATGACTGTCGTTGACCAAAATATCGGTTGCACCATGCCCAAGAAGAGCCTCTACACAGGCATTCACTTCATCTGTCATGATTTTTCTGCCCCGCTCATAATTGTGCTGACGGGCATCGACAAATGTATGATCAGCTAGACCAGTAATACCCTCCATATCGACAGATACATAGAGCTTCATCCCCATCCCCCTTTAATTAAACTTAAAATTTGTTTATATTTTTCTAAATTTTCTAAAAAATTATATGAGAACTTGTTTGATTTTTCAATACATTTTCTAAAAATAAGGAGTTTAGACTCATCTGCTACAGGTCAAAAGAATAGAAAGTAAAGGATTTTTTTAACAAATAAAACACCACTAACTATGTCTTTAGTGGTGTTTATTTGCTTCGTCTATCTGCGATTTCAGCTGATCGTATTTCTTCATGGTTTGTGTAAATAAGTCATCAAACATCTGCGGTGCCTGCTTTTGAATGACCGCAGCGCCTTCTCCTGTAATCCCGCCTTTTGTCGCCACCCTATTGACCGTTTCAGCGAATGTGAGGCCGTGTTCTACAAGGACTTGGCCTGTGCCTAAAAGCGCATAAGTTAAAAATTCATATGCTTCCTCTAAGGAAAGCTCACTATTTCTCACAGCGGCTTTCGCCATTTCTTCAAAAATAGCAGCGATAAAACCAGGAGAAGAGCTTGTCAAATTACTCGCCGCATCAAACCGGTCTTCCTCCACTTCCCGGACGATGCTAAAGGCTGAAAGCAGACGGTTCAAACGTTTTTTCTCTTCATCCCCTACGGTTACACCATGCGCAACTAGCGATACGCCCGTCCCAACGGCTGAAGTCAAAGTTGGGATGTATCTGGATACTGGTTGATTCGTATGCTGCGTTAATTTATCTAACGTCACAGCCGCTGCCACTGACACAATATGTATCGCTTTCTTTGCCGGGTGCAGCTGATCCAGAACGTCAAGTACAGCAAGCGGCGGCACACAGACAAACAGAACATCACATGACGCAGAGAGTTCATCTAATGAGCAGATGTTTACATCATCGTGCTTCTCTTTGAGCTGATGCAGCCGCTCCGTTTCACTTCTTGTATGGATCATGAACTGACGGGCATCTAGCACCCTTTTTTCCAGCCATTTTTGTACCATCATATCAGCCATGCTTCCATATCCAATGATTCCGATTGTCTCCACAGTTTAATCTCCTCTATTTTGCTTAGATTCACTACTTATTTTAACAATTTCCCACAATGTTTTCATTTTTATCCCACATTTTTTTCTTACGATAAAGTCAGTATCCACCACATACCGTAAAACACCTTGAACACATACATGTAAAAATTGATGAAAGAGAGTGATCCGAATGACAAATTACAAAGATGAAAAACAACCTTCTTATGAATTACAAACAATCGAACAACCACAAAAACCGAAGAAGAAGCCGAGTGGCTGGTTTAAGCCGTTCGTAAGCGGCATTGTAGGCGGCACGTTAGCATTAGGTGTCTACGTCCTCACGCCATATGCTCAGCACTCAGAAAGCAGTAGAGCAAATGAATCGTCCACAAAAACAGAAGCTGTATCCACTAATGTTACAAGTGCCAATACGTCAAAAACAACAGCCGTACAAACATCGAATTCATCAAGCAGCATCTCCAGCATGGTCGAAAATGTATCACCAGCCATTGTCGGCATAACAAACTACCAAACGCAAAGTCAAACGGCAGCGGGTTTTGGCGATGTCAATACGCCTTTCGATGAATCACAGCAAAATCAAAACAAAAGCAGTCAAGAGGAAGAGACTGGTACAGGCTCTGGGGTTATTTTTAAAAAATCTGGCAGTAAAGCCTATGTCTTAACAAACAACCATGTCATTGAAGGGGCAAACAAACTGACGGTCTCCTTGCACGATGGCAAAACCGTTGAAGGAAAATTGGTCGGTGCAGACCCGCTGACTGACCTAGCGGTTGTAGAAATTAGCAGCAGCAATGTCATGAAGGCTGCGACATTAGGCGATTCTTCTTCACTTCGAGCTGGAGAAACCGTCATCGCGATCGGAAACCCGCTTGGCGAAGATTTATCAAGAACCGTGACGCAAGGAATTGTCAGCGGTGTCGATCGAACAGTCTCTATGAATACATCAGCTGGCGAGAGCAGCATTAATGTCATTCAAACAGATGCAGCCATTAACCCCGGCAACAGCGGCGGACCGCTTTTAACAACAGACGGAAAGGTTGTGGGAATCACGAGTATGAAAATCTCTGAAACAGGTGTTGAAGGAATTGGATTCGCGCTCCCAATAAATGATGTCAAACCAATCGCCGAACAGCTTCTCGCAAAAGGAAAAATTGTGCGTCCTTATATCGGCATTAGCATGCTGGATCTTGAACAAGTCCCAAATGTTTATCAGAAAGAAACACTAGGACTCAAAAGCAGTCAGCTGGATAAAGGCGTGTACGTCAAAGATATCGCCGCCGGCTCACCTGCTGCAAAAGCTGGATTAAAATCAGAGGATGTCATTACCGCCATCAATGGCAAGAAAGTAAAAACCGGCAGTGAATTACGACACGAGCTTTACACGAATGCAAAAGTAGGAAACGCGGTGAAGATCACACTCATTCGAAACGGAAAAGAAGAAACAAAACAGGTCACATTAACGCAATCGGAATCAAAGGAAGTAAGCTCCTAACGAAAAAGCAGCCCATTAATTTGAGCTGCTTTTTGATCATGACTGGATTGGGGTTAATCGTTGTTCAATTTCTGCTCGTTTGTGCTCTAGAAATGGTGGAAGTGCTAGCTGATCACCAAGCTCATCCACTCCTTCATCTACTGTAAACCCAGGGCCATCTGTTGAAATTTCAAACAAAATACCATTTGGCTCTCTAAAGTAAAGTGCTTTGAAGTAGAAGCGTTCCACAACACCAGAGTTCGTGAAGCCTGCTTTTGATATTTTGTCATGCCATTTTTCCAGCTCCTCTGCATCCTCCGCGCGAAAGGCTACGTGATGCACACTTCCTCTGCCGGAACGCTCAGAAGGTCCTTCAGTTTTTTCGATCACATGAATTTCTGTTCCAGCACCGCCATTTCCTGACTCAAAAATGGTCACGATCTCACCGTCATTTGATTGTTCACGTGCCCTTTCAGTGAAACCAAGGATATCCGTTAAGACGCTGATCGTTTTTTCTGCTTTTGCAACTGTTAATTCTACTGGGCCTAAACCTCTAATCGCAAAATCTGCAGGAATATCGTCATGTACTGGCGGTGAACCTGCCTCATGTCCGTTCGGTTCTACTGTCAAAAATAGTTGCTGCCCTTCTGGATCTGTAAATCGCAAGGCAGGTCTGCCGCCTCTTAAGGAAGCTGTTTCTTGCTGCACGCCTTTTTCTTCAAACCGTTTTTCCCAAAATGAAAGTGCTTCTTCAGAAGAAACGAGAAGGCCTGTGCGTGTGATGGCATTTGTACCTTCCAAACGTCTGGCCAGCATTGGAATTTCAAAGAATGTGAGCTCCGTTCCTGGTGAGGCGACCTCATCTCCATAAAACAAGTGATACATAGAAGGGTCATCCTGATTGACTGTTTTCTTCACAAGTTTCAAGCCAAGGATTCGGCGGTAGAAATCAACATTTTTCTGAGCATTGGCTGTTAGTGCAGATACGTGGTGAATCCCATTTATTTTCATTATTTTCACTCCTATTTCAAAATATCTCGAATTCAAGATAATATCCTTATGAATAAAATAGGTCATTTTTCAAGAAAAGTCCACCGTTTGGCTGCACGTTTACTGTATGTTCGGTTTTCGCCCTTTAAATTAACATTAAAACGAAAATAATCTTATATCGTTCGTTTTTAACACAACATTCACCCTAATATCTCCAATAAATAAACACTTTTAGAGACAAATACGAAAATCAGAAAATTTTTTTAATTCTTGTTTTCCTAAAATCGTATTACAATGAACAAAATACATGTCACAGTAACGTACGAAAGTGATGCAGGAGGTCGTGTGTAATGAACAAAGAACAAACAGCGTTAAAACAAGACATCGGCTTATTTTTTGCCCTATCTCTTGTCATCGGGACCATTATCGGGTCAGGCGTCTTTATGAAGCCAGGCAACGTCCTTTCCTATTCAGGAAGCTCCGACATCGCATTATTTGCTTGGCTGTTAGGCGGGATATTAACCCTTGCAGGCGGACTGACTGTCGCCGAAATTGGTACACAAATCCCGCGAACCGGTGGTTTGTATGCTTATCTTGAAGAAGTGTACGGTGAATTTTGGGGCTACTTATGCGGCTGGGTGCAAATTATCATTTACGGACCTGCCATTATTGGTGCTCTTGGTCTTTATTTTGGTTCATTATTAGCCAATTTATTTTCTCTTTCTTCTTTATGGTCTACAGCCATTGGCATTATTACGGTTCTATTTTTATGTGTCATCAACATAATGGGAACGAAATACGGTGGGTTTGTACAAGGGCTAACCACGATCGGAAAGCTTGTCCCGATTGCCGCTATTATTGTGTTTGGCTTATGGAAAGGAAATGAAAACATCTTCACGGCTGTCAACGACAGTATCGCTCAGATGAACTTCGGTGCAGCGGTTTTGGCTACGTTGTTTGCCTATGATGGCTGGATTTTGCTTGCAGCGCTTGGCGGTGAAATGAAAAACCCAGAGAAACTGCTTCCTCGAGCGATGGCAGGCGGGATTTTAATTGTCACAGCCTGTTATCTCTTTATTAATGTGGCACTTTTGCACGTATTACCAGCTAATGAAATCGTTCAGCTGGGTGAAAATGCGACAAGTACTGCTGCTACGATGCTCTTTGGTCCAATTGGCGGTAAAATCATTAGCATTGGGATCATCATTAGTATCTTTGGCTGCTTGAACGGAAAGGTTCTTTCATTCCCTCGTGTGATTTTTGCGATGGCAGAACGAAAACAAATTCCTTTCGCCAAAGCCATTTCACGTATACATCCTACCTTCCAAACACCTTGGGTCGCTGTATTTGTGCAAATTTTGATCGCCATTGTATTTATGATCGTCAGTAATCCTGAGAAGCTGTCAGAGGTTTCGATTTTCATGATTTATATCTTTTATGTGATGGCCTTTTTCGCTGTATTTAAGCTAAGAAAACAAAACAGCGGAATGAAGCGCGCTTATAGCGTACCACTTTATCCGCTGACACCGATCATTGCGATTATTGGCTCTTTATTCGTCTTAATCAGCACGATGATCACGGATTGGAAAAGCTGCCTTTTCTCCATGCTGATCGGATTGGCTGGACTGCCTATTTATTATTATATGAAAAAGACAAAAAATAAAGCAGAGCGCTAAATAGCCTCTGCTTTATTTTTTATATTGCTTGATCACTTTGTATGATTCGTTTAAATATCTCATGAGCCGGTATGGCTTACTTAGAACGCGAATTGGGAGCCTTGAGATAAAGCCATTCAGATTCGCCTTATATTCCTGCGTCACCCGCTTCGGCTTTGTGGCAATTTTTTCGTAAACTTCTTTGTAAAATTCCTTCATGATGTCGACTTTCACACTGATCTTCTGATGACACTCTGTACACTCTACGCTTTTCATCTGATCATTCACATAAACGATGCTGTGGAGGGTCTCTTCTTGGCACCGAGTACAATGTAGGTTTGCTTCCATTTCGGTTTGCTTCAAGATACACAGCTCCTTTCTCGTTTGATGTTGCTCTTTTTATACAATACGATCACTGCCAGCCGTTTATTGGACTGATGCTTCCTTTAAAATGGCTGCCGCAGTCTGTTCGTCTGTCACCAGCACTTGAATGAAGCCGCCATTTAAAGCCCCTAAAATACTTTCAGCTTTATGGGTTCCTTCCACTACAGCAATGACTTTTTCGACGCTCTTTAATTGTTCTAACGATAATCCAATGACTTTCTGGTTCAGTTCATCTTGGACAGGTTTACCTTCACCATCAAAGAAGCGAAAACCAATATCACCGACAGCTCCTGATTGTCTTAAACCAGATAAATCCTCTTCTTTTAAATAACCGACTGTTTTTAAAGTAGAGCCTTTATGCGGGTTACCAATACCGATGAGGGCAATATCCACGTTTCGGCCTTCTTCAAGCACAGCTTCTATATCCTGCATTGCCATAAGCCGCTCTTTTAATTCTTCTGTTTCTAAAATTGCCGGGGCATATAAATAGGAACACGTGCCATTCATTTTCTTTGCCAGCTCATATGCCAGCTGATTGGCATGAATGTCGACTGCCTGCCTGCCCATCCCGCCCTCTAAAGGGATGACTTTGACTTCGTTTCTTCGTTCAAACGGATATTCTTTCACAAGCTCAGCAAGCGTGGTCCCCCAAGAAATGCCGATTTTCTCAGCATCTTTCATGTTTTTAGAAAGATAATAGGCTCCTGCCTGACCGACTGCCCGCTTGACCATCTCAGGCATTGTCCCGACACTTGGGACAACGACAGCATCTGTTAATTGAAAGGTCGTTTCTAGCTGCTTTTCCAGTTCCACCGTATGAATGCTTTCGTCTTTAATGTACACTTCAACGATTCCCGCATCTTTTGCTTTTTGTAGAAGTTTTGAAATGACTGGCCTTGAGACATTTAGCTTTTTTGCAATTTCCTGCTGCGTCCACCCGTCTGTATAATAAAGATGAGCAACCTTGACGAGCTGTCGTCTTTCTTCCCAATTCAGCATGTGACATCATCCTTTTAATATACTATGATTCCCAGTATACCAAACATTCGTTTCTAATTGGAACAATTGTTATGAAAATGACAAAAAGAGCGATCAACTCTCCGCTCTTTTTCCCTCGGTATATTTCGGCTGATACGTTCTCCCGCCATCTAACAGGATAATCTGTCCGTGCAAATAGCTTCCCTCGTCACTTGCGAGAAATAAAGTGAGTCCTGCGATATCCTCAGGTTTTCCTAATCTCCCGACAGGAATGAGCGATTGGAGCTGCCTTTTCTCCTCCTCAGTAGGATAAAGGGTATCAAGCATTTGAGATTCAATGACGCGGGGTGCAATCACATTAATGCGCACATGATGTGTGCCTAATTCCTTTACGAGCGAACGCATCAGGCCAAAAGCACCTGCTTTGGACGCGTAGTACTGAATACCGCCGCCAGATCCTGTCATCGCAGATCCTGATCCAATAATGACCATACTGCCTTCTTGCCGCTCACATAAATAGGGTGCCGAGGCTTTAATGCAATAAAAAAGACCATATAAATTTACAGCCAGCGTCTTTTTCCAAAGCGAAAAATCAACTTCTAAAAAAGGAAGTGATTTCGTCATCCCTGCTGAATACACAAGATGATCAATGCCGCCTAGCTCCCTTGCAGCTGCTGACATCATCTGCTGAACACTTTCCCACGATGAAACGTCAGCTTGAAGCGTCAGCAGCTGAGGATGCTGTTTTTTTAAGAGTGAAAGTCCCTGTTCATCTATATCTGACACAGCAACACGATGCCCTTCTTTTAAAAAACGCTCGGCAATTTCTTTCCCGATCCCTTGGGCTCCACCAACGATAAGAACTGTTTTTTGATGATTAGCCAGCGCTCTCACCTCCATCAAGCATAATCGCTGCTCCATCTGTAAATGCCCCATACGAGGTACTTAAGAACACCGTCATATGAGCCACAGTCTCCTTGATTTGCTCTGTGTCAGGAAGCAAATGGAGAGGAGGCGGCAATAGTGCCAGCACCCGGATGCCTTTGTCTTTAAATTCTCGCGCTAAACCTTTTGTCATGGCATTCAGCACACTATTCGATGTAGCATGTGACATCCCGCCATCACCTGTTATACTGCCAGATGACGATATATTAATGATACAGCCTTGCTTATGGTCAACCATGTGCCATACAGCGGCTTGACTGGAAAGAAAAGCTGTATTTACGGTCGATTCCACTTCATCCACCCATCTATCAGGACTTACGCCGGCAAGCTCCGCGCCCGCTTTTTGCTGTGCTTGATTGACCAAAATATCAAGCTTGCCGCATGTATCAATTACTTGCCTCATCATGTTCGTCGCATCACGCGGTGTCTCAAGTGGATTCATGATGATACTGGCTTTACCGCCTATTTTTTGAATCTCTTTACTAATGGTTTTTGCCTTTGATTCATCATGAAAAGTGTGTATAAAAACATGTGCACCTGCCCGGGCTAAAGCCAGGCAGATGGCTTCTCCAAATCCATCTGTGCTATCTGTTACAAGTGCCGCTTTCTGATGAAGCTGGGCGTGCACATGCATCTCCTCCCTATCACTTGTTTGGCATTTATTTTCTCAGCTTGCTCACGATATGAAGGGCTGCTTCATAAAAGCCTTCTGAGATGGTTGGATGCGGATGAATCATTTTAGCCATCTCTTCTGCTGTCCCTTCTAAATACATAAATGAGGAAGCTTCTGAAATCATCTCTGTTACGTGCGGACCAACCATAGTGGCGCCAATGACTTCCCCATATGCTGTATCGTACACCAGTTTAATAAAGCCTGTTTGAACACCTGCCGCCAATGCTTTTCCGCTTGCGGCTAAATCGAATCGTTCTGCCCGCACGTTAAGCCCTTTGGCTTTCGCCTCTTTCTCTGTAAGCCCAACACTCGCCACCTCTGGTAATGTATAAATACACCTAGGTACGATGTCAGCATTCATTTTTTCAGGCTCGCCGCATACATTGCTGACCGCAACGGCTGCCTCTGCCATCGCCGCATGAGCTAGCTGATAGCCGCCGGCAACATCGCCAACCGCATATACACCTTCAGCACTTGTCTGCATCTGACCGTTTACTTTGATAAAAGGACCATCCAACTGAAGATCAAGCTGGCTTACAGCTGATATATTAGGTCTTCTCCCTACACAAACGAGCAGTCTTTCAGCCGTAAAGATGTGAGTCTCTCCTTTATCATCTGCTGCATGAATCGCTTTGACTCCTTCGCTTTCTGTCACCTCTGCCACAGTGGTTTTCTTTGCGATATGAATCCCTTTTTTCTTCAATTCTCTTTCTAGCAGTTTAGATGCTTCTTCATCCTCTTGCGGAATAATGGACGGAGCCGCTTCAATAATCGTGACTTTTGATTGTAGACTCTGGAAGATGCATGCGAGCTCAAGACCAATGACACCTCCGCCAATAATGACGACAGAAGCAGGAATATCCGGGATGTCAAAGATCGTATCACTTGTATCAAATTGAATCTCTTTGAGCCCCGGAATTGGCGGTATGGCAGGTGAAGATCCGGTCGCAATAATGAGCTCTTTCGTTTCAATCGATTCTGATCCGTCTTGTTTTTCAATCTCAATACGATGCTTTGTGACAGCTGTACCTCTGCCGTTATATACATCAATCTTTCCTTTCTTTAATAAAAAGGCGATTCCGCCTCTGAGCTTTTCAATGACATCATCTTTACGCTTTCTCATTTTTTCGAAGGAAAGGACCAAGTCTCCTGTTTCGATTCCCCAGCTTTTCGCCTTCTCAATTGATTCAATGACTTCTGCATGTTTGAGCAGTGTCTTTGAAGGGATACAGCCTCGATTTAAACAAGTACCACCTAGAAAATCCTCTTCAATTAAAGCGACCTTTCGTCCGCGCTCCGCTGCTTGAAGGGCAGCAGTATACCCGCCAGGCCCTCCGCCAATGACTGTCAGATCATACGTTTTCGTCATCCGATTCATCTCCTACATTAGCAATTCAAATGGTTGTTCAAGCACTTTTTTGAGATCTGTTAAAAAGGCAGCCGCTGGTGCACCATCTACCACTCGGTGATCAAACGATAAACTGACTCCCATCATTGACCGCACCTGAATTTCTCCGTCTATGACAACAGGTTTTTCTTGAATGCGTCCAACACCTAAGATCGCCACTTCTGGCTGATTAATAATCGGGGTAAAGGTATCAATGGCATACATGCCTAAGTTACTAATGGTAAATGTCGACCCTTTCAGCTGATCTGGCAGCAGTTTTTGATCACGTGCGTTTCGGCCAATTTCTTTTGCCTCTTTTGTCAGCTGTTTTAATCCTTTTTGATTCGAATGAGAAATGACTGGAACCATTAAGCCGTCTTTCACAGCAACAGCTAGACCAATGTGCACATCCTCATGGAAATGGAGCTCATTTTGATCAAACGTCATATTGATTTGCGGGTGGCGCGTAAGGACATTGCTGACTGCATGAATGATGATTTCAGTAAACGACAATCTGTAGCCTGTCTCTTTTTCAATCGCCGGCAATAGCTGCTTGCGCACTTCTTTCGCTTTTGTCATATCGATTTCACTTGTTAATGTAACGTGCGGTGCTGTAAAGGCACTTTGTGACATGCGATCAGCGATCACTTTTCTCATGCCAGCTAGTTTTTGTGTTTTCACTGGAGCAGAGTCTGCCTTTTGTACAGCTGCTGCTTTCACATCACTCTTCATGATTTTTCCGTGAGCGCCAGATCCAGCAATTGCTGCTAAATCGATTCCTTCACGAGCAGCCACTTTTCCTGCAAGCGGTGACACACGCTGATCTTTCTCATCAGTATGGACGACTGCTTCGACATCCCGCTTTTGAATTCTCCCTTTTGGTCCTGTGCCAGATACCTCGTGAATCGGCACATGGTGATCTTTCGCCGTTTTTCTCGCCGCAGGCGTGGCACGGACTTTTTCAGCAGAGATCTTTTCGGCTTCAGTAGAACCGAATGAAGCCGATTCTACTGATGATTCGCCGCTGCCCGAGGATTCTTCATCTGCTTGTGCAGGCGGCTCGCTTGGCACCTGTTCATTTGCTTCTCCGATATAGCCAATGACAGCATTAACAGGAATTTGATCATCGGCTTCATAGTATTTCTTCAGAAAAATGCCATCATCATAGGCTTCCACCTCGATATTGATCTTGTCTGTCATAATTTCAAAAAGAGGCTCACCGATTTCAACCAAATCTCCTTCTTCTTTCAACCATTGAAGCAAGGTGCCGATCTCCATCGTACTGCTTAGCTTCGGCATAAATATCTCTTTTGGCATGATCTTCTCCCCTTTATTTAAGAGCGCACAAGCTCTTTTGCTGCTTCAATAATATCTGGCACTTGTGGAATGACCGCTTTTTCAAGCGTTGGGTTATAAGGTATTGGTACCGCAAGACCGCCAAGTCGTTTAATAGGAGCATCTAGGTAGTCGAAGGCTTCACTTTCCGCTATCATACTCGCAATCTCTCCGCCGTATCCGCCTCGTTTCACCGCCTCATGAACAACGATACATTTACCCGTTTTCTTCACAGATTCGATAATGGTTTCTTCATCTAAAGGTACGAGTGTTCTTGGATCAATGATTTCGACATCGATTCCTTCTGCTTCTAATTCCTTCGCCGCTTCTAATGCTTTATGCACCATAATAGCTGTTGCTACAATCGTGACGTCCTTCCCGCTTTTTTTCACATCCGCTTTCCCTAAAGGAATCGAATACTGCTCTTCTGGCACTTCACCGATTGTTTTATATAAAAGCTTATGCTCGTAGAAAATAACAGGATTGTCATCATCCATTGCTGCCTTTAAAAGTCCCTTTGCATCATAAGCCGTTGAAGGCTGGACCACCTTTAATCCCGGAATATGAGCCATCCACGCTTCTAAACTTTGTGAGTGCTGAGCCGCGGCACCTGTTCCAGAGCCTGCTGGTGTTCTCACAACAAGCGGCACCTTTCCTTTTCCGCCAAACATGTAGCGTGTTTTGGCCGCTTGGTTGACAAGCTGATCCATAGCGATGGTGATAAAGTCAGAGAATTGAAGTTCTAAGATCGGACGCATGCCTGTCAAAGCAGCCCCGACTGCGCCCCCTGCGATGGCAGCCTCTGAAATTGGCGTATTGCGTACGCGCTCTGGACCGAATTCTTCAATCATGCCGCGCGTAACCCCAAAAGCGCCTCCATATACGCCGATATCCTCACCTAAAATGAAGACATCTTGGTTTTCTCTCATTTCCTGACTCATAGCCTCTCGAACGGCTTCTAAATACGAAATCTCTCTCACTGTTGTTTTTGTCACGTGATTCCCCTCCTAATTAGGCGTATACATCCTCTAATAGTGTGTCAATTGACGGTTCTTTACTATTTTTAGCAAATTCAACAGATGCCTCGATCTCCTGCTTTGCTTCTTCTTGTAAGCTTGCTGCCTGCTCTTCTGTCAAAACATTTAGTTCAATTAAGAGAGACTTAAAGCGTTTGATTCCGTCTTTTTGTCTCCACTCTGTTTCTTCTTCACGTGTACGGTATTTTTTCGCATCACTCTTAGAGTGCCCCTTCCAGCGATACGTTTTCATTTCAATGAGTGATGGACCTTTTCCAGCTCTTGCATGGCTGACCGCTTCATCTACTGTGTTCATAATCTCAACCATATCATTTCCATCGACAGTTTCCCCTGGCATTCCGTAGCTCTTTGCTCTTGTTGAGATGTCTTCAATGTTGATCATTTCTTTCACAGGTCCAGACATGCCGTATTGGTTGTTTTCACAAATAAACACAACAGGTAAATCCCAAATAGATGCAAGGTTTAACGCTTCATGGAAGCTGCCTTCATTTGTGGCACCATCTCCGAAGAAACAAAGGACAACATAGCCTTCCTGCTTCATTTTAGATGTCAGCGCTGCGCCTGTTGCAAGCGGGATACCGCCGCCAACGATGCCATTTGCTCCAAGATTCCCTTTTTCTAAGTCGGCAATATGCATCGAGCCGCCTTTTCCTTTGCAATAGCCGGTTTCACGTCCAAACAGTTCAGCCATCATTTTATTGACCTCTGCACCTTTTGCAATACAATGTCCATGTCCACGGTGTGTGCTGACGATCTTATCTTCATCTTTTAACACGGCAATAGAGCCAACAGCTGACGCTTCCTGTCCAACACATAAATGAGTCGTTCCATGAATGAGTCCTTTTGCAAAGAATTGATCGACCTTTTCATCAAAATATCGGACTAACCACATTTGTTTATATAAATCTGCTAATTTCTCATGACTAATCTGTTCAGGCAAAGTGATTTGTTTTTGCATTTCTTCTCTCCCCTTTACATTTGTTCTTATGTGTTACATTTGTAATTATCATACGTTTAAGTGTCATTGAAGTCAAGCATTTCCGTTTCATTTTTAAGCGTTTTCATTTTTTATCAGAAAAAAAGAGAAAGGCAAAGCCCTTTTCCAAAGAACTTCTCTTTCTCTTTCAATCTCATACGTTCTCATTCATCTGGATACATCATGATTTTGACGCTCTCACCTTCAGGGTGCCTCGCGCATTCTATCGCCTGAAGCAGCTGACTTAAAGGATAGCGATGCGTCACCATCTTCTCTGTTTGAACCACCTTCGCCTTCAGAAGCTGAAGCGCTTCATCATAATGATACGGATGCGAAGAATAGGCCCCCACTACCTTGACTTCATCATGGAAAAATCGCTCAGCCGGAATGGAGACATCTCCTTTAGGAAAGTGCGCAAATACCAAAATCGTCCCGCCTCTAGCTACAGCTTGAAACGCCTCTTTTAAAAGCGCACTGCTCCCAACAGAAATGATGACGAGATCTGCCCCTTTTCCATCTGTTTCTTTCATGACCCGTTTTTCCACTGGCTCAGATGCTGGATGAAAAGCGACGTCTGCACCTAAATTTCTCGCTTGAAGCAACCGGTTCTCATTCACATCCGTTATCATCACTTTCTCAGCTAAATAATATTTGGTGAGCTGTAATTGAATGCAGCCAATTTGACCCGCTCCAAGGATCAGTACAGAATCTCCAGGATGAACAGGCGCTCGTTCAAACCCATGCAGGCAGCAGGCAACTGGTTCGACCATGGCTCCTTGCTCATATGAGACGCCATGCGGGAGCTTGCCCATTGTGTGCTTTACATGTAAAGCAGGAACACGGATATATTCTGAAAAACCGCCTGGCTCTACATTTGTAGCTGAAAACTGGGCACACATTGTATAAAATCCTCTTTGACAAAAGTCACAGGTGAAACAAGGGACATGATGTGCCACGTACACCCTGTCTCCCGTATGGACATTTGTCACGTGACTGCCCGTTTCGACAATATCACCAGCAATTTCATGTCCTAGCACCGTCCCAGGAGGTACCGTCTCATGTGTTGCTTTGTAAATATCCGTCCCGCATAAGCCGCAGGCACGCATCCTTAAAAGAACTTCATCATCACCAATCGCAGGCCGCTCCCTCTCCTCATAACGAATGTCCTCTGAAGAATAAAAGACAGCTGATTTCATGTAGCTGCATCCTCCTTTTCATCACACTTCGCAAGACCGTGTAAAGTTTGAACAAGCTGCTTGTATTCACTTATCTCACTTGATATCCAGTAACGTCCTCCGAATATTCGCGCCTGCCCCACTCTGACATATACTTTCCCGATATGGAGATATGGCTTTAAAAACAGTTTTCCTTTGATATCGGAAACAGCATATGTGCGCCATCTGCCAAAAGCACCTATCTTCAGCTCATCTCCACTAATGATGACGTTCGTCGGCTGATTCAGTCCCGTGATGCTAGAAAGCATCAGAATAGGTAGCGTATAAACACCTAACACAGCTAACGGTTCAGGTCCTGCCGACATTAAGGTATAAAGAGACCAGAGAAAAAACAGACAGATGAGCAAGGCCGGAAGAAAAATAGAAAACACCGCAGACGTTCGGCTATAAGCATGCTGCTGCATGAGACTCCCTCCTTTCAGGTGACATGGAAGGAGCTACAAAAGCTCCTCCATACAAACATCGTTTACTTAATATGATCAATGATTTTCTCAATATCATCTTCAATGCCAAATCCGGTTAAAAAAGATAATGTTTGAATCACAGGAGTTCCTTTTGTATCACTTACAGGCGTTGTCGTTACAATTAAATCGGCGCCCTCCGCTTTTTGCGGTACTTCAGATGCCTTACACTGTTCAACCACGACATCGTATCCTTTTTCCTTTAGCGTCTCTTCTACCTTTTTTGCAACAACCGTTGATGTTGCAACTGCTGTTCCGCACGATACCAATATTTTCTTTGCCATAAGAATCCCTCCAGCTTGTTTATTGGTCTTTCTGATCTAAGCCCATTTCTTTTGCATACTGCTTTTTAATATCATTTCGCACCCAGTACCATAGAAGCGCATAAGCCAGTGCACACACAATCGCTGCAATAAAGTAAGGGTTGCTCGGATCAAGAAGTCTCACCATGATCCAAGGAATGACATGAGAACCTAAATCAATACCTGAAATCATGTTTGCCCCTTCTGGGAAATCAAAGCCTACTGCTTTACCCATTGTTGTCGCAAGTGGTGCAAGATTCGTTGCGATGAAGAAGACAATCATTAATGTAAAAATACTGTTAATGAGGCCGCGAATAATATTTCCACGAGCGGCTGCTACTGCCCATACAACCGTAAATGGCAGAACCGATAAATCCGCAAATGGCAGCATGCCATTGTAAGGAAGAACAACAGCGAGCAAAATCGTAATCGGCACCATCAAAAGGGCTACAGCCATATTCGCCGGATGACCGATCACAATCGCTGTATCTAAGCCAATATAGACATTTTTTCCAGGGAAACGCTTTTGAATATAAGAACGAGCGCCCTCAGAGATTGGAATAAGTCCTTCCATTAACAAGGCAACCATTCTTGGCATTAACACAAGAACTGCTGCCATTTGAATACCAAGAGTCATGACGCCTTTCGCATCATAGCCGCCAAGAAGACCAATAATGATACCAAGTATGAGACCCATCACAAGCGGCTCGCCAAAAATGCCAAAACGTTTCTTCAATGTTTCTGGATCAGCATGAATTTTGTTTAAACCAGGGATTTTATCAATGACGCGGTTTGACGCATACATAAGCGGCGCGAAGTTGACCGTTTCAGCATGAGCCATCGATACGCCTTTTAATCCGAAATGGTGTTCAATTGTTGGCGCCGTCCAATCGGCTAATTTAAGCGTAATTGCAGAGACGATCAAGCCAACGGCAAGGGCCAAGAACATATTATGATAAGCGTAGTAAGTAACAGAGGCTGCGAAAATCAAATGCCAGAAATTCCAAATATCCACATTCAGTGTTTTCGTAAAATTAACGGACAACAAGATGACATTTAACAAAAGCACAAGAGGAATCATCAAAGGGGCAACAGGTGTACCAAATGAAATGGCAGCTCCAATCGGCCAGCCGACATCCAAAATATCGAGCTTTAATCCAAGGGAATTGACCATGGCTTTTGCTGCTGGTCCAAGACCGCTCACGAGCAAATTAATGACAAGGTTGACACCGACAAATCCAATTCCGATTGTGATACCGGCTCGGAAAGATTTCTTAAAGCCTTGCCTTAAAATCATACCGAAAATCGTCATAATAATCGGGAGCATAATAGTTGGCCCAAGGTCTAATATAAAATCGACGGCTTGCTTGATCATACATCCACCTCCTGAATTTTTCAGATAAAGCGCTTACATTCTTTCGTAAAAGACTATTGGTTTAATTCTTGTTGAAGGACATCAACAGCTTCTTCATTCGATGTCATGAGAGATAGCTTATTCATCACTTCTTCTTTTCTAAAAAGCGCCATGAGCTTTTCTAACATCACAAGCTGCTTACTAGGTTCAGAGATTGCAAGGACGAATACAATTTTGGCTTGCACTGTTTCATCAGGGCTTCCCATCTTATGAAAAATGACAGGTTCCTTTAAAGTCGCTACACTGATCGCCGGTTTGTTCACATGTTCAGGATCTGTATGCGGAATAGCCACTCCAAAGGTCGCAAGAGGCAAGCCTGTAGGATATGTTTTTTCTCTTTCAAGCACTGCTGGTAGAAAGCTCGATTTAATATAACCCCCAGCTTCTAACCGTTCTGCTAAATATGCGGTCACCTCCTCTCTCGAAGATGCATCGTACTGCAGCTCAATTAGTTCCTTATCTAATTCAAACAAGTTATTCAAACAATCACCTCTTTCATTTGATATAAAAATGAACACATGTAACAAAAAGAAAGAACATTTTAGGATAGAACCTTTTATAAAGCGATCACAACCACTTGTTTTTAAAAATGTTCATTGTTGTTACCTTTGTAAAGATATTATAATATTCAAAATTATAAGTCAATGTTCCTAGGGAAATTTTTATAAAAAAAGATGCAGCGAGTGCTGCATCCCAGATTGTTGACAGCAAGTGCGTGTGTGCCAGCGCTACACGCTGCTTTTGTCCGCCTGACAGCTGCTCTGAATAGCGGTGCTCATTCTGCGTTAACTGAACGACCTCTAATAGCTCATGCACCCGCTCTTTGATGTCTTTTTTTGGCAGCCTTTCTCCTCTTGGTTTCATCTTAAGACCATACGCAACATTATCATCATATTTCGAAAAAGAGCATATTGCTGGAACACAAAACCGATCTGTGCTTTCGCACTACTTAACAGCTCAATCTTCCCCTTTTGATTTGAGGCTTCATTCGCATTTGAACATGGAGTACTCGTGATGATTAATAAGGTGGTCACGATCGAGACCCATTTCCACTTTTTCATGTTATCCCGCTCCCCTGTTATCACATAATGTTGACACCACCCTTGCCTTTTCTACGCAAAAAAGACCCTTAGCATTTGAAATACATCACAGTCCTGTACTTCAAATGCCAAGAGCCTTCGGTTGTCCGATCAGCTATGTATGATTGATGTTAGTCTATATATATTCAAACTATTCACAGGAGTCAACAGTGTCTTTTTCTTTTTGTTTAGACAGAAAAGAAACGCCATCTTCAAGAGACGCTTCTTTTCCCGGGAAATGTTATTGATTTGCAGATAGCTTTAAATTGACACCAACAGCGGTTCCATTTCTGGTTGAATCAGCTACTCCAGTAAATGTCCCTGCTTTTCGATCAATTAGCAGAGCTTGCACGTTTCCTATATCAATAGGCGAACTGCCAAAACGGTGTCCAATATCGTTTAACTTTGTCCTCACATCGAGAGGGACACCTACTTCATAGCGGTAAGAAGTTAAACTGTTTGTATAAATCCTTGGTTCTTCCACCGCATCCTGAAGCTCCATATCATATTCAAGCAAATTCAGGATCGTCTGTGAAACAGAAGCAATAATCGTTGTTCCTCCAGGTGATCCAACGGTCATGACAGGCTCTCCATCTTTAAATATAATCGTTGGCGTCATACTTGATAATGGACGTTTATTTGGCTGCACTTCATTGGCGCCGCCAGGCCTTGCATCAAAATCCGTGAGTTCATTATTTAAGAAAAAACCATACTCCGGGACAAGGATCCCTGTACCAAATAACTGTTCAATGGTTGTTGTAAAAGACACAACATTTCCCCACTGATCTGCAACAGTAAAATGGGTGGTTTCACCAATGGTTTTATCTTCTGGCTGCGGGACAATTGGAGATGGATTTTTTTCATCCTCATACACCCACGGATCTCCTTCTGTCGGGTTTTGAATCATTTGATCTAATTGAATAAGAGAGGCTCTTTCTGAAATGTAATCATCGTCTAATAGTCCTTTTAGTGGAACATCTACGAATTCGGGGTCGCCGGCATATGCGGCTCGGTCAGCATAGGAGAGATGCATTGTTTCAGCAAGCAGCTGATATTTTTCGAACGATTTGGGGTCATATTGAGATAGGTTAAAGTGGTCAAGTATTTTTAGGATTTGTAGCATAAACACCCCGCCCGAGCTTGGCGGAGGCATACTTGCAAGCTGGTACCCTTTATAGTCTCCCCAGATTGGCTTGTCAGTCTTGACTTCATAATGATCAATGTCATCTGTTGTCATCGTACCACCAAAATCTTGGACCGTATTTGCGAGTGCCTTTGCTACTTTACCTTCATAAAACGCCTTGCTTCCTTTTTTCGCAATCAGTTTAAATGTTTTTGCAAGATCTGGCTGAACAAGCAGATCTCCTTCTTTGAGCGGCTGGTCATCTGGAAGAAAGATTGACGCTGCAGCCGTTTTTTTCAATTTCCCTTGATGATCATCAATGGCTTTTGCAAGGACCGAATCAATTTCAAATCCATCCTCTGCCAGCTGAATAGAAGGTTTAATCAATTCCTTCATAGAACGAGTCCCCCACTTATCTAATGCCGCCTCAAGACCTTTTACTGTCCCGGGAACACCAACTGCATTACCATGTGTGGATCGCTCAGCGAATGGGATGACTTTTCCCTCATCAGTTAAAAACATGTCAGGTGTTGCGCCCTGTGGTGCCCGCTCTCTACTATTGATGATGGATGTTTCTTTTGTCTTTCCATCATAAACCATCATAAATCCTCCGCCGCCAATTCCCGACATCATCGGCTCTGTCACATTCAGTGCGTACTGGATGGCAACAGCAGCATCAACTGCGTTTCCACCTTTTTTCAATACATCAGCACCAACTTTTGATGCCAGCGGATGAGCTGTAGCCACCATGCCATCTTTGCCAACAGCTACTTTATTCCCATGAGTTTCGTTTGCAGTGACTTGGCTGACAGGAAGAAAAAACGAGAAAACAAACAGACATATGGACAAAACAGTTAGAGAAATGCGTTTCATAAACAACACCCCTTCCATATTCTTACTTTGACATTACCTACTTCTTGACCAGAATACAATAGATTATTCTAAAATTTCAAAAATTTTCATTCTATACTCCTACATAATTCAAATAAAACACGCTTTTTCAAAACATATGACATGCACAAAAAGTAGGGATAATGACATAATGTTTTCACGTATTTGCTTTAACGGTATAATAAACACATGACAAAGGGGGAAAAATGGTGAACCACAAAAGCAACATTTTTTGGGAAACGTATTGGGAAGATAAATCAGAAAAAGCACCAGCTAACACGTTTGTTTCGGCTTGGGCATTTGGTGCAGATCCAGATCACTTACTTGACCTTGTACAGCAAGGGAAAAAAACAGCCACTTGTTCTGGACATATTTTTTATGAAAAGGAACAGGAGCCGCTTCCGAAGGCTGGGCAATATGCGATCATTTTGGACAGCCAGGATGAACCTAAAGCCATCATCGAGATTATGCATGTAGATGTGATGCCAATGAATGAAGTCCCTGAATCATTTGCACAAGCAGAAGGTGAAGGCGATCTATCATATGACTATTGGTATAGAGTCCATAAAGAATTCTTCACAGAAGCACTCAAGCCATACGGATTAGACTTTAAAGAAGACATGCTTCTTGTTTGTGAACGTTTTAAACTGATTCATTCAGCTTCTTAACCTTTAAGCGGCGCCAAAAACGGGCCGCTTTTTCCGTTTCTTTTTCCCTTTCTGAAAAAGGTGTGTTGAGATTTCATCTTTAGGTCAGAATAAGATCAAATAGAAAAACTGAAGAAATTTTCGACTACACCTGTTTTTTTTCGACAAAAGAATATATAATTATTTGATGTGTGCATTGTCTCATTTATACAATGGAGGGTTTTTACATGTTAAAAAGGAAAAAAGACAAGTTTTCCGTCTTGTTAACGGAAATTGCTAAAAATTTAGATGAAACTGCTGAGTATTTTGTTAGCTATAAAGTAACAAATCAAACCACTCTGAAAGAATTTTCTGACACATTGAAGGAATATGAGACAAAAGGTGATCATCATGTTCATACCATGATTAAAGAGCTGAACAAAGCCTTTATTACACCGATTGAGCGTGAAGACATTCTTCAATTGACGAATAGCCTCGACGATGTTTTAGATGGAATTGAGCATTTTTCAGCGACAATGGAAATTTATTCAATGACAAGCTCAGACGAACATATCGACAAATTCAGCCACTACATCAGAGAATGTGCGAAAGAAATTTTAATCACGATTGATTTACTGGCTGAAAATCGCTTGAAAGATATTCAACCGCACGCAATCAAGATCAAAGAGATTGAGCATAATTGTGACAATCTTTATCGAAAATCACTAAAGAATTTGTTTGGAAAAGAAACAGATCCAATTAAGGTGATACAATACAAAGAAATTTACGAAACACTTGAAGAAATTGCTGATTCCTGTCAAAGTGTTGCCAACAATCTAGAAACAATCATTATGAAGAATGCGTAACGGGGTTAGTTAAACATGGACATATTACTCATCCTTACCATATTCATTGTCATTTGTGCACTTGCTTTTGATTTCATTAACGGATTCCACGATACAGCAAATGCCATTGCTACTTCAGTTTCAACAAAAGCGTTAAAACCAAGACATGCTATTATTATGGCAGCGTTCATGAACTTCTTAGGAGCAATGACATTTACAGGTGTGGCAAAATCCATTACAAAAGACATCGCAGATCCATTTACACTTCAAAACGGTTCTGTTGTCATTTTAGCTGCTTTAATTGCGGCCATCACTTGGAACTTGCTTACTTGGTATTACGGGATTCCGAGTAGTTCTTCACATGCACTGATTGGATCAATTGCAGGGGCTGTTATCGCCTCTGCCGGTTTTGGCGCTTTAAACTATTCGGGATTCATTAAAATCATTCAAGCACTTTTGCTTTCACCTATCCTAGCTTTCGTATTGGGATATATCGTGTATACCATTATTAAATTTATATTCAGAGACAACAATCTAGCAAAAACAAATAAACAATTCCGACGTGTTCAGATTTTAACTGCTGCACTTCAATCGTATACCCATGGAACGAACGATGCGCAAAAAGCGATGGGAATTATTACGATGGCTTTAATTGCAGGTAATCTTCATACAACTGATGACATTCCATTCTGGGTACAATTCTCTTGTGCACTTGCAATGGGACTTGGTACTTCTGTTGGCGGCTGGAAGATTATTAAAACAGTCGGTGGTAAAATCATGAAAATCCGTCCAGTAAACGGAGTATCTGCCGATTTAACTGGTGCAGCCATTATTTTCGGTGCAACGTTTATCCACTTACCTGTTAGTACCACACACGTTATTTCATCTTCTATTCTAGGCGTAGGTTCTGCGCACAGAGTCAAAGGTGTGAACTGGGGTACGGCAAAACGTATGCTTGTCACTTGGGTCATCACATTACCGATTTCAGGGACTCTAGGTGCTCTCATATACTTTGTGTTAAACGCAATTCTCTAATCATGCAAACTGCCTGTTCTTGCAGGCAGTTTTTTTCATGAAGAAGGTTTTCCAATCATACCCATAGAAGTAAATAAGTATTCAATTGTCTATGGGAGAGAACGACATGCTATTATTTTTTCAATTGACCGTATGGTTATTGCTAGGTGCCCTTGCTGTGTATGTATTTGCTGTATGGCGCTTTGAACAAAAAGTAAAAGAAAAAATGTTTGCCATTCGCAAAACGTGGTATTGGATTTATGTAGCTGGTGCTGTTGTTTATTGGACAAATGACCCCTCTTCAATCTTCACCGATTGGATGCACTACTTAATCATTGCTGTTTTTTTCGCATTAACCGATGCTTTCATTTTTCTCAGCTCCTATATTAAAAAGCTTGGGAATCATGAGCTGGAAACCGACACCCATCAACTCCTTGAACAAAACAACGATCTACTTCATTCTTACCTCAATAAACTAAAAACGTACCAATACCTATTGAAAAACGAACCGATCCATGTATATTATGGAAGTATAGAGGCATATATAGAGGGAATTGAACGGCTGATTTATTCTTTTGCAGAAAAAATGAATATTCAAGCGGTTCTGTGTCCGTATGATACACAGGAACAAAAAGATGACCTGCTGCGAACACTAGACCAGCGAGCTCTCATTCAGGCAAAGCTTGACAGGCAGGAAGTATATTACGATGATTTCGGCAAATTGGTGCTCATTCCGTTTTCGGTAGCAGATGCACACTTTGTCATAAAGCTGACCTCTGATGAGATTGTCACTGAGTTTGACTATTTATTAATGACTTCACTTACAACAATTTATGACCTAATCTTGCCTGACGAAGAGGAAGGTGATGAAGATGGACCACGCACTTCAAGGGGATAACAACAATCGCAAGAAAAACCCTTTTAAGATTTTAAAGAAGAAACGCCATATTAGTATGGCCGATTACAAAGTAAGCCCCCATACAGAGCGTATTTTCAAAAAGAATGAACAGCTTCTGGATGAGTATAAAAATAAAAAAGCTTGATCACACTAAAGGACGCGGAACTAAACCCGCGTCCTGATTCCTTTTTTACATCGATTCGCATACAATAAAACCATATGCTGTAACCATTGAGGTGCCAAAATGAAAAAGAAAATCAAACAATTGAGATATGTTCAGTTTGCTGAATTTCAGCCGTCCCCTTATGTCCGCCAATTAAATGAAAAAAGTGAAGCAGTCATTCATTCATACAAACAGAAAAACTCACTTATTTAATTGCTCAAGCAGCTTTTCCTTCGTATTAGGTCCGTATACCCCATCACTTGTCAGACCATTCATCAGCTGAAAACGCGCTACAGCATTGGCCGTTTTTTCCCCGTAAATTCCGTCAACTCCCTTATCTACAGCCGTTTTATCAGGATAAAAATAAACAGCGGCAAGCGCTTTTTGGACGAGGCGTACGTGCTCCCCCTTCGTCAAAGGAGATGTCACCTTTAAAATCCCATCTGGCAGCTCATACATGATTTTTCCATCATTGCGATAAATTTTGAGAACCTGTTCAATTTGAATCGTGTTCGGGTCGTTAATGTCATTCCATTTCTGTAAATCACTCACAGTGACGCCATGGGCTTTAGCAATACTTGTTAACGTATCCCCGCTTTTGACCACATACGTGATGACCGTCGCCGGATCACCTGCGGTTTCAATTCCTTTTTTAAATGCATCCCATGTAGATAGAAGCAGGCGTGGACATGCTTTTCCAGACCAATGCTCATGTGTAACCACATTTACTAATGGAATGTCATGTTCTTTTAATAGCTTTTGAATGAGCCATTGAGCATGTTTGACAGCCTGCTGAAAGTTCCCATCTTCATTTTCACAAATTTCAATTCCGATCGATTTCCTATTACCATTCCCATGTCCGTCCCCTGCATGCCAGCCATTTTCATTTAAAGGCAGATGCTGAAAAATTTCACGATCATCCACTGTAAAATGCCAGCTCACCTCTGTCGTTGGTCGTTTGACGTATGCCGCATGACTTTTCGCGTCAGCTCCCTTAGATGTATTTGCTGTGTTATGAACAGTCACATACATCGGTGTCATGGCGTATCCTGGCCGGTTTCCGTTTCCAACTGGAATAAAATCTTGATAAATTTGTACCATGTTCTGCACTCCCTTTTGCTAGATTGAATTGATCTTTCTCATCAATCGGTGGCATTCGTAAGACAAATTTTGTTTGTTTTAGTTATAAGACTATGGTAAAATTTGAATTCAATCTTCCCTTTTTAATAGTGAAAATGAAAAAATGAAGAAAAAAACAGGAAATAATTCCATTTTTCTTTGATTTTATGTTAAAATTGTTAAAAACAAGCCGATATAAAAAGTAAGCGATAGCTTTATTAGCCATTTAGTCCTATACGGACTTTTCTTTTATGCCAAAAATAGAACATACGTTTGTGTGGAGGTTTTTAAATGACTTATTTTTTAACCCATTTAGAAGAAGATATTAAACGGTTATACGCTCAACTACAAATAAGCGGTCCTGCATATGTAGACATGCAAAGGATCGCTTCTGAATTTCATGTATGGGTCCATTACGAGGATACCGGCAGCATGATGATCAAACATCAAGGTCTTTACAGTATTATTTTAAACAGATCCCTATCACCAGAAGAACAGTGGCAGGATTTTGCCCACGAGCTCTGTCATGTGTTGAAACACGCAGGCAATCATTTCAAAATGCATAGGCTCTTTCGAGAACTGCAAGAGTTTCAGGCAAAACAATTCATGTATCACTTTTGTGTTCCGACCTTTTTGCTCCTGCAAATGAAGCTTCCAAATCTACGTCAGCAAGCTATTTTGCAAATTGCTCAAACATTTCACGTCACCTGGGCTTTTGCTGAAAAACGGCTTGCCTTATTCGAACAGCGAAGAGTAGGCATTCGCTTTCAAAAGGAGTTTACTTCCTATTTAATGAAAGCGGAAAGGGTTGCGGAAAAAGAAGCTGCTTATCAAACGTAAACACCTGCACGCATGACAAAAGAGGTTTATTCATAAAGGCTTAATACTTGTTTCAGTACATTTGTGTATCTATAAAATTGTTCATTTTGTGTATCACGCCGGTAGCGCCGCCTAAAGTCTTGAAAGAATGCTCTTCTTTGAGCTTGACTGATTTCAATTTGAACGCTTTTTCCTGTCAGACATTGATTATTAATATTATGAGGATGTGTTCCAGAAAAACGATCTGATTCAGACAAAAGCAATGCAGGAAAACCATTCAATGTTAAACGTTTCACGGTTTCTGCAGCTCTTTCTCTGTCTGTACCGCCCACTAATGTTTGAAGCACGTCTGTTTCTCCGTAGCCGTGGAGCGCAAACGTATAATGATGTGTATGCACTTGAGAAAGACAAATCGGCTCATCAAAACGTGTGCTTGTAATATGAAGAACATGATTGCCTTTCACTTTAAGGCCCTCAAATAAATACATTGAATAATCGCTTGCTAATTCATGGATCAGTTCACTCACGCCTGATTCAATTCCTCCGGCATGAGGCGACAAAATCAGAAGCTGATCTCCTTCCCGCTTGTGTAGAATTTGATAGTCAATCCCTTTTCTTTCATGAGCGGAAAGCTCTTCATAATTTTGATACGTATCGATGATTTGCGTCATTCTATCTGCCCCATTCCTCTATATGAGCATAAGTCTACTGATCTCAAATTCTTTTGTAAAGTGTTTTCGAATCGTCTATCCACATGAAGACATCCTTAAATTTTCCTTATCTTTACGGCTTTCTGTTGAATTTTGAGAAAAAATGACCGATAATTGAAACAAGTAGAACTTTTAGACTATATGAATCTTTTTGTATTCTCTCTCATAAATTAGCATTATTGTGATCTAAATCTGGAGGAATTCATGTTAAAAAAGAAAACCACCATCATCCTTGTCATCTTATTCATTAGCTTTGCTGGTATCATTTATTGGAAATGCTTCTCTCTTCAAGGCGTGTCTCATGGAACATTCATCCGCTCTATGTCATCACCCGACGGAACATATATCATCAACACCTATCGTCATAGTGGAGGAAAGCTAAAGGAGAACGCAGTCAGAGCAGAAATTGAAAACAAACTGACCCATCGAAAGAAAACGATTTACTGGAAATACCCTGATAAAGATCCTCTCATCAAATGGAAAAATACACAGCTTGTTCAAATTGGACACGAGTTTTTAAATGTTGTAAAAGGCGAAACGTACGATTATCGCTTTGAAAAAAGAAACAGAAAATAACGAGTCATCAAAAAACGAATCCTCTTTAGATTCGTTTTTTTTACGTTTACATCACCTTTTGCATAAAGCCTTTCCTTTCTTTGCTTACCACAGTCAACCGCTCCACAATTTCACTAAACTCTGTCACAAGTAAAGCTTGGTCTAATGATGACCCCATCATATTTTCCTTACTCTCAAGTAATGTATGTTTGGATGTTAGAGAAAATCCCTTGCAATGAGCTTTCAATATTTTCAGTTGCACGTGAGGTTCCGCTTGATAATTTTGGGATTTCGCTTGCTACAACACTAAAACCTGCTCCCTCTTTTCCTGCTCGGGCTGCTCCAATTGATTTTTGAGCGAAAAACCTAAAGCGAGTGCACAAATGAATTGAAGTTACTTTCTCATATTTACGGGTAAAAAGTATGTCATTTCCTTAATATATTCAAAAAAACGCAAATTTGCTATAATTAGAGCATCAACATATGATGAAATGGTCATGTAACCATTTTACTTATTCATTGGAGGCGCATGTTGTGACACAACCCATGAAATATAAGCGGGCCATCGTCATTGGCGGCGGTATCACCGGAATGCTCGCTGCAAAGGTTTTATCAACGTTTTATCATCAGGTGTTTATCATTGAAAAGGACGAACTGCCAAATTCTCCTGAGAACCGTCTCGGCACTCCTCAAGCCTTTCATCCACATAGAATGCTGCCACTTGGCAAGCGAATATTTGAGCGTCTATTTCCTAGTTATACAAAAGAGTTACTGGCAATAGGCGGGTTTAATACATGGCATCAAACATCTCGATTTATCACAAAAGATGGTGAATTAGCGCTCACCGATACAGAAGAAACAGCTGTCACAAGACGTGCCTTGCTAGAGTGGGTGCTGATGCAAAGAATGTTAAGTGAGGAACGTGTTCATTTTTTTAAAAAACATGAGGCGATCTCGCTACAGTTTGAGGAAGGAACAAAGCAAGTCATAGGACTCATTGTGAAAGACCGGCGTGTAAAGCCAGGAATCATTCATCAAATGAAAGCAGACTTAGTGATCGATACGTCTGGAAGAATGTCTAAATTGCCAAAATGGCTGAAAGATGCAGGACTGGCCTTGCCACAGACAGATGAGTTAAGCGTCTCTCTTGGCTACAGCACAAGATACTACCAGATACCACCTGAGGTGCCAAACCTGCAATCAATGGTCGTAGTTGGACAGCCACATAAACAAATTCCGACAGGATTGTTTGAACGGGTAGATCATGATTTAGTAGCTGTTCTTCTCTCAGCAGCGGGCGGCTCACATTATCCAACAACGGATGCTGATCAATTTGATTCAGAAACCGCTGCGCTTACCCATCCCGCTATAGCAGAAGCCATCACCCATTTAACTCCTTATACAAAGCCAAAGGGATTTAGACTTCCTGCTTGTGTGAGAAATCACTATGAACAAATGCATGATTGGCCAAGTGGTTTATTGGTAATGGGCGATGCCTTGTGTACATTAGATCCGATTCATAGGCAGGGAATGACAAAAGCAGCGGTCGAGGCGCAAACACTCGAGCGTATGCTCAAACAAGCACAAGGAAAGGGACGGTTGTCTTTTGAAAGGAACACCTTACAACAAATGCAGCACGCCAATGAGCCTGGCTGGTGGCTTTGTGCGATTGCTGATATGGCATGGGAAGGAGTCGAGTTAAAGGGAGGAAAGCCTATTCCCCATTTGACATTTGTACAAGAATATTTAAATCGCTACGTACAATATGCTGTTCAAACAAAACAGGCTGAACGTCTTGAGGCGTATCACCGTATGCATTCTTTCTTAACTGAACCGAGAGAGATCATCAACCTAGAGCAGCTGCATGACATGATTCAAGCTGATTCCACTGGTGACACTGCTCGTTGGTGGTGTCAATGGGACAAAGAGAACGACGAATTAAATCAAGCCTTTTTCCATGAAGCTGTTCCTGACTTTCGTTTACAGCAATTGCTGCCATCAGATTGACATAAAAAAAAGCCCTCAATGGGGCTTTTTCATTAACGTAATAATTGAAGTACGTTTTGTGGCTGTTGGTTTGCTTGTGCTAGCATCGCTTGAGAAGCTTGAGAAAGAATGTTGTTCTTTGTGAACTCACTCATTTCTTTCGCCATGTCAACGTCACGGATACGAGACTCAGCAGCTGTTAAGTTTTCAGCAGAAGCGCTAAGGTTGTTGATTGTGTGCCCTAAACGGTTTTGGACCGCACCAAGCTTAGATCGCTGAGCAGACACTTGCTTAATGGCTGTTTCAATAATACCAAGTTGTGCATCAAATCCAGCAGATTCCTCGCCATCTTCATCACTTGCACTAATGAATTTTGTCACATCGATGCCAGCAACAGAACCAGCTCCATCTTCACCTTCAGCAGTCCCATCTGTTCCTAAAACTGAAGCACCCATGTTTTCAATGTTAAGTGTAATTTGTTGTGTTGCGTTTGCACCGATTTGGAATACAAGGCTTTGTGCCTCACCACCTTCTTCAGCACCCTTAGACGAATAAGTCCCGTCTAATAATTTCTTCCCGTTAAACTCTGTACGAGTAGAAATGCTTGTAATCTCATCTTGCAAGTTTGAGATTTCATCTTGAATTGATGCTAAATCCTCTTCCTGTTGTGTACCTGTGTTCCCTGCTTGAACAACAAGCTCACGAATACGTTGAAGTATCGCATGAGATTCAGTCAGTGCACCTTCAGCCGTTTGAATAAGAGAGATACCATCTTGAGAGTTTTTAGTAGCCATTTCTAAACCACGGATTTGACTTCTCATTTTTTCAGAGATCGCAAGACCTGCTGCGTCATCCCCTGCACGATTGATGCGAAGACCAGAAGAAAGTTTCTCCATGTTCTTTTGGCTTGAACCGTTGTTAGTAGAAAGACGATTCAATGTGTTAAGTGCTGCGATATTGTGGTTAATTCTCATTTCTTATTACCTCCATGTGTTTTGAACCAATTAGACATCCATGTCTAAAAGTTCTAAATTAGAATTTTTTTGTAAGCCTTACAATCCATTTATCGAACTTTAATGGAAAATGTTTAACATAAAAGGGATAAATAAGGAAAAAGTCTTATTCATTATGATCGTTTCGCTAGAGTATGCCAAATTTAAAGGTCATTTTTCATCATTTATCAAGGGGATTTAAGAATCATAAATCAGGAGAAGGAGAAAAAGCGAAGAAAAAAGAGCATAAAAAAAAGCCCCATAAAGGGGCCTTTCATTAACGTAGTAATTGAAGTACGTTTTGTGGCTGTTGGTTCGCTTGTGCAAGCATTGCTTGAGAAGCTTGAGAAAGAATGTTGTTCTTCGTGAACTCACTCATTTCTTTCGCCATGTCAACGTCACGGATACGAGACTCAGCAGCTGTTAAGTTTTCAGAAGATGCACCAAGGTTGTTAATTGTGTGCTCTAGGCGGTTTTGGACCGCACCAAGTTTAGCACGTTGAGATGAAACTTGATTGATAGCTGAATCAACAATCTTAAGTTGAGTATCAAATCCAACATCTGCTGCGTCTGCTGCATTAGTTGCAAAAGCTGTTACATCTAAATCTTTAATCGATTGGTTTGCAGTGATGCCACCAGCACCATCATCAACGCCTAATGCATCAGCACCCATATCTTGAATGTTAACTTTGATTTGTTGCGTACCATTAGCACCAATCTGGAAAACTAAAGATGGATCAGTTGGTGCTGGTGGAGTTGAAGCTTTATAGTCACCATTTAACAATTTTTTACCATTGAACTCTGTACGATCAGAAACACCATCAATCTCTTCAATTAAAGCATCCATTTCATCTTTAATTGCAGTTAAGTCTTCATCTTGCTGTGTACCAGTGTTTCCAGCTTGAACCACTAGTTCACGAACACGTTGAAGGATTGAGTGAGTTTCAGTTAATCCACCTTCAGCTGTTTGAATAAGAGAGATACCGTCTTGTGCGTTTTTAGAAGCCATTTCTAATCCGCGGATTTGTCCACGCATTTTTTCAGAGATTGCTAGACCTGCTGCGTCATCTCCTGCACGGTTGATTTTAAGACCAGAAGAAAGTTTCTCCATGTTCTTTTGGCTAGCACCGTTGTTTGCAGACAAACGGTTCAATGTGTTAAGTGCTGCGATATTGTGGTTAATTCTCATTTCCTATTACCTCCATGTAATTGGGACCTGACAGACGTCCTTGTCTGAAAAAAGTCCTTTATTCTAGGGCTTATCAACCCTGACAATTCTATTATCGGACGTGGTTATAGGATGTTTAGCAGATTTTTAAAAAAATATCTTGTTTTTTTATGATGTTAATCCTAATTTTAACAATTATGTAAAAATACAAAAAGCTGCTGATCTATTATCAGCAGCTCAGATTGTTGACAAAGGGCTAAAATGATCTTTATTTTAGCCCTTTGTCTTCTTTTCAGCGTGATTGAAAACCTTTGAAGTCTAGGAAGGACGAGCACCGGAGCGGAGCGAATTTGACATTCGTGAGCACCGGCGCACAGGACTGACACCGAATGCGAGGGTTTGTCTACACGCTGAGCTGCTGATCTATTATCAGCAGCTTTCCATTTTATCAATATTGCTTGATATCAAACGTTAAAATATTTTGGTATATCACATAATCTTTCTTACTTGCGAAAGGTCCTTTATTGTGTTCATCATTAATTTCATAGAAGTTCATTCCGATTCCAAAGCTTCTTTCTTTATACCAGTTAAGAAAATCGTTGATTTCTTTCATTGAGAGCAGATAATCCTTTTGTAACCCATTGACCATGGTAATAGAAAGTATACCTTTCGCAGTTTCTTCTCCTGGTTTTGTTCCATCTTGGTCTTTCGGTTCTTCGGTTGTGCCGTCATCTGGCTTTGTTCCATCTTGGTCTTTTGGATCTTCCGTTGTGCCGTCATCTGGCTTTGTTCCGTCTTGATCTTTCGGTTCTTCGGTTGTGCCATCATCTGGCTTTGTTCCGTCTTGATCTTTCGGTTCTTCGGTTGTGCCATCATCTGGCTTTGTTCCGTCTTGATCCTTTGGATCTTCTGCTGTCCCATCATCCGGCTTTGTTTCATCCTCAGTCACTTGTAAGTCTTTTAATGAAATAGAAATCACTGATCTGTAATCACTTTTTACAGAAAGATGTCTCATATAATACGAGTAGTCACGTCCGCCAATAACATATAATTGATCATCAACAATTGCTGCAACAGCTGATACTCTTCCTTCTGGCAATTCATAAGCTGAATTTTTAAATTGACCATCTTTTGGATTGAAAATCTGAACTTTGTTTACCATATTTTTCGAACCATCACCATATAATTGCCCACCAATAATAAAGAACTTTCCATTGTAAGTTTCATAGGAGGGTTCATATGTATAAGATGTTAACTGAACATCAATTAGTCTCTTCCAAGTATCTGTTGCAATATCATACTGAAACAAATACTTTTCTCTACTATGCCCTATCGAATTTTCGCCACCTGCAACATATATTTTTCCGTCAATTTCAGAAATGGCTCTCCCATTTCGAGATGGTAAACCCGATGAGTTCAAGCTCTTCCATTCACCAGAGGCTGTATTGTATTGATAGACATTATTCTTATAAGAGTTTTTTGAAGATACAATATATATATTCTCTTTCACTGCAACTGCGTGTAAAGTTCCCTTACTATAAGCTGAAAATACCGGGTCTCTTGGAATTTGAATCGGCTCTTCAGCCCACTGATCAAGTTCTGTATCATAAATATCTATTGTGTTATAAGCTACTTCTGTCTCTTCGTTAATTCCACCTATTAGATAGATTTTTTTACCTACTGTAGCATAAGTACCCCCTGTTCTATTTCTTGGCATACTGGCTTTCTCTTCCCAAGCATCCTTTTTAGGATCATACATAAATGTTTGATTATTCAACTTATTTTTTTCACTTGCTCCACCAAACACATAAATCTTTCCATCAACTACTCCCACACCAGCATTAATACGTTCTTCTGGTAAATCAGCTCTTTTAGCCCAGCCAGTTGTTTTTGCTGCATTTGCTTTAAATGGACTAAGAGTACTCATTAAAAGAAGTACTGCAACGAATAATAAAAAACTTTTTCTCATTTCTCATTCCTCCAAATCGTTCTATTCCTCCTTTTTATCGTTTTATTTTTTACAAAGTTTACAATTAAAAGTAATTACGGATTAACTTTTATAATAAAAAACTCACACATACATCACCGGTGTTGACATTTTAATAATCTTCCCACCTCGACGATAAAACCTCGGAACACGGCGGCTTAAGGTGGCGATGACTTCATAGTTAATCGTATTGAGCATTTCGGCGATTTCATCGACAGAAATTTCTCCGCCTTTTTGACGGCCGTAAATGACGACTTCCTCGCCTTGCTTTGCCTTCATTTCACCTAAACTGATCATGGTCATATCCATTGTGACTCGCCCCGCAATCGGCACTCGTTTTCCTCTGAAAAGCATAAATCCTCTATTGGATAAAGCACGCGAGTACCCATCCGCGTAGCCAATCGGTATAGTCGCAATGACTTCATCAGGCTTTGCCACATAGGTAGCACCATAGCTGACGGTTCTAGGCTCTGTCACCATTTCCTTTACGAAAGCAATTCTCGCCTTTAAACTCAGAGCCGGCTCCAATTGAACAGCATCCAAGCTTTGAATATATTGCGAGGGATAAAGTCCATACAGTCCGATCCCAAGCCGAATCATATCGGCACTAAATTCAGGAAATGCGATGGCAGCAGCCGTATTGTTCATATGTACGGTAGGCAGCGTAATTCCTTGTTTTTTTAGAAAACGAAGAAAATCAGTAAAAATATTGTGCTGAAGCAATGTGAAATCGGGGTCCGGCTCATCCGCAGTTGAGAAATGCGTAAAGATTCCATCCCATCTGAGGTATTCACTTTCTTCAAGTGCCTCAACGACTTCCAAAAGCTCTTCCTTCGTTCGAACGCCTAGTCGCCCCATGCCTGTGTCGACATTGACATGAATGCCAAGCCGATGCTGACTTTCTTCTTCCGCTAAAATCTCATTTGCTTCATTGATCCAGTCTGCACGAAGACCGGATAGGTCAATTCTCCATGTCGCAGCTTTTTTTACACAGTCGAGCGGGGTAAATCCGAGGACTAGAATAGGCGCTTCAATTTTCGCTCTTCGCAATACAATGCCTTCTTCCAAGCTGGCAACCGCCAGCTCTGTCGCACCGCTTTCCAGTGCCTGTCGCGCTACCTCCACTGACCCGTGTCCATAAGCATTCGCTTTCACCACTGCCATGATCTTACTTTTCCTTGGAATATGCGCTTGAATGGCTTGTATATTTCTCTTTATTGCATCAAGACTGACTTCGATCCAGACTTCCCGGCAAATCTTTTGCACTCGTATAACCTCCCTGCTTATCTCATACATCCATTTTTCCTCATGCATTATGTTTATTCCATGTTGCATGGAAACATTCAAGACTCGCATGTATGAGTCTGTTCCTCTTCAAAAAGATGATATATCGAGTGCTTAGATAAGCTAGTGAACGACCCTAAACCTTCATAAAGTAAGTATGACGATTAGCCATTGCTGTCGCACGAAATTGTCGAAGTATTTTATACCCTTCAGTGATATTCATATCGACACTTGAAGAAGTCACCTTCACCTACTTGCTCCTCGTCAATTATGCAGCGTGAATCCTTTCATATAAGAAAAAACACCATCCAGCAAAATGACTGAATGATGTTTTTTCATGTTTCTGTACATCTTTAAATGATTGATGGTGTCAACATCTAGCACACTATAGCATCCTTTAGTAACTTCATTCATGATCTCAAATATTCCCCTGGAAATAACCTATTTGATTAAATACGAACGCATGCCAGCTATAGGTTCATTCACATACCAAAGAATGTGAAAATATTTAACTAGGGAACGTCACACTTTCAATTTTGTTCACATCTATTAAAGTAGGTCCCGTACCTCCTAATCCTGGGTCATTAAAAAATACAATGCCCGCCAATTGATTAAAAGTGACAAAATTTCCTGGGCCATAAAAGAAACCTGAATCACCAACGATGCTAAGATCAGTACCTGGTGGAAGTCCCGCAAAAAGTCCACTAAATTTCGCTGTACTTGTACTAGGTGTAGATGATTGATTACCTAATCCTACATTTTGTGAGATGTTTAAGCCTAGAGCTGATAAATCCTGTGTGATATTTGCCATGAAAAAGCCTCCCTTTCTCTAATTTTATCTTTTATTCAATATAGTGTATTCCAATCTAAAGTTTTTGAATGAGTTTATAGTGGAGTTTTATAGAAGAAAAAAATGTAACACGTCTAGTGGAGGAGTCAACACAATCTCACTTTCAATACCTACACGAATGAGACAATGGGGTATGAAATAAGCTGTGCTGTTTTCACATAGTGGTTTTTCAAAAGATAAAAGCCATTCTTAATCCAAGAATAGCAATTGATCGTTTAAATGATTTTTGACCATCTACTTTTTTAATCCTTCATCATATCTAAATTCTTTTTGCTGCCGTATGGTCCTATATTTCTCATATACACCATTTTCAATTTTGTAATTCAGATTTCCCTCCAACACTTATTGGAAGATTAGCCAATCATTCCTTACATCCATCGGTAACATCCTTTAAAATATCATGCAGTAGGTTATTAAAAATAAATGAATTTATTATGAAAAATACATATTTAAGAATTCCAATCTGATGGTTAGGTAAAAGATTAAGTAATCTCTTTTCTCTTTTATAAGATGTTCGATTTTTTTAAACAAAAAAGAACGGCCATTTGGCCGCTCACTTATTATTGATTTTGCTTGGAAGACTTAGTATTGATAAAGGTGACGTTCAAATAGAAAATTGTTCCGAAAAACATACCATTTAACAAACTGATCACCAGCATCTTACTAATAAGGACAACATAATAGAACGCTGGTGTCCCATATTGAATAGGCTAATCATAAAGGTTAAAACAAATAATATAGTGGAAATCCTTCGGAATAATTTTGATTTTAACATTTTAATGACTCCGAATTCATGCGATATATTCAATATCACCCTTAAAATAAAAAGCCCCATTAAGGGCCTTTTATTTAAGCAGAATAACCGATACTTGCCGTATGACCTCTCCTTGCTTCATCATGACTTGCTGTCACTTCAGACGTAAAATAACTAACAACACTTATTACACTGATCATCATTAATACAACTGATAAAGTTTTAAATTTCATACTGACAGTCCCCCCGCTTCACTTGAGTTTGGAAATAAAGAATCTTCTCATAAAAAAGCATCGCATTGTCTTTATCTCCCATTTCATTATAATATTTTGCAGCATCTTTTGCTAAATCTTCAAGATCAGGATACATTGACTTTATTTCTAACAATTCCATTATTTTTTCCAATTGCTCAAAATTGTTTTCAACGTATAGTGATTTTAAAAACTTGAATATCAATAACAGAACATGATCTTTCAGCTTTTCAGATAGTTCCATGCCATTATTTAAAGCATATGTACCTAAATCCTGTTCTTTCTTTTTGAAGTAGGCTTTTGACAACATAATGAGTGGATCTAAGATTCTATTTAAATGCTCGTATCCCTGCTCTCTAAATGCGCGAATCGAGTCATTAAAATGAGTAATTGCTTATGCTAATTCTTTGTTATGAAAATAACTCAACCCTAAATTATAGAGCTGATCCTTTTAATCGTTTTGTTGAGTTGTCGGCGGCTTTTTCTATTGCGTGTTCAAAATGGGGTATTGCTTTTTCGGGGCAGCCCATATCTATATAGTTTAATCCAATGACAAAAGAACATTGTATTTCTCTTACTGTGTATGTATCTTTTTCTCTATAGCACTCTATCGCCTGGGCGATATGATGCATGGACATATGGGTTTGTTTCATGTGGTAATAGATTTCAGCCATCTTGTAATTGAACTCGGCACGTTCAATATCATCACTAACATGAGATAGCTTTTTTTCTGCTCGTTTATAGAAGGTAAGGGTGTTTAGATATTCATAGTTTTCAAATTCGTACATGCCGTAGAAAAAAATGAAGCAATACTCAAGTAACCCTGTTAATTTCTCTTGATCCCTTTTGATCTTCATTGCGAGTTCCCTAAAGTTCGCCCGCTCTTTCCCATTTTCTAAAGGATTCAAGTAATCAAGCATTAATTTATGTCTGAACTCCATAAGTGAGAAATACAATAATAAATCCTGATTCTCTTCCATATGATCAAGCATTGATTTGATTTCTTCTTTATATGCCTCGGCGTCCGGTACGTTAAATCTTTGAATATGATAATACCATTCATTGATTTTCAAGCCCACGTGAGAAGAAAGCACTTTCTCCATCAGTCCTTACCCCCTCCTCCATTTTCCCTATAATGACATATATTATCATTTTGTGAATCGTCCGACACCGAAAAGAAACAGCAAAAATAAGAAAAAAAGCTCCTGTAAAGAAGCCATGTGAGTGATCGTAATTTTGATAAGGAGGAATAACTGGGCTCGAATCAGCGCCCCCCTGTTCTCTCTGAAATAAGATGATACAATCAGGTTTAGTTCTAACGAAATATGTACATCTAGTATACCCTTCACGTCATACTTGTTTTAATCGTTTCCATTTACGAATTTGAGTACGGAAATTTTTAAAAGGGGCAACGGTATTCACATGAATAAATTTATAAACTGGCCAAACAGCCTTTGCTGTCGCATCATCCGCCCATTTTCGTTGATGAGGTTCAAACACTTCTTCTTCACTCATACGATCCAACATATCACAAATAGTTAAAACATTCTGTTTGAGCTGAGCTCTTAATGCGACTAGTGATTGGCAGGCATACTTCTCATTAAAAAGAGAATATAATGTGCCAAGCTGATTCCATTTATAACCTTCTGCTGGCGTATGGACAACCTTTCCTTCAGTTTCGTGTTGCTCCCATTGAAGCAGCAGGGTTGTCCAACCAACTTGATAGGCCAAATTTTCTGCAGGAGTTCGGCTTACATCCTCTATTCGATCATCTTTCATTTCTTCTGGAATCATATTGAATTCTTCATCGTATTGATTGTACGTCTTCATGATTGCTTGCTTTAAAATATCCTTCGACTCATAGGTTGTCATATTATTCACCTCTAGTTCTTTTTGTGCAAATTTTTCTCGGAACATATCTTGCAAAAGTACAAAAAAATAACTGGAGCTCATGATACTGAATTATTCTATCGCCTTCTGTTTTACAGTCTCTATTATAAGAGAACTCTTAATCGAGCAAAAAAGCAATAGCATTTCTGGTTAAATGAAAGTATCACTCGTGTTTACTCCTAAAACAACAAAAGAGAGGCAATACTTGCCTCCTTTAGTGACTCTATTATTTTGTGAAATATTCCATTATTGCGCAAACTCAATAAAGAAAAGCTATAAAAGCGGCTGTGAAAAATGAAGACATTCCTTACGTTCCATCATAAACAAGCACCCAGTATCTCTCCCCAGGCTCCCCTTCTTAAGCAATAAAACCTCCCCGTTTTGATTGAAATGTGAAGCAGCATGATTTAACTCGACACTTCTTCCTCTTTTCTACCTAATTTCATTGATAACTGAACGCCAATCATCAATGAGACAATGACGAGCATTGCGACAATGGAAGCTTGAAAATGTCCGCTTAGATCGAAAACCAAACCAATGAAAAATGGACCAAACCCGCCCATGATGTATCCTCCCATCTGCGACATAGCGGACCATGTACCAGCTTCCTCCGGTGTACGCGTCTCAATAATGGGCAGCATAAGTGCTAAAGGAAATAATCCCCCTGCCCCAATCCCTAGAAAAATGACGGCTGGCAAAATCGGCATTGGAAGTAGAAGGAAAATAAGGCCGATCAGTTCTGACACACTGCATAAGATCAGAAATAATTTCGGTTTTCCTAAGCGAGTGACGACTCCTGGAACGAGTAGTGCCACCGGAACCTGAATCAGTGTAAATATCGTCAGCAGCATGGCGGCATACTGTGGACTATTTCCAAAACTAAGGGCGATGGGTGAAATCCATGCTGTTAACGAATAGAACATGCTGGACATAAAGCCAAAGAACAAGGTGAATTGAATGGCTTTTTTGTTTCGCAGCGGCAGCCTTAGCGGTAAAACTGCATGATCAGCCTGTTGTTTTTTCCGAGCCAGCCCTAGCCATAAGATCAATGCGATGATCCCTAAAACCGCCCAGCAAGACAAGGCGAGCGGAAGGTTATGCTCACTGCGAAGATATATCGGAATGGTGAAGCCAGAAGCAAGTGCTGCACCAATCGTCATCGAAATAGAATAGACACTCACAATTCCCGGATTTTTCGGGAAATACTTTTTGATAAAACTAGACAACAAAGGTCCTGCAAAGCTAATCCCAACGCCTCCTGCAAATGCAGTGATGAGAAGGATGGCAACCGTTTGACTCGTCCCACGTAGTCCAGTAGCGATCGTGATGAGAAGAATCGAGAAAAAAAGCGTCCTCTCTAAACCAAAACGGCGGCTTAGTTTAGTTGCTACAGGCGCAAAGACCCCCATGCACAAGACCGGTAAAGTGGTTAAAAGACTTGCTGTCAGTGCGCTTACACCCAGCTCTGATTGAATCATACTCATCATAGAAGCCACAGACGTAATGATCGGCCTCAAGTTTAATGCAGCTAAAAATAAAGCGGCTAAATAAAATATTTTTTTCATAAATACTCTTCTTCCTCTCTCATCTTGTTGAGGTTACTTAGAGTATACGTCTGCCACATTCATTGATCAATACAATAATTCGTATTATGATGATAGTAAAATACTATCATTCGTGAAAGGATAAAATATGGACACTCGAAATATTACGTATTTTATGGCAGTATTCGAACATCTACATTTCACAAAAGCCGCTGAGCATTTAGGGATATCACAGCCTACACTAAGTCAGCAGATTCGACTGCTTGAAGCAGAACTTGGGATGCCGCTCTTCGATCGAATCGGCAAAAAAGTGGTCGCAACCGAAGCTGGTTCTCTACTTTATCAATATGGTATGAAAATGCTTCAAGCTGAAAGAGATGCGAAAAATGCCATGAAAGAACTGTTATCCGAGAAGCGAGGAACCGTTCGTCTCGCAGTACTCCCCTCCGATCTTGACTTTCAGCTTGTTCCGCTTTTCGTAGAATTCAAAACACATTATCGCGAAATCAATCTGAAAGCATTTTCAACCATATTCGTTCGTGAAGAGGTGCTTTCGCATAAAGTGGATCTCGGCATCGGGCTGCGAGGGCCTGCGGATAAGCGTCTCGTTCAAATTCCACTTGGAAGTGAGCCCTACGAATTATTTGTTCATTCAGAAAGTGATCTAGCCCAAAAGAGTGAAGTGACATTGGAAGAGCTGACGCAGCATGCTTTGGTCATGTATCCGAAGGGATATCTAGGAAGGGATTTAGTAGATGACGTATGTAAAGAACAGGGAGTTGAACTGGACACCGTCATGGAAGTTGGGTCCGCATCTTCATTATTGCAGCTGGTTGAAGCCGGCATCGGTGCAACCATTCAGCCGCGAGGGTTGCTGCAATACCATTCGACGTGGCCAAATATTGTATCGATTCCTATTGCTGATCCGGCACCTGTTCGTCACTTAGAATTAACTTATTATGCAGATCGATTTGTCAGCAAAGCACAGCAGCAGCTATCTGAATGGCTGACAGACTTTTACAAATCAAAAACAAACTAAAAAATGAGGGTAAAACATGAAGAATGCAAACAGCATATTCACAAGGACAAACCGGGTAGTTATTCGTCAATTTGATCTGCAAGATATTGAAGCATTTTATCAGTACCGAGCAAATCCCTCTATTGCAACATATCAATCTTGGGAAAACTATACGTACGAAGAAGCTGAATCATTTGTTCAACATCAAATGACGCAAAAACCTAATCAACCAGGGACATGGTTTCAATACGCCATTGCCTTATCTGAATCCAATCAGCTGTTAGGAGATTGCGCCATTCATACACTTGACAGTGAGCCCAGAAACGTTGAAATCGGATTTACTCTCGCACCTGAATATCAAGGAATGGGACTATCGTTTCTTCCTCATCATTGCGTTAGAAATGAGTTAGAGCAAGGAACATTAAAACAAATTTCGATAGATCCATCCATCAATTTCAACATCAAAATCGAGTTCATTTATAAAAAAGGAAAATCCAAATTAGTTTTCATTGATCAACTCAAACAGTTTTTTCAAGAATTAGATCAAGCTACTTAAAAAAAGCCCTTTTTAGGGCTTTTTTTCACTGGATGAATGTCTTCTCCCAAAAAGACGGTACGAGGCTCTCCACTATTCTCTAGAAACTCAGCAATTTCTTGCAACTCTTGATAGATACGGTCATTCCTTGGCATAACCGGGTTTAACAGAAGGATGGAGTGAATCGTTGTCGCTGCTTCATACAAGACATGTTGATCTTTTATCTGTTGAATGCATTTTTTCATACGATCAAAAAACCATTCGATCTCTTCCATTTCTTCCATCGGATAATGTGCCATTTTGAAGAGATTCTGCTGACAAAGGTCTTGCCTCTCAAATATGAGTTCAAGCTCTTCTTTACTGACATACAAATCCGAAGATTCCTCCTCAATTTCTACTACTTCGACCATCGCATCTTCAGCTGTATATAATTTCTTAATGAATTCATCAAAAGTATCTGCCAGCTTAAAATCTACTTCCATCTCTAAATCAAAATAGTGAATAGGAGGATGTTCCTTCGTTTCTCTATAATCCATTGCGATCCATGTATCTTCTTCTCCGCTGATGATAATAAGTCCCTCAGGCAGATCCAATTCATCACTTAACTGGGGACTATTCATGATGCCATCATCTTTGGCGATTCCTCTTAGATGGTCAAATTGAACATGATCCTCAGCCCATGAATTCGGCTGTTCAGTTGGAAAAGCATTACGAACTGTAAAGCCGCCATTCCATTCTAAAATGAACTTTTGTATGTATCAGGTAAAGTGACTCCAAGTGTTCCCTCTGCTTCACGAATTTGTTCCTCATCTATGTTTTTTAACGTAAAAGGACTCTCTTCTTCTTTTTCCCAGAATGATTTCAAAGTGGGTGCCTCCTCGTATCTATTGAGATAAGTATAACATTGACCAACGATTCATTTGCTCATTTTATACACTTACTGTCACTTTGAAATTGATATAATAAAAAGAAAGATCACAGGTCCATTTAACAGTGGACTCTCTATCATTATGTTAAAAACGAATCTAAGGAGCGACAAATGATGAAAAAGGTGTTTTTTCTTCTATTAGATGAGTATGCTGATTGGGAAGGTGCTTATTTAGCCTCTTCATTAAATCAAAAGGAAGATTGGTCAGTTTATACTATTTCTTTAGAGCAAATTGTTCGTTCAATAGGTGGTTTTAAAACAACTGTCGATTACATCATAGGATCAGAACCTGACCATTTTGATTTGCTCGTGATGATTGGTGGGAACTCCTGGGGTGATGACAGTAAAAAGCTTTTACATTTCGTTGAAAATACATTTCGTCAAAACATTCCGGTAGCGGCAATATGCGGAGCAGTGGATTATTTGGCAAAAAACGGATTGTTGAATCATCATAGCCATACGGGGAATTCTGCTGATTTATGGAGAGATGACGAACATTATGAACCGACCTGTGAGTTCATAGAGAAACAGGCGGTAAGAGATAAACAATTGGTCACCGCAAATGGAACTGCCCCGATTGAATTTACTAGTTTAACTTTAGAAATGATAGAATTTGATACTCCTGAGAACATTGAAAAAATAATATTTATGAATCGTTATGGTTTTTATGAATATTGTCATAAGTATGGAAATCCTTATGCTTAATAAAGGTAGAAGATATCTGTGAAGGTTTTATTATAGGCCTTGTTGTTTTAACATGTTTCCCAAAAAGAAAACAGACCTTCTTAAGGTCTGTTTTCTTTTCATCTATACGTTTTGAGATGCTGTGTTTCGATCGATTTTTTGTGGAATGAAAGTTGTATTTCTATTTGAATCTTCCATTGTTGTATTTCGATTTGATGCTGGTTTTATCGTACTAGATGCTTCATATACACCTGCACCTAGAAAGATTATAGAGCTTATAATAATCATTTTTTTAATACTCATAAAGACACTCTCCTTTTTGAATATTTTGTTGGGCTTGAAATGCCATCCTGTAATATTCTGTTGCTTTCTCAAACTTTCCTCTTTTTTCATGAATAACTGCAAGATTTTTAGTGAATTCTTCTACGAAAACAAACAACTGCTTTTCTTCAAATGTCTGAAGCATAGCTTGAATCTTATCCTCATCATTACTTTCATATGTAGTTCTTATAGAACGTATTAATAGAATTTCGTGCGGGTTCTCTTTATGAGAGATCAGTTTCAAAGCTTTATCCACTAATTTGGATGCTTCATCAGTTTTTCCTGTCTTATATAGCGCCCAACAAAGGTTAACATATATGACCGATTTTACATCGTCCATACCATCTTCTGATATTTCAAGGGACTCTTGATAATATTGGATAGCCTTTGCATAATCTTGTTTTTTTTCATAATTGTTTCCTATATTTAAAAGTACCTTGGCAATCAACCTTTTATCCGCTATTTTTCCAGCGATGGAACAGGCTTTATTCAGGTGTATTAATGATTTTTCATACTGCTTAAAATCATCATAATTTCCTGCTATTACAAATAAACATTGAACTGTTCTAATCTTGTATAACTCATACTGATCGTAAATTTCAAGTGCCTTAATAATGTGATGCATGGAAACATGGGTTTGTTTCATAATATAGTAGGCTTCAGCCACCTTGAAGTGAAACTCCGCTTGCTCAATATCATCTACAACCAGTGCGAGCTGCCTCTCAGCGATCTTGTAATATTGAATGGCCTGTACATATTCTTTTATACTGAACTCATACATGCCACGAAAAAATGCGTTATAATAATGCAGCATGCCGGATAATTTATGATTTGAATTTTCGATTTTATCCACTAGGTCTGCAATGGATAAAGACCGTTGCTCTGAATGTTTGATATAATCAAGCATAAGCTGATGCCGAAAGCACATCAATTGATAATAAATCAGTAAATCCTGATCCTCTTCCATCCGTTCAATTTCTTTTTCTACCTCAGCTTTCAAATCTCTGCATCAGGTACACTGAATTGCCGAATCATTTTATACCATTCATTTATTTTCACACCTACATGTGAAGAAAGAACTTTCTCCATCCCTTATTCCCCTTTCACTAAACTCCCTTATATTACATTTATTATCACATACAGGAATTTACAAATCACCGAAAAGAAACCGCAAAAAGAACAATTGAGAAACTTAACATGATTGCCTTGTTGCACACCAATAAATCTTTAGCCCATTTACATTATCATCACAAAACAAAAAGGCAGACTCATTTCAGTCTGCCTTCATCTTCTAGATTTCCATGGGAACACCTTTTGTCTTCAGGTAATATGCAATGAATCATTTAACCACTCTTCACAATGTTTTATAAGCCACCTCAAATATTCCACATATTGACCGACGTGATAGCCATCACAAACAGCATGATGTACTTGAATGGCGACTGGTAAGATGATTTTTTCTTCTTTCATCTTAAATTGACCTAACGTAAATATTGGCAGTAAATAAGTTTCATCTGTAGATACATTAAGATGAAACGAAGTGAAATCAATCCACGGTAGACTTGAAATATTGAACATGTTTTTTGGCATATGAGGTTTTGGAAATAGTTTGCTGCTTTCACTAAATGTTTCAATGTCCGCTGCACAGCTTTTATAAAACTGAGCAAAGTTTTCGTCATAAGGCGTCCAAATACTTGAAAATGTCTTCGTTTCTTTATTTAAAATCGTATAACTAGGATGGAGAAGTTCCCAGTAGCCAAGTTCATCGTTCACTTGATCCATTCGAAACTCTCGTATTTTTTGCACAGCTCTTGCTAACAAATAAATTTGCACAGGATATACTTTTAGCTTTTTTTCTTTCAATATTGAATACAATGTCGTGATGTCTAGATCAATCACCAGGCAATATGAGCATTGAGTTAACGTCATATAATGATGAAAGTGCTCTTTTCGCGGGTAATTTTCGTCTATTTGTTTAAACATTTTTTATCTCCTCCTGAATGTGATTTCATGTATTCAGGAGGAGACTTTATCTGTTTTCACCACCACAATCATCCTTTCAAGAGATATGTAATGTTTCTGTCTATCAGTAATGTGAGTTATAACGTTTTCATTCAAAGGCTACCATAAGCTTAGCCTATGATAAAGCCTCCAGCAACTCTTCGTAAGTAATCTTGCCCAACGCGAAATTTTCTAGTGCTATATATGTTTTCTCCGCTGAAGTATTCATTCTATTATGACATTCATTGACTAACTCATTTTCATTTGGTAATGGTTCATGTATATGTTCTTCTTTTCGAAATGCTTCATAGTATCTTATACCAAATATTCTCTGGGACATCGCATTGATGTGAATTCCGTCTGGGTTAGATATAAGACCTTTCGCAGTAACATAATAACAATTTTCATTATGATGTGCATATTTTTGTAGTTCCTCATTAATACGTTGATATTCCACACACCCTGCGCCAAATGCCACCTTTCCCAAGTAATCGCCCAAACCTCCTATTAAAAGCGGAATGTTAGGTACAGATAATTCAGTTCTTAGTTCATGAAATAATCTTAGTATTTTTTCATAGTATTCTTTGTATTTCCCATCTTGGCTGTCACTTTCTCCTTGATGCCATAATATCCCGACCAATTCGCTATTTTCCTTTGCAAATTTAGCTTCATTTATTGCATGACGAAATAATGCTCCGTCTAGCGACCACTCATCAATGGAACTGCCACCTTCGGCACATGGAATAAGACCAATCTTCTCTCCTTCATGATCCTTGCACCAAGCCTCCGCAAAGGAAGCCGCCAGTCCTACGCCAGCTACCGGCCTATCAAAATGAATGGGTTCAGTCATCATTTGCCATCTACCATTTCGCAGCATCATGATTCTTTCATTATAAATCGGAGGCACTTCATGCTTGAAGCCGCGCCCCGCCATATTTGATTGTCCAATTAGTAAAAGTGACTTCATATCTTTCTCCCCTCCACTGAATATTTTATCAAATGTGTATTCTCCTGAACGTTATCAGTTTATCTTTCCTCTGTTATTTCTAGATTAGGGCTTCTTTTAATTTATTCGAAAAGTGCATAAAGCTATTAATCTACAATTTTTAAAACTGAACTTGGAACAACCACCTATACCTCTAACAAAGAGACAGGTAATATTTCTGTTTCTAGTAACTAACTAAAATCTTACGAAATAGCCGCAATTGAAGAACAAGTAAATAAGATTGCAAATAGCATTGTATTAGAAAATCAAATGAATAAAGTTAGTAATTCTCTTGAACAGTTAGCGAATAATAATTTCACAACACAAAAACAAAAGGGAAAATGGGCGTGGTCCAAATATGATCATTACCGTGTTACAGTAGAGGGAAAGGCAGCTGGGAGTAATTGCAGCAGCAATTTTAAACCATATTCCTTATGTTGGCTGGATTGCTGCTGCCGCTGCTCAAGTAATGATCCAATTGAAAATGAAAACAGGTTACTTCTCCGCACGTTGGGGAACACGTGCAGACACTGACATTTGTTACTTATGGAGAAAGAGACATTTAAAAATGTTCTCGGACAGTAAACGTAAAAATAAAAAACTGGACGAAATAAGTTCTCCAGGAAAAGTGTATATGTGTGGAACTGGTTGAATAAAAATAGCCCCATTCTAATGCAGACTAGGGTGTCTTTTATTGCTGTTTTTGTTCTTTTAGTTTTTTGAAAATCACAAATTGATATACTCCAAATAGTACGGTTAGGATGATGATTGCAGTAAATATTTGATCGACTGGAAGCAAGAAATATACGACAATAAAAGATAAAAGCAAAACAAAATAACCTATATTGACGCTTTTTTAAATGTCATCATATTACCTCCTTTTTACAACCATATCACGTTTCACCTAACCTTATAACTAACTTTTTCCCTATTAAAACACAAAAAGTCCCTATCCAATAAAGGACAGTGGATTTAATTATTTCGATGCTTTTTGAAGAGTGCTTTTGTCTTCGGACCATAGATACCATCAGCGCTAAGCCCATGCATGAGCTGGGACCGCATTTTCTGTTTTTGGTCCAAAGTAGCCGTCTATCCCATTGTTTTTGGCTTCCTTTTCAGGATAGAAAAATACAGCAGACAGTGCTTCCTGTCGAGCTTTTACTCTAGCACCCCTTGTCAAAGGCTCGGTCACTTTAAAGATGCCAGATGGTAAGTCGAACACTTTAGTCGTTTTGATCCTAAAAATACTGAGAAACAATCTGGTGGATAAAGTTCGTCCCCAATTCGTCCCCAATCAAAAGAAACAGAACAAATATTCGTTATCAGAAAAACAAAAAACCCTTGCTAGGCAAGGGTTTCAACGATGATTCCGACTGGGCTCGAACCAGCGACCTCTACCCTGTCAAGGTAGCGCTCTCCCAGCTGAGCTACGGAATCGGGTTATGTATCAGTTCTGGGCTTTCTGTACTGACAGTCTCTATTATATAACCATATATACAGGGCGTCAATGGTTTTGTTCAAAAAAGGCCAAAAAGCCGGATTCAGGAGCCGGCTTTTTTCCCACTTCATTTATGACTGGTTCACAAGGACGGGCTTTAGTTGACCGAGCGCTTGTTTGAAGTCGCGTTTGAGGTCTTCTCCATTTTCGACCCCGACACTTAATCGCAGCAATCCATCCGTGATGCCTCTTTTTTTTCTTTCTTCTTTTGGCATAGCAGCATGTGACATTTTGGCCGGGTAGGACAGAATGGATTCGACAGCACCGAGGCTGACGGCGAATACAGGTAATGTGACGCCCTCGACCAATTCTTTTACAGCCGCTTGGTTTTCTAATTCAAATGAGAGGACTGCTCCAGCTCCGCTTGCCTGCTTTCGCTGAATGTCCGCTCCTGGATGGTCATCTAAGCCTGGGTAGTATACTTTTTTCACCGCAGGATGTTCTTTGAGGAACGAAGCTAGTTCTAATGCGGTTTGACTTGCTTTTTCTAATCTGACCTGAAGGGTTTTTAACCCTCTTAGCACGAGCCAGCAATCCTGCACGCCCAGGACCGCACCGAAAGAGTTTTGCAGAGAATATAGTTCCTCTCCCAGCTTTTCGTCTTTGACCACCGCTAAACCAGACAGCACATCACTGTGGCCGCTTAAAAATTTCGTTGCGCTGTGCAGCACAACATCAACGCCAAGGTCTAGCGGCCGCTGGAGAGCAGGCGTTAAAAACGTATTATCTAAGAAGGTCAGACAGTCATGCTCTTTTGCAAGCTGGACGACGCCTTCAATATCCGTAATCCCCAGTGTAGGGTTTGACGGTGTTTCCATATAAATGACCTTCGTATTCGATTGAATGCCTTGTTTGACTTCATTCAAATCCGTCATGTCCACGAAGGTATGCTCAATACCAAATCTCGAAAGGACTTGCGTGATCATACGGAATGTTCCGCCGTACACATCTCTTGTGACAAGGACGTGATCTCCCTTTGATAAAAGAAGAAAAGCGGTTGAAATGGCCGCCATGCCTGACGCAAAGGCAAGACCTCTTGTTCCTCCTTCTAACGCTGCAATGGTATCCTCTAATGCTTGACGTGTAGGAGTTCCTGATCTGGAATAGTCATATTGGCCAAATTCATCAAAGCTGCTTTGATGAAACGTGGACGCATGCTGAATCGGCACACTGACTGCACCTGTTGAACGGTCTGTTTTAAACGCATTATGAACAAGTTTTGTTTCGAGTGTCCAATCGTGTGTGGTCATTTGGCATGTACCTCCTCTTTCACTTGTGATAATGACTGTTTCAGATCAGCTTTCAGGTCATCCACATGCTCAATCCCAACAGAGAAACGGAGCAGTTTGTTACACACACCGTTTGCTATGCGAATCTCTTCTGGAATGTCCATGTGCGTTTGCGTGGCAGGATACGTAATGAAGCTTTCGATTCCACCAAGACTTTCAGCAAAACAAATCGTTTTCAGCTGCTTTAAAAATGGATTGACCCAGTTCTCTTTGGCTACACGAAATGACAGCATTCCTCCCTTGCCTGGGTAAAGAACATCTTGAATTTCAGGCTGCTCCTCTAAAAAATCCGCTAACTCCTTCGCATTTGCCTCATGCTGACGCATTCTAAGGGCCAATGTTTTCATTCCTCTCATTAAAAGCCATGAGTCAAATGGAGATAGGACCGCTCCGATGGCGTTTTGATGCTGGAACATGTCTTCAGATAGCTGCTCTCCTTTTGTGACCACAAGCCCGGCAAGGACGTCGTTGTGTCCGCCTAGATATTTGGTTGCGCTATGAATGACAATGTCCGCTCCAAGCGTAATCGGCTTTTGCAAGACTGGGGTGTAAAAGGTGTTGTCGACAATGACCAAAGCGTCATGCTCTTTTGCAATCTTCGCTATTTTTTGAATATCCGCTTCCTGCATGAGTGGATTTGTCGGCGTTTCAATAAAGACGGCTTTTGTGTTTGGCGTGATTTTAGAGCGTAAACAGTCTTCATCTGAAAAATCATCATAAAGAAAACGCAAGCCGTATTTTTTCCATTCGTTTTCAAACAAACGGTATGTTCCGCCATATAGGTCTGATGAGACAATGAGTTCATCTCCGCTCTCAAATAGAGCCATGATCGTTTGGATCGCTGCCATTCCCGAACTGAAGGCAAAACCGGCCGTCCCTTCTTCGAGTGAAGCAATCGCATCCTCTACAAGCTGTCTTGTTGGGTTTTTCGTTCGAATGTAATCAAACCCTGTTGATTCACCTATGCCTCTATGTCTGTATGCTGTTGAAAGATAAACGGGAGGACTGACTGTGCCAGTCGCCTCTTCGCTTCGGTTTCCAATTTGCGCTAATTTCGTTTCCACATGTTCTGTCATTTGACACCATCCTAAGTAAAATCTGATTTCAAAACAGAAAACCCCTTCTTCATAAGAAGAAGGGGTTTAATCGCTTCCTCTTATCTTCCAAGCAAAAAAGCTGCTTGCTGGATTTAGCACCTTGGTACATCACGTGACGTGATGCATACCGGTTGCTGAGGTTTCAAAGGGCCAGTCCCTCCACCTCTCACGATAAGAATGTGTTGTCTGTCTGTTCTAATTCTTAATACTGTAACGTATTAAAACTCATTTTTCAAGGGGAATTGTAATGATTAATTAAAATTTTCTGTATTTTATAATAGAATGGATGTCAGCCGATTTGATTGCATGTTAGCATATAGGAACAACGCTGTCTTTCATGTTACAATGAATGGAAACGTTTCACTTGTGATGAATTTGGTTAGCTGGAGGAATGGATTATGGTGAAGAAAACAGGAATCATTCAAGAAGAAACCTTACAGTCAAAAGAACTTGGGACGGACATGACCGTTTTAATCTATTTGCCAGTCAATTACTCCCCGCTTTATACATATCATGTCATCATTGCACAAGATGGTCATGATTATTTCCGCTTAGGTAAAATAGGCAGACAGGCGGAAGAATTGATGCAAAATAAAGAAATAGAACGCTCGATTATCATTGGTGTTCCTTACGAAAATGTCACTGAAAGGCGAGATACGTATCATCCAGATGGCACAAAGTTTGAGGCGTATAAACGCTTTTTGGCAAATGAACTTGTCCCTTATATTGATGAACACTATCCAACGTATCAAATTGGGTCAGGACGTACGTTCATTGGTGATTCACTAGGCGCTACGATTTCACTCATGACAGCCATTGATTATCCTTCTTTATTTGGCGGGCTGATTTTGCAGTCTCCATACGTTGATGAGTCGGTCTTAGAAGCCGTCAAACAGTCAACAATACTTTCTCATTATGCCATTATCCATCAAATTGGATCGGAAGAAACGGCTGTGAAAACAACAGATGGCCAAGTGCTTGATTTTATCAAACCGAACGCAGACTTAAAGGCCCTTCTTGAACAGTCTGGTGCGGATTATTTATTTGAGACATTCGAAGGGGATCATAAATGGACGTTTTGGCAGCCACTCATTGCCCCTTCGTTAAAAAGAATGCTCCCATATTCGTTAATCAACTGAATTTTGTTATAATAAACAATAATAAATACTTTCTTAATCAGGAGGGAACATGATGAAATACGGAGTTGTTATATTTCCATCAAAAAAATTGCAAGATATTGCGAACTCTTATCGGAAACGTTATGATCCGAACTATGCACTCATACCGCCTCATTTAACATTAAGAACACCTTTTGAATTAACGGATCTAGAAGCAGCTGAGATCGTTTCAACCTTGCGAGAGTATGCAAAAAATGCTTCTCCCATTGCCTTACGTATTAAAAAATTCAGTTCATTCGCTCCTGTAAACAACGTCATTTATATGAAAGTAGAACCGAACGAGGACTTAATGGGTCTAAATGAAAAATTGTACACTGACCCACTTGCTGGCACACCGGAATATGCATTTGTTCCGCATGTAACAGTGGCTCAAACATTATCAGATGATGAGCATTCAGACGTACTTGGCACATTAAAGCTGAGAAAGATTGATCATGAAGAAACGGTTGACCGCTTCCATCTTTTATATCAATTAGAGAATGGATCTTGGACCGTTTATGAAACATTTATTTTAGGAGAGGGATAAAGACATTTGAAAACAGTCATCGCAAAAGCACAAACACAACGAGAAGATGCATATTACGTTCGAAAAGAAGTGTTCGTAAAAGAACAAGAAGTTCCTTTAGAGATCGAAATTGATGAACTAGAAGACGAAGCCACCCATTTTGTCATTTATAACGATGACAATCAGCCGCAGGCAGCCGCTAGACTGCGTATGATTGAAGGTCCCAAGGCAAAGCTTGAACGGATTTGTGTGCTAAAAGAGGCGCGCTCTTTTGGCCTTGGTCACAAACTACTAGAGGCGCTAGAAACAGAGGCCGCTTCCAAGGGAGCGAAGGAAGCTGTTATGCATGCACAAGTCCAAGCTCTTCCTTTCTACGAAAAGAAAGGCTACAAAGCCGTTTCTGAACCATTTGAAGAAGCGGGTATCACACATGTCAAAATGACAAAAACACTATCTGTTTGATCAAAGAGAAAAGCCAGGGCATCATGGATGCTCTGGCTTTTCATTATTCATTATCGTTCGTCAAGGTAAGAAAGCGCAATCATTTATATATACGCATTGATATGAATGCCCTTTCCTTCCTCCATAAACATATCTCGTAAAAAGCGTTCCCGCTTTTTTTGCTGTACTTTCGTTTCTGCTTCTGTCACTAAGTCCTCTTTTTTCTCCAGCTCTCTGTATACCTTGTCATGAAAGGTGCGAGTGACCTCTGTCACTTTCGCATAGTCTTCTTTATCCTGAGGAGCAGGACGATTGATATATTGAAAATACAGATCCGGCTGAATCGGGGCTATATATCCCATCAAGAACGCCTCCTTTGCTTCTCTTCTATTCTACTATTCCCTAAATATGACTGTTTGAAACACGCTTCATTTGATATGATTAGATTTGTTTCTTTTAAAGATTGATTGACTATTGGAGGACTAGCTTTGAATTGCGCACGACGACATGATCGAACGATCTCATTACATACGTATTCGAGAGAACATTATCAATTCCTCCATGATGAGGGGAAAAAAGGGCACTTATCTTGCCCATATTGCGGACAACCCGTCTTTTTCAGATTAAATATACATGAAGAGCCTGCCTTTATTCATAAGCAAACGTCTCAACAAGAGATGTGCGAAAAAGCAGAAGAACAAGAAGACAACATGAAAAAAAAGAAAGAACCAGAGGAAAGTGCTTCCTACAAAGAACTTGGCAGCTTCCGTTTTCCAACTGGCAAACAGGTCATCTCGCAAACAAAGGAATCGTATGATTGGCAGGAACCAAGGTCGATTCAATTTAGCGAAGCCTTACATTTAGAAGAGAATGAACAAGTACATACCATTGACCTTTTTCCTCAAATCACCTTTAGCGCGCCGCAGCTTCAAGCTGTCACACATAAAGATGGTCCAATGCTTGTTCTGGCTGGTGCCGGAAGCGGGAAAACAAGGGTGCTGACGGCTAGAGCGGCTTATCTGATCTCACGCCATCAAATCCCTGCTCACCATATATTACTCGTCACTTTCACTACAAAAGCCAGCAGTGAAATGAAAGAAAGACTGCGCAAGCAATACCAGCTTCATCCATCACAAGCGAACCAAGTCGTGACGGGCACCTTCCACAGTCTTTTTTATAAAATGCTGCTTCAAGATGATCCAAACAGATGGAACGGCCAGCACCTGATCAAGTTCGACTGGCAAAAGGAACAGTACCTTCGGAAAGCAATCATGAATGAAGGACTTGATGAGAAGGACTACCCTACCGATCAAGTGTTACAATCGATCGGCTATTGGAAAAATGCCTGTTTACCAGGCGAACTTCCTGAGCTAAAAGATGAAAAGGACAAAAAAATCTGGACGATCTATCAATCGTATGAACAGCAGAAACGGGACCATCAGCAATTTGACTTTGATGACATGGCCATTGCCTGCTTACACATGCTGACGGAACAGCCTGAACTTCTCAAACGATATCAAGAACGATTCAAATATATTTTAGTTGATGAATTTCAGGATATTAATCCGGTTCAATATCAGTTGATTCAGCTTTTAGCCGGAGAATCAGAGCAGCTATTTTGTGTAGGTGATGATGATCAAGCCATTTATGCCTTTAGGGGCAGCAACCCTGCTTTCATTCTTGAATTCAAACGGGACTATCCTTCAGCTCAGATCGTCCATTTACATGCGAATTATCGTTCTCACCATACAATTGTCGCAAGTGCAGATGCCATTATTAAAAGGAACCAGCATCGTTACGCGAAGACGTTAAAAGCTGTTCGTGCGGAGAAAATCCCTCCCACTCTCTTTTATCCATATGACGAGGAAGAGGAAGCGACCATGATTGTGGCAGATATTCAGGAAAAAATTAAAAACGGAGCAAAGCCGAATGATGTCTGCGTGCTGTTTAGAACCAATACGGGAGGACGCTCCATTTATGAGCGGCTGCATCAATCGGCGATTCCGTATGAGACAGATGCTGGCGTGAAAGCCTTTTACAGCAGACGAATTGTTCGAGTGCTGCTCGCCTTTCTTTCTTTAAGTCAGGATGCAGATGATGTGGCTGCAATGAAACAGCTGCTGCCGGTCTTCTTTTTAAAGCAGCAGACACTGAACACCCTGAAGGCGCTGACCATCACGGAGGATTGTTCAATGGTAGACGCCCTTGGAAAACTAACAGACATTCAGCCGTTTCAGCGTAAAAAGCTCCAATCGATCGTTCCCCTGTTCCGAACCTTACGAACGTTAAAGCCGTCTGACGCTGTGGCGTTTATTGAACAAAAGATGGGACTTGGTGATTACTTAAAAAAACGTGTGAACGATACGAATGTGCTTGAAAAAGGGGCAGATGATGTACGTGATGTGAAAACAGCTGCAAAACGCTTTGAAACAATTGAAGCCTTTCTCGCACATGCCGAACACATGAAGTCTGCTGAAAAGGAAAAAACAGATGAACCAGGTGTTCAGCTCATGACGATTCACCGTGCAAAAGGACTTGAATTCCAAACGGTGTACATCACTTGTGTGGTCGACGGGGCACTGCCCCATGATTTCTCACTTGATGAACTGAGAAGCGGTGATGAGGAAGCTATTGAAGAAGAGCGGCGCTTATTATATGTTGCTATGACAAGAGCAGAACAATCTCTCTATTTATCTGTTCCATCATTTAGAAGAGGGAAAACCGCTCATCGTTCTCGCTTTTTGTACCCTCTTCTAAAGAAAAATCGTGAATGATTCACACAAAAACAACAGGCCCCCCTTTGAACGGAGAGCCTGTTGTTTATTTTTTGTTGTTCATCATTTTAGCGATTGTATTGAAATCAAGCTTTTCTTTCCCACTTGTAATCGATTGAACGATTTTGTCTTCCATCTCTTTAGGTACACGTTTGTTTGCAAGCTGCGCTACTTTTTTAATGACGCCTCGAACAGTCGCCTCATCTTTAAAATTGGCATTTTGCAATGAACCTGCAAGCTTAAAGACATCATTCATATTCACACCTGTTTTATTTTCGACGCTTTTAAAGAATTTATTATCCATTCATTTGCCTCCTCTTTGTGGAGTAATCACCTTACTATATGAAAATAGGCGAGATATGTGCCTATCCTAAGGCCTTGTTTGACCAAAGAGAAAGGAAAGCAAAAGGCTCCCCCATTGCTTCCCTCACCTTCTTACTGTTTAGTTAAAGAAAGAAGCACCAACGATGATTAGAAGAATGAACAACACGACGACAAGAACGAATGTTGAACCATAGCCGCCGCCGTATCCGCCGCCATAACCGCCACCGTAACCGTAACAACTCATATTTAAGCACCTCCTCTACTCCATTACAAAATATGAAAAAAACAAGAAATGGTTTGGACGATCACATAAAAAAGTGCGGAAATTTTATTTTTGCTGTTTAAATACGTAAGCCGTGTCTCCATGACGCATCATGAATGCCTCTGTTTCCTTTGCAAAAGCATCCATCTTGTCGCCAAATACCTTTAAGTGCTGCTCAAGATCATTCGCTTTATCAGCTAGATCCATTTCAACCTTTTCGTGCGCTTGTTCTTTCCCATCATGCGGTTTAGTGAACAAAGAGCCGATTAATTGTTCGAATGCGTCCATTCTGGTCACCCCTTCTCTCTTTCATATGCAGAACTCAAAAAAAGGCAACAAAAAAACCGGATAAATCCGGCCAGATTAAAGAGAAAGTGGGGGTTTTCAAGACAAGGTGTCAACAAAGCCCTCATTTTTGTCTTTTCAACTGTTCACGAAACGATATATGGTGTTTTTCGCTTTCGTTACATTCAATATACGGTGTATCTAGACCTTCAAAAAAATTGTCGAGATTTTCTCGACAGCCTGACCGGATAAATCCGGCTTTTGTTTTTGCTACTATTGATATTTCTTTTTCTTTCCACAGCCGCAGCCAGTCTTCTTGATTTTCTTCGTATGAACAGATTGTTGATTTGACTGCGCTGGATAACCTTGAAGCATATGTGACGGCGTTTCAGTTGGTTTCATCGCAACCCTTCCTTTCCTATTCCATGTTAGTATATGCATTTTTTTTAAGCGTGTCTGATCAGAATGCCTGTTTATTTCACAAGCTTCGACACGACCGCTTCAATCATGCCTGCTGCTGCGGCAATCGCTAATAGTAAATTTAGCCACATGCTGATGACAGGAAAAAGTATGTATATCACAAGTAAAGCAGCAGTGCACCACATGCCAGTACACCAATAGCAGCTTAACAGCTCTCCTACCCAAGACCGCAGTCCTTTTCCTTTGATGATGATATATGTCTCGACCTCACCTTGTTCGTTTACCTCTTCCTGTTCTTCATGAAATAGACGGCGGAAAGGGGCAGTAATGGTATCAAACACAATCAGCCTCGTCAGTCTAAAGGATGCGAGGGCAAATATAGCAAATGACAAAGCACCACTCAGGAACCTCCACCTCCTTCTTTCTTCTTTTTCCGTCCTTTCTTTATATATGCAAAAAGAAAGACCGCCATGATGAATCGAGCGGAAATAAAATTGGGTTGTACTTTTTCACGGTTTCCGATTCCACCTTGAGCCTCTGCTGCATTAAATAATGTATAGATAAGAAAGGAGTGAAAGTATTGTCTATTGAAGAAAGTGCTGATTTATTATACACACAACTGTTAAACGAATTAATCAGCAATTATGATGATTTCATCGAAATCAAGGATTCTGAAAATGTCACGATTCATAAAACAGATGTAACAGCTGCACTCTCCCTTCAAGCGACCGTAACGACAATCATTACTCTTTTAATTCAAATTCTTGTACCAGACGATGAATTGGCTACAGACATCACAGAGCAGCTTTTATCCACACAACAAGTGACAGTCCAAAAGAAAACTGTGATTCAAATCATCAACTGCTATAACGTCACGATTACATTATCTGATGCATCCATTCTAAACTCCGTACAAATTCTCACTCAAACACTGAATGTACTCTTAGTTGAAGCCGGCATTCTTTGACCCTTTCTTTTTCTAACATTACGTATGAAAGAGGTGAAATAATCGTGGCTGAAGAGAACGAAAAAAAGGATTTTCAAATCAATACTGATGTTGATCCATTAACAAGCCTTCTTGTGAGTGATATTTTAAACAAAAACAATATCACCGATGATCAGAAAGCAAATATCTCAGATGATCAGAGAAGAATGATTCTGAAATTAGTTGAGGACCTACAAAAGAAGGCGAATGATTTCGTAGAACAGCAGCAGGAGAAAAAAAGGCAGGCTGAAGCAGCAAAACATCTTGAAGAAGTCGAGCCTGAATCACAAGTGCGCCCAAAACGAAATTCGCTTCGAAATCGTATTCAGCAGCGCCGTGATGCGCAGCGTAACAACGATTAAATAAAAATGGGTTGCCTGCTAGGGTAAATGCCCGAGACAAAACAGTTCATTCCAGCATTTAATAAAGTAAACGGAAGGAGGAAAAGAAATGGATTCTAAACCATACTCTTGGGTCGCTCTAGATCGTAACTGTACACACCACGGCGATTACAACTACGAAAGAAAAGCTGTTTGTGACGGCCACTATTATAATGACGAAGATGTCTTACAAGACTTTGATCAAGTGAGTGTAACAAAGCAGACATCTGAGGAAGTCATTATCGTCAGAGACTCATGTGACATTAACGTATCTTCTGTTGACGCACAAGTTGCAGCATCTATCCAAGTAGCTGTTCAAACAGCGATTATCACAATTACAAACATCTCAATCGCTGATGGTGATTTGGCTGACCGCGTTACTCAAGATCTCTTGCAAGCCGCTACTCACAAACAAACAAACCGTCAAAAACTTGTCATCGAAAATTCAAGAAACGTTACAGTATCTACAATCGATGCAGACATCTCGATCGCAATCCAAACACTTACTCAGACACTTGTTGCGACAATCGTTGCAATTGGTATCCTCTAATGTACAAAAGCAGAGCGAAAAGCTCTGCTTTTCTTTTTATTAAAAATACATCAAATATAATTAGTCATTTACCCACACCAACTAGAGGGCGCATACATATGTTGTTAAGGACTAAAGTCAAATACCTTGTTAAAGGAGCTGAAATCCATGAGCTGCGGAAAACACCATGGCCGACATGATGAAAACTGTGTATGCGATGCGGTTGATAAGATTTTAGCAGAGCAGGAAGCTGTAGAAGATAAATGTCCTACGAGCTGCTACAGTAATTTATTAAGCCCGACAGTTTCTGGAAAAGATACAATTCCGTTTTTACTTTTTGATAAAAAGGGCGGATTGTTCTCTACTTTCGGAAACATTGGAGGATTTGTTGACGATTGCCAATGCTTCGAATCCATCTTCTTCCGGGTTGAAAAATTAAATGACTGCTGTGCCACATTATCTGTATTAAGACCTGTTGATGTACACGGACATACGCTGAGCGTGTGTCACCCTTGTGACCCTGACTTCTTTGGTTTAGAAAAAACGGACTTTTGTATCGAGGTTGATTTGAACTGCTTCTGCGCGATCCAATGTTTAAACCCAGAACTTGTAGACAGAGTCATGCCAACGAAAGATAAAAAACATCATCACCACAGCTAAACAAATCGTCCGTTGACCTAACTTGTCATGAGTCGAAGCATCCCCTTCCTTACGAATGACAACCAATCATGCGGAGCAGTCAGCAAAAAAGCTGCCGCTTCCGCATTGATTGAACCAAAAGGCTTCAACCGGCGCAACACAACATATCGCTTGTAGATGATGACAGTGCTCAAATACTCAAACAAAATTCCTTGTATAGGAGGGTTGAATATGAGCCGCAAACATTCATGGAACTGTGTAGCAGAGGCTGTTGAAAACATTAATGACTTACAAAATGCCGTCGAAGAAGATTGCCCGACTAGCTGTTACAGCAATCTCCTTTCTCCATCACATTCATTAGGTGACACTGTCCCGTTTGTTCTATTTACATCCAAATCAAAACCATTTGTCGCATTCGGAAACGTCGGAGAAGTAGATGCAGGACCTTGCTTCAGCACTGCATTTTTCAGAGTCGAACACATCTCTGATCACTGCGCAACACTCAGCTTGCTTATTGCATTTGACAAAGACCGTCATATTTTAGATTTTACAGATAAAGATTCCGTATGTGATGTGTTCCGATTGGAAAAATCGAAGTATTGCATCGAAGTGGATCTTGACTGCTTCTGCGCAATCGAGTGCTTAAATCCACGACTCATCAACCGTAGCTGCTAACAAAAAAAGTCCCTAAATGGGACTTTTTTCATATTCATTAAAAACCAAGCGGATGAATCGAGGAGATCTCATCAATCGCCAATTCGACTGGATTTCCGCCGCCTGCAGTACGAATGATCACCGTATTTTCTTCTCTATCCATGATAATCCCTCTGTATGTTTTACCATCGGCTTCGACAAGGCAAAGTGCTCTTGGCATATTATGAGGCAGACTTGTCAGAAAATCGACCTTCTCGTCAATGTTCATTTGACTTAAAGGCTTTTTCACTCGTTTTCTTCTTGGTTCTTCTTTTGTTTCATGAAATACGCCTTCTGGCTGCTTTTCCTCTTCTTTCAGGGGCTCTCGTTCTTGTATAAGCTCTGCTTCTTCTGTGCTCTCTTGTTCTTGCTGAAGTGCAGGCGGCTCTTCTTCTTTTTTTTGCTCTACTTCCTGTGATACAGGTTCCTGTTCGCTTTCTTCGATCGGTTCTTTAGCGCTTTTTTTGTTTTCTGACGGGTTTTCTGACTTCTTTCGCTTTCTCACCATATCTTGCATGGCCGGCTTTGATTCATCATAGCTCGGCTGAACAATATACATAAGCGGCTTTTGATTCTCATCACCTTTATTTGACATACTGATCCCTCCCGAATGATTCATTCCTTATATATATGAACGGATGCTTCAAATCAGAAGAAAAATAAAAAAACAGCATACCAGTCATTGGTATGCTGCAAGTCATTTATTCGCTTAGCGGGCAATGATATGGAAGCCAGAATCAACATGAAGATTCTCACCTGTCATGCCGCGAGATAGATCACTGAATAAGAATAATGCTGTATCGCCAACTTCTTCAGGAGTTGTTGTACGGCGAAGCGGTGCACGCTCTTCAATATCCTTCAGGATCGTATTAAAGCCGCTGATTCCTTTTGCAGATAGAGTACGAATTGGGCCAGCAGAAATACTGTTCACACGGATACCTTCTGCTCCTAGATCAGCTGCTAAATATTTCACACTTGCTTCAAGTGCTGCTTTCGCTACACCCATTACATTGTAGTTAGCTACAACGCGCTCACCGCCTAGGTATGTAAGCGTCACAATGCTTCCGCCCTCGGTCATCAATGGACGTGCAGCTTTTGCTACTGCTGTTAATGAGTATGCACTAATGTTGTGCGCCAAAAGAAAACCTTCACGGTTCGTGTTCAAATATTCACCGACAAGCTCTTCCTTGTTTGCAAATGCAATCGCATGCGCAACACCATGAATCACTTGTACTTTTTCTTTAATTGTTGCAAAGCATTTTTCAATTTCTTCATCACTTGTCACATCACAAGGAAGAATAATTGAATCATCACGCTCAAGTGTGCTTGCAAGCTCTTTTACAGATTCAGCAAGACGGTCTCCAACGTAAGTAAAAATCAAACGTGCTCCTGCTTCGTGAAGTGAGCGAGCAATCCCCCACGCGATGCTTCGTTTATTGGCAACACCCATCACCACAATATTACGGCCTTCTAAAGAAAAGTTCATATGTATTAAAGCCTCCTATTTTTTCAAGACATAGTATTAGTACCTGATCATAATATTATCACAGATCATAAGATATTGACAATTTCCGATGAAAGAAAGTTTCTTTTTAGCCCTTTGTCTTCTTTTCAGCGTGATTGAAAGCCCTTGAAGTCTAGGAAGGACGAGTACTGGCATGGAGCGAATTTGACATTTGTGAGCACCAGCACGCAGGACTGACAAAGAATGCGAGGGTTTGTCTACACACTGAGACCGTCCCCACAAGTGAAGACGGTCTAATTTTTATCCTTTGATCCTGTTTTGCTGATAAGCAAAATGGTTGGTAGGCCCGTGACCAGCGCCAATATGCAAAGGATATTTGATGGCTTCATGGACAAAGGTTTCTGCTGTTTCAAAGGCTTCCTTCATGGGACATCCTTTGGCTATTTCCGCTGTTAATGCCGCTGCAAAAGTACAGCCTGTGCCATGTGTATGTGGTGTATCAATATGTTCATTTGTGACTTCAATAAAGCCTTTTCCATCATACAACAGGTCTGTGATCAGGCCGTCAGATGGACCGTGTCCACCTTTGATCACCACGTATTTCGTGCCGAGCTCATAAAGACGTTCTGCTGCTAGGTAGCGATCCTCTTTTGTCTGAATGCGTATGCCTGTCAGCACTTCTGCCTCAGGAAGATTAGGCGTTACTGCATAGCTGACAGGCAGCAAGTGTGTTTGCATTGCAGAGACAGCATCTTCATTTAATAAAGAAGCCCCGCCTTTTGCAATCATGACTGGATCTACAATCAGCTTCATCTGATATTGAAGCGTTTTTTCAGCGACCGTGTTGATCATTTCAGCACTCCACAGCATCCCCGTTTTGACGGCATCTGGCAGTAAGTCTTCTGCCACTGCATCTATTTGACTTTTGAGCGCCTCGATAGAAAGCGGATATATACCATGAACACCAAGTGTGTTTTGCGCTGTAATCGCTGTGATCGCAGACATTCCGTACACCCCGAGCTCCTGAAAGGTTTTCAAATCTGCTTGAATGCCTGCTCCGCCGCCAGAATCAGAACCCGCGATGGTTAATGCCTTTTTAATCGTCATTTCATCACACCCTCTCATTAGCCAATCCATTGATGATAAATGGTTCTCGCTTTGACAATATCACTTGTACCATGTACAAGCGCCCTGCCATCTTTGAATAAGACGAGCTTGAACTCATCCTTTTGACAAGAAAGCAAATACGGATTTTCAAGCACGTCCATTCCTGCTTTCTTTAGCCGAATGGCCACTTCATGTAAAGGCGGTGGCGTCCCTGCTGCACTGCGGATTTGCACCGTATTGCGGCCACAAAGTACGTCTGCCTTCGCTCTCTGGTCATATGAGAGAAATGGATATGTCTTCAGTCCACAGCTTGGACATTGCTCCTTCTTTAAAGACAAGATGGACCGAATGTCAGACCGTTCATTTGTCCATAAATCAAAGGATCTTAATATCGGAGTCACTTGATGTCCTGTTAAACATTTAAGAGCATCTGCCACTTGATATGCCGCCACCTGCTGCACAACCGGACTAATGATACCAGCTGTATCACATGTCATGCCTTGTGCAGGTAAATGCTCAAGCAAGCAGTGTAAACACGGCGTCTCTCCCGGAATGACAGTGAATTGAATGCCATAGCTGGCTACACAGGCTCCATAAAGGAAAGGAATTTGATGTTTGATGGCCGCATCATTTGCGATCATTCGCACCTCAAAATTATCCGCTGCATCCACAATGATCGAAGCCCCGCTGACGAGTTCATCAATATTTTGAGCGGTCACATCAATGACGATTCCTCTTACACGGACTTCACTGTTCACCTGCTTGAGTCTTTTTTCAGCCGCCACAGCCTTTGGCAGCCTGTCTTGTACATCTTGCTCTGTGTAAAGCTGCTGACGCTGAAGGTTGCTCCATTCAATATAATCTCTATCCAAAATGGTGACAGAGCCCACGCCAGCTCGAACGAGCATTTCAGCACTAGCTGTCCCTAGGGCCCCCGCTCCAATAATGACAGCCTTTGAGGCGTTTAGCCGCTCTTGCCCATCTGTTCCGATCGGCCGAAAAAGCTCTTGGCGTGAATAACGTGTGCTCAAAATGCTGGCATCCCTTCCTGCGGACTGCTGGCTGTACCATAGTTTTTCAACGGAATACGTCCTGCCTCAAAACCTAATCTTCCTGATTCAATGGCCAGCTTCATCGCTTTTGCCATTTTCACAGGGTCCTTTGCACCAGACACAGCAGTATTCAGCAATACAGCGTCAGCCCCTAGTTCCATCGCATAAGCCGCATCCTTAGGAGAGCCTACGCCCGCATCAATAATGACCGGCACCTTCGCCTGCTCGATAATAAATGAGAGATTCAGAGGGTTTAGTAAGCCTTGACCTGAACCAATTGGAGAGGCCCCTGGCATGATGGCGTGAACACCGATTTCTTCTAATTTTCTTGCCAGTACCACATCATCTGATGTATACGGCAGCACGCTAAAACCTTCTTCCAATAGCATTTCAGATGCTTTTAGCGTTTCGACTGGATCTGGCAGAAGGGATCTTGAACAGCCAATCACTTCTACCTTAATCATGTCACACAGCCCCGAAGCCTTCGCTAAACGGGCAATACGCACCGCTTCTTCCGCTGTACTTGCGCCTGCTGTATTTGGAAGTAATGTATATTTTGATAAATCAAGCTGCTCTAAAAAATTCGGCTGAGATGCTTCAAAAATGTTCATTCTTCGCACAGCAAAGGTCAAAATTTCAGCTTCTGATACGTTCACTGCTTCCTTTTGAACCTCAAATGATGGATACTTTCCTGTACCAAGTAATAGTCTTGATGTGAATGTTTTTCCGCCAATGTGTAGCATTTTGTCATCCTCCTCCTACAAAGTGAACGATTTCAATCGTGTCATTTGGTTGAATTTCTACTTGTTGAAACGTTTTTTTATCAATAACTTCTTGGTTCTTTTCGACGATCACCACACGATTTTCAAGCTGATAGGCTGATAGCAGATCATAGATCGTTCCATTCTCTTTATCGAAATCAACCACTCTGCCATTCAATTGAATTTTCATACGAACAATGCCTCCTTTCGGCCAATGCGAAACGCTTGAAGCCATTCCTCTTGGACAGGCTCGCCTAATATCAGGTCTCGAATGATTTCTCCAGTAATTGGCGCAAGTAAAATGCCATTCCGGTAATGTCCCGTCGCAAAAAGGATACGCTCATCTTCCGGGTGTCTTCCGATATAGGGATGCCGGTCGCTTGTCGCCGGACGAAGACCTGCCCAGCACTCTTCAATCGGCATCTCCTTGATAGAAGGCATGAGCTGAGACGCTTTTTGAATCACAGCTTCAATGCCGCCAAGTGTTGGAACAGCCTGCCACTCATTTGGCTTCATCGTTGCACCAATCACCAGCTTTCCGCTATCTCTTTGAACGATATAACAATGATCATGGTAAATGGTGTGTGCGAGCGCTGGACCACTATTCCACACAGACACACATTCTCCTTTTACTGGATAGAGAGAATAAGGTAACCCCAGCTCTTCAAAAAAGCGGCCAGACCATACACCACTTGCTATCGTAAGGTCATCACATGTGAATGTGCCTTTAGCTGTTCTGACAGTTAATACATCTTTGTCCCGTTTGACTTCGATCACAGGTGTAAACTCCTTCACATCCGCCCCGTACCGAACAGCCGCCTGCCACAATGCCCTGCATACCGCATAAGGCTCAACATGAACATCTTCTTCAATGAAACCTGCTCCCATGATGTCATCTGCGATTTGCGGCATACGTTTTTTCACACAACTTGCTTCAAGCCATTGAAACGTGGACAAATGCTGCATCCGGCAAAGTGCACGTTTTTCTTCTTCTGTAAAGGCCACCTTCATAATACCGCCCACTGATGTCCGAATATCAATGCCTGATTCATGCTGAAGATCGACTTTTAATTTTTCATATAATGTCTGGCTTGCTCTGCCTACCTGAAAGAAAATATCCTCATGACCCTCTCCTTCAGCATGTGCACCAAGCATTCCAGCAGCCGCACTCGTCGTTTGCTTCCCTATCTCATTTGCCTCAAGTAATAGAGCCTGCTTTCCTGCTTTTGCAAGGTGATAGGCAATTGACATCCCTATGATTCCACCGCCAATGATTGCAACGTCATAATGCTTTTTCATAAGGATTCTCCTTTAGCTTTTTAGAAAATGCTTGCGCCATGATGTGCGGCTGATGGTGAGTGAAAATTCCCGACATGACAGCAATCCCTTTCACATTCACATGCATCAAGTCCGGGATTCGATCAGGCGTCATTCCGCCAATGACCACCACCGGAATGGACAGCGCAGAAGTCAGTTCTTCCACAAGCTTTACGCCTCTCGCCTTAAGTCCTGGTTTACATGAGGTGTCATATATGTGCCCAAACATGACATACTCTGCACCACTTTCCTCGGCCGCTTTGGCTTCTTCTATCGAATGAACAGACACACCCGCATGAAGGTGAGGAAATTTTTGTCGCAGCTCCTTTGGCGAAAAGCTGTGACCTGGGAGATGTACCCGGTGAATATTGGTGAGCAGCGCAACGTCTACTCGGTCATTGATAACGAGTTTCTCTTTCGGTACACCTTCTGAAAGGAGTTGTCTCACGAGATCAACAAGTTCACTTGCTGTTTTAGACCGTTCCCGGATATGAATAAAGTCCACTTTAGATTCAATGGCTTTTATTTGCTTGATCAGCTCATTGACCGGAAACGAATCATTTGTCACTGCGTGGAGTTCCATTTGCACCAACCCCATCCAAGCATGCTGTTTGCCACGTTTCTTTTTTATACGCCATCTCCCAGAAATGGTATTCGTAATAGCTTGAAATCACAAAATTTTCTTTCATATTGGCCCGCACATGTTCTGGTGCTTTTTCCGCAAGTTCATCAAAGCGGTTGACCTGTTCAAAGACAAGCTCTTTAAACCAATCTCCTCCATATGTCAAAATCCATTCTTGATAAATCGGATGGTCAGGTGTCGTTTGTTTCAGCTTTTCTCCCACCTCATAATATAGCCAGTAGCACGGCAATAACGCGGCTAAAATTTCTTCAAATCGTCCGCTTTTCACAGACCTGTACATATGTGAGGTATACGCATAAGCAGTGGGTGAAGGCTTAAAGCTTTCAAGTGCTTCATCAGAGATCTGAAGCAGCTCTGTGAACTTTCTATGCAGCGATAGCTCTGCTTCATACGTGCCCTGCGCATGATACGCCATTCTGCCCGTCGTATGTAAGTCCTCACTAATGGCAGCTCCATATGCTTGCATCTTTGCGAAATGAGTTAAATAATACGAATCCTGCATCACGTAATAGGTGAACCGATCGAGTGAAAGTGTGCCATCTCCAATCCCTTTCACAAAAGGATGCGTAAAGCTTCCATTCCACCATGTTGCTGCTGCCTCTTTACATTCCTTTGAAAATGTCATGTTTCTCTCCTCCTGTTTCTTCATATAAAAAAGCCACTTTCCGCGTGGAAAGTGGCTTGGAATTTGTAAAAAGCATAGTCAAAAACCGCACCACTTCCCTACGCAGGTATGAACCTGTTCAGGTAATGAGGGTCTAAAAGTCGACACTTTTATCTCAGCCCTTTTAAAGGACTCCCCTAGTGGATCAAACATATAATGTTGTACCTCTATCTTAATCAGGAATTGTTCATTGGTCAAGGGTTCATTGCAACTCTAATTGGGCTCTAAGTCCTGCTACATACTCACGAGAGCCCGACACAAGCACGCGGTCTCCGCTTCTGAGCGTCGTATCTCCGTGCGGTACTAAGCTGTCTACCCCTCTGAAAATACGGACAAAGACCAAATCACCGATAAACGGAAATTCCCTCAGCATGACATTATGATACCGATGATTGTTCATTTGAATTTGATACAAGGAAGTATCCTCATTTGTTAACAATCGAATCGCATCTGGTGCTTCAATCAAGGCTCTTAGCACCGTTTTAGATGATAGGAAATTCGAAAACGTATCAATACCCGCTTCCTTCAATGTCAGCTCTGCCTCAGCTTTGTTGACACTAGCAATGACTTGTTTCGCTCCTTCTTCTTTTGCAAATAAAGCAATTTCCTTATTTTGCGTCTCGCTGCCTGTTGCTACGACTAGAACATCCTCCCGGCCGATGCCTGCCTTTCTCAGCGTTTCATCGTCGTACTCTTCAATCGCTTCAACTTCAAAGATCGAATCGGCAAGCAGTGCTTCTTTATTTTCTTGAAAAACGTGCAAAATACGGATGTCATATTCATCCTGATGCAAGTCAAGTGTCACAGGTAAAGTCAGCTGGTTTGCGCCAATAAAGGTCACACGTTTTTTTTGATTCGCTTCTTGTTCTTTTTTAAACAGCGCTTTAAACCAAACAGGCGTTAAAATACTCGTCAGCACAGCGACTAAAATCAGTGCGCCTGACATTTTATGATCAATGACACCGAGCCGCTCCCCAATCGTCGCAGCTGCAATGACGAGTGATAACGTCGATGTTAATAAAAAGCCGGAGCCGATGACTTTTTTCATGTCATACCATTTTTTCAAATAAAGAATTGGAATTAGCTTACTAAGCAGTAATGCAAAAAACAATAGCGGAATCATGATCATAATGGTTGGGTCCTTGAACAGCGCCCATATATTCAAGTCCACACCGACCATCACAAAAAAGATCGGGATTAAAAATCCGTAACCAAATGAGTCCAGCTGCTGAACAAGCTCTTTATTTGGCGAAAGAAGGGACACGAGCACACCTGCTAAAAACGCCCCAAGAATATTTTCAGCACCGAGTGATTCAGATAAGGCAACTAAGACTATAATGAGAGTAAAGATTGCCCTTGTCCCAATTTGCACCGTTCCTTTTGACATGGACTGAAAAATGGATTTTGTCTTAAATACTCGGCCAAATAAATAAAGAAGAATGCCTGCTGCAAATAATAATAGCAGAAGCCACATGTTCCCTGTTCCATCGCCATAAATGGAGGAAAACACAGCCAGTAAAATCATTGTCACCAAATCAGCAATGACGGCCACAAGCAGAATGATTTGACCAATATTCGTCTGCATCAACTTTTCCTCTTTTAAGGTTGGAACCACTACACCTAATGAGATGGTGGAAATGATGAGCGTCATTAAAAAGGCATTTTGAATAAACCCTGCAAGTACAAACGCATAGGACAGGATAAAGGAAATACAAAATACCCCAAGAAAAATTATGGTGGCTGCTTTAAACGTATTTGGTTCTTTTAAACCACTTGGAAGTTCTCGTGCTTTCTTCTTTGATTCAAAAGAAGAAAAATCTATTTCAAGTCCACTTAAAAACATCAGAAAAATAAAACCGAGCATGGATAACGTATCTAGCCATGCATCATGTTCGACAACCAGTTGAAACCCGCTTTTTCCAATGATGAGCCCCATGATAATTTCAGCGACAACGACCGGAATGGTCAACTTAAATCGGTGCAATAAAATGGGGGTGAAAAAGGCGACAATAATAACGACAACGAGTGATGAAACAGATGTATGCTCCATTGGCTAAAGCCTCCTAACATTGATGTTTAATCTTTTAAGTCTTACGTTAAAGCATTGATTCTAACAATTGCCTAAATGAAATGAAAGCCATTCGGTATATGTTCTAAAATTCAAACTTCTTTATACCCGATGAATGGATGAGAAAGATCAGGAGGAAACCTTATGAAATTCGATATCATTGGTGATATCCACGGCTGCTTCGAAGAGCTGCTTACCCTCATACACAAACTAGGATACGAACTCAAACATGGATTACCCGTCCATCCTGATAAGAGAACGCTAGCACTTGTCGGTGATTTAACAGATCGAGGCCCTCAATCAGTAGACGTGATGCAATTTGTCATACATGCCTATTCACATGGAGCGATCCGTTACGTGCCTGGAAACCATTGCTTTAAGCTTTATCGCTATTTGAAAGGAAATCCCGTTAAATTACTGCATGGCATTGAAACAACAGTGAACGAAATAAAAAAACTGCCGCTTCATGAAAAAAACAAATTATCACATGAATTTAAACAGTTATTTGAGAAGGCTCCGCTTTATGATGTGCTGATTCCAGATGAGCTGATCATTGCACACGCAGCGATGAAGGAAAAGGATATTGGAAAGGAGCCGAATAAACAGATGCGATCCTATCTATTATTTGGTGCTGTCACAGGAGAGACTTGGCCAGATGGACGACCTGTGCGGAAGGATTGGGCAAAGGAATATGAAGGGAAACCGTGGATTGTTTACGGTCATACACCGGTGAAAGAACCTCGATTCGTTGGCAAAACAGTCAATATTGATACAGGCTGCGTTTTTGGAAATCAGCTGTCGGCTCTTCAATATCCTGAGCTTGAAACTGTCTCTGTCCCTTCATCTATGCCTTATGATGATTCTAGATTCCAGCATTTCACATCATAAAAACCCGGCCCTGCTTTGCAGGTGACCGGGTTTTCATTGTTTAAAGAAGCAATGCCTTCATGTCAGCTGGCAATGGAGCCGAAAATGTCATTTGCTCACCTGTCATCGGATGAGGAAAGATAAGGGTTTCACTATGCAGCGCCTGCCGGTCTATCCGCTCGCTCGTTCCGCCATACAGCGTATCACCGATGAGCGGATGACCAAGATATTGCATGTGCACACGAATTTGATGTGTTCTTCCAGTTTCAAGTACAAGAGACACATCCGACATGTTCAAATCAGCGTCTACCTGTCGTACTGTATAATGCGTCACTGCCTCCTGGCCAGCCTCATCGACCATGCGTTCAATGATACTATCCCCTTTTCGGGCAATTTTTGCACGAACGGTTCCGTGCTTTTGTGCAATTATGCCCTGTGTAAAAGCTCTGTACGTTCGCTTGACCTCCCCTTCTTTTTGCGCTTTTGATAAAAGGCTGTGTGCAAAGCGATGTTTGGCGACAAGCATCACGCCAGATGTATCACGATCAAGACGGCTCACCAAATGAACCGTCAGCCGCACTGACTGCTCAGCATAATGGTAAAGCAGACCATTCGCAATACTATGCTCAGGATGCTCTCTAGAAGGAATGGATGGGATATATGGCTTTTTATTCAGCACAAGCACATGCTCATCCTCAAATATAATATCCAGCGGAATCGGAGCTGGTTTTAGACCTTCACTCACTTTTTCCTCAGGAAATAAAATGGTGAGCCTGTCTCCCTCGTGAAGCTCGTATCTCACGGTGACATGCTCTCCATTAATCAGCAGATCACCGCCATCAAATTTAATATCCGTCAGCATTCTTTTTGAAATGCCAAGATCAATTAAAAAGTCCTTTAAGAGCAGCCCCTTTTCTTTGGCTGTCATGGTTTTGGTTAACGTAAAGTATTTCAGCGAGAACGACCTCTTTCTTATTCTCCTTTTCCGATAAAGGAATCTTGCACCCTTTTCCAAAACGGAAATGGTCTAAATCGGGCAAAACGAACATTCTCGTCTGCCACCCGGCATTGAATAGATTTAACATCTTTATGAAGCAGCGACAAATGATCAATTGTTACCTGAAAATCAACATCATTAATTGGTTTGATTACACAAGTATGGTGGTCTGGCAAAATCAGCGGTGAACCGACCGTACGGAATACTCTGTTGTTGATTGAGGCCATTTCTGCCAGCTGAATGGCTCTAATGGAAGGGTGGATAATGGCGCCCCCAAGTGCTTTATTATAGGCCGTACTGCCAGATGGCGTAGACAAACAAAGACCGTCTCCTCTGAAAGTTTCAAAAAGCTGACCCCTAATTTCAACATCTGCCACAAGCGTACCTTCCATACTTTTAATCGTACATTCATTCATTGCTAAATATTTCTCTTCCCGGCCGCCATCGTTGTATCTGACGATGACTTCAAGAATCGGATATTCCACAATATGATAAGGTGTTTTGGCAATCGCTAGGACAAGCTTTTCGATTTCACTTGGCACCCAATCAGCATAAAAACCAAGATGACCTGTATGAACACCAACAAAAGCCGTTTCATTCAGGCGGTTGCTATAGCGGTGAAAGGCATATAAAAGGGTTCCGTCTCCTCCAACAGTAATGACAAGATCCGGTTCCTCTTCATTTAATTCCATTCCAAAATCCAATAAGTAGGTCTGAATTTTATTTTTAAGTGTGTCAGATACAGAATTCCCTTTCGAAGAAACTGCAAATTTCATGAATTCTTCTCCTTTTCCACCTTGCTGCTATGAGAGGGCAGCATCATATTTGATCAAGCTTAGGCTCAGCTATCGTTTTTCTTTTTCCGGGAAAATGCCACTTGTGCTTCTTGAATTTCCCCTCTGATTTCAGACATCTCATCATCAAGAAGAGATGCTGCCTCAGAAGCTCTTTGAAGGCGCAGTTTGACCTTCTCTGGGATATTCCCGCTATATTTATAATTCAGAGAATGCTCGATGGTCGCCCAAAAGTTCATAGCAAGCGTACGAATTTGGATTTCGACAAGGAGCTGCTTCTCTCCGTTGACTGTTTGCAGCGGATATAACACAACAAGGTGGTACGAGCGGTATCCGCTTTCTTTATGTTCTGCAATATAGTCGCGTTTATCTACAACCACAAAGTCTTTTCGTGACTGGAGCATTTTTTTCACAACTTGTATATCTTCTACAAACTGGCACATAATGCGAAGCCCAGCAATATCCTGCATGGTTTCAATCTCATGCATCGGGATGTTTTTACGCTTTGCCTTTTCTAATATGCTGGCAACGGGTTTCACCCGGCCTGTGACAAATTCTACTGGTGAATGGTCATCCTCAAATTCATACAGCTTTCGAATGCCTTTTAGTTTCACTTTTAATTCTTCGACTGCTTGTTTATACGGTGCGAGGAATTGATCCCATTGTTTTTTGTCCATGAAATTTCCCCCAATTCCAAATACCTAATTATTTCAGAGGAATGTGCTTTTCACTTTCTCTTCCATATCTCCGTAATTGGCATTGTCTTTAATATTGTCAATTAAATAGTTTAATTCCTGATGAAGTTGAATGAGTTCTAACGATTGTTCTTCCGCCGCCAAATAGACAGGGATGTCAAGATTCATTGCTTCTTTTAATGGAGCCCATGTATGTTCCCCTAAAATAAGATACATAAAAGACTCCTCGGTTTCGAGTATGTAAACGAACGCAAAGTGATCAGAATCAACAAGCATTTGTCCTGATGCTTTTGCTTTTTGAATTTGCTCCTCTGACTGGATCGTCAAAATCAGCCTGTCTTCTTTTAAAGTTGCTTCTGTGATTTCAATTCTGTTTTGCATCATGATCTCCTTTACAACAAAGTACAGCTTTATTTTATCATATCAAGTTCAATATTGATAAACCGAACTTTTTGCGAAAATGCCGTTTTCTTCTTTTATATGAACATTTCACACCATTCAGCCTAAATGTTGGCACATGTTAAAGGACTTAATAAAGAAAAAAACAGACTTTTACATAGAGAACACACATCATGTACAATATGAATATTTCCTCTAAATGAAAGGTTGATGTTAAAGTGGCACAGGAAATTGAAATCGAACTAAAGCAATTATTACTGAAAGAAGAATTTGAACAGCTAAAACAATATTTTCAATTGAAGGATGCGGATTTCCGCACTCAAACCAACTATTACTTTGATACACCTCAATTTGATATAAAATCTCAATTTGCTGCATTAAGGATGAGAGAAAAAGACGGCAAATGGGTCCTCACGTTAAAGGAACCACACGAGATAGGCTTGCTTGAAACCCACCAAACGATCGCTCCTCCTTCAAGCCTTGACGATTTTCAGCTACCAGAAGGCGAAGTGGCTGACAGGTTAGACCATCTGAACATTCAAAAGAATCAAATTGTGTATTTTGGTTCACTTGAAACGTCGAGAGCAGAAAAAATGATCAAAGAAGGCTTAATTGTTTTGGATCACAGCCGATATTTAACAGTAGAGGACTATGAACTTGAATTTGAAGTGAGCGACCTGGAAATCGGACAAACCGCATTCTCCGCATTGCTCCAAAAATTCCAAATTCCTGTACGAAACACGAAAAACAAAGTCGTACGTTTTTATGAAGAAAAAATGAAAACACAGAATAGATGAATTCCTTGAAGGAGGAACATGATGAACGTCAATCAACTTCAATCCTTTATGCAGCTTCAAGCGCTCAAAACGTTACAATCGGATAACGGGCAATCGCAAATGCCGACTGGCCAAGAATCGAGCGCTCAAGCTTCATTCCAGTCGCTTTTGCAAGATTTTTTAGGCGGATCAGAACTATCACGTCTCCCGCTCTCAATCTCTGCTTTTATGGATACGGACCCATCAACGGCTCCGAACACACAATATGCGCGTACGAATCCATACCTATCTGCCATCGCCGGCAGTGAACAGCTTCAAGCCCAGTCTTTATATGCAGATGACGCTCAATTAAATACGGCGAATGGCATTGGAAACGTCTTAAACAACAGCTATGCGCCGCCGCTTCAAAAAGCGGTCTCAAGCGGTTCATCAAAAGAGGTGAATCAGATCGTGTCACAAATGGCTGAAAAGCATGGCGTCCCAGAGAAGTTGATCCACGCTGTCATCAAGCAAGAATCCGGCTATCGCTCGAATGCTGTCAGTCATGCAGGTGCGCTTGGGCTCATGCAGCTCATGCCGTCTACTGCTAAATCACTTGGCGTGAGCAATGCCTTTGATGCGTCCCAAAACATTGAAGGCGGTACGAAGTATTTAAAACAAATGCTTCAGAAATATAATGGAAATGTCTCACTCGCCTTAGCTGCCTATAACGCAGGCTCAGGAAACGTAGATAAATACGGAGGCATTCCCCCATTTAAAGAGACACAAAATTATGTAAAGAAAATCACAGCTCAATATTATGCCTAAACCGAAGAGAATAACCTCTTCGGTTTTTTGTATGTCGCTTTTCACCCTTTTTTGACTGAATGTGTTATGATATGGTCAATTGATCACGGAACCCCTCTCTCTCTCTGTATTTCCAATAGGCCAAAGCGGTTTGTTTGTGGAATTGAGTTGAGGTTGTTAAAATAAGTATACAAGAATAGAAACAACAAAATAGAATAAACTGAATATCACTTTTGAAATAAATGAAATTCGCAATAGGGTGATCCATCCTATTAGCTACGAGTAAAAGGAGTAGTCAACATGGTACAATCGTTTAACGCACCTTACGAAGCGGTTGGAGAGGAACTTCTATCGCAACTTGTTGATACTTTTTATGAAAATGTAAAGTGTCATCCCTTGCTTCATCCTATTTTCCCGGATGACTTAAAAGAAACAGCAAGAAAACAAAAACAGTTTCTAACTCAATATTTAGGCGGACCCCCGCTTTATACAGACGAGCATGGTCACCCCATGCTGCGGGCGAGACATCTCCCTTTTCCGATTACGGAGGAGCGGGCTGACGCATGGCTTGAATGCATGGAGGATGCAATGGATCAAGTAGGACTAACCGGCGATATTCGTGACTTTTTATTTGAGCGGCTTTCTCTGACGGCTCGTCATATGGTCAATCAAACACCTGAAAAGGACGGACGATCTTGAGCTGCAATCAGCACGATCAATATTTCTCACACTGTCACGGACATCCTCAAAAGCCGATTGAAATCTATGTATTCATTGATCCTCTCAGCCCAGACTGCTGGTTATTGGAGCCATCAATTAAAAAATTGAAGATGAAGTATGGCCGTTTCTTCACTTTACGAACGGTCACAAGTTCGAGTATTAATGCATTGAACCGGAAAAGAAAAAAGCATTTGCTGACAGAAGCATGGGGGAAATTTGCCACCAAAACTCAGACTAAAAAAGAACAAATGCTGTCTGAACAAATTGTGACATCACCTTATCTCGCCTCGCTCGCACTAAAAGCAGCTGAGCTTCAAGGCAGAAAATGTGGAATGAAATTTTTACGTCTCATTCAAGAATCCCTTTTTTGTCATCAGCAAGATGTCACAAGTGAACATGTCTTGCTGGAAAATGCAAAAAGTGCCGGACTGGACATTGAGGAGTTCCAGCGGGATATCCATTCTCAAAGTGCTGTCAAAGCATTACAATGTGATATGAAAATCGCAGCTGAGATGGACGTATCTGAGCTCCCTACCTTCGCGTTTTTTAATACGATTAACGGAGATGAAGGATTAAAGATTTCAGGTGCTTACTCTTATGATATATACGAGGAAATTCTCTTTGAAATGATTGGTGAAAAACCTACACCTTCAGAACGACCTCCGATTGAATGGTTTATTGCTTACTTTCAATTTGCCTCTGCAAAAGAGATTGCCGTAGTATATGACTTGACGCTTGAAGAAGTTGAACGAAAAATGAAGAAGCTGGCTTTCGCCAAAAAGGTAGAACGTGTACAAGTACATCAAGAAATGTTTTGGCGCTATAAAGAAGATGAAAGCCATTCAGATCTTGACGTCTACCGCTGTGAGAATGAACATGGGTGCTGACCCGTGTTTTTTCTTTACTCACACAAGAACACCTGTTCTGTTTTTTAACACGAAGAAACCGCGCCGGGATAAGCGCGGTTTCACTATGTCTTAACGACAACAAAGGGGATGGGAGAAATTTTTCACGGTCAAACAAAGGGGTAATGTTTGTATGTGATTAATTTCACATCTGTAGTATATCAAATTTTGTCGACTTATGACAACCGATATGCTATATGTTCATATTTTTGTCACAAAACATAAGAGGGTTTTCACTTTCATATAGTGAAAGTAACGAAAAAATGGAGGGATTTGCATGCGCAGCACAACCATTGGACTTGTTGCCATTGGCTTATGTTTCTTTTTAAATATATTAGGCTTAATGAAAATGCTGCCTCTTTATCTGACGTCTCCGCTCTTATTTGCTTCCATTTTCTTTACGCTCTATCGTATGAACCACCGTAAGACCTTTAAAGGATTTAAAGGTTGATGATGTGCAAGAACGACCTCCTCATGAGAAGAGGTCTCAGCGTGTAGACAAACCCTCGCATTCCGTGTCAGTCCTGCGTGCCGGTGCTCACGAATGTCAAATTCGCTCCGCTCCGGTACTCGTCCTTCCTAGACTTCAAAGGTTTTCTATCACGCTGAATAGAAGACAAAGGGCTAAAATAAAGATCATTTTAGCCCTTTGTCAACAATCTGCGACCTCCTCATGAGAGGTCTTTTTTTATGATCAGAAAAAAACTCCTGTCAAAAGATGAGCTTGCACTCACACGTCTGACAGAAGTCTTTTCATTACTCACCCGTTTTTGAGATGAGTTCTTCCATTTCTTTGAGTTTTTCTTCGAACAATTGACAAGCTGCTTCAATTGGTTCCTTAGATGCCATATCAACACCTGCTTTTTTCAGCACATTGATTGGGTAATCAGAGCTTCCTGCTTTAAGGAAATCTGTATAACGCTCCACCGCAGGTTTACCTTCTGCTAATATTTGCTTGCTTAATGCCTGCGCCGCACTATAGCCTGTCGCATATTGGTACACATAATAGTTGTAATAGAAATGAGGGATTCTCGTCCATTCTAATCCGATTTCCTTATCAACAACCATGCCGTCGCCAAAATATTTCTTATTCAGGTCGTAATAAAGGTTCGTCATGAACTCTGGCGTTAATGCCTCTCCTTCTTGCGCTTTCACATGAATAAGATGCTCAAACTCAGCAAACATCGTTTGTCTGAATACCGTTCCTCTAAACCCTTCTAACAAGTGATTTAACACATACAAACGCTGCTTTTTATCCTCTAAATGATTTAGCAAATATTCGCCTAGTAACGCTTCATTTGTTGTGGAAGCCACTTCAGCTACAAAAATACTGTAGTTTCCATAAGGATAAGGCTGGTGCTTTCTTGTATAGTAGCTATGGACAGAGTGCCCAAATTCATGAGCCAGTGTAAATAAATTATCAATATTATTTTGCCAGTTCATCAGGATATATGGATTGGTACCATAGCTTCCTGATGAATACGCACCGCTTCGTTTCCCTTTATTCTCATAAACGTCTACCCAGCGATTGTTGAGTCCTTCTTTTAACACGGACACATATTCTTCCCCTAATGGCGATAACCCTTTCAGCATATAATCCTTTGCTTCATCGTAGGTTAACTTCATGCCAGCATCTTTCACAAGTGGTGTATACAAGTCATAATTGTGCACTTCATCAAGCTTTAATACCTTTTTACGTAATTCAATATAACGGTGTAATAACGGTAAGTATTGATGAACTGTATCAATTAGATTGTCATACACTTCTTCTGGAATGCTATTTCTTGATAGTGCTGCTTCTCTTGCAGATTTGTAATTTCGTACTTTCGCATAAAAATTATCTTTTTTAATCGAACCGCTCAGTGTAGAAGCAAGTGTATTCTTATACTGATCATATGTTTTATACACAGCTTTGAAAGCATTCTTTCTCACTTCACGATCATCACTGTTTAAAAATGTGATGAAGTTGCCGTGGGTAATTTTCTTTTCTTCCCCATTCTCATCCTTTACAGAAGGGAACGAAATATCGGCATTGTTAAACATACTAAAAGTTGTGGATGAAGATGAGAGAGGTTCAGAGGCCTCAGCTAATAAAGCTTCTTGCTCCTCACTTAAAATATGTGGGCGCTCTTTGTTAATTTCTTCGAGAGCGTGAGAATAAAGTTTTAATTCTTCTTTTTCCAGAATAAATTGCTGCAGTTTATCTTCTTGAATCGATAAAATCTCAGGAACAATATAAGCAGATGTACTAGACAGCTGTGTAAATAAATTGGACGCCTTATCATTTAATGCCTGAAATGATGAATTTGTTGTATCTTCATCGTATTTCATGTGCGCATATGTATAAAGCTTGCCAAGCTTTTCAGAAAGTTGATCCTGAAATGTTAGGGCTTCATACAGGACATCAGCAGAATGAGCCAGCTTGCCTTTAAATTGGGCTAGCTTAGGAATTTCTTTTTTTACAGCTTCGAATTCCTTGCTCCATGAATCGACGCTTTCAAAAATATCTTCAAGACGCCATTTGTTTTCTTCTTTTACTTCGCTTCTGTCTGGTAAATGGTTGTTTTTGCTTTGTGAAGTCATATGAATCCCCCTTGCATGAGTTGTGTTAAACCAACCTTTCGGAAAGTGAAAGAAATTGGTGTTGTATTTATCTTCTTTGTTTTGAACTATATTTGTCAAATCATATGCAGAAATAAATACCAAACAGGCTAAAAAAATGAGAAAAAAGCGTTTCTTTCTATTCAATAGCAGCACCACCTTTTTCTTATCATGATCAAAGTGGGCATGAAACATGCTAATGAAATAAGAAAGCATCTCGTTTTAACACTTCATCTATTGTTCGGATTGGCATTTGATTCGACGTTACTTCATAATTACCCTCTTTCGTCATGTGTAAAAACCCTTGGCAGACAAGTACCTTTACATATGCGGTGATCACCTCTTTGACTTCTTCTATTGAGACACCTGCATATCGGAGCTTCACTTCTTTTGCCTGCACACACCGATAGATTTCTTTTATTAGGTGTTGAATGGTCACTGGCCCTCTTCCTCTTTTTCTAACCATCCAATCATATAGACATCCCTGCCAGACATAAACGGGACTTGAAAAGATATACGCTTCTGTCAGCGGGATAAATAATTCAGATGGCAAAAACGGAAATGCCGTATGGTGATGCTCATAAAAAATGTTTCTCAAACGCTTACTTTCATTTGATAAAATGCCAGGAGGCCTCTGCCTAAATTGCTGAATACACCTAAGCCATTGCTTGTTTAATGGACGCTTGCTCAAGGAAGGATATAGAAGTGCCGAAAGTTGACGATATGCTGAAGGCGGTCTGACGGTCATTGTGGCACATATTTTCGTGGGCTGAAACACAAGGATTTGATCAAGATGGAGAAACATTTGCTGGATCGGACAGTAAAAAATCAGTCTCCTTTTCTTCGTTTGCCTTAAGATTCCCCAATGAATGGAGGAGAAAGAAAAGAGCTGGGTAGATGTTCTTTTTAAACGATTTGCACCTATGATCCATATAGGAAAGAGCCCTGCTGCACGGAGACCTTCTGTTCTTTTCCGCAGCTCTTGCTGCGAAATATTCGCACACTGAAATTCGATCGCATAGCCTGCATCACCTATAGCGACGGTCACATCAGGGCGCTGCTGAACCTTTGAAACATACTTCTCCAGCACCGGTTCATGTCCAAGCCTAGTGAGCCAATCCTTGATGGCAGCCTTCCCCGCCTGATGATAAACCGTTTCGCCTGAAGCAGCTAACGGACATGCTGTCAGCTGTTTATGTGCAAAATGATAGACACGGTGCTCGCCTAACTTTAATTGCACCTCCTGCCTGCATTCAGGACAATAAAATTTACACGTAGCCCTTACATGCTCTAGCCGACTTTTCGTTAGATGATGTGTAATACGTATAAGCTTCCCATTATCCATGATCGCTGCGTTCATTCATTTCGCCCCTTGCTCTTTGATGACCAGATTATAGCTTGTTCTCATCAAGGGAAGCGAATATCGAAAATGGACTTTTATCGTTTCAAAACATGATTTCACCGAGCTTTTCCTCGTTAAAATGAAAAATCCCCCTTTTAGAAAATGGGGGAAATACAATCTTTATAAAAGTGGTGATAATAATCTTGCGGTAGATTCAAACAGTCTCACTCTCAAAGGTCTCTTTGCAAATTCTTCTAGGACAATTTCATGCGACTGCTCTAAATCACCTAAGAAGTCGTTGACCAGCTTCTCTGTGCTTTTCGTTTTATAGAGGAAGGCATTCACTTCAAAGTTCAAATGAAAGCTTCTCATATCCATGTTGGCCGTCCCAATCGATGCCAGCTCACTATCTACAATAATAAACTTACTATGCATAAAGCCTTGATCATATTCATACACCTTCGCCCCTGCTTCAAGAAGCTCCGGGAAGTATGAACGAGACGCATGGAAGACGATGCGTTTATCTGGATTCTTCGGTGCAATAATCCGTACATCTACTCCACTCAAAGAAGCAATTTTCAACGCTGACAATATATCATCATCAGGTACAAAATACGGTGAAGCGATCCAAATTGACTTTTTAGCTGAGATGATCATGGAGAAAAAGAGATTTTTAATGACCTCCCACTGTTTATCAGGTCCGCCTGCAATCATTTGGACGCCTTCTGTTGTACTTTCAATATGGCTAAAATCTTTAAAATAGTCCACGCCTGAGCATCTTTCATTGGTCATATAATACCAATCCTGCATAAAAATTTGCTGCAAATCGCGAACTGCCTCACCTTGAATCATCAGGTGCGTATCACGCCAAAATCCATATTGCCTGCTTCTGCCCATATATTCGTCCCCAATGTTAAGACCGCCGACAAATCCTACTTTTCCATCAATCACCACGATTTTTCGGTGATTTCGGAAGTTGATTTTATTATTTAACAAGGGTAGTCTTACTGGTAAAAACGGAACGATCTGAACGCCAGCTTTTTCTAGGTCAGCAATATATTGACGAGAGAGCTTTAAGCTGCCTACATCGTCATATAAAAAACGGACAATGACGCCATTTTTCGCTTTTTCAATTAATATGTCCTTTAATTCTTGACCAAGATCATCGTGGCGGAGAATATAATATTCTAAGTGAATGTGATGTTTTGCCTTTTTGATCTCTTCAAAAATATGAGAGAACGTTTCTTCTCCATTGGTTAGGACTTTAGAGGACGTTCGATACGTAATGGGGGTATGTCCAAGTCTATGGGCAAGCTTAAATAAAAGCTGCTGATGGTCACCCATATGTGTCATTTTTTCAATTGCTTCTCTGTGAATGCGTTCATCTTCCTGGATTAACTGCTCATCCAGCACCGCTTTCTTTTCAAACAGCCGGCGCTTTTTAATATTACGTCCAAAGAAAATATAGAACAAAAATCCGAATAACGGAAAGCTGCCAAGCAGGACAAGCCACGTAATCGTTTGAGACGGGTTCCGGTTCTCTAAGAAAATGACAAATCCGATAAAGATAATCGATAAAGTGAAGAGAACACTGACGGAACTGAGTACACTTACCGCTAGATCACCGGCAAAAATTTGGATAATCAAATAAGCACTTATCGTAATGATAAGAAAAAATAGAACCTTAACTAAATTTCTCATTTCATTTTCTCCTTGCCGATCTCTTTGTTTAACTATTCATTCAGATAAAAAAGCCGATTCCTCTATAGAAATCGACTTTTTGTTGTTTACGAGAAGTGCTGTTGAAGCGTTTCAAGGGCATTCCCTTTAATAATCAGCTGACCGTATTCTTGTAGTCTGTAGATGCTGACCACTGATTCATGGGCGTATTCAAGCAGAATGCTGAGCTTATTCTCCACTTGCTCATCTGACAAATCCTCGTGGAAGTCAACATATAGATAATAACGGTTTTCAAACGAATATAAACTTGTGGTAAAATCCTGCATATTTAATTGAGAAAGTGCAATCAAATCTTCAAAATCATCCATTTTCAATACGAATTGGAGTTGAAGCTTTTTGTCCTTCTCATTATGTTCTTCTTGATCCTGCTCTTCTTTATGAAAATCATCAAGCAGTCCATCTAGGCTTTCTTCTGTTTGATCTTTTTTATCTTCTGGAATCGGCAATTCGAGCTTTTGTCCATCTTTAGAAAGTTGGGCTTTTGTCACGACAATTTCAAGGCCTTTATCAAGGGCCTGTACTTGAATCCAAAGCGGTCCCTCTACTGCAAACTCTTCTTCTTCGTGCACTTCGTCCATTACTTCCCAGAACAGCTCTTCACTGCGCTCACGATTATACCAAATCTCTTCACGGTCAAAACCGCGATCTTCAATATCACCATAGGAAATATAAAATTTCACTGTATGTTCATTTATTCTTTCGATTTCCATTTTGCCAACCTTCCCTTCTATATAAGATGTTGAAGGGACATACAAGCTCCCAATTAATAGTACTTTACTACACTTTACCCGTTCCGTCTACATGTTAACCGTTTAAAGACTTGAGGTATTGCTTTGTACTGTCTATTTTATGATAAAACATGAATAAAAGAAATAAAAACGCATTTTTTGCAGAGAAAACTTGCAGAAACATATATTTGAATTGTCTTCATATATTGGTTGTACGAGCTCTATTTGACATGAGGTGAAATGGATGGAAACAGAGTGGATCGTATCCTTACTGATGATTATTGGCATAGATCTGATTTTAGGCGGAGATAACGCGTTGATCATTGCGATGGCTAGTCGTAGCTTGTCAAATGACAAACGCAATAAAGCCATATGGATCGGCACACTTTTGGCAGTGCTGATGAGAATTACAATGACAGGTGCCGCAGTATATTTATTGACCATCCCTTATTTGCAATTTATCGGCGGGCTTTTTCTCCTTTATATAGGATACAATTTGTTAATTGAACAAAAGAAAGAATCGATTCGCATTAAAAGCAGCGGCTCCCTTTGGCGTGCGGTTCAGACCATTGTGATTGCCGATCTCTTTATGTCACTTGATAATGTGATTGCAGTTGCAGGGGCGGCAAAAGGCAACATGCTGCTGACCGCTTTTGGCCTTATGATTTCAGTACCGATTATTATTTGGGGAAGTAAGCTGATTCATGCCGCTTTAACAAAATTCCCGTTTCTTTTATACGGAGGAAGTGCTCTTTTGGCTTTTACTGGCGGTGAAATGATTGTTCGTGATGTGAAATTGAATGAATTTATGGCTCAGCATGCGACTCTTGAATTCATGCTCCCGTTTTTAACGGTCATAATGGTCATTTTAGCCAGCCTATTTTACGAACAAACGGCTGAAAACAAATAAAAAAAGCTGCCAAATGGTCGGCAGCTTTTCGTTTTTCAATTAGTTAGCAAGTCGCTGAGCTTCTCTTAGTTGGAATGTACGAACCGTTCTTGGAAGGAAACGTCTAATTTCATCTTCATTGTAGCCAACTTGTAGTCTTTTTTCATCCAAGATGATTGGACGTCTTAAAAGACCTGGATGCTCATTGATCAGTTTATACAACTGTTGAAGAGGCATTGTCTCAACATTCACATTTAGCTTCTGGAATACTTTTGAACGTGTAGAGATAATTTCATCTGTACCGTCTTCAGTCATTCGAAGAATTTCTTTGATTTCATCGATTGAAAGAGGCTCAGAAAAGATGTTTCTCTCTTGATACGGAATATTGTGCTCTTCTAACCACGCTCTTGCTTTTCTACATGATGTACAGCTTGGTGATGTGTATAATGTTACCATAAATCTTCACTCCTCAATTTGTAGAATGAATATTGATCTGTATTCTTAAATTAAAATTGTTCTAAATAAGTAATCTTTATAGTGATTATACTATAAAAAAGTAAGTGTGAACAGATTTTCTTGCAATTTTTGTGACAAAAACTAAACAATTTCATTCTTTTTGTAGTGATGCTTGATGTCTGAACATTCTCATTTAGTCGAGATGATCGAAAATATTTTTTTGTTTTTTATTTTCAATGACCTTCAACACATCATCAACATCCTCATACGATTGTCCATACCATTCTTCATCTTTATACGTATGGATTCTTTCATATGTCTTCCTCATGGCCTCCATCATTTCTTCCTCATTATCTGTAAGAGGCGACCAATAAAGGATTTCCATACAGTTCACTTCATTGGTTGCAAGTGACCTGCGTTTATAACCGATTGATTCAGCATGCTTGAAGTGCTCTCTTTGGTAAAACTTTAGGCGTTTTGCAGTATCTGCATCATCTTCATCTACAGGCTCCACCTCAAGCAAGATCGGTTTCTTTTTTTCCTTCAGCTTATGAATGAGCTTTGAGCCGAGGCCTTCACCTCTTGCATCTTTGGAAACAAATAAATAATCAATAAAGATGAAAGAATCGAATTCAGCGTACATCATCACATGATGAGGCCCTTCTTCCTTATGATAAATTTCACTTCTTTCCTTTAATAAAGCTTCCATATGCTCTTTTGACTTCATTTCTTCTATCGGGAAGTATTCACTGAGCTTTTCATACCAATTCATGGATCCGCTCCTTATGATATAGTGAAGAACCACTTCCTTATATATTCCCGATTTCCTGCTATTTAAACGCCTGTACTAGTAAGACGCTAAAAAGTCTTAGGTGGTTTCACTTTTTTTCAAACAATACAAAAAAAGTTTTATATCGAACGATTCATGAGCATGTGAAAGCAAACAAACAGAATGAGTGTCATCGCTATTTGAAACATGATGAAATAAAGATACTTTATGCGCCGTGCTTCTGGCTTCTCGTTGTTTGTATGACGGTAAAGCACATATTCCACCGAAAACGAAATGCTGCCAATGAGCACCATAAACGCGAGCAACCATTGTCCTCCGTTTTGTTCCTTCAAAAATGACGTTGAGAAAAGCATGAATACGATCAGAAAATGAAGCACTGAATAGCGAAAAGCCTTCCATTTTGACATCTTATTTCCTCCTAGACTTCTCTTTTTGCGAATCAAAAATTACCATAATATTGTTTTTTTGTAAAATAAAAAAGAAGCACTGACCTAGCAGTGCTTCTTCTCTTATTGTTTAGCCTGGAGCTCTTTGAACTCTTCCTCTGTGCAGCTCACAAAGTGGCCTGGCTTCACTTCACGGAACTCCGTGTTCGTTCCTTTATGAACAGATGGATCGTACTTAATTCGTTTGCGGTTACGCTCATAATCAGGATCTGGAAGCGGAATCGCAGATAGTAATGATTTTGTATATGGATGAAGCGGGTTTTCGTATAGTTCATTCGCTGGTGCAAGCTCAACCAATTTCCCAAAATACATCACACCGATACGATCGCTGATGTATTTCACCATGGAAAGGTCATGCGCAATGAATAAATACGTTAAGCCTTTTTCATCTTGCAGTTCTTTCATTAAATTGACGACTTGCGCTTGGATGGACACATCTAGTGCAGAGATTGGTTCATCGGCAATGATAAAATCCGGCTCAACTGCTAATGCACGAGCAATTCCAATACGCTGTCTTTGACCACCTGAGAATTCATGTGGATATCTGTTCGCATGCTCTTTGTTCAAGCCAACAGTTTCAAGCAATTGATACACACGCTCTTTCCGCGCTTGCTTTGATTTCGCAAGGCCATGAATGTCTATGCCCTCTGCAATGATATCAAGGACTGTCATTCTAGGGTTAAGTGAGGCATACGGATCTTGGAAGATCATCTGCATTTGTCGGTTGAATTCAAGCATTTTTTGTCTTGATTTCTTTCCGTGTACGCTCTCTCCTTTATAAAGAACCTCGCCATCAGTTGCATCATAAAGTCTAATGATGGATCGGCCCGTAGTGGACTTACCACATCCAGACTCACCTACAAGGCCAAGTGTTTCACCTTTGTAAATATCAAATGAAACGCCGTCAACTGCTTTCACAGTTCCTCTTGCTGTATGGAAATGCTGCTTCAAATTTTTAATTTCTACCAGTTTTTCTGCCATGCTATTCACCCTCTTTTACTAATACAGGTTTTTCGTAGCTACCTTCTAGTTCACGCATTCTCGCCTTTACAGCAGCAGGCGGTTCAACTTTAGGTGCATTCGGATGAAGTAGCCATGATTTCACATAATGCGTATCGGATACTTTGAACATTGGTGGTTCTTGTTCGAAGTCAATTTTCATTGCATAATCGCTACGGAGTGCAAATGCATCTCCTTTCGGCGGGTTTGTCAGGTCTGGCGGTGTTCCTGGGATAGCCGTCAGCTTCCCTTCATCCCCGCCATCTGTATCCAAACTTGGCATTGATGCTAAAAGTCCCCATGTATACGGATGTTTCGGATTGTAGAAAATTTCATCGACAGTTCCTGTCTCCACAATCTGTCCTGCATACATGACAGCTACACGATCTGCGACATTGGCAACAACACCCAAATCGTGGGTAATAAAGATAATCGATGTTTCAACCTTTTGCTGAATTTCTTTCATTAATTCTAAAATTTGCGCCTGAATCGTTACATCAAGTGCAGTAGTCGGCTCATCGGCAATCAATAGCTTTGGATCTGCTGCGAGTGCCATCGCAATGACTACCCTTTGTCTCATCCCGCCACTAAATTCATGCGGATACTGCTTGATTCTTTTTTCAGGCATTGGAATTCCAACGAGTTCCAATAGTTCAATGGCTCTTTTTTCAGCCGCTTCTTTTGAAATTTGTTCGTGCTTGAATAGCACTTCTGTAATTTGTTTCCCGACCTTCATGGTTGGGTTCAGAGAAGTCATCGGATCCTGGAAGATCATCGAGATGTCTTTTCCGCGAATGGTTTGCATTTGTTTTTCGGTTTTCTTGACAATATCTTGCCCATCAAAAAGGATCTCTCCGCGCTTGAAATAACCTGGCGGCATCGGAATTAATCTCATGATGGCCTGTGATGTCACACTTTTACCAGAGCCAGATTCACCTACAATCGCAAGTGTCTCGCCTTTATTTAAGTGGAAGTTCACACCACGAATGGCTTGAACCTCTCCACCATATGTTTTAAATGAGATTGCAAGGTCTTTCACCTCTAGAATACGTTCACGTTCCATCCTAATCACTCCTTATTTACGCAACTTCGGATCTAAAGCGTCTCTTAGTCCGTCTCCAACCACGTTAAAACCAAACATTGTAATACAGATAAATGCGGCTGGGAACCATAATCTCCACGGATAGTACGTCATGGCCGGAATTCCGTCAGATGCCATTGTTCCCCAGCTCGCTAATGGAGCCGGTACACCAAGCCCTAGATAGCTCAAGAATGCCTCTGTGAAAATAGCAGAAGGAATTGTTAATGTCATCGTCACAAGAATTGGTCCCATTGAGTTTGGAATTAAGTGTTTAAATAAAAGTCTAGATGTTTTCGCACCTAATGTTTGTGCAGCAAGAACGTACTCTTGGCTCTTCAATTGTAAAACTTGTCCCCGAACAATACGTGCCATGTTAATCCAGCCTACAACTGTCATGGCGAGGATAATTGTTAATAATCCCTTTGGCAGAACAACCATCATTAAAATAACCATTAATAGTGTTGGGATTGCCCATAAAACGTCTGCAATACGCATCATCACTTCGTCCGTACGACCGCCTTTGAATGCAGCAATACTTCCCCAGATAATACCGATGATCACGTCAAGAATAGCTGCAGCAAGACCGATAAAGATCGAGATTCTTGCCCCTACCCATGTACGAACAAACATGTCTCGGCCTAAATCATCCGTACCGAACCAGTGCTCTTTTGAAGGCGGCTGGTCTGCATTAAGCAAATCTGTCGTAGAGTAATCATATTTAGAAAACATCGGAACGAAGATTGCCAGCATCACAATAATAAAAATGATTGCGAGCCCAACCATTGCAAGTTTATTTGCACGGAAGCGAAGCATAGCATCCTTCCATAAAGATAGACTCGGTTTAGAAATTTTTTCAGATTCTGCTGCATCAGCCGTCGCAGGCACAAATAAATCTTTTCTCATCTCTTCCATGTGTTAGACCCCTTTCTTCGCCTTCGTCAGTTTAATTCTAGGATCGATAATACCGTAGAGGACGTCAACGACTAGAATACTGATTAATAGAATAATACTGTAGAAGACTGTGACACCCATGATGACGGTGTAATCACGGTTTGTAATACTTGTGACAAAGTGAGAGCCTAAGCCAGGAATACCAAAAATCTTCTCAACGACAAAACTACCTGTTAAAACCGAAGCTGCCATTGGTCCCATGTATGTAATGACAGGTAACAATGCGTTTCGAATCGCGTGTTTGATCGTAACAGCTGATTTCGTTAATCCTTTCGCTCTAGCCGTTCTAATGTAGTCACTGTTTAGTACTTCAAGCATACTTGACCGTGCAAGTCTAGCGATAAATGCCATTGGCATGAAGGAAAGTGCAATAGAAGGTAGTACGGTGCTGGCCCAAGACTCCCATCCTGCAACTGGGAAAATCGCTATAAAGCTTGCCTCAGATGCAAATACATATTGTAATAGCGCCGCTAAAATGAAACTTGGAACTGAGATTCCAAAGATCGTTAAAATGGCAATCGTATAGTCTTGCCACTTGTTATGATAGAGCGCTGCAAGGACCCCAAACAATACACCAAATGCTAACGCGAGGAGAATTGCCTCAATTCCGAGGGTAAAGGAAACGGGGAATCCAGAACTGATTAAGTCATTTACGGTTTGTCCTTTATATTTAAATGAGGGGCCAAAATCTAATGTTGCAACGGAACCTAAGTAGCTTACATATTGAACAAATAAGGGCTTGTCCAACCCGTAGTGCTCGTTTAGGTTTGCTTCAATTTCAGCAGGAAGTTTCTTCTCTCCAGAGAATGGACCACCAGGTGCTGCCTGCATGAGAAAGAAAGTTGCAGTTACAATAACAAACAGTGTGATTAAAATATATATTAATCGCTTACCGATATATTTAAGCAACGGAATTGCACCTCCATGATTTTACAACAATTTCTCTAATCAGCAAGAAAGGTATATGGAGAGACATCCTCCATATACCTTAAGATCCTTGCCATAGATCTCTTACTCTATAATCTTACTTTTCGAAATGTGCCCATTTGTATTGAACATCACCAAGTCCAGATACGACGACACCTTTAAGTTTTGGATCTTGTACCCAAAGCTGAGTGTAGAAGTAGATTGGTGCTACAGGCATATCGTTGATGATAATTTCTTCTGCTTTTTTCAGCATTTCTTCACGCTTCGTTTTATCTGTTTCTTTCGCAGAATCATTCAACAATTGTTTGTACTCTTTGCTTTCCCATCCAGTATCGTTGTTTCCACCGTCTTTATCTTTGTAAAGCTCAAGGAAGTTTACTGGATCGTTGAAGTCACCTAACCAGCCCATACGTCCGATTTGGTAATCTCCACTATGGATTTTGTCGATGTATACGTTCCACTCAGAGTTATCAAGTTCAACTTTCACACCTAAATCTTTTTTCCACATTTCTTGAATTGCTTGTGCAATCTTTTGGTGGCCTTCATCCGTGTTGTAAGACAATTTCAATGCTGGAAGATCAGAAACTGACTTATAACCTAATTCTTTCACACCTTTTTCAAGAAATTCTTTTGCAGTTGCTACATCATGATCTTTGAAGTAGCCAGTTTTGTTGTCCTCGAAACCTTCCATTGTTGGAGGAACGATTGCCATAGCTGGAACTTGTTCACCTTGTGTAATTTTGTCAACAATCGCTTGACGGTTGATTGAGTAAGCAAGGGCCTTACGGATGTTTGCATTGTTTAAAGGTTTTACTTCTGTGTTGAATTTGTAGTTATAGATACCAGCGATCGTTTGAATTTCAAGGCCGCCTTCTTTTTTCAATGTTTTTAAAGACTCAGTTGGAAGGCTTCCAGTTGGAGAACCAGCCCAGTCAAGCTCGCCTTTTTTGAACATGCTAAGCTCAGTGTTTGTATCTTTGATCATAGACATGTTAATCTTTTTCAGTTTTACAGTATCTTTATCCCAGTATTCATTGTTCTTCTCAAGCGTGATAGAACCGCCATGTTTCCATTTAGAAAGAACGAATGGTCCGTTAGATACGTAGTTTTCACCAGCATTTGTGTACCAGTTTTTATTCTTTTCAGCCACTTTTTTGTTGACTGGCATATACGTATAGAATGCAGTTAGTTCAGTAAAGAACGGTGTTGGGTTCTCAAGCTCAACTACAAGCGTTTTGTCGTCTTTAGCTTTAATGCCAACATCAGCAACTTTCGCTTTCCCTTTGTTTGCTGCTTCAGCACCTTTAATATAGTAAAGCTGGTAAGCATATTGAGATTCATTTTTAGGATCTAATGCCCATTTCCAAGCATATTCGAAATCTTCTGCTTTAACAGGGTCACCATTAGACCATTTTGCATCACGAAGTGTGAATGTGTATGTTTTACCATCAGCACTTGTTTTGATATCAGAAGCCATCGCATTTTCTGGCTTTCCTTCAGCGTTAATTCTTGTTAATCCCTCAAAAGTCTGACGGATGACACTTCCTGAAGTTGAATCATTTGCCAGTCCCGGATGTAGAGAAAAAGGCTCAGTGGAGATATTCACATTTAATGTTGTTTTAGCCTCTCCAGAACTGCTCGTGCTGTCGCCTGATTTGTTTCCGCTGAAACCACAAGCGCTTAATACAAGTGTGAAAATAAGCATTAAAGTAACAACAGACCAACGCTTTTTCAACTGTATTCCCCCTTATAATATGTTTTAGTTCAAAGGTCTCGATAGAAGATGAGATTCAGATTTAAGAAATAGCGTAAAAAAGTCCCTAAATAGCTTACTTTCTATTTCTTTTGTTTTTTCTGAATTTTCACTATGTAAAGAGCCTAGCACAAACGTGTGAACAAATTCATTATAATGAATAGAATAATTTATTGCAATATCAATTTCACATATTTTTAAAAAACGTAAATGGGGATAAAGAGGGATTTTTATAAACTAAAGTCTCAATCACTTCAACAAATTAAAGCGTAAATTGATTAAAATAATTTAACAAAATCAGCAAGAATAATGTTTTATACATATAATTAATCATCCTTTTTTAAAAAATTCTGACAGATAGTTGTTATTTTATCTAAAATTTAAAGTGTCAAACGACATGATGAGAAGGTCACACAAGGGCTTCGTGACTTTTTCATGGTCATCCTTTATAATAGATAGACATACTGTTGCGATGAAAAAGAAGAGTACATATATTCACCATTTACAGAGAGTCTGCGGCCGGTGTGAGCAGATAATGGCATGTATGGAATGGGCTTTGGAGCAGCTAACCGAACACTTCTAAAAAGTGAGTAGGCTTAGACGGAGCAGTCTCCGATATCAACGTCTTGAGTGATTTCTGATTGAAATAACAAGGGTGGTACCGCGGTTCATTCGTCCCTTTTCTGTTGAAAAGTGATGGGTGGGCCTTTTTATATTTAAGAAATGAGGTTTTAGTATGACAAAGAAGACGATTTTCTCAGGCATTCAGCCTAGCGGTTCTGTGACATTAGGGAACTACATTGGGGCAATGAAGCAATTTGTTGATTTGCAGCATGACTATCATGGCTATTTTTGTGTGGTGGATCAGCATGCGATTACGGTGAGTCAGGACCGGCTAGCTCTTCGTCAAAATATTAGAAGCTTAGCGGCTCTTTATTTGGCAGTAGGACTTGATCCAGAGAAGGCGACATTGTTTATCCAATCAGAGGTACCTGCCCACGCCCAGGCAGGCTGGATGCTGCAATGTGTCGCTTATATTGGGGAATTAGAAAGAATGACTCAATTTAAGGACAAATCCGCTGGTAAGGAAGCTGTCGTTTCTGGCCTGTTAACGTATCCGCCATTAATGGCTGGCGATATCTTATTATACGGTACTGATTTAGTACCTGTCGGAGAAGACCAAAAGCAGCACCTTGAATTGACAAGAACGCTTGCTGAACGCTTTAACCGAAAGTATAATGACATCTTCACTGTACCTGAAGTGAAGATTCCAAAAGAAGGCGCTCGAATCATGTCATTAACAGACCCGACGAAAAAGATGAGCAAATCCGATCCGAACCAAAAATCCTTCATTACCTTATTAGATGAACCAAAGCAGCTTGAAAAGAAAATTAAAAGTGCAGTCACTGATTCAGAGGGCATCGTCAAGTATGACAAAGAAAACAAGCCTGGAATCGCCAACTTGCTGACGATTTATTCTGTATTAGGTAACGTATCTATTGAGGAGCTTGAACAAAAGTATGAAGGCAAAGGCTATGGTGAGTTTAAGGGAGATCTTGCGAACGTTGTGGTTGATGCTTTAAAACCTATACAAGATCGATACTATGAACTCATTGAGTCAGACGAGCTTGACCGCATTCTAGACGAAGGCGCTGAAAAGGCAAACCGCGCGGCAAACAAAATGCTGAAAAAAATGGAGAATGCGATGGGTCTTGGCAGAAAACGCAAATAAAAAAAGCTTGCAGCTCATCACGCTGCAAGCTTTTTCTAATTCACTTTTGACTCGTTTTCCATTTCCCAAAGCTTTTCGAAAAACGGCTGTCCTTTAATCATTTTTTCACAGAATGCTAAATGGTTTTCAGACCACCCGTCAATTGTTTCATTGTAAAGCATGTTCCAAATTTCCTCGAATGACATTCGTTTGATTTGGTTGTACATACGTGGATTCCATTCCGTATACCAATACGCAATTTCCGCCCTATTTTGAAGTCCTTTTAATTGATCGAGCGCCATAAACATGAGCTGCTTCAGCTGTCTTTCTTTTCTCGTTAATCCACTGATGTGCTGCGGCGGCAATGACAAAATATGATACTCTTTCGTCGACTCAAGACTGTCTTTAGAGAATTCATATTCCTCTGCCTTTACATCTTTCACCATTTCGTACACCAGTTGCTCCTGTCTTGGGATTAAGCGGCTTTTTCTCACAGGAATGGAATACCCAATCGTATCAACAGCAATGATTCGGATGCCGTCGGTTACGACAAAGCAATACTCTAATTTTCGCCGTTCATGATTTTTCCGAATATATGATTTCTCAAATACAGATTCTAGCAGCGTTTTCGGCAGCTCTGATAGATCATTCTCTATGTAATCAAACAAAGGACTCTGCACCTTGAGTAAAGGCACTTGATCTAACAACTCGACACTGTCCTCCTTGCGCCACTCATGAAAATGGCACACATTGTAGCCATTTTCTTCCCCTTCAAACCAATTCACCCATACGTCATGAAGAAATAACATAACCAATCCCTCACTTTTTAAAAACTGTTGTCCACAGTATGGGCAAGGGATAGAGAAATTATTCCAACTTTATCAAAACTTCCAGCTGAACGAATGACGGTTTGCATTTCTTTATTTCATCAAGGAAACGGAGAACGTATTGCAAAGTCCCATTCAACTTGTTATGAAGGTGTAAACCTTACTTTAGTTTTTTAGGGTCAAGCGCATCTCTCAGTCCATCTCCTAAGAAATTAAAGCATAGGACGGTGAGCAGGATCAGTAAACCTGGGAAAAGCGGATACCACCATGCCTGCACCATAATCGAGAAATTTTGTGCATCTTGCAGCATGTTGCCCCAGCTCGCCGTTGGCGGCTGAATGCCAAACCCTAGATAGCTGAGCGTCGATTCTGCTAAAATGACGGAACCTACTTTCAACGTAGCAGAGACGATGATAGGACCGATACAGTTCGGTAAAATATGCGAAAAGATGATGACATGGTTTTTCGTTCCAATCGTTCTTGCCGCCAATACGAATTCCCTTGTTCGCAGGGATAAGAATTCACTGCGGATCAGTCTGGCGGTTGTTGTCCAGCCGGTCAAAGCAAAGATCAAAATCAATTTATCAATGCCCGGTTTGAAAATCGTCACTAGCGTGATCAATAGAAAGATGTCCGGAATAGACAGCACGACATCAACAAACCTCATTAATACAGAATCAACAAATCCTTTAAAGTAGCCTGCTACCGCTCCAACGACGGTGCCAATGGTGATCGCTCCGACCACTGAGACGAAGCCAACTAAAAGAGAGACACGCGCTCCATAAAGCACCCTTGAAAAAATATCGCGGCCAAACTTGTCAGTTCCCATAAAATGCTCTGCACTTGGCGGCTGGAGCCGCTTCAATAAATCTTGCTGCTCTGGTGCGTAAGGGGCGATCAATGGAGCAAAAATGGCCGAAAAGATGATCACCAATAAAATAACGGAGCCGGCAACCGCCAATTTATTTTTGAAAAATTTCTCACAAAATAAACGCAGCATCGTCTCAGGTTTTAGCGGAAGGCCTTCCTTTAATTTGAGATCAACAGGTGGTATTCCCATATTAGGCTGTGCCAATTGTGCTTCAGCTCCCTTCTAATACTCAATACGCGGATCAACGATCGCATATAAAATATCCGCTATTAAGTTTCCAACAACCACTAGCACTGCGGAAATAACGGTCATCGCCATAATCACCGGATAATCTCTTGAAAAGGCAGAATCGATGAACAGCTTTCCAAGACCGGGCCATGTGAATATTTGTTCCACCACGACCGCGCCGCCAATAAAGGATGGAATCATGAGGCCAAAAATCGTAATGACAGGCATCAAACCGTTTCTTAAGCCATGCTTGAAGATGACTTTGTTTTCTCTGAAGCCTTTCGCTCGTGCAGTGCGAATGTAATCCTGCCGCATGACATCCAGCATACTTGACCTTGTGTAACGCGTGAGCCCTGCCATATCAGCAGTTGCTAAAACAAAGGCTGGTAAAATGATGTGATGAAGCCGGTCAAACACATTAAAATCGGCATTCAAGGTAGAGACTCCACCAGTTGGGAACCACCCTAGATTCACAGATAACACCATAATGAGGATCAGACCAAACCAAAAATTCGGAATAGCCAGTCCGATAAATGATGTAACCGTAATGCCATAGTCAAGCTTTGTATACGGACGTTTTGCTGAAAGGACACCCAATGGGATGGCGATGATCAGGGCAACTAATGTAGAAAAAATCATGAGGATGAGGGTATTTGGCAGCCGCGCAAAGATCAAATCAGCCACGGGGGTTCCCTTTTTTACAATGGATGTGCCAAAATCACCTTGAAGCATATTGCCAAGCCATTTCATATATTGCACATATTCGGGATCGTTCAAGCCGTACTTATCAATAAAGGCTTCCCGGTCTGCGGCACTAATGGTAGGGTCCATCATGAGTGACATCGGATCGCCTGGTGCTGCTTTCATAATGGCAAAGGACAAAATCGTAATACCAAACAAGATGGGAATGGAAAGCAATGTCCTTCTAATGATATATGTAACCATGTGCACAACTCCTTTTTCATCGGATGGCCATACTGTGATATAAAAAGGGGAGAAGACTCCCCTTCTTCACAAGCTGCCTACTGTTCAATCCACCATTTTTCGATTTTGTAATACTCATCTTTCGGGTGGTAAGAGTAGCCTTGGAGATTAGATGGCATTGCACGATGTGAGTTGGCATAATAAAGGAACGTATACGGCTGGTCTTCTGCGATCAGCTCATAAATTTTTTCATACGCCTTCGAATATTCTTTTCGATCGCTTAAGTTCTTCGCATCAACTAGCAGCTGATCGACCTCTTCATTTTTATACCAAATGTTATTCAAGCCTTTTTCTGACTGACTTGAGTGGAAGATGCTGAACTGATCAGGGAATGTTGCAAGGCTCCAGCCGAGCAACAAAGCATCATAATCCCACTTAGGCGGTGTGGTCTGTTCAATTAATGCACTGAACTCCACAATTTGCGGCTTCGCTTCAACGCCAATTTCTTTGAGCTGCTGCTGTACAACGACAGCGATATCTTCACGCACTTTGTTTCCTTGGTTCGTCTTCAATACAAAGGAGAACTTTTTGCCATCCTTATCAAGATAGCCATCTCCATCTGAATCCTCCCAGCCCTCTTCTTTGAGCATCTTTTTCGCTTTTTCTTGGTCAAATTCAAACACTGGGACATTTTCAGTCTTTGGGTAGTTCCATGACAGCGGACTTTCCGGAATGTTGGCTACTTTACCGTCTCCATCTAACACTTGATCGACAATCGTTTGACGATCAATGGCATGTGTAAGAGCTTGGCGGACCTTTTTACTTTTGAAGAGATCATTTTTCTGGTTCCAGCCAATATATGAATAATTGAGCCCTAGATCAGATTCAATTTTGACGTTGCTGACTTTTTCAGCTGTTTGCAGCTCTGCTCCCGGTACAGCAAAGAAATCAATATCACCTGCTGATAGCTGGGCAATGGCTGCATTTTGATCAGGAATGGTTTTAATGGTGACCGTATCAAGGTATGGACGGCCATCCCAATAATCATCAAAGGCTTCTAGTTTGACATAGTTTCCTTCTTTCCACTCTGCAAATTTAAATGGACCTGAACCGATTGGTTTTTTTCGGTTAAATTCATTTTCGCCGAGATCCTTGACAGGCACATCACCTAAAATATGCTTAGGCAAAATGCCATAGCTTCCTAGTGTGACATTATAAAAATACGGATCTTTTTTATTGAGCTTGAATTCAATAGAGTAATCCCCTGTCTTTTTGACAGAATCTAATACTTCAAAGCCTGATCCACGCTCTCCGTTGTAGTCCTTATTGATCGGAATGCTGTATGTAAACACAACATCATCAGCAGTCAGTTCTTCACCATCATGAAACTTCACACCTTTTCTAATGGTCACATCATACTGTTTGCCGTCATCAGATTCTTTAATATCCTCTGCCAGCGATAGCTGCGGGTTGAGTTTTCCGTCTGTTTGAAGTAAGAAGCTGTAGATTCTTTCCTCAATATCAGAGCTTGCCACATCTGTTGAATACAGCGAGTTAAATAACGTAGGCTCTGCAACTGAACCAATGACAAGGTCTCCGCCTTGTACAGGCTTACCAGTGGATTTCTTTTCACTCTCTCCAGATGTTTTATTTCCACCAGAGCAAGCCGCAAGTATCAGTGTAAAGATCAGCAGTAAACTGACCAGAATGGATTTTTGATTTCTACCTTTCATGTACAATTCCCCCTATCTTTTTTTAGAAATGCTGACAGATGCCGCTTTATCCCCCCTCTCAAAGATGAGATCATACAAGCTGTTTTAAGCGTCGTAGAGATGGCAGGCAACAAAGTGGTTCGTTCTTAATTCCTGAAATGCTGGTGCTTTTTCTTTACAGATTTCTTTCGCATGCGGGCATCTTGTGTGAAACACGCAGCCTTTTGGCGGATTCGCAGGGTTTGGTAGATCACCTTGCAGCATAATCCGTTCTCTCTTCACCTGACCTTTTTTACGGGTGATCGGAACAGAAGAAAGCAGTGCTTGAGTATACGGATGGAGCGGTTCATCGTACAGACTGTGCTTATCGGCAAGCTCCATCATTTTGCCGAGATACATGACGCCTACTCTATCACTAATGTGCCTGACCACACTTAGGTCGTGAGAGATAAATAGATAGGTCAGGTCAAATTCTTCCTGAAGCTCCTCCATCAGATTAATGACCTGAGCCTGAATGGATACGTCGAGTGCTGAAACAGGCTCATCTGCTATGATCATCTCGGGATTCATGGCAAGCGCACGAGCGATGCCGATCCGCTGCCTCTGTCCACCAGAAAACTCATGCGGGTAGCGATTCGCAAAGCTTGGATGAAGACCTACCTTTGATAAAAGCTGTTCTACTTTTTCATTCCTTTCTTTTAAGGAGTATAAATGATGTGTTTTGTAGGGTTCTTTGATGATGCTTCGAAGTGTTTTTCTAGGGTTGAGTGATGCAAAGGGATCTTGAAAAACCATTTGGATGTTTTTTCTTGTAGATTGTCTTAGTTTTGATTCAGATATGTGAGAGATATCTTGCCCTTTAAATAGGATTTGTCCTTCTGTTGGTTGATATAAGCGAATCATTGTCCGTCCTAATGTCGATTTACCGCATCCTGACTCCCCGACAATGCCTAACGTTTCACCTTTATAAATCTTGAGGTCTATGCCGTCAACAGCTTTGACCGCACCTACTTTCTTCTGCAAAATTCCCGCTTTAATTGGAAAGTGCTTTTGAATATTTTTCAGTTCAAGAATGGTTTCTTTCTCTGGAAGATCTGTCATTTGTGGCTGATTTTCAGCAAGTGTCATGTTTGGCTTGCCTCCTCATATAAGAAACACCTGACGCTTCTGCCATTTTCTAATGTTTTCAGCTTTGGCAATTCCCCCATGCAGCGATCTTTGACTTTCGAGCATCTAGGAGCAAAGCGGCAGCCAGCCGGAAGCTGATCTGGCGCAGGGACATTTCCTTTTATCGCCGTTAATGGCTGAATCTCTCCATCAATGACAGGAATCGATTCAAGCAGTCCTTCTGTGTAAGGATGAAGCGGCTCATCAAACAATTCCTCGACGGTTCCTTTTTCAACTACCTGTCCGCAGTACATGACAATCACTCGATCTGCCACTTCAGACACAACACCTAAATCGTGTGTTATGAGGAGAATCGATGTACCAAATGTTGCACATAAATCTTTCATCAAGGTGAGCACCTGCGCTTGAATGGTGACATCTAGAGCGGTTGTTGGTTCATCTGCAATGAGAAGCTTCGGATCACAGCTTAACGCAATGGCAATCATAACTCGTTGCCGCATGCCGCCGGATAAACGGTGCGGATAATCTTTGATGATTTGTTCTGGGCAAGAAAAACCAACAAGCTTCAGCAGGTCAATCGCTTTTCTGGTGGCTTCTTTTTTTGAAATTTTTTTGTGATAGATGAGGATTTCTGTTATTTGTTCCCCGATGGTTAAGACAGGATTAAGTGAGGTCATGGGTTCCTGAAAGATCATGGATACATCATTACCGCGAATACTGCATAATTCCTTTTCACCATATGTAACAAGGTCTTTTCCATCAAGCTTGATGGAACCGTCCATGATTTTTCCACCAGTCCCATTGATCAGACCCATAATGGATAAGGACGTAATGCTTTTGCCAGATCCAGACTCACCGACTAATGCGACAGTTTCTCCTCTGTTGATGCTAAAATCAACACCATCAACAGCAGGTATCGGTTCCTTTTTTCGAAAAAAATATGTTTTTAAGTTTTGCACTTCAAGTAGTACGCTCATTCATTCGCTCCTTTCTCCATAGATCAATAGAACCAAATCTAAATATTCCGTCTTTTTAGAATAAAAAGAATTATCAAATTTTATATTTGTATATTATTACATCAACATGACGAAATCAAGAAGTATTTAGTAAATTTGTAATTTGTCTCTTTTTATGTGAATCATTCACTTTATGATTCTATCGCTTTTAAAAAGGTTTCGGCTGGCTCTGCAATCATAGACTCCTCGCTCATTCGATGCTCACTGAAATACTTTTTCACGATATAAAACCCAGTGGCGTAACCAAGCATTTTGGGGTAGTTCCCTTTTCCATAAAGGAGATTCTGTATCAGTCTTTCGTCGTCCTGGACTTTCTTATGAAGGTGACTGGATACCCATTTCTTGTACATGCGCTGAAGCTGCGCTTCGTCATATAATGTAGTCCATTTGGCTGTAAAGCTTTCTCCGTATCTATGATACACAGCATATTCAGCCAGCCCTTCCATCATGATTGTATCAAGGAATGTAAAATCTCTTTCTTCTTTCGTGAGAAAATGCAACCTGCATACATGGTGATATTCATGTGTCAGCAATGTACCGATACGCTCTTTCGGGGTGTTTGGCGATAAAAAGAGAAAAACCTTGTCGTCAAATGCCATGCCGGATTGATAATAAAATTGCTCTCTGATTTCTTTACTGCTCTCATTTACAGGTAAAATAAACACAGGGACGTCAGGGCCTCCCCACTGTTTTTGCAGCTTTTTGTATTCTTTCATGACGAGCTTAAAGTACCCTTTTTCTTTGAGCTTGTCGATCATTTCCTGGCATGGGTTCCAAGACCGCACCATCCCGTGATGCTGTAAATGGGAGAGAATAGAGGACCATTCCTTTTCTGCTGCTCCTTTAAAATAAGGGACAAAGCGCGCCGCAAGCTCCTGAAATGATGATGATTGATGGATGAGATATTGTGTATTAATCAGACCCATACCGTTTAACACCTCCATTTTCATCATATGCAAAAAGGCGGCGATCTGTTTATTGATCGCCGCCTGCTCAGGAAGTATTACGCTTCGTATTTTTTGAAGATAATTGTCGCATTATGCCCGCCAAAACCGAGTGAGTTACTCAAAGCAACTTGAACTTCTTTTGAACGTGCTTCATTTGCTACATAGTCAAGGTCACATTCTTCATCCGGTGTTTCAAGGTTAATCGTTGGAGGAATGACGCTGTCTTTAATCGCAAGAACAGAGAAAATCGCTTCTACTCCGCCTGCTGCGCCAAGTAAGTGACCTGTCATTGATTTTGTCGAACTGATCGCAAGCTGATTTGCATGCTCTCCGAACACTTCTTTAATGGCCATTGTTTCAAATTTATCATTGTAAGGTGTGCTTGTTCCGTGGGCATTGATATAATCAATTTCTTCCACAGTCAAACCTGCATCTCGAATCGCTTCTTTCATCGCGCGGACGCCGCCTTCTCCGTTTGGAGCAGGAGCTGTAATATGGTATGCATCACCAGTCGAACCGTATCCAACGATTTCTGCATAAATGGTCGCACCACGTTTTAACGCATGCTCTAGTTCTTCAAGAATAATAACCCCAGCGCCCTCACCCATGACAAATCCGTCACGGTTTTTATCAAATGGACGGCTTGCTGTGTCTGGATCAGGATTTGTCGAAAGGGCTTTGTTCGCACAGAAACCTGCAAACGACATTTTTGTTAACGGCGCTTCTGTTCCGCCTGTGATCATGGCATCAGCATCTCCGCGCTGAATGACTTTAAATGCATCACCAATTGAGTTTGTACCTGTTGCACATGCTGTGACTGTACAAGAGTTAACTCCTTTTGCGCCAAGTGCAATTGAAATTTGTCCTGTCGCCATATCTGGAATCATCATTGGGACAAAGAATGGGCTTACACGTCTTGCCCCTTTATTTGAATACACTTCAAACTGCTCTTCAAATGTTTCAAGTCCGCCAATACCAGACCCAACCCATACACCAACACGCGGTGCGATTTCATCTGTGATTTCAAGGCGTGAATCTTCTAAAGCCTTTTGAGCAGCAACAACTGCATATTGAGTGAAGCGCGCCATTTTTCTCGCTTCTTTTTTCTCCATGTAATCTTCGATGTTAAAATCTTTTAGTTCTGCAGCTACTTTTGCGGTATATTCACTTGAATCGACACGTGTGATCGGTCCAACACCTGATACACCTGCTACAGCATTTTTCCATGTTGACTCTACATCGTTGCCAAGAGGTGTCAAAGCACCTAATCCTGTAACAACTACTCGCTTTTTATCCATTAATTTGTGCACCTCACTCTTTTATCGGCCCCATCGCATAGCGATTGCGCCCCACGTTAATCCGCCACCAAAACCAACCATTACAATCACATCACCGTCATGAATTTTTCCGGCTTCGATTTCTTCACATAGTGAAATTGGAATGGATGCTGCTGATGTGTTTCCATATTTATGGACAGTCTTCGACATTTTTTCGACTGGCAGTTCTAAGCGTTCGCGTGCTGCTTCCATAATGCGAATATTTGCTTGATGCGGGATCAAGAAATCAACGTCTTCTTTCGATAGTCCAGCTTTTTCGATGACGTTTACACTTGACTCGCCCATTTGTCTTACAGCAAATTTAAATACTTCTCGTCCATTCATGATTGTATGATCTTTTTCATCTAAGTACAAGTGCTTCCCGCCGGTTCCATCGGCTCCAAGCTCAAATGATAGAATTCCTTTACCTTCGCTGACTGATCCTAACACAGCAGCACCTGCTCCATCTCCAAACAAAACAGCTGTATTGCGGTCATCCCAGTCGGTAATACGAGAAAGCTTTTCAACGCCAACGACAAGCACGTGCTTGAAAGTTCCTGATTCGATAAATTGTTTTCCAGTAACAAGCCCATACATAAAGCCAGCACAAGCAGCACTAATATCCATTGCACATGCTTTATGTGCACCGAGCTGTTCTTGAATCATACAAGCGACTGTCGGAAATGCTTGATCTGGCGTGACTGTCGCCACAAGAATCATATCAATATCTTCTGCAGCCACATCTGCGTCAGCTAATGCTTTTTTTGCAGCAGCAAGCGCCATATGTGATGTATTGACATCATCAGATGCAATTCTTCTTTCTTCTATACCTGTTCTAGTACGAATCCACTCGTCAGAAGTTTCAACCATTTTTTCTAAATCATGATTTGTTAATACTTTTTCAGGTATATAGCGGCCAAGGCCAATAATTCCAGCATTCATTGAATAAGACTCCTTTTACTCATACGAGCATGTGATATTGTGATCTTATATTAGTATCTGGTACTAATTTTACCTTATTTTTTTCTCCTTGGCAATACAAACGTCTAACCTTTCCTCTCACTTTTTTCATAGATTAATGATATACCAATAGTAGAAAGGAACATGTGATATGGCGCAAAAGGATATTTTCTCGGCAATGATGTTTGGTCAGCCACTTGAAAAGGAGAAAAGCAAGACAGAAGCAAAGGAGGAACGTGCGGATACATCATCAAATGATGACTCAATCGACTATATGCATGTCATGAATCAGATCGGGAACATTATGAACTCGATCGACGAGCTGAAGCCTGTGTTTAAAGATGTTGGCCCTATGATTAGTGCCTTCAAGAAAAAATTATCATAAAAAAAAGCCACTATTGTGTGGCTTTTTCTGATTCTGCATCTGCTTTTCCAAGCTCATACGCCTCTTGCATGACCGATGTAAATAATGATAGAAGCGGCTGAAGAGCTTCAGGCTCAAGCTGAATCCCCGCTTTATCTAATTCTTCTTTTGCCTGCGGGAAATACTTCATGGCAATTTGTAAAAACTCCATCGATTTTTCGTGCTGCATGTTCAATGTCCTCACTTTTCATTTGGCAGTTTGCCTGTTTTTTTGTAATACGCAATATCACTCTCAATGTCTTTCACAAAAGCGCGGTCAATGGTTGAGCTAAATTTCCCCATTTCGATCACTCCTTCTTTAAAGTCAAAGGAGTACTCATCTTGTTCGTTTAGCTTGCCTTCATTAAACTTCTTCGCAATGATACTATACGCTTTATCGACATGCTGTACTGTGCTCGTTAAGACGGTATGACTTCCGAGGTTGGATTGATCGGTGACATACCCGATAGCTGATAAATTATCGGCTTTGATTTGTTCAATGACAGGGATATTATAACCATCACCTGCTGGATACACAACATCTACGCCTTGTTTTTTCAATTTTTGATACAGATCCACAGCTTTGTCAGCATCGTCCCAGTTTTCGACAAATTCCGCTAGCACTTGCACATGTTCATCTTGATATTTTGCGCCTTTGATAAAGCCGTCTACTTCGCTTTGCCAATCGTATGTAGCAAGAATACCAATCTTTTTGGTTTTTGACATATGCGCTGCTGTCATGCCTCCGAAAAAGCCCATGGCTTCTCCTTTAAACGTCACGTTTGTGACATTGTCTGCCTGAGGCTTGGATCCATTGACCGTAATAAATTGTGTTTTGGGATAATCTTCACTGATCAAGTTAAAAATTTCGCTGTATTCATTGCCATGGCCAATGATCAAATTGACTCCTTTTTTATGGAATTCTTCAATGGCATCAACGATTTTCTCCTTGTCGACCATTCCTTCCTTATAATAAACATCTACACCAAATGTCGATTGAATACTTAGTAAGCCTTTATAACCTTTCGTTCCCCAAACTTGATCATTGATCGTATCGGGGACGAGTAAACCCACCTTCTCAATATGTCCTTTTAAAGGCGCCTGCGAGCAGGCAGATAATAGGAGAAGGAACGAAAAGATCATGACAAGCCGTTGGTACTTCATGCCATGTTCAACTCCCTTTGCAACATGCAGGCATGAACCTGTATGTTAAATATAGGTTTATTTTATACTGAAAAAAGATAAGATGGAAGATCATTCTTGCTTTTTGTCGAAAAATGTTGAGTTTTGTCTTTTCCAATCTGCGATCATTTCTTCTGCTTGTTTGTCATCTGTTTGGCTTTCTACCTTCAATTGATGCGTCATATCCTGTCTTTGGTTGGTGCTCGACGCCCACTTCAAAAGTTCCTTTGCGACATCTTCTACAAAAACTGAGTGGTCATTCTTTGTTCTTCTTTCTTCATCGAGTGTCCATGGTCCAAACATGCGAGGAAGAATAACAGCTGGCACATTCTGTTTGGACAGTTTGTCTTCGGGTTCTTCGAACAGTATCCGGTACATGCCATGTTTCGCTTTGATGTCTGTCTCTCTTTCATGTGGTTCCTCTGATTGAATAAAGATCAGATCATACGTCTCTTTGCCATCCTGAAGGTCAATGACACAGACGAGGTCATTCCGGCCGAGCCACATCATCCGCTCTTCTAATAGCATCTTTTGTTTTTCTGTATACTCTTGAGGACACGTGATATCCACTTGAATGCCCTCTTTTATCATATATTCACAAAGTGTCAGGCCAAAAAATTCATCTGCACCTATGATCAGTCCTGTTTCCATGTTCATGTCCCCTTTTTTAGCATATCGAATAAAAAGAAGAGCCCTTTCCATGAAGGGCTGTTATCATCCTATTCATTACAATTCTCTTTCATGCGATTTATAAAACTTGTGAATGGACTGAAAGATTCTTCTTGGATGATCAAACATATGCAAGGTGAGATCGACCTGACAATGTTCTGAATTCATCATATGCTGATCGATAAAAGGCTTTGCGTGAAGTTCATATGAATATGGTGCGCCGCTTAGTCTTTGCCATATGTGAATCGGTACATGAGCTGAATGAACGGGGCAAGAAGGCAGTGGATACGTTTCAGCTTCCTTTTCAGAGCAGCCATAGCTCTGCGCTAACTCTTTGATCAGCTGTTTGTAAAAGAATTTGTGTTCCTTTTCTCTTTCTCTTTGTGCATGCAGATGCAAACATGGATTCACCATCGCAATGGACCTTAGCACTTCTGGCATCTCTTCGGCAAGGCTCATGGCGACAAGTGACCCCATCCCTTCCGCCAGCACATGAATTTCCCGGTTTAATATTTCCTGTTTTAATGTGTGATGAACGAGCTGCTTTGCACTAAAAACAGCATCTTCGCATCCCCAGTGATTCCCATGAAGATGACTATTAAACAATGTATATCCTTCATCCTTTAAGGCAGTTAAAAGCTGGTTTCTTCCATAATGCTGAAGCCAGAATGATGTATTTTCCTGCACAAAGTGATTTCGGTCACCGAGGATAAGAATGCCAAAGCCATTTGGTTTTTGAGGAAGGTGAATGACGTTCCACTGGGAACCAAGCTGAAAAAAACGTTCGCTTACACCCATATGGCCAGCCTCCTTTCAGTGATTCTGCTTTCTATGATATGAACAACAACTCTTGTAGGAATAGGGAAATCCCCTAAAGACAGAAGAATTCTTTTCATTTTTATAGCAGAAGGTCTAAAAATGGTCACATAAAGGCGGAAAACAGTCTTTTCCCTTAACTCGTATCTATGGTATGATAATCAATAGATTGTTACATAAAGGACGGTGGGATTATGCATTATATTATCACCCTCATTTGGACTTTTCTGCTGACACATATGGCTGGTTACATCGTTGCATCAATGAATGGAGCTGCTTATGATTTTACTTTGACTTCCATTCTTGCCATTGTGTTTACGGTTATTTTATTCATCTTTGCTGAAGTAAGTCCAATGAAAGAAACGGAAAGTTCAACAAAACACTCTTAATACGTAAGTTGCTGACAAAGAGCTAAAATGATGATTTTAGCCCTTTGTCAACAGTCTAAAACCCCCTGTCTTGAATACAGGGGGTTTTTTATTGGTTTACATCTCAACCGTTTCAGCGTTCTGTTTGTCTGCTGTCAAATGGCTTTTCGCAAGCCCTGTAAACAGGAAGATCGCGATGCCTGATAAAATTTCAAGCACTCCTCCGCCAGCAATGACAAGTCCCGCTCCAAATCTTTCTGCCAGGACACCCGATACGACTGCTGCAAGCGGGAGAAAGACATTTGATGATGCATTGATCACAGCATATACTTGCGGCTGATCCTCCTGGTCAACTGATGTTTGAATAATGACCATTTCCGGTACATTAATCGCACTGACGGCGGCGCCAAAAATAAAGGAAGCAAGCAGAACGACCGGCAGCCATGTGCTCATCCCTGTGATAAAGAACGCTGCCCCTTCAATCATTCCAGCGACAATAAAGAACAAACCAAATCTTTTAATTTTCACCTTTGCCAGCGCAAAGCCCATCATAAATGCGCCCACTGCGGCAACGCCTCTTAAAATGGAATACACCATTGAATCACTTTGCAGCGCTTCTGCTACGTATACAGCGGATAGTGCCTGCCACGGGGCAGCTGCGACATTCATTAAAATACAATACAGCGTCAGTGCAAATAAAATGTGATGATTTTTGACAACAAGGAAGCCTCTTTTTAAGTTATACAGATATGTATTCTTTGCTTGTTTAATGCCTGCTGCTTTTTCTTCGTCTGTCTTCTTTAGTTTGACGCCAATAATAAACAGGCCAGATATGATAAATAAGGCAGTTGTGATCAGCAGTGTATCTGCAGGTCCAATTAATTTGACCAAGAGACCAGCTACCATCACTGCTGCAAGTGCGACAATTTCAAAAGAAGATTGCAGGATCGCATTTGCTTTTTGAATGAGATGCTTTGGAACAATCTGCGGTAAGATGGCCACAGAAGCTGGGTTATATGCTGCACCTGTTGCCGATTGAATCACCATTAATGAGATCAATAACCATAGGGGCAATAGATGCGAAAAGTGCAGTAGTGGAATAATGAGTACAATTGTTGCTCGAACGACGTCTGAAGCGAACATCCATTTAGACAAATGGTGCTTTTTCATAAGAGGTCCTAGTATTGGGGCTAACAATGATGAAGGAAGAACTGTAACTGCTAGAAGAAGTCCTGTACCGAGCGCTCCATCCCCTCTTAAAATCAATAGCCAAAGAACGGATGTAAAAGCAAAACTTTCTCCACTATTTTTAATGAGTCTTGATATGAATAATGAGGTGAAGCGTTTATTCCAAACACTTTCACTGAGATTCGTCTTTTCCATCACACAAATCCTTTCAACATCTCTATTAATAATTACATATTTTACCTTACATTCTCTTTTTTTTATACTATTTATTTGAAAATTTGAACTTAATTGTTTTTTATTATAAAGAAAAAAGAGGCATGACACATGCCTCTAAAGACTTATTCACATGGACTCTTAGTCAATTGCTTACGGCTTTCTTTGGTAGGTCCAAACACGGTTATGGTTCGAGTTATCCGGAAAGACGTCGCCTGCTTTGAGCTTAATCTTTAAAGGATCTTTCACCATACTTCCGGTTTCACCGATTTCGATATAGACACCATTATTAGGTGCTTTATTCCCAGATTTAAACTGATGCTTCTGACCCATTTTCCATCCTCCTTTCTCGATTGATGTTATTATGTCCCTTCCATTGCCTCTCCAATCCAATATGCAAAAAGTCCCTGCTCATACGAGTCAGGGACACATTTAGGTTTATTTGGTTTGTTGATACATGAGCTCTTTGATTAACGCTTTTTGCACATGAAGGCGATTTTCTGCCTGCTGAAATACTCTTGAGTGCGGCCCGTCAATAATGTCTGCTGTTACTTCTTCTCCGCGGTGTGCAGGCAGACAATGAAGGAAGATATAGTCCTTTGCTGCATGACGCATCAGTTCATCATTGACTTGATATTCTTTAAATTCAGCTAGACGCTTCTCTGTTTCCGCCTCCTGCCCCATGCTTGTAAACACATCTGAATAAATGACATCAGCATCTTGAACAGCTGCTACAGGGTCTGTCGTAACAATCACTTCTGCGCCTGATTGTTTTGCAAACTCACGTGCAGTATCTGTCACGTCTTGGAGTGGTTCATAGCCTTTTGGGGATGCGACCGCAATGTCACAGCCTAGCTGCGCACAGCCGACCATCAAGGAGTGAGCCACGTTATTTCCATCTCCGATATACGCCACTTTGACGCCTTTTAATGTCCCTTTTGCTTCTTTCACCGTCAATAAATCAGCAAGCGCCTGACATGGATGGGAGTAGTCCGTCAGTCCGTTGATGACTGGAATGGACGCGTATTTTGCAAGCTCCTCTACCTTCTCATGTTCAAAGGTCCGAATCATAATGCCATCTACATAGCCAGACAGCACCTGGGCGGTATCACTAATCGTTTCTCCTCTGCCAATTTGCAAATCATTTGAGCTGAGGAAGAGCGCGTGCCCTCCTAGCTGCGTCATTCCCGCTTCAAACGATACACGAGTTCTAGTAGAGGATTTTTCAAAGATCATCGCTAACGTTTTCCCTTTGAATAAATCCTGATATGGATTTTGTTTCATTTCTTCCGCTTTTTCAATTAAGTACGCAATGTCTTGGATAGAGAAATCCTTTAACGATAAAAAGTCTTTTCCGTATAATGCTGGTTGCACGTCTACTTGATTCATGCCGTCACTTCCTTTTTATATAATTCATGGAGAGATACGGGCGACACATCTCCCTCTTTCCCTTGCAGGAATGCTTGAGCTGTTTCATATTCGGTTAGTACTTGAACACCATGTGTGAGAGCTTTTACACGCTGCTCTTTTGCCTCTTCATCTTCCCCTAAATGAATGTGAAGAGATTTATCGCCTTGTTGCAGCCAAGATTCAAAGCTGCCAGTCCAGACATCAAAGCCTGCATGTTTCGCTTCATCTATTAACAGTTCACTACCCTGTATAAAGAGACTTCCTTTCTGACGCCAGATGGACGCAAACACTTTTTTCAAGGCGCTTTCGACGTTTTTGCCTACACACATTCCTTCACCTGTCGCTTTCATTTCTGGTGTCAGTTTTAAATCGATATCTTGAATGGCATGTGATGAGAAAACTGGGAATTTGACAGCTGTTCCCCCTTTGTTTTTCGTTGAAGGGTTCAGTTCTTCAAGCGTCGCACCAGCTAATAACTGTGTTGCCAGCGGAATCATTTCAATGCCCATTACCTTACTGACTACTGGGACAGTCCGGCTTGCCCGAGGATTCACCTCTAATACAAGTGCCTGACCGCCTTTGATCACAAATTGGATATTCATAATGCCCTTGAATGCTAATTTCTCCGCTATTTGTTCAGATGCGTTATACACCTGCTGTTTGATCTCCTCGCTGATGGAGACACTTGGTAAAATGGCAAAGCTGTCACCTGAGTGCACGCCAGCTTTCTCAACATGCTCAACGATCGTTGGAATGAAGGTTGTTTTTCCGTCAGAAATGAGATCCACTTCAACTTCTTTTCCAGTGACGTATTCATCAACTAAGATCGGATATGGCAAATGATCAGGCTGATCAAGCAGTGACGTTAATTGCGCTTCAGATTGAACAACAATCATTCCCATTCCGCCTATGACATACGATGGGCGAATTAGCACAGGGTAACCGATGCTTGCAGCATGCGCGAGTGCTTCTTCTTTTGAATGAGCAGTAGCTCCTTTTGCATGAGGAAGCTTCAGTTCATCAAGAAGCTGATAGAACAAATCACGATCTTCTAGCGCATCTAGTGTGTCAAAGGACGTACCTAACAAAGTGACACCGGCTTTTTCCAAACCCTCTGCTACGTTGATCGCTGTCTGCCCGCCAAATTGGACGATGACGAAATCAATTTGTTCCGCTTCCACAACGTTTAAGATATGCTCTAATGTAATGGGTTCAAAATATAAACGATCTGCAATCTCATAATCGGTACTTACCGTTTCTGGATTGTTGTTCATCATGATGGTTTCAAATCCAAGCTTTTGCAAGGTGAGAACCCCATGTACTGCACTATAATCAAACTCGACTCCTTGCCCAATTCGAATTGGACCAGAGCCAATGATCAATGCACGCTGCTTTGTTTTCTCCTGATGCTCTCCATCACTTTTCCCAAAGTATGTGGAATAGAAATAATTCGTTTTCGCATCAAATTCCGCAGCACAAGTATCGACAATTTTAAATGAAGCAGCAATGCCATATTCTTGGCGAAGCTGTCTAATTGCCTCTTCACTGCTTCCCGTGAGAGAAGCGATCGTTTCATCAAGAAAGCCCTTTTCCTTTACCTTTTTCAAGGTGTCTTTGGATAGAGTTCCCTTATGATTCTTCAGCTCTTGCTCGAGTGTAATCATATGTTTGAACACATGTAAGAAAAATAGATCGATTTTCGTCATTTGATGAATCGTTTCAACCGTTTCTTGTCTAGAAAGAAGCTCCATGACTGCGAAAAAACGACGATCGTCTGGCGTTTTGATTAATTCAAATAATTGTTCAGTCGATTGCTCTTTCAGTTCTGGCAAGTGAAAGCCCTTTGTTTTGATTTCAAGTGAGGCGACTGCTTTTTGAATGGCAGACTCTAAATTACGGTCAATGGCCATGACTTCACCAGTCGCCTTCATTTTTGTGCCTAATTTACGATCTGCATGTTTAAATTTATCAAACGGCCAGCGCGGGAATTTCACGACGACATAATCAAGTGCCGGCTCAAAGCTAGCATAAGTTGTGCCTGTGAGCGGGTTTTTCAATTCGTCTAGTGTATAGCCCACCGCAAGCTTTGCAGCCATTTTTGCAATCGGATAGCCTGTTGCTTTTGATGCAAGAGCTGAAGAACGGCTGACCCGAGGATTTACCTCGATGACAAAGTATTCTTTACTGAGTGGATCAAGAGCAAATTGAATGTTGCAACCGCCGACTACGTCCAGCGCTGAAATAATTTTCAGGCTCGCTGAACGGAGCATTTGATAATCCTGATCCGTTAATGTTTGGGAGGGTGCAACGACAATTGAGTCTCCTGTATGCACACCAACTGGATCGATATTTTCCATGTTACATACAGTGATACACGTATTTTGACGATCTCTCATGACCTCATATTCGACTTCTTTAAAGCCAGCAATGCTTTTTTCTACTAAACACTGATGAATCGGACTCGCTAAAAGGGCTCCTTCAATGAGCGGTTTAAACGCCTCTTCTGTTAAAGCAATTCCTCCACCTTTACCGCCAAGTGTGTACGCAGGTCGAAGAATGACTGGGAGACCTACTTCTTTTGCAAATTGAAGGGCATCTTTCGCATTATCCACAATTTCACTATCTGGCACAGGTTCGTTCAAATGTTTCATGAGAGCACGGAACTTCTCTCGATCTTCACCGTTTTCAATTGTTTCAACTGACGTTCCGAGCAGTGTAACCCCATGCTTTTTCAGCACACCGGCTTTTTCTAACTCGACAGCAAGGTTTAAAGCGGTCTGTCCGCCAAGGTTGGCTAAAAGACCATCTGGTTTTTCCTTTTCAATGATTCTTGTCACTGAATCAACTGAAAGCGGTTCAAAATAGATTTCATCAGCAAATGACTCGTCTGTCATAATGGTTGCTGGGTTGTTATTCACTAAGATGACTTTGTAGCCCTCTTCTTTTAAGGCCATACATCCTTGTGTTCCTGAGTAATCAAATTCTGCTGCCTGACCAATGATGATTGGACCAGACCCGATGACTAGGATGGTTTGTATGCTTTGATCTTTAGGCATGTGCGACTTCTCTCCTTGCTTGTTTCACTTTCTCAATAAAATCATCGAATACCCATTCACTTTCAGCAGGTCCTGGGTGTGCTTCTGGATGAAATTGAACGGACATAATCAGCTTCTCTTTATGAATGAATCCTTCTACAGATCCATCATTGACGTGAAGGAATTTCACATCCACTTCTTTGTCATTCATGCTTTTTTCATTCACAACATAGCTGTGATTTTGACTTGTCATGAAGACACGTTTTGATTCTGTATCTTGTACGGGATGGTTCGCTCCGCGGTGACCAAAAGGAAGCTTATACGTATCCCCACCCAGTGCAAGAGCGATTAATTGATGACCTAAGCAAATGCCAAGTGTCGGGAAGGTCATCATGATGTCATGAATGGTCTTTAAATATGGTTTCATTGTTTTGGGATCTCCAGGTCCGTTTGACAGAAGAATCGCATCCGGCTTGATCTCAAACACCTTTTCCATTTGTTTATATGGAATGACTGTTACTTTACAGCCGCGCGCCACAAGTGAATCTGCAATTGACTTTTTATAGCCAAAATCAATGAGCGCCACATGTTCCTCGCCGCTGCCTTGTGTGTAGATCTCATCTTCTGTGACCTGAGCTACTACATTGTCTTGTTTCATCGCCGGCGGCGTTTCGTTTTCGTCTACACTTAATACAGCGTTCATTGTGCCATTTGCCCGGATGTTTTGCACGACTGCACGAGTATCTGTATGTGTAAGAAGCGGAATGTTCCACTTCTGTAAATACTCTTTTAAGCTTACCGCAGCAAGATGGTGAGAAAAATGCTCAGCTGCCTCATAGACAACCACCGCTTTTACTTGTGGCTTTTTGCTCTCAAAATCTTCATGATTGATGCCGTAATTTCCGATCAGTGGATAGGTGAAAACAATGATCTGACCTTTATAGGAAGGATCTGTGAGCACCTCTTGATAACCTGTCATGCCTGTAAAAAAGACCACTTCACCAGTAATGCCAGCTTCTCCTGTCAGATCTCCTTCAAAAGAGGCTCCATCTTCTAAATTTAAATAACCTTTCATACTTGTGTCACCCCAAAATTGAATAATTAATTATATAAATGCATTTTTATACGTAATTGTGTAAAAAAATTTAAACTGTGACCGTTTCATTTGCTAACACTTGAATGATCGCTTCTATCGCTTGATCCAATTCTGCTTTTTCCACATTTAGCGGAGGTAATAAACGAATGACATTCGGACCAGCTGGAAGCACCAGTAAACCTTGTTCTCTAAGAGCTGTGATGTAGTCACCTACTGGCTGATGACACTCAATGCCTGCCATCAATCCTTTTCCACGTACTTCTTTGACGATGTTCAGCTGTTTGACATCTTGCAGTTTTTCTAAAAGGTAAGCACCCTTTTCTTTGACTTCTGAAAGAAAGTCTTCTTTGAATATGACATCAAGTGTCGCGTTCACAGCTGCCATGGCGAGCATGTTGCCTCCAAATGTTGTTCCGTGTGAACCTGGTGAGAAAGCGTCTCCTAATGCTTTTTTCCCTATGACCGCACCGACCGGGAAGCCATTTCCTAGACCTTTTGCAGCTGAGATAATATCAGGATCAAGTCCCGCTTGCTCGTATGCAAATGCTGTTCCTGTGCGCCCAATGCCCGTTTGAATTTCATCTACGATGAGCAGTGCTTGATGCTTTTTGCAAAACGCTTGAACTGCCTCTAGAAATTCTGCTGTAGCAGGATTCACTCCACCTTCACCTTGCACAACTTCCAGCATGACCGCTGCAACATCATCGACTTCACACGCTGATATGGCTTCAGGGTCATTAAACGGTACATAGTGAAAGCCTTCTAGCATAGGTCCAAAACCGATTTTGATTTTATCTTGACCTGTGGCAGCCATACCAGCATAGGTGCGCCCATGGAAAGAGTCCAAAAATGTCACGATATTTGTTTTCCCTGTGGCTTTACGCGCTAATTTAATAGCACCTTCATTTGCCTCAGCCCCGCTATTGCAGAAAAACACGAGATCCCCTGAACTGTTTGCTGCCAGCTTTTCTGCAGCTTTTTCTTGCAGTCCATTTTGAAATAGATTCGATACATGCCAAACGTGATCCAGCTGTTCCTTGATGGCTTGATGCACCTTTGGGTGATTATGACCTAAATTCGTGACCGCAATGCCTTGAATAAAGTCTAAATATTTTTTACCATTTGTATCGACTGCCCAAGAACCTGCAGCCTCTTTTATTTCAACATTCCACCGGCCATATGTTTGAAAGAGATGACTCACAGGACCGCCTCCTTTTGTTTCACAATTCGTGTTCCTTTAAAGGTTTCCCCTGTAAATATACTGCCTTTGCCATTCACGATCATGACTTCATCCACATCTCCTGATAAAGCACTTAAAGCTGATTGTACTTTTGGAATCATTCCCCCGGAAATAATGCCTTCATCAATGAGTGTAAGGGCTTCTTGTTCTGTGACGACATCTAACAGCTCACCATTTTTTAAAATGCCTTCAACATCTGTGACAAACATGAGCTTATCGGCTTTCATGGCTCCTGCGACAGCTGATGCTGCTAAATCGGCATTCACATTTAAGGTTTGACATTCTTCCGTCATAGATAGCGGAGCAATAACAGGTATGAATTGTTTTTCCATTAATGCTTCTGCCATTTCAGGATTGACTTCTTTGATTTCACCAACGTACCCATAAACATCTTGATCGAGAAAATCAGCGACAAGCATCTGACCATCTTTACCAGATACGCCGACAGATGAAATATCATGCTTTGCCAGCTCTGAAACAAAGTATTTATTAACTGTTCCCGAAAGAACCATTTCGGCTACTTCTAACACAGGCTTCGTTGTTTTACGCTGTCCATCAACGAATTCTGTTTTCACTTCTAATTTTTGCAGCATGTTGGTGATTTCAGGTCCTCCGCCATGTACGATAGCTAGCTTAAATCCAGCAGCTTGAAGTGAGCGGACATTTTCATAAAAGGTATCTGAAAGTTCTCGAATGACACTGCCTCCACACTTGAACACGATCGTTTTATCCATGTCTATCCCCTTCATTATGTGCGATAGCTCGCGTTAATTTTTACGTAATCATAGGTAAGGTCACAGCCCCACGCTGCCGCTTCACCATTTCCTTCATTCATTTGAATCAAAATCGTAATCTCATCCTGCTCTAGATACGCTTTTGCTTCCTCTTCTGAGAAAGGCTGCGGTTCATTATGCTTAAACAGACATTGTCCGCCTAAATAGACTTCAACCTCTTCTGGTGTAACGGAAGCTGCGCTATGTCCGATGGCTCCGATAATCCGGCCCCAGTTTGCATCTGTGCCGTATACGGCTGTTTTCACAAGACTTGAACCAACGATTTTTTTCGCAATGATACCGGCTTCCAAGTTGTTTTTAGCGCCAGCGACTTTCGCTTCGATTAATTTGGTTGCGCCTTCTCCATCTCTTGCAATCTCTTTTGCTAAATCCTCACAAGCTAGTTTTAAGCCCTCTTTAAACAACGGCCATTCTGGATGCTCTTCATTCAGCGCATCATTTTCTGCCATTCCATTTGCCATCACAAGTACCATATCGTTTGTCGATGTTTCTCCATCGACGGTAATTTGATTAAAGGTCACATCCGTAATGTCACGAAGTGCATTTTGCAGGGCTTCCTGCTCGACATTTGCATCTGTTGTGACAAAGCCAAGCATTGTCGCCATATTCGGATGAATCATGCCAGAGCCTTTCGCTGCGCCTGAAATGAGAATCTCTTTTCCGTCTATCGTAAGGGTGTATGTTGTATTTTTAATGACCGTATCTGTCGTTAAAATCGCCTCTTCAAAATGGCCTTTTGCTGCTTTTGCTGCTTTCAGCTGGGTGATGCCTTTTTTGATTTTATCCATATCCAAACATTCTCCAATCACACCAGTAGAAGAAACTGCAATGTAATCAGGAGCTACCCCTAACATGTCTGCACAGGCTGCCTGCATGTCGTATGCATCTATTAATCCCTGCTCACCGGTACATGCATTGGCGATGGCACTATTGACAATCACACCTTTTAATTGCCCTGTCTTTTTTAAGCTTTTTTGTGTGACTTGTAGAGGCGCAGCTTGAAAGTGACTTTGTGTGTATACCGCTGCACTCGCTGCTGGTACTTCACTGACGATCAAGCCAAGGTCTTTTTTTGAATAGCGTAATCCAATGTGAATTCCCTTCGCTTCAAAGCCTTTTGGTGATGATACATCACCGTCTATTTTGACAATGCTTTTTTCATTTAATTCAATCATGTTTGTTGTCTCCCCTGTTCTTATGGATAAAGAGGTGTCATTGTGAGGCCCGCCTCTTCATGTAAGCCTTTGATGATGTTGAAGTTTTGAACCGCTTGACCGGCCGCGCCTTTCATTAGATTGTCTATGACCGACACGATCGTCAGCCTGCCTGTTCGCTCATCTAAATGAAAACCGATGTCACAGAAGTTACTGCCGTATACTTCTTTTGTTTGCGGGTACACCCCGTGATCTCTCACTCTGACAAAATAGGAATCTTCATAAAAGCCTTTCATCCGCTTCATCAATTCTTCTTTTGTGACATCTGATTTCAATTGTGTATACATCGTCGCCATAATCCCTCTTGTCATCGGGACAAGATGCGTTGAAAATGTGATGTTTGCCGTTTGCGGATTCCATTCTCTCAATACTTGTTCTATTTCAGGTGTATGCTGATGCTCATTCACCTTATAAATTTTAAAGTTGTCGTTCAGTTCTGAAAAATGCGTTCCTAGTGAGGCAGATCGTCCAGCACCGGACACCCCTGTTTTCGCATCTATAATGATCATGGATTCATCAATTAAATTCTGTTTCATCAGCGGTGCTAAGCCGAGAAGAGCTGCGGTAGGAAAGCAGCCGGGATTTGCAATGACTTCAGCCTGCTCAATTTTTTCTCGATTCAGTTCAGATAAACCGTACACAGCTTGTTGGATGGATGCTTCATCCGCTGCCCTTCGTTTATACCAAGCTTCGTAAGTTACTCCATCTTGAATACGCAGGTCACCTGATAAATCAATGATTGGCACCCCTTGATTCATGAGCTTCGGCGAAAGTTCACTTGATACGCCTGCTGGTGTCGCTAAAAACACAGCATCTGTTTCTTGCACAATGGCAGCCGGATCAATGGCTTTTAATGTTTGATCTGCAATGTTTGTCAGATGTGGATAAGATTGACTGTATGATTGCCCATCACCACTTGATGAATACAATATACATTCCTTCACATGTGGATGGTGCCTTAAGATACGAACCAATTCCGCACCACCGTACCCTGTAGCACCTATAATACCTATTTTCAACGTCAATACACCCTCTTGGTCTTTGTGAAATTATTTAACATTATAACATGTATAAAAATTAATTCAATTGTATATTTAATATTTCCTTTCATTTTTTTTCATAAAAAAATCCACATATCTTCGTGAGACATGCGGATTTATCTTGTGTTTTTCATATTGATGACCATGAGCGCACTGCATAAATATAATAAGGAGCTTGCATAAAAAATGAAATGAACGGTAAAGAAATCAGCAAACAGGCCGCCCAGCATAATGGCGATAGATGAAAAAAGAGCTGTCCAAAAATGATAGTGCCCAACTTCTTTCATTCTTTTCTTCTCAGTTGTCAGTTCAGTAACGAGCAGTTTCTCCCCGTGCTTTTGAAAACCACCGAGCGCACCTAGTGCAAGCTGTATCATATACACTTGCTCCACTTCTGTAATGTGCGGAAAAAGCAGCAAAAGAAAAGCCATACCAAACGAATGAATGATTAAAAAGAGCCGCCTGTCGGTTGTTTCTGGCAGTTTCCCTAAGAGTAAATGAATAAACGCACCGCTTAAACCAAACAGACCATACGCGAGACCAAACTGAGAATAACTTGATCCAACATTTTTAATAAAAAGAATGTAAAAAGGGAAGATCAGACTGCTGGCGAAAAACAGCAGGCTTTGTGAGTAGACGAACCATTTCATTGCTTTTGCATTCATTGAGTATTGTACCTTTCATAAAAATAGTTGATAAACCTGCCATCTGGATCTGCCTGCTTTTTCTTTTGAAAGAATACATCAGTTTTAGGATATGCCCGTTTCATTTGTGCCTTTGTTTGATAAGGCATGTACGGTAAGTAATAGCTTCCATGGTGCCGCAGGGTGACATCTGTCATTTGGCGGATGATCCGCTTCGCTTCTGCCTTTTCTTCTTTCTCAAAACCGTAATTCACAAGAAGAACAAGTGCAAACATTTCTTGTTTTGCATATGAAAGGTCCGCTTTTTCATTTTTTTGTACATAGCGTATCGTGATATTCATTAAATTCAACTCTTCATGTTGTAATAGGTCTCTCATTTCATCGATATACGCACGAAAACGATCAACTGGAACAAAATATTCTTGCAGCACATCAGTGTCAGACTCATTTTCATATTCTAAAAATGCAGAATCAGACCGCATCACATTGTTTCTTGTGATCAACTGTCCATTTTGACTTTGGAAATATTTCTTTTGCAAATTCCATAGCAGATCTTTCCCCATATCAAATCTTCTCGAAAGGCCGAGCATAAATGTTAAGGGCATGACAAGCTGATCTTCTTTGAGCTCCCGATATGTTTCTATCTCTTGATCAGAAGAGAGGGTGTAATTGGTGACATACATCTCTTTCAAAAAGTGTTTTTTCGCTGTTGAGACTCTTGCAAGATGCATGCGTACCTCTTTATTGTCTTTTACATGCTTTTGAAAATAAGCGGTGTATTCACGATAATCAAGAGAGGTTGTTTCCATTTTATATAATTCATCCCTCGTTAACGAAAGCTCAACATCTAAAATGACGCCGAACAGGCCGTATCCTCCAATGACGGCAGTGAATAAGTCATCATCTGGTTTGACTGTGATGATCTCTCCATCTGCTTTTAATAGTCTGAAGGACCGAACTGTGTCAATGAGTGACCCATAGCGAATGTCACGTCCATGTGCGTTTGCACTTAATGACCCTCCAACCGTAAAGATATTTTGCGATTGCATCACCTTTACAGCAAGACCGTATGGGTTCACAAATTTTTGAATATCATCCCATGTAGCGCCGCTTTGGACACGAATGCTCTGCTTGTTTTCATCAAATGCTAAAATCTGGCGGAATTTAGTCATATCGAGCACGATCCCGTTTTCATAGTACGTGTGGCCGCCCATGCTATGCTGCTTTCCGGCAATTGAAATCGGCAGATGTTTCTCTTTTGCTTCTTCTAATACTTCTTTTAATGTCTGTATTTCTTTACCTTGAACGACTTTTTTTATTTTGACAGGCATGAGATGACTGACATCTGTAAAGGCATCAAGATTTTGACTTTTATGTGCTTGACCTTCACGTATAGTGATTGATGCAAAAAATGCAGCAGCATATCCCATGAAAAGAACGATCCATATCCACTTTCGTTTCATTATAGGTACTCCGTTCTTTAAAATTACATCCATTATATCAGGCCATTCTCTCCCCCACCTTAATTTTTCATAAAAAAACCTGGTACGAGTTCAACTCATACCAGGCGTTTTTCATATGTGCTTATTGAATACCAAGTGCGATTTTAGCGTATCTTGACATTTTGTCTCGTGTCCAAGGCGGATTCCATACGATGTGAACTTCTGTTTCTTTCACTTCAGGCAGGTCGCTTAATGCTTTTTTGACTTCATCCACGATAACTGGTGCTAAAGGACAACCCATTGATGTTAAGGTCATGGTGACATCTGCTTTTCCATTCTCATCAAGATCGACATCATAGACAAGTCCAAGATTGACGATGTCGACATTTAACTCAGGGTCAATCACCTGTTCTAGGGCGCCTAAAATATTTTCTTTCAATGCTTCATCCATGATATCCACTCCTTTTTCAACTAGTATAACGTACTTTTACTTTTGGCTAAACGTTTGTGCTTTTCAGGTGCGTCACAAACCAGTCAATCGTTTCAAACATCGCTTGTCTTGAGACCTTGTGGCCTGCTTGTTCATCTGTGATAAAACGAATCAGGTGCGGGTCTTGCTTATATTGGGTTGCCGCTAACTCGTCATATAGGGCTTTTGCGTGGCGATAAGGGACAACAGGGTCGTTTTCCGCATGCCAGAATAACAGCGGTCTTTTGTTCAATCGATCCATTTGCAGCGTTAAATCATAAGGGCGGAGTGCGTCTAATTGCTGTTTGACCTCTTCGTCCGTGATGTCTTTCATGAAACCTTTGTGACGCATGTCCATGATTTGTGCCTGTAGAAAAGTCGTATATTTCGGACTGCCCATCAGGCTGACAGCTGCTTTAATCCAATCATGCTTTGCAAGTGCACCAAAGGTCGTGATGCCCCCCATAGATGTACCAGCAACGCCTATCAGATCGGCTTCAATCAATTGTTTTGCTTGAAAATGTGTTTTGAGTATGTCGATTTCACGAATTTCGTTCAGAACAATTTCCCAGAACTTTGATGCCAGTTCCTCTAAGCTGAGGTTTTCTGATCTTACACCATGATAAGCACAGTCAGGCAAAATGACTCTCATGCCTTTTTCGGCCAAATGAAAGGCGAAGTGTAAGTTGTGCTCACGTGCACTTGTAAACCCGTGTATGAAAAATACAAGCGGTAGCGGTTTTTCTTTATTTTCAGCTTTTACGATATGTAAAAATGGAATATCGTGTTCAATTTGCTCATCAATGGTGATCACAGCCTATGAATCCTCCTTTATCATTCCCGTCTTTGTTTATTTTAACATGTAGACAACGAAGATGTGATAAAGATACACTATAGAAAGAGGCACCATTACTAACTGCCTCCTATCACTTACAGATCAAAGGAGATTTTATGGAGACTAAACCTTATCTAATCGCACTTGACCTGGATGGCACGTTATTAAAAGATGATAAAACCATTTCTACACACACGCTTGACGTCATTCAAAAAGTGAAAGACAGCGGGCATCATGTATGTATATCAACAGGCCGGCCATTTCGTTCCAGCTCTCCTTATTATCAGCAATTACAGCTTGATTCACCGATTGTGAACTTTAATGGAGCGTTTGTCCATCATCCTCTTGATGAAAAATGGGGCAGATTTCACACGTCACTTGATCTTCAAGTTGTTAAACAGCTTGTGGACATCAGTGAGGAGTATAAAGTGCACAATGTGTTGGCTGAAGTGCTCGATGATTTGTATTTCCATTATCATGATGAAAAACTCATTGATATATTTAATATGAATGCAAACAAAGTTACTGTCGGAGACCTTAGAAACAACCTTGGAGAGAATGTGACGAGCGTCTTAATTCATGCAAAAGAAGAAGACGTCGGAGCCATTCGGAGCTATTTAACAGATGTTCATGCAGAAGTAATTGATCACAGGCGATGGGCCGCTCCGTGGCACGTGATTGAAATCATTAAAACAGGCATGAACAAAGCCGTTGGACTGCAAAAAATCAGTGATTATTACGGGGTTCCTAAGGAGCGAATTGTGGCATTTGGAGATGAAGACAATGATTTAGAGATGCTTGAATTTGCTGGATGCGGCGTTGCAATGGGCAACGGGATTGATGCAGTGAAACGCGTCTCAAATGAAGTCACAGATACGAATGAACAAGATGGGATTGCAAAATTCCTAACGAATTACTTCTCTCTTTAATTTTTCCATTCATACATATCCGAAGAAAGCGGGCATACTACCGTTAGACAGGTTGACCTGTCAGCTTGTGTAAAGGGGCGGATTCCGAATGGGTAAAAGAAGCAAATCGAAACGCTTTATACAACAAGGTAAAGATTCTGTCAGTCTGCATGACGCACGTTTTCCGTATCGTTCCACACTTGAAGAAGCGGCGGAGGACCGGGGAAATATGAAGACTGATGCTTCTGGAGGTTCATTGTGAGAAACGAACTTTTTGATCAAGCCAAATCATTTACTGAAGAAGCCCTTACTTCTTCATTTTCATCTGGGTTAGAGCGTCAACAGGCTGTCAAGCGAGCAAAAAATGCCGTATCATCTGCATTTGCCAACTCAACAGATGCAGAAAGAAACCAGCTGCATACCTTCCAAGACATGCTTGATGATCTTTAACGTAAAAAAGCTGTCCACTATCTGGACAGCTCAGACCGTAGACAAACCCCACCTTTACTTGAAGTGAAAGTGGGGTTTTTACTTATTTTGATAAAATATATCAGTTGG